>NZ_JAWLSC010000012.1:0-152886 GCF_033142465.1 Rhodococcus sp. IEGM 1318
CGGGGTCGGTTGATTTCGGATTCGACGGTGGCGGAGTTCGTGGATCGTTCGTCGGAGTCGACGGTGCGCGTGCGCAGCCCACAATTGGACGCTCTCCATGCCGCATTGACTGCCCACGGACTGACTGTCCGCGAGGAGCATTCAGGATCGGAGCCGGTGTTGGTGGTGGTGGATTCGACCACTGATGTGATCGGCGGTTTGGCGGGTTCGCAGGGAATCGTGTTGTACGAGTTGGCGTCCCAGTAGGGATCGCTCGAGGATGCGTTCATGAAGTTGACCGGAGACGATGTCCAGTACCACGCGTCCGGTATCGATCCGGGTGCCGGAGCCCACCATGTAAATGCACAGCAGGCAAACACACAGCAGGCTATGGGAGGTGCACTGTAATGGCTGTTATCAGTGCTGAACGTATCAAGATCACCACGACCAAGTCGCCGCTGTGGTGCACGATCACCATCATCGTCCTAGGGTTGGGCGTCGCCTGGATGATCGGGCGTTCGTCGAGTTCGAGCATTCAGGCGTACAACGATGAAGCCGAATCAGGAACTCCTGATTTCGAGAAATTCCTCCCCACGTTCAACGACGCGGGGCTAGGAGTATCCGGATTCGGCGTCATGGTCCTGATGATCATGGCGGCGCTCGCGATCACCAGCGAGTACCGCTTCGGCATCATCCGTACTACCTTCCAGGCCATCCCGAGTCGGGCTTCGGTTCTGATCGCCAAAGCCGGCCTGATCGGGGCTTTCGGCGCGGTGCTGTCCTTCGTTCTCATGCTCGGCGCGGTATTCGTCACCAAAGCTGCTGCAGGATCTGAAGGTTCCACCAATCTGGCACTGGACAACGCCGATGCCTGGCGCGCCGTTTACGGCGTACCGATCTTCGCGTTCCTCTGCGTCGCCCTTGCTATTGCCGTCGGAGCACTCCTTCGTCAGTCCGCCGGCGCCATTGCACTACTGCTGCTGTGGCCACTGCTCATCGAGAGCCTGTTCGGGATGTTCGGATCCTTCGGCAGAAACGTCTCACCGTTCCTCCCGTTCGCCAACGCCGACCACTTCCTCTCTTCGGGTTCGAGCATCAATTTCCATTGGGGCCCTTGGGGAAGCCTGTTCTACTTCGCAGCATTTGTGCTCGTGATATTCGGAATCAGCATCGCCGTCGTCAACAAGCGCGACGCCTGACCGAGACACAAACTGACCACGACCAAAACTGACCGCACCGGAGCCCTTCCGGTGCGGCCAGTTTTGCGTTGACAGAACCCGCAGATACGTTGCCGACTGCATGCTGGCAGCCGGGCGGCGAACATCGCTGGATCTGAACACACGCGGATTCGCGTCGCTCTGTCCCGTAGACGCGGCACCTTGCAAGAAGACGATGCTGATGCGGAGAGAGGTCGACATGCCGCGCAACTCGATCGAATCTACAACGCACTGAGTGACCGACTACCCGACCTCACCCGGCGGGTAGTGATCACCGGCGTCGGACATCAATGCACACCGGACAACACGGAAGAAGTCAACCTGGCGCCGGTCGAGTTCTTGGCAGACTGACCTTACGCGTCAGCGTTCCAGTTGCGCGGCAAGATCCTTCATCCAATCCAGGAATGCCTGCGGGCCGTCGAACTGGACGCCGTCGACTGCGGCAACTTCTGGTGCAATGTCATCGCCCTTGACCACCAGCGCTTCTCCCCCGGACGCGATGGCCGCAGCAAATGCTGGTAGATCTCCGCGGTCGTCACCTGCGTACGCGACGACGTCGACTCCCGCGGCCTCGATCGCACGAAGAAGACCTGTCCCCTTGTTCTCCCTGACGGGTGGACGCAATTCTTCGACCAGCTTGCCGGGCTCACGATGCAACCCGGTCCGGCTCGCGATTTCAGTTGTCGCTGCTTCTACCAGGCGCTGCGCGGCCGCTCGATCTGCAGCCCGACGCCAATGCACGGCCACCGCAAGGCCTTTGCTCTCGACATGGATACCAGGAACTGCCTGAGAATCGAACAAGCGGCGCAGTTCGGCTTCTGCTTCAGCAACGGCATCACTGAACGCCGCGACAGCCGGAAGCACGTCGATTCCGTTCTCCGTCCAGGTCTCGACACCGTAGGAACCCATGAGTACAACCGAATCCAGACTCAGCCGTTCTCGCAGAAACGACACCGGCCGCCCCGAAAGCAGGCCGACTACACCGAGATGCTTCGTCAGAGTCGCGAGCACGTCCTCGGCGCCGGGCAGGAGTGCACTCGCCGACGGATCATCGACGATGGGTGCAAGCACACCGTCGAAATCCATCACCAGTCCAGAACGAGCTGGATCGGACGTGAGTCGGAGGATGACGTCCGAAGCGGTTCGCATGGTTCGAGTGTGCCAAATCGATCGCGCCCGCAATACCAACACCGGATCCGAATGTAATCTCTGCCACTTCGTCCAGGTTGTCCGGAACCGCTGGGGAAGTCGTGTTCTCTCCGTGCAAGGGCGGACTGTGGTCCGATACAGTTCTCACGACGCTTACCAACTGGGGGGGTAATGATGAGCGAATTGACTGTCGTCACTGACGACATCCGTAAGTACGGCTCGACGTCGGCCGAAGCGGCAGGACACATCGCGCAGGCCGCCGTCGTCGATCTGGGAGCCAACATCGCGGCAGTCGCACCGGCCGTGGGCCCCGTCGGGATCGAATTTCTCGACGCATTCGCGCGCGCTCAGGCCACACACACCAAAGATGTTGCAGCACTCGCCACGTTCTACGCCGGCAATGCCGCAATTGCCGTTGCAGCCGCGCAGGCCTATGACACGACAGATCATGCAATCGCGTCAGATTTAACCGGCGTGGCTGGATCGACGGACATGACCGCGTGAACACCGATCGCATGGACACCGAAGACGACTCGACGACGGTCCTCGAACTCCTTCAAGGTGGTAGTCCAGTCCCGGCACTGCCGAACAACGCGGTCGACTCGATGCTCGCCGGCGTACCGGTTCCGGCGCTCCCCGGAATCGAGGATCTATTCGCGCCGTTGATCGAACTCGGGAAGAGTCTCGGCACAGGCGCTTTTGCCGGCATCGATCCCGTCGGCATCTTCAGCCAGGCGTCCACGCTGATCGACCAAGCCATGGGACTGTCCAACAGCGCAGTCGCCCAGGTGGGGCAGACCTGGCACAGCACCGGCCGTGACGCCGCGACCGAACTGTCGCGATCCGCACAGAAAAGCGGTGCAGAATTGAGCGAACGCGGAACCGCGATATCGAAAACCACTGCTGCCGCCGCGGAATCGGTGCAGCGAGGCAATGCAAATCTCGCGGCGATCGCGCAGTCCTTCGCCGCCACGGTTGCGGCTGCTGCACCGATCGTGTGGACACCACCCGGGCAGGCGATGTTGCTTGCCTCCGCAGCTGAACACATGCAGGCAGCCGTCGCGGCGGTGACTCGGACTCGTGGGGAGATGCTCGGGCACACCGCTGCCATGAACGCCCTTGCCGGGTCGATCCCCGTTCCGACTCCACCGACCAGTGAGGCACTCTCCAACCTGGTCACTCCGGAGGCAATCAACAACGCCGCCCGTCAGATCGCCCAACCTCTTTCTGCATCAACCGATGCCGGTGATGCGTACTCCACCCACCCGGACTCCACGCAGTCAGGCACCGACGCAGTTCGGACCTCGGCAGCGCAGGCAGGCGCCGGACTCGCGACCGGCGTCGACAAGCTGTGGGGCGCGGGCAATTCGTCGACGTCACTCGCAGCTGGCGGATCGCAGTCACCCGGTACGACAGCGAACTCCGGTGGAGCGTGGGTGGGCGGGAACGGCGCGAGCGGTGGAACTATGAGAGGCGCAGTGGGAGTTGCTGCAGTTCAACCGGTTCCGGTAGCAACGCCCGCCCTGGGTGCAACATCTTCGGCGGTCAGCGGCGGCGGTATGACGCCCGGGGGCATGATAGGCGGCGGACCTCGCGGATCGCGGGACGAGTCGTCACGCACCACTGCGGGGTATCTCGTCAATGCCGGCGACGAAAATTCGATGGTCGACGATTTACCGATGGTATCCCCGCCCGTGCTCGGCGCCGAGGATCCCGATCAGTACCTGTACCGAGATCTCTGATCGGGTCTCCCGGGCGGGGCGGCATGACAATCCCAGACAAAGCTCAGTTCAGACGAAGCCCAGCTCCCGAACCGACGCACGCTCCTGCTCCAATTCGCTGACGGACAGGTCGATCCGTTCGCGTGAGAAATCGTCGATCGCGAGGTCCGGAACGATAGTGAATTCACCATCGGCACAGGTCACCGGGAAGGAGGAGATCAACCCTTCGGGCACGCCGTAGGAACCGTCCGAACACACGGCCATGGATACCCAGTCGTCCTCGGCCGTCCCGATCACCCAGTCACGGACGTGGTCTATCGACGCACTAGCCGCACTTGCCGCAGAGGACGATCCACGCGCAGCGATGATGGCGGTGCCTCGTACCTGCACAGTCGGGATGAAATCGTTCTCCACCCAGTCGCGGTCGTTGATCACCGCGAGCGCAGGATTACCCGCGACGGTCGCGTGGGACAGGTCCGGGTACTGCGTCGCCGAATGGTTTCCCCAGACGGAAACCTTGCGCACCGACGATGCACGAACGCCGGTCTTCTTCACCACCTGCGCAATCGCTCGGTTGTGGTCGAGACGCGTCAGCGCACTGAACCGAGTATCGGGTACATCCGGCGCGTTGTTCATCGCGATGAGAGCGTTGGTGTTGGCCGGGTTTCCGACGACCAGCACCTTGACGTCCGAGGCTGCGTTGTTGTTGATCGCCTTGCCGTGCGCTGTGAAAATCGCGCCGTTCGCGCTCAGCAAGTCGGCGCGCTCCATCCCCTTGCTCCGCGGACGTGCACCGACCAGCATCCCGACGTTGGCGCCCAAGAAGGCGACATCTGGATCGTCGGTGATGTCGATGGAACTCAGCAAGGGAAAGGCGCCGTCTTCGAGTTCCATCGCAACGCCTTCGGCAGCGGACACAGCGGCAGGAATCTCGAGCAGTCGAAGTTTGATCGGGACGTCCGCGCCGAGCATCTCCCCCGCAGCAATGCGGAAAAGCATTCCGTATGCGATCTGACCCGACGCTCCAGTTACCGTGACGGTTACGGGCGCAATACTCATTGCCGACTCCTCACCTGCCGTTTTCACGACTGTCCGTTCTACAACGCTGTAAGAACGGTTTCCACGCTAGTCGAGTAATCCGGCCACTTCGTGGTCTGTCAGTGTGGTTCTCGGCACTCGTCCCTCCGCCGTCACGAGTTCGACGGCGCGGTACAGTGGACGCTCGGCCAGTCCGGCGCCGCGGGCTTCGGCACGCAACTGTTCGATCAGCACCGAGGACAACGCGGCAGCCGGCACCAACTCGCTGGCAGCGAGGGCGTCGGCGAGCTTGCGGAGTGCAAGGATCTCCAACTCGCGCCCGCCTCCTGCCGTGTACAGCGCGAGCGGTATCCGCACGGTGGACCGTCCGTCGCCGAGTGTCAGGCTGACCTCGCTGATCCGGCCGGATCGCACCGTCAACGCCGCCGTGAGAACCTCGGCCACGTCGACGTCGTTGGTTCGAAAACCAGCTTGCGCACGAACTCTGTTGCCGTACAACGTGATATGTCGGCGTAGCGTCATCAGGATCGCCAGTGACGTCGGCACCGCGATGACGGCACCGACGATCACTCCAACGGTCGCCGTCGAGAACACACTGACGATCAACCCGACGACCACACCGAACACCACGACAACAACGGCGAACTTCTTCAGCCGCGGCGCGATCAACGCCACGGGAACCAGATCGAGCGAAACCGGTTCGGCCTCAGTGCTCAACGAGATCCCCGAGCTTGTCGACAACCTGGTCGAGCGCCACTGTCTCCTGCTCACCTGTTGCCAACTGTTTGACAACGACGACGCCCTCTTCGAGCTCACGCTCGCCGAGAACCAATGCGATTGCGGCACCCGATCGATCAGCTGCTTTCATCGAGCCCTTCACGCCCCGATTTCCGTACGCCAGATCGACACGAATTCCGTTGGCACGCAATTGATGCGCGATCTTGACCAGCGCCGCCTTCGCCTCGGCGCCCATTGGCACACAGAAGACATCGACACGTGCCGGTGGTGCGACCGACTTTCCCTCGGCTTCGAGAGCCAGAACCGTGCGGTCGACGCCGATCCCGAACCCGATCCCCGAGAGCGGCTGTCCGCCCAGTTGTTCCATCAGACCGTCGTAACGACCACCGCCGCCGATTCCGGACTGCGCGCCCAGTCCGTCGTGCACGAATTCGAAGGTCGTCTTGGTGTAGTAATCGAGGCCGCGAACCATGCGCGGGTTGACGACATAGGGAACGCCCAAGGCGTCGAGGTGCGCGAGCACCTCGTCGAAGTGAGCCTTGCAACTCTCCGACAGGTGATCGAGCATGAGCGGTGCGCCGGCTGTCATCTCGCGTACATCTGGGCGCTTGTCGTCGAGCACCCGAAGCGGGTTGATCTCGGCGCGTCGACGCGTGTCTTCGTCGAGCGGGAGTGCAAAGAGAAACTCCTGCAGCAGTTCGCGGTACTGCGGTCGGCAGGTGTCGTCGCCCAGAGAGGTGATTTCGAGGCGGAAGCCGTCGAGCCCCAACGACCGGAATCCGGCGTCGGCGATCGCGATGACCTCAGCGTCGAGTGCGGGGTCGTCGATCCCGATGGCCTCGACGCCGACCTGCTGCAACTGACGGTAGCGACCGGCCTGCGGGCGCTCGTAGCGGAAGAACGGGCCCGCGTAGCTGACCTTTACCGGCAACTGTCCACGGTCGAGGCTGTGCTCGATGACGGCACGCATGACGCCGGCAGTTCCCTCGGGACGCAACGTCACCGAACGATCGCCACGGTCGGCGAACGTGTACATCTCCTTGCTGACGACGTCGGTGGACTCGCCGACGCCGCGCGCGAACAGGCCGGTGTCTTCGAATATCGGCAACTCGATGTGGCCGTACCCGGCCAACCTGGCGGCGCGCGTCAAACCGTCACGAACGGCGACGAATTCGGCTGACTGCGGCGGAACGTAGTCCGGAATGCCTTTGGGTGCAGAAAAGGTGCTGACTTTACTCACGAGAGGTACTTTTCCTTATTCTTGTGCGCTGAGTCCAACGAGAAACGGGTTCGAGCTTCGCTCGGCGCCGATCGAACTGTTGCCGCCGTGCCCGGGCAGGAGCACTGTCTCGTCACCGAGTCCCAGTAGCTTGCGGGCGATCGAGGCGAGCAACTGCTCGTGATTTCCGCCGGGCAGGTCGCTGCGCCCGATGGAACCCTGGAACAGGGTGTCACCGGTGAACGCCAAGTCCACGGGTCCGTCCTCGGTGTTCGCCTGGGTTCGGAACACCACGGATCCCTGTGTGTGCCCGGGCGTGTGGTCGACGACGAACGTCATTCCGGCCTCGGTGATCTTGTCGCCGTCGGCCAGTTCGATCACCTCGTCCGGCTCCACGAACGTCATGCCTTGAATGAATTCCTTCATCGTCGGGCCTATCCCCCGTGCCGGATCGCTGAGCATGTAGCGATCCTCGGGATGGATGTACGCGGGTACGGAATATCGCTCACAGACCTCGCGGGCCGACCACACGTGATCGAGATGACCGTGTGTCAGGAGGACCGCGTTGACCGTCATGTCCTTCGAGTCGAGATATTCGAAGAGCGGCTCGGCCGCATCCTGTCCCGGGTCGACGACTACGCATTCGCACGCGTCGACCTGGGCGAGTATGTAGCAGTTGGTTTGGAACATCCCGGCCGGAAAACCAGTGACGAGCACGGGGGCAACTCCTCTTCGAAAGGCGGAAACGAACAACACGGTGTCGGTTACAGCCTAAGCTGCTGCCCCGCCAGTAAGTTCTCAGGTTGCAATGGGAGACTCTGACGACGAGTAGAGCCGCTTGCCGAAGCCGACCCCAGGGTGTCGCTCGGCCGGCCGACCACGATCCACCCGCGATACGGAGGACTACAGCAGTGCCGAGTAACGAGCAACGCCGCGAGGCGGCGAAACGCAAGCTCGAGCGTCAGCTCGAACGTCGCGCAGAACGTGCCCGCAAGCGCAAGCAGATGACGATAGCCGGAACTGCACTCGGCGTTGTTGTCGTAGTCGGTGTCGTCGGCGGCCTCATCTGGTTCAGCAACCGCAGCGACGACGACGCGAACACCACCAACACTGCAGCCGACGACTCGAGCCTCACGCCGCAAACTGCGGGTGCGATGCCGGCCGGTCTGTCGACGCCACTGGCCGACACGGTTTCCTGCTCTTACCCGGCGGACAGTGCTACCGCGTCCAAGGCCAACAACCCGCCTCGTACCGACGGGATTCCCACCACCGCCCCGGACGCGACACCGAGCATCAGCGTCGAGACGTCACAGGGGAACATCGGGCTCACGCTCGACGGAACGAAGTCTCCGTGCACGGTCAACAGCTTCGTGAGTTTGGCGCAGCAGGACTACTTCAACGACACCACATGCCACCGCATGACAACGAGCCCGTCGCTCCAGGTTCTGCAGTGCGGTGATCCCTCCGGCACTGGCTCCGGCGGCCCGGGATACGGATTCGACAACGAGTTCCCCACCACGGCGTACGCCACCACCGACCCGGCGGCGCAAGAGCCCGTCACCTACGCGCGCGGCACGGTTGCGATGGCCAACACCGGGGCACCCGGTAGCAACGGCAGTCAGTTCTTCCTCGTCTACGGCGACTCGCAACTTCCGCCGCAGTACACGGTTTTCGGCACGATCGACGAGACCGGTCTCGCCACTTTGGACAAGGTCGCGGCCGGCGGATCGACTCCAGAGGGTGACGGCAAGCCGAATCTGACCACCGACATCAAGACAGTAAGGCTCGACTGATGCGACGTAATCCTGTGATGCGCTTTCCTGTAGTTATTGCCGCTGCAAGCGCCGCGGCGCTGCTTCTGGCTGGTTGTTCCAGTGATTCCGGTAGCTCGGATTCGCCGTCCAGTACCTCCAAGGTGAAGACGACAACGGCTGCCATGCCGCCGCTCGACATGTCACAGTTCGAGGCACTCCCGCCTGTCCCGGCGCCGTCCGCTGCAACCGTCGACTGCTCGTATCCGAGCGCGGCGGGCGCAGCAAAGACCGTCAATCCGCCGAGCTCCACCGGCGTATCCACCGAGGGCAACGTCACCGTGGCCTTGACGACGACGGCCGGCCCGATCGGGATGGAACTGAATCGCGCAGCAGCCCCCTGCACGGTCAACAGCATCGTGAGCCTGACCGAGCAGAAATTCTTCGACGACACCCCGTGCCATCGACTCTCGACGATGCCGGGTCTGCAGATTCTCCAATGCGGCGACCCGTCGGGTAAGGGCACCGGTGGACCGGGGTACCAGTTTGCAAACGAGTACCCCACGACCACATACGCCGGGAACGACCCGGCGCTGTCGCTGCCGGTCGTCTACCCCCGTGGCACTCTGGCGATGGCTCATTCGTCCGTACCTGACAGCAACGGCAGCCAGTTTTTCCTCGTCTACGAGGATTCGATGCTGCCGCCTGACTACACGGTTTTCGGCACCATCGACGACGCCGGCCTCGCGACAATCGAGAAGATCGCGGCCGACGGCGACGACGGTGGCATGGGAGCAACCGGCGGCGGTGCACCCAACACGCCGATCACCATCGAGACTGCAGTAGTCGCCTGACCCTGTGCGCCTTTATTAACCGCCCGCGGTTAATAAAGGCGCACAGCAGTTTACGAGGCAGAAGTCACCCGGTAGACGTCGTAGACACCTTCCACGTTACGAACCACGTTGAGCACATGACCCAGGTGCTTCGGGTCACCCATCTCGAAGGTGAACTTGCTGATCGCCACTCGGTCGCCGGACGTGGTGACCGAGGCGGACAGGATGTTCACCTTCTCGTCGGCCAACGCCTTGGTGACGTCGGAAAGCAACCGATGACGATCGAGCGCCTCGATCTGGATCGCGACCAGGAACACCGACGTCGCTGACGGTGCCCATTCGACGTCGATGATTCGCTCCGACTGATCGTGGAGCGAGTTGGCGTTGGTGCAGTCGGTACGGTGCACACTGACTGCTCCGCCGCGCGTGACGAAGCCCAGAATCGAATCGCCCGGAACCGGCGTGCAACACTTCGCAAGTTTTGCCACCGTGCCGGGAGCCCCGGGAACCAGGATTCCGGAGTCACCCGTGCTGCGGGTGCGCACCGGCATGGTCGACGGCGTCGAACGCTCGGCCAGTTCCTCCTCGACGGCGCCGACGCCGCCCAGATGAGCAACCAGGCGCTGCACGACGTGGTGCGCCGACACCTGACTCTCGCCTACAGCCGTGTACAACGCGGAGACGTCGGGATAACGAAGTTCGTGCGCGATGGTGCTCATCGATTCGGCATTCATCAAGCGCTGCAACGGAAGTCCCACACGGCGGACCTCCTTTGCGATCTGGTCCTTACCGGACTCGAGTGCCTCCTCGCGCCGTTCCTTCGCGAACCACTGTCGGATCTTCGCCTTGGCGCGCGGGGAGACGACAAACGTCTGCCAATCGCGACTCGGCCCGGCGGTTGCGGCCTTCGACGTGAAGACCTCCACCACTTCGCCGTTCTCGAGAGTTCGCTCCAGCGCGACCAATCGGCCGTTGACCCTGGCACCGATGCATCGGTGCCCGACCTCGGTGTGCACGGCATATGCAAAATCGACCGGAGTCGATCCGGCAGGCAACGTGATGACGTCACCCTTCGGTGTGAAGACGAAGATCTCCTTGACCGCGAGGTCGTAACGCAGCGATTCGAGGAACTCCCCCGGATCGGCCGCTTCACGTTGCCAATCGAGTAGCTGACGCATCCACGCCATGTCGTCGACCTCGGCGATGTCACCCGCGTGCTTGCCCTTGGTCTCCTTGTACCGCCAGTGCGCGGCAATACCGAACTCCGCGGTCCGGTGCATGTCCTGGGTCCGGATCTGGACCTCCAGGGGCTTGCCTTCCGGTCCCACGACGGTGGTGTGCAGCGACTGGTAGACGCCATAGCGCGGCTGTGCAATGTAGTCCTTGAAGCGACCGGCCATCGGCTGCCACAGTGAGTGGACAACGCCGACCGCGGCGTAACAGTCACGCACTTCTTCGCACAGAATGCGGACGCCGACCAGATCATGGATGTCGTCGAAGTCGCGGCCTTTTACGATCATCTTCTGATAGATCGACCAGTAGTGCTTGGGCCGGCCCTCGACGATGGCGTTGATCCGTGAGGCGGACAGCGTCGAGTTGATCTCGGCCCGAACCTTGGCCAGATAGGTGTCACGAGACGGCGCGCGATCTGCAACAAGTCGAACGATCTCGTCGTACTTCTTCGGGTGAAGGATCGCGAACGAGAGGTCTTCGAGTTCCCATTTGACGGTAGCCATACCGAGTCGATGCGCAAGTGGCGCAATGACTTCGAGAGTTTCCCGTGCCTTGCGCGCCTGCTTTTCGGGCGGCAGGAATCGCATCGTGCGCATGTTGTGCAGACGATCCGCAACCTTGATCACGAGCACGCGCGGATCCCGCGCCATCGCGATGATCATCTTGCGGATGGTTTCGCCCTCGGCTGCGGTGCCCAGAACGACCTTGTCGAGTTTGGTGACTCCGTCGACGAGGTGAGCGACCTCGTCACCGAAATCCTTGGTCAACTCCTCGAGTGAGTAACCGGTGTCCTCGACCGTGTCGTGCAGAAGAGCCGCGACGAGGGTGGTGGTGTCCATTCCCAACTCGGCCAGAATGCTTGCGACGGCCAACGGATGCGTGATGTACGGATCGCCGGACTTGCGCCGCTGGCTCGAATGTCTGTCCTCGGCGACGTCGTATGCACGCTGGAGCAGCGCGAGGTCGGCCTTCGGATACAGCTCACGGTGAAGGCTGACCAACGGCTCGAGCACCGGGCGGATGGTGGCATTGCGCTGACCGGTGATGCGCCGAGCAAGCCGAGCGCGCACCCTACGAGAGGCGGAAGCGGGCACGGCCAGGTTCTGCCCACCCCGATTGCCGGTAGTTTGCGCAGATCCCGAATCGTCGGGCACCGCGGACTTCGATGGTGTCGTCTCCGGAGACGGAACTGCACCCGTCTCCTGCGACACTGCACCCGAGTTCTGTGATCGATCAAGATTCGACGTCATGTCGCCACCTCCTACCACCGAGTTGGATGAGGCAACCGCCCTGCATCGGGTAATTGCCCTGGAGGTCTAACTCGACCCCCAGGAGACAACTTTAATACTCAGACCTTCACCAGGGATGTCAGTGGGTACTTCAAGAAGCGATCTCGACCGCGCAATTCCTCGATCTCGAGCACCACTGCGACGCCGACGACGTTCGCTCCACCCAACTCAACCAACTGTACAGCCGCCTCGAGTGTCCCTCCGGTAGCCAGAACGTCGTCGATCACGAGAACATTCCGCCCGGCGAGATCGAAGCCGTTCGCCGGGATCTCGAGAGTCGACGATCCGTACTCGAGGCTGTACGAGCGAGAGAGCACCGGCGGCGGCAGTTTGCCGACCTTACGCACGGCCACCACCCCAGCGCCCATCTTCGCAGCTGCGCCGGCACCGAGCAGGAATCCGCGGGCATCGACGGCTGCGATCGTGTCGGCGTCCGGGGCACAGGCGACAAGGGCGTCGAGCACGGCGCCGAACCCCTCTGCGTCGGCGAACACCGGAGTCAGATCGGCGAACCGCACTCCAGGGCCCGGGAAGTTGTCTGCCCAGCGGGTCAGCCGAACAACAGCGTCTCCGGCGGCCCGGTGGATTGCGATCAATTCTTCAGGCGTGTGCAAGGCAACGCCATTCGAGACGGTCATCTGCGTAATACCCATCTGTCCATGTTCCAGCCGCTAGCGGCACGAGTCGGATTGACCAAGACTGCCGACATGCCTGGAGCTACAGCGACAGTTCGTAGTTGATTGAACAGTGGAATCGTAGGCACCTGAGTCCAGAGGATGTTCTCCGCCTCCACCGAGAGTCCCAATTGCGCACTCGTGCTCGCATCCACGTTCAGCTGATCGATGATCTGATCGATCCTCGCGTTTCCATAATTGCCGAGGTTTGCACCGTTGCCCGATCGCAACGCTCCGCGCGCGTCGATCATGCTCGCTGTTCCGCCCGCCCCGACTTTGCCGGCCATGCCGGAAAGCACAGCGTCGACTCCCCCGGACTGCAGACTCGTAGGATCGAAGCTGTCGCTGCTCGCGTCCTCGATCGTGATTCCCGCCGGAGCGCACGCTGCTTTTGCTTCGGAGACGATCTGCGCCCGCACCGGGTCCGGCGCCAGGTAGCCGACTCGGACGGTCAACTGTTCGAGGTCAGCTTCCGACAACGAGGTCTTCGCAGCCTCGACGTCGGAATTGGCGTACCGATCACCGTCAACCGCAGCGGCGTCGCTGTAGACCAGTGAATCCGGCGCCATCAGTCGCGAATCGACCACGCCGGAGCCCAGACCGGCCTGCGGCGCGTTCTCCGTCTGACCGAACTTCTCGAACAACGCTGTCCGCGGAACACAATGCGCGAACGCTCGCCGCGCGGCTTCGTCGCCCAAAGAACCCGACGTCGCGAGAACGAACTGCTCGATCGACCGCGACGGAATCTGTTGGACGTCGAAACCGGACGGAGTACCGAGCTGGCCGGCAGACCCGGAGGCGACGTCGACGACCTCGATCGAGCTCTTGTCGAGATCCTCGTTCAGATTCACACCACGTGGCCAAACGACGATGCGATCGGTCGCCGGCTGGTTACCCCACCACCGCTCGTTCGCGACCAGCACCAGACCGTCGTCGGCACTGTACGAGTCGATTCGATACGGTCCGGCGGAAGGCAGTACCGAAGTGTCCACCTGACCTGGAGTCAGGTTCCACCCGGTGTTCCAGAAGTCCGCGATCTTCGACAATGCTTCGGTGTCACCGGCATTCACCGCGCTCACCGCGTCGCTGACACCCGTGCGCTGCGTCACGATGTGTGAAGGCATCAACGCAGTCGCACCGAACAACGACCGCCAATCGGTGAACGATCGCCCGGGTTTGAAGAACACCGTCGCATCCTTCGACCCGCTCTGGCAGTCGATCCGGTCGATGTCCGCGTAACCGAGATTGTTCGCCGTATCGAACATGGGCTTCACGGAACCGTCGACATCTTTGGTGAACTTGCCACTCGACGCCGCCCACGTGAGGACCAGATCGTCGCAGGACATCGGAATCCCGTCGGAGTACACGGAAGACGGGTTGAGCTTGTACGAGACGGTGAGCACGTCACCGGGCAACTCCGACGCCGTTCCGATGTCGGTGTCCGACACGGGCGCCCCCGCCGGACCGGTGAACGTGAAACCGGGAAGCACCCGGCCGAACGCGGCCATCGCTCCGGACACCGACCCAGCTGTCGTGTTGGCGTTGTACGTGGTGATGGAGTTGTCGATGGCGTATCCGATGGACGGAACCTGCTCGGCGCTTTCCGAGCAGGCCGCCAACGAACCCGCAGCCACCGCGGTGGCTGCAACGAACGTCATCGATCGAACCAGTGTGCGTGTTCTTGGGAGCATGTTCAGTGCCCCTTCTTGTTTCGCTTTCCGGTCGGCCGCGCACCCGGCTGCGGAGCAACCGACGCACGGCGTGCAACTGGTGCGCCGACGGCAACCGCCTGCGTACCCTTCTCGGCCAGCGTAGCCCGGCGGGCGAGCACCTTACGAGTGTGCGCGGCGACGGGTCCCCAGCGTTCCTTCATCGACACCAGGAGCGGCGTCGCGAAGAAGATCGAGGAGTACGCACCCACGATGATTCCGACGAGCTGAACGAGCGCAAGGTCCTTGAGTGTGCCGACGCCGAGCATCCAGACCGCGACCACCATCAGTGCGATCACGGGAAGCACACTGATGACGGTCGTGTTGATCGAACGCATCAAGGTCTGATTCACCGCGAGGTTGGCCTGCTCGCCGTACGTCCGGCGCGTCAGGTGCAGAACACCGCGGGTGTTCTCTTCGACCTTGTCGAACACGACCACCGTGTCGTACAGCGAGAAGCCGAGAATGGTGAGCAAACCGATCACCGTCGCGGGCGACACCTCGAAACCGACGAGCGAGTAGACGCCGGCGGTGACGATGATGTCGAAGAACAACGCGACGATCGCGGCTACCGCCATGTCTCTCTCGAAGCGGACTGCGATGTAGATACTCACGATCACCAGGAACACGATCAGCGCGATCAGCGCCTTCTTGGTGATCTGACCGCCCCAGGTTTCACTCACGTCCGCGAAACTGATGGCTTGCGCCGACGGGTTCCCGTCCTTGTCCTTGGGCTGGAACTCGTCGAAGAGGGCCGACTGCAGTTCGTTGATCTGCGTCGCGTTCAGCGTCTCCGACCGAATCTGCACGGTAGCACTGGCGCCCGAGCCGACCGTCTGCACGGTTACCGGCTCGAATCCGAGCGTGTCTGAGTAGACGGTTTCGACCGCCGACGTCTCGACTCCACCCTCGGCCGGGAACTGAATGCGCGATCCACCCTCGAAATCGATACCGAAGGTGAACCCGCGCAGGATGATGCTCAGCAGCGCGATCGCGACCAGAGCGCCGGTCAGTCCGTAGTAGAAGCGACGCTTGCCGACGACCTCGAACGCACCCGTTCCGGTGTACAGCCGTGAGAGCCAGCTGTGCTTGGGCATCGCGCCTTGATCGACGCCTGAGTCGGTGATCTCCGAGCGGGCGGCGGCGTCTGCGGACTCGGCCGAGGAATTGTTGGAAGGCCCCACCGGGGAGTTGTTGGACTCGCTCATGCTCGTGTCTCCTTAGCCGACGCAGCGGCGGCAACCTTACGTTCGCGGGCAACCTCTTGCACTGCGCCGAGACCGTTGACGCTGGGCTTGGACCAGAACGCCGAACGGGACGCCATGCTGACCAGTGGCCACGTCACGAGGAACACGACAATCACGTCGAGGATGGTGGTCAGGCCCAAGGTGAAGGCGAAGCCTCGCACCTGTCCGACCGCCAGCACGTACAGAACTGCAGCGGCGATGAAGCTGACCGCGTTGCCGGAAAGAATGGTCCGACGCGCTCGCGCCCAACCGCGTGGCACCGCCGAGCGGAAGCTACGGCCCTCACGCATTTCGTCCTTGATGCGTTCGAAGAACACGACGAACGAGTCGGCGGTCATACCGATACCGATGATCAGACCTGCCATACCGGCCAAGTCGAGTGTGAAGCCGATGTATCTACCGAGCAGAACCATGATTGCGTAAACCATGACTCCCGAGAGAATCAGCGACAACGCAGTCAGGACGCCGAGCATGCGGTAGTAGACCAGGCAGTACAGCAGAACGAGCACAAGACCCACCGCGCCGGCGATCAGTGCCGCCTGCAGTGACGCCAGGCCGAGCGTGGCCGAGACCGTCTCGGCTTCCGAGGCCGCGAACGACAGCGGAAGCGAACCGTACTTGAGCGTGTTGGCCAATTCCTTGGCACTGTCAGCGGTGAAGCTGCCGGTGATCGAGGTGGCGCTGCCCGCGGGCGTTGCGCCTTGAATCGTGGGAGCGCTGACGACCTTCGAGTCGAGCGTGAAGGCTGCCTGCTTGCCAATGTTGGCTGAGGTGAACGCGGCCCAGGTGTTGCTGCCCGTCGTCTTGAACGAGAGGCTGATCTCGTGACGCGACTGCTGTGAGTTGAAGACCGACGAGGCGTCGGCGATCTCCTGGCCATCGATGATCGAGGGACCGAGGAGATAGATGTTCAGTCCGTCTTGCGAGCACGCGACCAGCGGCAGCGTGGGGTCGTCGTTTCCACGAAGCGGATCTGCGACGGAGCAGTCGAGGTTCGCCACTGCTTGCTGCTGCACGGTCGGATCGGTGCTCTGTCGGAGGGCGCGCGCTGCGGCGATTTCCGCTGCTGCTGCGTCGCCTTCGTCGGTGCCGTCACTCGATGCGTCCCCGCTGGGAGCCGGCGTTGTCGTCTCCGGCGCCGGAGTTGTCTCCGGAGTGGTCGGGTCCTGAGCCAGGAACGGACGATTCTGCGGAGTCTGGGTCCCGTCGGCGGGTGCCTCGGGGGCCGGAGCATCAGTGGCCGGAGCATCAGTGGCCGGGGTTTCGGCCGCCGGCGCCTCAGGGGTAGCTGTCCGACTCGCGTCACGGGTGGCGACATCGATCGAACCGGTCACCGGCCGGATGTAGAGGCGGGCGGTCTGACCGAGCGAGCGAGCCTGTGCGCTGTCGTCGCCGGGAACCGTGATGACGAGGTTGTCACCGTCGATGACGACCTCGGAGCCGGAAACGCCGAGACCATTGACGCGGGTCTCGATGATCTCCTGCGCCTGCTTGAGACTGTCCTGACTCGGAGCACTGCCGTCCGGGGTACGAGCGGTCAACGTGACCCGCGTTCCACCCTGCAGGTCGATGCCGAGTTTCGGCGTGGCCGACTTGTCTCCAGTGAAGAACACCAGGGCATACAGTGCCACCACCAAGACCCCGAAAAGGGCCAGGTAGCGGACCGGATGCACCGTTCCGGTGGAAGGTGCCACGATCTTTAAGTCTCCTCAGTAGGTGCAGAGCTTCAGTAAGTGCACGGCTCGGGTGGTCGACGACCACCCGAGCTGCGGCGTTCGAACTGCAACGATTGATCAACGGGGTGAACTGAGCTGCTGGTGAAAGAACGGACAAACCGATCTGGACGTGTGTCCGAGTTCACAACTCTAGAACACGTACCAGGTCGACGAAGTCAGGACTCCTTGGTGAGCCGGATTTCGGTGTCGGTAGCAGACTCTTCGATCTCGGAAATCGAGTCGTCGTCGTACTCGTCGGTCTCGGTCGTCTCGACGACGCGCTCACGGATGACCAGACGAGACCAGGTGGTGATGACACCGTCGGCGATCTCGAGGTCCACGGTGTCGTCGCCTAGAGAAGCGATCGTGGCGTAGAGCCCGGCTGTGGTCTGCACCCGATCGCCGACCTGCAGCGAGTCCTGCATCTCGGAAGTGGCAGCCAAAGCCTTCTTCTGCTTGCGCATGCCCAGGAACATGGGCACCAGCAGTGCGAGGATCAAGAGTGGGAAAAGCAAACTCGACATGTGTTGATCAACCTCGGTTGTGTTGCACGTTTTACGCCGCGATGGTCCCGGATGGACCTACGCAATACACCAGTGTGCCATTAGTTGCTGAGGATTCCTGACAGATCGGCCGTTCAAGTAGGCCTTTCCAGTCGAAATTCACTCTCTGTTCGGATCGAACAACATGGCCTGCGGTTCGTTGACACGAACCTCGATACCGCCCGCGGCGGCATCCGGCGGCGGTGTCATTCCGAGTTGAGTCCAGGCAGCGGCGGTAGCCACACGTCCTCGCGGCGTCCGGGCGATCATCCCGGCACGGACCAGGAACGGCTCACACACTTCTTCCACCGTTGACGGTTCCTCGCCCACGGCCACAGCCAGCGTCGACACGCCGACGGGCCCGCCGCCGAATGAACGCACCAACGCACTCAGAACGGATCGGTCGAGTCGGTCCAAGCCCAACTGGTCCACGTCGTAGACAGCCAAGGCGGCCTGAGCGACGTCCATGGTGACGATTCCGTCGGCACGAACCTCCGCAAAGTCGCGAACCCGTCGCAGCAATCGGTTCGCGATACGCGGCGTCCCCCGCGAGCGTCTCGCGATTTCGGCGCCGGCGTCAACTTCGAGATTGACTCCCAGAATTCCCGCCGAGCGCATCAGAATCTGTTGCAACTCTTCGGGTTCGTAGAAATCCATGTGCGCGGTGAACCCGAAGCGGTCACGCAACGGACCGGTAAGGGCACCGGATCGGGTTGTCGCACCGACCAGCGTGAATGGTGCGACCTCCAGAGGAATCGACGTGGCGCCGGGCCCCTTACCGACGACGACGTCGACGCGGAAGTCCTCCATCGCGAGGTACAACATCTCCTCGGCCGGACGAGCGATTCGGTGAATCTCGTCGATGAACAACACGTCGCCCTCGACGAGATTGCTCAGCATCGCCGCCAAGTCCCCGGCGCGTTCGAGCGCCGGCCCGGACGTCAGCCGCAGGGAGGAGCCCAACTCCCCCGCGATGATCATCGCCATCGACGTTTTACCGAGTCCGGGCGGACCGGACATCAGGATGTGGTCAGGCGTGCTGCCACGAAGTTTTGCGCCGGTGAGCACGAGCTGCAATTGCTCGCGGACTCGGGGTTGACCGATGAAGTCGTCGAGACTCTTGGGGCGCAAACTCGCTTCGACGTCGCCGTCTCCTGCCACCAATTCGGCAGAGACCTGCGATTCGTCTTCGAAATCGTCGATCGGATCGAAGTTCATCGAGTCTTACCGAGCAGCGACAGGGCAGAACGCAGTGCTACCGCCGTAGTGGCCTCGGGCGATTCCGCCAGAACCGAATCCGTGGCCTGCTCGGCCTGCTTGATCGGGAAACCCAATCCTTCGAGAGCTTCGACGATCTGATCACGGATCGAACTGCCGACGACGACACCGGAAGCCGCGCCGGCCGTCGTAGCGACGGCGTCCACTTTGTCGCGCAATTCGACGACCATGCGCTCAGCGCCGCGTTTTCCGATACCGGGGACTCTCGTCAACGCCGTCAGGTTGCCTTCCGACAGAGCACGCCGTAGTGCGTCGGGTTCGAGAACTGCGAGAGTTGCCATCGCCAGGCGCGGCCCGACTCCCGAGACCGTCTGCAGGAGGCTGAACAGGTCCTTCGACTCTGTATCGGAAAAGCCGTACAGCGTCATCGAATCTTCGCGAACGATCATCGTCGTGAACAGGCGCGCTTCACTTCCGCGATGGAGCGCACCGAGCGTCACGGGGGTGGCATTGACCCGATAGCCGACACCTGACGCTTCGATGACCGCGTGGTCGAGCGCAATATCGAGTACCTCGCCGCGTACCGACGCGATCATCGCGAACCTGCCTTCTTCATCTCGGCCAATTTTGCCTGATACTTACGCATTTGTTCAGCGGCCATCGCCTCGGCGCGGGCCATTCGCTCGATCATCGGTGCTCGCCAGCAGTGACAGATCGCGAGCGCCAGAGCATCAGCGGCGTCAGCCGGTTTCGGCGCCGTCTTCAAGTTCAGGATTCGCGTCACCATCGCGGTGACCTGCGCCTTGTCTGCGTTACCGCTGCCGGTAACGGCGGCCTTCACCTCGCTGGGCGTGTGGAAACACACCGGGATGCCGCGTCTGGCGGCAGCGAGCGCGACAACTCCGCCTGCTTGCGCCGTCCCCATCGCCGTACTGACGTTGTGCTGCGCGAATACGCGCTCGATCGCGACGACCTCCGGCTTGTACTGCTCGATCCACAGTTCAGCCGCATCGGAGATCCGCAGTAGCCGAGACCCGAGGTCCATCTCGGGCGGGGTCCGCACCACGTCGACAGCAATCGGGCGCACTTTCCTGCCGTTGCTCCCGTCGACCACACCCAACCCGCAGCGAGTCAAGCCTGGGTCCACTCCGAGCACGCGCACTTTGTCACACCTCTCCATACCGAACAGCTGTTCGATAGCTTAGCGGTGCGCGGGCCTACTACCCCGCATCAACACGCAACCCGGCCGAGACGCGGACGTCAGGGCCGGGTTGAGTTGAAAAGCAATCAGTCTTCGAGAGCCGCGAGAACCTCGTCGGACAGATCGATGTTGGTGTAGACGTTCTGCACGTCGTCAGAATCTTCGAGCGCGTCGACGAGCTTGAAGATCTTGCGTGCGCCGTCGACATCCAAGGGAACCTCGACGGAAGCGCGGAAATCGGCTTCGGCGGAGTCGTAGTCGATGCCAGCTTCCTGGAGTGCCGAACGTACGGCAACCAGATCCTGTGGCTCACTGACGATTTCGAAGGTTTCACCGAGATCGGTGACCTCTTCGGCACCGGCGTCGAGCACAGCCATCAGGACGTCGTCCTCCGACTGGCCGTTCTTCTCCAGTGTGACGACGCCCTTGCGAGCGAACAGGTAGGAGACCGAACCCGGGTCAGCGAGGTTGCCACCGTTGCGGGTCATCGCGGTGCGAACTTCACCGGCTGCGCGGTTACGGTTGTCGGTGAGGCACTCGATCAGAACGGCGACGCCGTTGGGTCCGTAGCCCTCGTACATGATGGTCTGCCAGTCTGCGCCGCCCGCTTCTTCACCGGCGCCGCGCTTGCGCGCACGCTCGATGTTGTCGTTGGGAACTGACGTCTTCTTCGCCTTCTGGATGGCGTCGAACAAGGTGGGGTTGCCCGTGGGATCGCCACCGCCGGTTCGTGCCGCCACCTCGATGTTCTTGATCAGCTTCGCGAAGGATTTGCCACGACGTGCGTCGATCACAGCCTTCTTGTGCTTGGTGGTGGCCCATTTTGAGTGGCCGCTCATGCGATTCAAGCCCCTTTCCTGCTGCGTTGCGCACGCCGAATGCGCGTCTTTCAGCTCTGCCGATGTTACCCGTCCCACGTCACAACTCGCTGCATCCCCCGACACGAATTGACCAAACACCGCATTGTTCGCATAGAATGCAAACATGTCGGTCCGAATAGATCACGCCTCCACAACTCCACTCGCGGAACAGATTGCCGCCGGGGTTCGTGGCTCGGTCATCCGCGGCGAAATCGGCCCGGGCGATCGACTGCCGTCCGCTCGCGCTCTCGCCGAGTCGATCGACGTCAATCTCCATACGGTCCTTCGTGCGTACGCAACACTCCGCGACGAAGGCCTGATCGACCTCCGACGCGGACGTGGCGCCGTCATTCGCGCCGAATTCGACTCGGGAAGAACGGCTCTCAACGAATCTGCACGCGAGTTCGTTCGGCAGGCCCGAAATCTGGGACTCGACACCGCGCACATGCTCGACCTCATCAAGGAGACCAGCACACAATGACGACCAGCAAGATCCGACTCTGGACAGCGGCTTCGCTGACTCTGATCCCGACCCTGATCCTGGTTCTCGCGCGCTTCGCGTGGGGCGACCAGCTACCCGAGACCGTCGCGAGCCATTGGTCCGGATCGAACCCGGACGGGTTCAGCACCACGACGACATTCTTCGCCATCGCGCTGGCGCTTTCACTGGTGGCAGGCGTTTTCGCGTGTGTTGTCGCGGCCCGTTCGAGCGCCAACGCGCCCCTGTTTCTCGCCGTCACCTCGATCTCGAGTGCGACGCTGGCGACGATCTGGATCCTGAGCGTCGCCCTGACGATCGACGCCGGAACGCCGGAAGACGCACGTATCGGCTGGTGGATTCTTGCGCCGATCGCTGCGGTACTCGTAGGAGTTCTGGCATACGCGCTGCCTGACCAGCAACGAAACGGCCCGGAGTCGGCACTGCCGACCCCGACGCTCGATACTCCGCTCACGGCCTCCGAACGTGCAGTGTGGGTCGGGCAGGTCCGCAGCATCTGGCCGTGGATCGCTACCGCCGGCCTCGTAGTTCTCGTGATCGCGACTGCCGCGTACTCGGATTGGTGGGTTGCCGCGATCCTGGGTGTGTCCACCCTCGCCGTCACAGCATTCGCGTCGGTCACCGTGCGCGTCGACCGTCACGGTCTCGGCATCAGTTCCTGGGGCGTTCGATGGAAGAAAATCCCCATCTCGAAGGTGAAGTCCGCATCGGTCGATTCGATACGTCCGGCCGAATGGGGTGGATGGGGTTACCGGATCACACCGCGCGGAACGGCCGTCACTCTCCGCTCGGGTGAGGCGATCGTGGTCACTCTCGAGAACGGACGACTGTTCGCCGTGACCGTCGATCACCCGGAAGACGGTGTGAAGCTGATCAATTCGTTGGTTCAGGCTGGTTGATTCACGAACAACGTCAATTCACGAACAACACGGCAGCGGCATTGCCGGCGAGGTAGAAGCCGGCAATGCCGAACACCCAACCCATCGCGCTGTCGCCGTGGCGAGAGATGAACGAGTCCACCCCGCGCAGCGGCTTGTCGAGGCGGTTGCCGGCCACGATCCTCCCGCACAACAGAAGCACTGCCGGCGCGGCCATGATCAGGCAGTAACCGGCAAGTATCGACGCAGACGTGACTGCGGACAGCCCAGCAGCGGTGATCATCGCGATCGCCGCCAAGTAGGGCAGCATCGTCACCAACTCGGCGGTCCCGGCAGCAATTGCCAGAAGTACGACACTTCTCGCGGAACTGGCCGAGCCGAGCACCCGCTCTCGCCAAACATGAGTTCGATCGGCCTGACCGGATGTGCGCCTCTTCTCGGAATCGAATCGAAAGCTCCACGCGAACAAAACGATACCGAGTATCAACTGCGTAACGCGGGCGGCGGGGGTTTCGAGCAGCGGGGCGACGACAGGCATACCTGCCCGCGCCGTCGTCCAGACTGCCACCCCGACAACAAAATAGAACGTCGTGATGACCACCAGATACGTCAGCAGCCTGCGAACCTGCGGTCGTCCCGGCATCAACAACATCCAGACCGGGACGACCAATGTTCCGATGCTCGTACTGTCCAGCAGGGCGAGCCCGCCCAGGGTCGTGAGCAGGACGAGTTCCACGTCAGTCGTTTCGGCGCTCGGGTATCGCTGCCTCCCTCGTTCGGACTGCATTCACGATGTCGAAAGCACCGATGATCGCCAGGATCACGCCGAGTGGCCCGCCGCGAAACCAGAAGAACTCGGCGTCACGCGCGAACAGCCACAGACAGCCGCCACCGACGACCAAGAGAATGCCGATCATCAACTCGAAACGAATTTTCATACGTCGAGCCTGTCTTCTCTATCGAATCCGCACATCAGTCATCGGAACAACGCCGACCTCATCATTTGGTATGACAAGTCAGGCGCCCCGATGTGCTCTGATAAGTCTGTGGTGACCAGAAGTCGGAGTGTCGGCAAGTGGAACGATCCGCTCATCGCCTTCGGCCTGTTCGCGATCGGGGTACTCCTCTACCTGGTCGGCCTGTACCAAATGTGGACCGATGTCGGAGGTGTCGCCGACGTTCCCGTCGGGGTTCGGATCGGGATGCTGGCTCTGCTGTGTGCGATCGACTCGCTTCGGCGGGTGCGTCCGGCAACGGCCTTGGCGGCGGGGGCCGTCATCGTCGTGGTCGACGGCGCCCTTGGCCCCTCTCTGCCGATGTGGCTTGTCCTCTCGGATCTCACCTACGCCGCAGTTCTGTACGGGACGGCGCGGCTGGGCCGAGTGGTGTGTTCTCTGACCGCGGTGACGGTTGCCGCGCTCACCGCACTCGTTTACCTGTCCACCAGGGACGTCCGCGCTGCGGCTGGGGCGGGCGTCGTGACCGCTCTGTTCTTCGGTACGCCGGTGTGGTGGGCACTGGTCATCCGTCGACAAGTCGAATTGACCGAGGCCGAACGCGAGCGTTCCAGAGTCCACGAAGCACTCGCCACTCTGGATCGCGAGGCCGCGGTTGCTCACGAACGGGCAACCATGGCGCGGGATCTGCATGACGTGATCGCAAGCCACCTCTCTGCCATCGCAATCCACTCCGAAGCTGCACTCTCCACCACAGCTCTCTCCGCAGAGCAGGGTGAACCATACGATGAACGACAAACTGGATTGCGGGAGATGATCGGGGCGATCAGATCGAGCAGTCTCGCGGGCCTTTCCGAGATGCGGTCGATGATCGAACTGCTCCACGCGGGGGACGGCGAGACGCCTGACCCGCGTTCCTCTCCCCCGCGGCTGACCGAGTTGCCCGTCGTCCTGGACGCAGCTCGGGCCGCCGGCAGCACAGTGGAAGTAGCGATCGACGTCGATGCCGCCGAGCTGCCGAGCGTCGTCGATCACACGGCGTACCGGATCGCTCAAGAGGCGTTGACCAACGCGCTCAAGCATGCCCCCGGCGCGCCGATCTCGATGTCGATCTCTCTCCAGCACAATGCATTACAGATCGAGATCCGAAACCCCGTCGGTCCCGACATAGCCAGTCCGCGGGCACGAACGCGCGGGCTTGCAAACATGCGTCATCGTGCTGAGCTGCTGGGCGGTTCACTCGACGCACTTCCGGTCGACGGAGAATGGACGGTATGCGCGCAGCTACCGGTCCACACACCGAACGGAACGGATCGATGATCACCGTCGCCCTGGTCGACGACCACGCCGCGATCCGCTCCGGCCTGTCGATGATCCTGCGGCAGCACGACGACATCGATGTCGTTGCGGAAGCGGGAGACGGAGCGTCGGCGATCACCGTCACTCGCACACATCAACCCGACGTCGTGCTGATGGACATCCGGATGCCGGGCACCGACGGCATCGAAGCGACACGCCAGATCATCGGTACGACCCGCAGCCACGTTCTGGTGTTGACCACCTTCGACCTCGACGAATACGTCTTCGCAGCTCTGCGCGCCGGCGCAGCGGGCTTCCTCCTCAAGACCGCGACAGCGGACGAGCTGATCAGCGCCATCCGCAATGTCGCGGCCGGCGATGCCGTGCTCGCTCCCCGAGCCGCACGCGCACTGATCGGCGCGTTCGTTCAGCGCACTCCCAAACCCGCCGAACCGCTCGGACTGAGCGAGCTCACCGATCGCGAGCGCGAAGTGCTCGTTCTACTGGGTATGGGTCTGTCCAACGCCGAACTGTCGCGTGAACTCGGTGTCGGTGCTCCGACGGTGAAGTCGCATGTGTCGCGAGTTCTGTCGAAGCTGCACCTCACCTCACGCGTCCAGGCGGCGATCCTTGCCCGCGAACTGGAGCTGTAGTTCAGCCGAAGTGAACTAGCGCCCTAGCCGCGCACGAGATCGACGAACATCTCGTGGACTCGACGGTCCCCGGTGACCTCGGGATGGAACGAAGTGGCGATCACCGAGCCCTGCCGGACAGCGACGATGCGACCCGCGGCCTCCCCCGCCGCGGCGGGAACTTGCGCGAGCACCTCCACACCCGGACCGACCCGCTCGACCCACGGTGCGCGGATGAAGACTGCGCGGATGGGATCACCGATGATTCCCTCGAACTCCAGGTCGGACTCGAAGGAATCGACCTGACGACCGAAAGCGTTGCGGCGCACCGTCATATCGATGGCGCCGAGATGCTCGGCGTCCGGCCGGGTGTCGAGTACCTCGCTGGCGAGCAGAATCATGCCTGCACACGATCCGTAAGCCGGCAGCCCGCCGCGGAGTCGATCACGAAGCGGTTCCAGCAGCTCGAAAACCTGCAGAAGCCGGCTCATAGTGGTGGATTCGCCACCCGGGATCACGATGCCGTCGATCTTGTCGAGCTCCTCCGGGCGCCGGATACCGACTGCGTCCGCTCCCGAATCATCGAGTGCGGCAAGGTGTTCGCGAACATCACCCTGGAGGGCGAGTACACCGATCAACGGACGCGTCATCACACAGTTCCTGTCTTGTTCTCACGGTTGTCGGGTTCGCGTTCCAGCCGCGTCAAACCCTCCTGAACCACCGCTGCCACCATGTTGCCATCGCGATCGTAGATACGCCCCTGAGTGAGCGCGCGACCCAAACCTGCCGACGGTGATGTCTGGTCGTAGAGCAACCACTCGTCGGCCCGGAAGGGCCGTAGGAACCACATCGCGTGATCGAGCGAAGCCGTTTGCGTCTTCACACCCCGGTGCGGGACTTTGGAAGTTCCGAGCAGGGTCATGTCACTGAGGTACGCGAGGGTGCAGATGTGCAGCAGCGGACGATCCGGCAGAGCCTCGCGGTAGCGCATCCATACACGCTGCTGGGCGGCCAGGTCCGGCGCTGACGCACTCTGCTCGGCCGGCACAATTCGGATGTCCCAGTTCTTCCACTCCTGGTAGAACTGCGATTCCGCCAACTTGGGTACGGTCTGCGCATCCGGCAAGTCCTCCGGCGCCGGAACGGAGGGCATCCGATCCTGGTGCTCGATACCGTCGTCGTCGACGTGGAACGAGGCCGACATCGTGAAGATCGTCTTACCATCCTGGACTGCATTGACCCGACGCGTGCAGAACGAACGCCCGTCGCGAATACGGTCGACCAGGTAGACCGTCGGAATCTTCGGGTTGCCCGGGCGCAGAAAGTATCCGTGCAACGAATGCACGTGGTAGCTCTCGTCGACGGTGCTCACGGCAGAAACCAACGACTGCCCGGCAACCTGCCCACCGAACGTCCGTTGAAGTGCAGTGGGATGGACCGCACCGCGGAAGATGTCCTTCTCCAGGTGTTCGAGCGCGAGGATCTCCTCGATACCAACCATGAGTCCTCCGGAAACATTGACCGCATACACAGACCGCCGCACTAGGCGCGATGACGGTTCACAATATCGCCTTGGCGAGCGGGCACGGCACCATGGTGGGCGTGAGTACATTCATCCCGTCCACTCCCCTCGCTCTGGCCGAGCAGATCGCAACGCTGAGCGGACTATTTCCATCGGTGGTGGTAGTAGCGATCGACGGACCGGATTGCGCGCAACCGTCGCGGCTCGCGGAACTGGTCGGGGTTGCAGTCGAATCGCACAGCAGGCCGAGTGCCGTTGTGTCACTGCACGACTACGTGCGGCCGGCTTCGCTACGATACGAGTTCGGCCACGAGGATGCGCTGAGTTACCGCGCCATCTGGTTCGACTATCCGGCACTCGATCGTGAAGTGATCACAGCGGCTCGCACCAAACGGACGCTGTTGCCGAAACTCTGGGACGAAACCACTGATCGCTCGGCTCGCTCGACCCGTATCCCTGTCCACGAGCGCGCGGTCATCGTAATCGCAGGTCCGATGTTGCTCGGGCGCGGACTGGAGTTCGACGTCACCGTCCGCCTGGACATGAGCGAAGCTGCCATGCGGAGGCACACACCGAAGGCGGATCTGTGGACAGTCGACGCGCTCCTCGAACACCGCTCAGCGGTGTCCGAGGAGGTCGATTTCGAGGTCAGGTACGACCATCCGGCCCGGCCTGCGGTGCGCTCTCGCCGCGTTTGATTTCACAGCGGTTGATCTCACTTCGGGCGATAGAGCCTGGTCAGGCCTTCCTGGACCACCGCGGCAACCATGTTTCCTCGGCTGTCGAAGATGCGCCCCTGCGTCAGTGCCCGGCCGAAGCCCGCTGACGGCGACGTCTGGTCGTACAACAGCCACTCGTCGGCCCGGAACGGCCGCAGGAACCACATCGCGTGATCGAGCGAGGCGCTTTGCATGGCGACGTCCATGTGGGGGCCGCGGGAAGATCCGAGCAACGTCATGTCACTCATGTATGCAAGCGTGCAGACGTGGAATACCGGGTCGTCCGGGAGCGCCTCGCGGGAACGGAACCAGACTTGCTGCTGCGCGGCAGCACCCGGCCGCTTGTCGATGTCTGCCTTCGGCACCATTCGCAGGTCCCAGTCGGACCACTCGCGAGCCAACCACGCGGTCTCGGGGTCTTCCGAATCCTGGGCGATGGCCAAGGTCTCGGGGTCAGGGACGGGCGGCATCTCGTCCTGGTGCTCGATGCCTTCGTCCTGGACGTGGAAGGATGCCGACATCGTGAAAATGGCTTGTCCGTCTTGAATTCCGGTGACCAGGCGGGTCGCAAATGAACGACCGTCCCGAACACGATCCACCAGAAAGACGGTCGGTTCCATCGGATTTCCCGGACGCAGGAAGTATCCGTGCAACGAATGAACTGAGTAGGCCGGATCGACCGTTCGTACTGCCGACACCAATGCCTGGCCGGCGACCTGGCCGCCGAAAGTACGGGTCAGGGTGGTCTCCGCGATGATTCCTCGAAAGATGTCACGCTCGAGGCGTTCCAACTCCAGAATTTCTTCGATCCTCGCCATCGATGCTCCACATCTTCCCATGTACCGACGTCTACCGACCTTCACACAATGCCTGACGCACCCCCGGCCACCAAAGTGGGCATCCGAAAACTGGGCATCCGAGAACACTGAGAGACGGGGTGCATCTGCTCAGAACGGCGGTGGATCGTCTCCTCGATCGACGGTCCTCCTCTGGACCTTCTTCTTCACCCGCAGGTGCATCCGTATCCGCTGGCGCCGGCGTTCACCCCGCACGCGGGCCGCCTTGTTCTCCAAACGTGTACGTCGACGCCGACCACCCTCGGGCAGTACAGGCTCGAGCATTCCTGCCAGCAGACCTGACGGCCGAGCTCGGTAACAATGTCCGGTAATCGACGTCAGCGTGACGCTCCGGTCCGGATTCGAGGTGTGCACCCACTGACCGGAATGTTTGAGGCGGTGATGATTTCGACAGTCGGTACTCAAGTTCGAGGCCACGGTCTTTCCACCACGCGCTGGATCACGATGATCAAAAGGTTCAGTGTGATCGAGATCGGAATTCCATGCCGCAACACCGCAGTGCAGCCACTGACAGCTACCCGAGATCACCCTCACCCACGTGTCGAGGACAGCGCCCGGGCGGTACACCAACGCCGAAGGAATGACGGGCGGAGGAACTACAGGCGAAGGAACTGGCTCGCCCTCATCGGCAGACTCGAGCGCCGCATCGGCTGGTACCTTCACCTTCCGAAGCAGCGCTCCCGCGGCGATGTCACGCGCATGCTCTGCACTGATCACTCCATAACCGTCGAGGTGAGCGGGTTCGTCTGCACCTGGTGAGTCACCGCCCTGGAGCGCGCTTTCCAGCATGACCACGTGAACTAACGGCCGACGCACCACGACAATCCCACTGCGGTCTTGTGGGCAGTCGCCCCGGCCACAATCGCACGGCAGAATCGTCGACCCCACCACCAACGCTCCTAGGGCGTCGGCTCGTCGCTGCTCGTATTTACGAGAATCGTGTCGGCACACCGACATCGCCAACTCCCGCAAGCGACCGTCGAAAGCCCGTGCATCCTCCGCCGGAATGCTCCCCAAGATCCGCGCCATACCGTCTTCGGCAGCGCTCACACCTACGAACCGATCAGCCAGGGCGCGGCGTCGACGCTCCCGCATCCCCTCCGGATCCACCACAGCGACGATACGGTCGATGGCCGCCGTCAATCGGCGGCCGGTCAAGCCGGTACCGCCATGTATCGGTGGTGCTGAAATCTTCTCGAGGAGCTGCCGTTCCACCTCGTCGATCAAATCGTCATCGACGTTGGCTGTGGCGGAGTCGATCAACCCGACTCGATACAAATCCAGTTCTCCGCGTGCCATAGCGGCACGCGTGCGATGTAGTCGAGTCTTGAGAGAAAAGCCGAGGCCGATCAACTTTCCCGCCGCGGCACGGCCCATGGTCAACGCTGCGCCGAGCTCCGCTTCAGCTAGTTCGTGCGCAGTGGACGACCACGCGCCGGCATCGGAGTGTCCAGCGCTGCGACGCTCGAAAAACTCGGCAATGGCAGCGAGTTTCCGTTCCACGAGCATCGACTCGCGCGCATGCAGTTCGGCAATGAGATCGATGAGGGCGCAGTCGGATTCAGCACCGAACAGCTGCGCTGCGGCACTCGAACTTCCTACTCCGTCATCGAACATTCCTCCATAATATTCGAAACTATGTTCGACGATCTACGGTTTCCAGAAATCAGTCCGAAGAATCCCGATTGACCGCAAATTGTTGCGGAGCAACCTTTGCGACCACTCTTGTTTCGGCAACGGATTCGACTACTGAACCAGGGCGTTGACAATGCGGGCGGCTTCGGCCGGGTAGATGGGGCGGTCGGACCCACCTGTCAATACCCAGTGGACTGGATTACCTTCGTCGAGGACTCGGAGTTGCACGTCGAGCGGAAACGCATCGAATTCGGCTGAGTCGACTGCAAAGACATGGACAATCTCATGCCCAAGTCTCCCCTCGAACTCGAAGATATTCTCGACAACCTCGAGCAACTCGACACTTCCCAACGTGACGCCGAGTTCCTCCGCGAACTCGCGTCGCAGCGCTGCCTCGGCCGTCTCACCGAACTCGATACTGCCACCGATCAATCGATGGAAGTTCTCCCCCGTGACAGAGTCCGTGCCGTCGAGCATGAGTACGTGACCGCAACGGACAGGTAGCCCCAGTGAGATGTTGCGAATTGACGACATACAACAAAGCTTAGGTGGCCAAATCGAACACCATTTTGAATCCGACGACACTGAGTATCACCAAAAGTGATGGGGTGGGCGCAAATACGACTTGGACTTGCCGAGACTCCCGATGCCAGACTCGAACATCATTCCCAGACAGAAGAACCCATTGAGGAACTCGATGAACGACGCCAGTACCTGGACTGCACGACTCGCCGCACTCGACCTGACGCTTCCGCCGGTCGCTACCCCGGCAGGCTCCTACCTTCCCGCCGTTCAGACGGGGGCATACGTCTACACGTCGGGGCAATTGCCGCTCGTCGACGGCACCACGACGTGCATCGGCAAGTTGGGTGAAGGTGTCTCCGTCGAAGACGCAGCCCAGGCTGCGCGGTTGTGCACTCTCAACGGACTCGCGGCCGTCGACGCCTTGGTCGGGCTCGACCGCATCGTTCGCGTCGTCAAGGTCGTTGGATTTGTTGCTTCCGGATCCGGATTCTCACAGCAACCCCAGGTGATCAACGGCGCGTCCGACCTGCTGGCCCAGATCTTCGGTACTGCAGGGCAACACGCACGCTCTGCGATCGGCGTCGCCGAACTCCCCCGAAACAGTGCCGTCGAGGTGGAATTCGTATTCGAGGTCTCCGAAAGCATCTGACGGTCTGACCCCCCACACGACGAAGGGGCGGCGGGTTGCTTCTGCAACTCGCCGCCCCTTCGTTGTCGAAAACCTTCAGGCACTGGGCCCGGTCATCAGACCTGGTGTCACCAACCGCGCTCTGCGAGGCGGTGTCCAACCGGCAGGTCGTCGACGTTGATGCCGACCATTGCCTCGCCGAGTCCGCGCGAGACCTTGGCGAGCACGTCCGGGTCGTCGTAGAACGTGGTGGCCTTGACGATGGCCTCGGCGCGCTGCTTCGGGTTGCCGGACTTGAAGATGCCCGATCCGACGAACACGCCTTCGGCGCCGAGCTGCATCATCATCGCAGCGTCTGCCGGGGTGGCGATGCCGCCGGCGGTGAACATGGTGACCGGCAGCTTGCCGGCCTTGGCGACCTCGACGACCAGCTCGTACGGTGCCTGCAGTTCCTTGGCAGCGACGTACAGTTCGTCTTCGCTCAGCGAGGTCAACCGGCGGATCTCGCCGCGGATGGTGCGCATGTGAGTGGTGGCGTTGGAGACGTCTCCGGTACCGGCTTCACCCTTCGAGCGGATCATGGCCGCACCTTCGTTGATGCGACGGAGCGCTTCACCGAGGTTGGTGGCGCCACAGACGAAGGGAGCGGTGAACTTCCACTTGTCGATGTGGTTGGCGTAGTCGGCCGGGGTCAGGACCTCGGACTCGTCGATGTAGTCCACGCCGAGGCTCTGCAGGATCTGCGCTTCGACGAAGTGACCGATGCGTGCCTTTGCCATGACGGGAATGCTGACGGTGGAGATGATGCTGTCGATCATGTCCGGGTCGCTCATGCGCGAGACGCCGCCCTGTGCGCGAATGTCCGCGGGGACCCGCTCGAGTGCCATGACGGCGACGGCGCCTGCGTCTTCGGCGATCTTGGCCTGCTCAGCGGTGACAACGTCCATGATCACACCGCCCTTGAGCATTTCAGCCATGCCGCGCTTGACGCGTGCGGTGCCGATGGCGGTGGTGGGGGCAGAGTCGGGGGTGCTCACAGCAAACTCCTGCAGTAGTGGCGTGACAAAAGAAACGAGGCACGACGAACACACGAGTTCATTCGCTCGGAGGCCTCTGGCCAGAACTCTAGGACCAACCGGCCTTCGATTCCGTATCCAATTTGCCATTGCTGGCCTTAAATAGCCGCGACGCCTGATCGGCCGAACTCATCAGCGGATGGAACGCACTTCCGGATCCTCGCTACCGTCCGCGATCGTCGCTGCTTCCACCAGGAGGTTTGCCAGATCCAACGGGTAGACGGGCTCACCGGACTTGGCCAGTCGGCGGATCTCGTCGGCACTGCACCAGCGATGGCCCGTAATCGCACGCTGCTCCAACTCCGTGTGGCCTTGGAAGACCGGCTCGAAGCCGTGAGTGCGCGTGGCGAAGAACAGCTCTTCCGAACGGATCAGCTCACCGTCGAACGGGAAAATCACCACTCGACGCCAGAGCGGACCTCGCAGATTCTCCGGCGCCACGACGAATCCGGTCTCCTCCTCGATCTCACGAACGGCAGCCGCCCGCAGATGTTCACCGCGTTCGAGCCCGCCGCCGACGGTGAACCAGAAGTAAGTGTTCGGGATCTGAGGATCGTGCCCGCGCAGCAGCAGCACCCGATCGTCCTCGTCCAGCATCACCACGCGAGCGGAGGTCCGCGACGTATCGACAGTGATGCCCTCGGGCACCGCGGCCGCGGTGGTCCGCTCGGAGATCTCGAAATACTGAGGCAGCGGCGCCGTTCCGCCGAGGTGAAGCCAGCGAACAAGTCGACGCGTACGGAGTGCAAGGGTGTCTCGCACCGCGTCGTTGTGGAACCGCCTGGCGATCAGAACCCGCGCTTCGGCGTCGGCCAGCTCGGCCACCAGTTGAGGTCGCAGCGACGTCGTGCCGTAGGCGGCAAGAGCGTTGGACAACCGATTCTCCGCGAGTTCTCGGTCCTGACGATCCGCCCGTTCAGCGGCGTCGGCCAAGGTGACGAATCTGCGGGCGTCGTCGGCGCTCATGTCCACGGCCGCCGCGCGGACCACCGCTGCACGGCGGGACAGCGCCGCATCGAGCGCCAGCCAGGACTGATCCGAACGCACATGCAGCCGATCGAGTCGATTCGCCGTCCCGTACGCCCACAGTCCGACGACCAGGACGACGGCAGCGACAAGTCCGAGAATGAAGATCGTCAGAGCGGAAAAGGTCATGATCCCACCACACGAACGCCGGTGCCGCCGACCGTGACGGTCTCGTAGACACGCAGGATCTGCTCCGCCACCACCGGCCAGTCGTATTCGGCGACAACGCTTGTCGCGGTGTTGACCAGAGCACGGCGTCGGTCCGGATCACCGAGAACGGAATCGATTGCCTCGGCCAGGGCATCGGAGCTCCCGATGGGGACCAGCAAGCCGGCCTGGCCGTCGCGAAGTACCCGACGGAAGGCGTCCAACTCACTCGCGACGACGGCGGTACCGGCCGCCATGGCCTCGACCAGAACGATCCCGAAGCTCTCACCGCCGAGGTTGGGCGCGCAGTAGACGTCCGCACTGCGAAGTGCAGACGCTTTCTCCTCGTCGCTGACCTGCCCGAGCAGTCGGAGATGCTTGAAGTACTTGCCCGCCTCTTTGCGGAGTTTTTCCTCGTCGCCGCGCCCGACCACGATCACTTCGAGATCAGGATGACGCTCGACCAACTCCGGCAGTGCACCGAGGAGGACGGCCATACCCTTGCGCGGTTCGTCGTAACGCCCGAGGAACAGAATGGTTCCACCCTCGCGCGGATAGCCGGGCAACATGTCGGCCTCGGCAAACGCGGCGACGTCGACGCCGTTGGGTATTTCGACGGCGTCGGATCCTAGGGACTCGACCTGCCAACGACGCGCCAACTCCGAGACTGCGATCCGGCCGCTGATCTTCTCGAGATACGGGGCCAGGACACCCTGAAAAGTGCTCAGCACCAACGACTTCGTGGTCGACGTGTGGAAGGTCGCCACGATCGGGCCTTCCGCGATACGCAACGCGAGCATGGACAGACTCGGCGCATTGGGTTCGTGGATGTGCAGAACGTCGAAGCCACCTTCCGCGATGAACTTGCGGAGGCGGGCGTTCGCCGTCGGGCCGAAGGACAACCGCGCAACAGAACCGTTGTAAGGAATCGCGACGGCTTTACCAGCGGAGACCACAAAATCCGGTAACTCGTCATCGTCGGACGATGGCGCAAGCACGCTCACCTTGTGGCCACGTTCGATCAGCACCTCGGCCAGATCCACCACGTGCGCCTGCACCCCGCCGGGGACGTCGAAGGAGTACGGGCAGATCATCCCGATTTTCATTCACCCTCCATGCGGGCGAGCCGCGATTCGGAGAGATCCGAGCGCCACAGCGGCTGAAGCATGTGCCAGTCAGCGGGGTGCGCTGCGATGTTGACCGCGAATCGGTCGGCCAGTGCCTGCGTGGCCGGGCCGACGCCCCCGGAAACGTCGATCGGCGGGTCGATCTTGAAACCCCACCCGTCGGGAGTGAACCAGCAGTGGACCGGTAGAAGCGGCGCTCCGGTGTCGATCGCGAGCTTCGCCGGGCCTGCGGGCATGCGAGTAGGTTCTCCGAAGAACGTGACAGGCACACCCTTCTTCGCCAGATCGCGCTCCCCCAGAAGACACACGATCTTGTTCTCACGCAGATGCTTGGAGAGTTCGACGAACGGAGGATGCTCTCCGCCGCTGAGCGGGAAGATCTCGAAACCGAGACTCTCGCGATATTCGACGAACCGCTCGTACAGGGATTCGGGTTTGAGCCGCTCGGCCACCGAGGTCAATCCACCCCACTGCTGAACGCACCACACGCCGGCCATGTCCCAGTTGCCGCTGTGGGGCAGCGCCAGCACTGCGCCATGACCTGCCGCCATCGCCTTTTCCAGATGTTCCTGGCCCTCGACCAGCGCATGCAACGCCTTACCGGTGGCGACCAGGTCCATCGACGGAAGACGGAACGCCTCACGCCAGTACCGGGCGTACGAGCGCATCGAATCCTTGATCAGCTGATCCGGGACTTCCTCCGGTGTCGTCCCCAGAACTCTCGCGAGGTTCTTCCTGAGTTGTTCGGGTCCGCCCTTGCGTACCGCGAAATCCGCTCCAGCGTCGAACAGCTTGACTGCCACCGATTCCGGCAGGCTTCGCACCAACCGCCATCCCGCGGCGTATCCCAGATCGGTTGCACGCTCGGCAAAACTCATTGATCTGCCTCGCCTTCCGTCTTGGGCCCACCATCTGTTTCGGGCTCGCCATCGGGCTTCGACCCGCCTTCGGCCGTTGATGACGCCGGGGCGATCGGCAGAAGTTCCCGGGCGCCAGGGGAATTGCGCACCGCGAGCACTCGCTGGAAGACAGTGACGATACTTCCGGCGGCCAATACCCACATCGCGATGTGGATTGCCCACGGTAGACCCATGCCCGTAAGGCCTGATCCGACCAACACGATGATCAGCCGGTCCGGACGCTCTATCCACCCACCGTCGGCAGTCAGCCCGCTCGCCTCGGCGCGTGCCTTAGCGTACGAGATGACCTGCGAGGTGACGAGGCAGATGAGCGTCGCCACGAGAAGCCACTTGCTGTTCTCGTGGTAAACCGCCCACCACGCAAGGCCGGCAAAAATCGCACCGTCGGCCACGCGATCACAGGTGGCGTCCAGGACGGCCCCGTATCGCGTTCCACCACCGCGAGCGCGGGCCATGGCGCCGTCGAGCATGTCGAACATGACGAAGAACCAAATGAACAGGGTTCCCCAGAACAGGTGTCCGGACGGAAACAGAGTCACCGCCCCGGCGACACTCGCCACCGTGCCGATCACCGTCACCGTGTCTGGCGTCAGGCCGGTCTTGACCAGCGCCTTCCCCATAGGTGCCGTCACCTTGGACACCGATTCGCGTCCGAAGAAGCTCAACACCGCAGGAAACCTCCCCGTCGTGAGTTCCGGATTGGAACTCGTCGCAACAAAGCATCCTGCCATGAAGCCGGACGCATCGATCTATTGTTGCCAGGCACCGGCGAGTAGTCCCCTGGTCTCCCGCAGCAGTTGCGGCATCACCTTCACCCCACCGAGCACGGTGATGAAGTTGGCGTCGCCACCCCAGCGGGGCACTACGTGTTGGTGAAGGTGCTCGGACAGCGAACCGCCTGCAGCGGCACCGAGATTCAGGCCGACGTTGAATCCGTGAGGATTCGACACGCTCTTGATCACCCGCAACGCCTGCTGGGTGAACGCCATCAACTCGGCGCTCTCCTCCGGCGTCAGGTCTTCGAGAGCCGCGACCTTGCGATACGGAACCACCATGAGATGCCCGGGGTTATACGGGTACAGGTTCAGAACCGCGTAGACATGCTCACCGCGGGCAACGATGAGCCCTTCTTCGTCCGACATCTTCGGGATGTCGATGAATGGCTCACCCGTCGTACCCGGGGTGTTGGGCGCCTCGGTGATGTACGACATCCGATGCGGCGACCAAATGCGCTGCAAATGGTCAGGGTCGCCGACGCCGTGGTCGATCAGCGAACCTGGTCCCTCGTCACCGGGGGCGCTCACTGCGCCACGCTTGGCTGCACCAGTTCGGCTGTCGGCGAGGCATTCTCGCGACGGCTGATCCACTCGGTGATGATCCGGACGGCGTCGTCGACCGGAATTCCGTTGATCTGTGTGCCGTCGCGGAAGCGGAAACTGACCGCGCCGGCTTCGACGTCACGCTCGCCCGCCAGGAGCATGAACGGGACCTTCTGCGTGGTGTGGTTGCGGATCTTCTTCTGCATGCGGTCGTCACTGAAGTCGACCTCGGCGCGCACACCGGCAGCCTTGAGCTTCTTCGTGACGTCGAACAGGTGATCGGCGAATGCCTCCGCCACCGGGATTCCGACGACCTGCACCGGCGCCAGCCACGCCGGGAAAGCGCCGGCGTAGTGCTCGGTCAGGACGCCGAAGAACCGTTCGATCGAGCCGAACAGAGCGCGGTGGATCATGACCGGTCGAGTCTTGACGCCGTCGTTGCCGGTGTATTCGAGTTCGAACCGCTCGGGCAGGTTGAAGTCGAGCTGGATGGTCGACATCTGCCATGTACGGCCGAGTGCGTCCTTGACCTGAACCGAGATCTTGGGACCGTAGAACGCAGCTCCACCCGGGTCCGGCACCAGTGTAAGGCCGGAGGCTTCGCCGACCTCGGCGAGCGTTGCGGTCGCCTCTTCCCAGACGTCGTCGCTACCGACGAACTTGTCCGGGTTCTTGGTGGACAGCTCGAGGTAGAAGTCGTCGAGGCCGTAGTCCTTCAGCAAGTTCAGTACGAACTGCAGCGTGGTGGTCAGCTCGTCGCGCATCTGCTCACGGGTGCAGTAGATGTGAGCGTCGTCCTGAGTCATACCGCGCACACGAGTCAAACCGTGGATGACGCCGGACTTCTCGTAGCGGTAGACCGAGCCGAACTCGAAGAGCCGCAACGGCAATTCACGGTACGAACGTCCGCGAGCACGGAAGATCAGGTTGTGCATCGGGCAGTTCATCGGCTTGAGGTAGTAGTCCTGGCCCGGCTTACGCACGGTGCCGTCCTCGTTGAGTTCCTCGTCGACGTGCATCGCCGGGAACATGCCGTCGCGGTACCAGTCGAGGTGACCGGACACCTCGTACAGATGTCCCTTGGTGATGTGCGGGGTGTTGACGAACTCGTAGCCGGCCTCGATGTGGCGGCTGCGGGAGTAATTCTCCATCTCGGTACGGATGATGCCGCCCTTGGGATGGAAGACCGGCAGACCGGAGCCGAGTTCGTCGGGGAAGCTGAAGAGGTCCAGTTCGGTACCGAGCTTGCGGTGGTCACGACGCTCGGCCTCGGCGAGCAACTCGAGGTACTCGTCCTGAGCCTCGGTGGACTCCCACGCGGTGCCGTAGACACGCTGAAGATCGGCGTTGTCCTGATTTCCGCGCCAGTACGCGGCGGAGCTACGCGTCAGCTTGAACGCTGGAATGTGCTTGGTGGTCGGAATATGCGGACCGCGGCACAGATCGGACCAGATCTTGTCGCCGGTACGGGGATCGAGATTGTCGTAGATGGTCAGCTCGTTGCCACCCACCTCCATGATCTCTGGATCGTCGATACCGGACTTGTCGTCGATGAGTTCGAGCTTGAAAGGCTCGTCGGCCAACTCGACCCGGGCGTCCTCGATCGAATCGACCACTCGACGCGAGAAGCGCTGCGAACCCTTGATGATCTGCTTCATGCGCTTTTCGAGCTTGGCCAGATCCTCCGGAGTGAACGGACGATCCACCGCGAAGTCGTAGTAGAAGCCGTCTTTGATCGGCGGCCCGATGCCCAGCTTCGCATCGGGGAATTCCTTCTGGACCGCCTGCGCGAGGACGTGGGCCGCGGAGTGTCGGATGACGCTGCGACCGTCTTCGGTGGACGCTGCCACCGGCTCGACGTCGACATCGACCTCAGGAGTCCACGACAGATCCTTGAGCGTTCCCTCGCCGTCCCGCACGACGACGATCACGTCGGGCCCCTTCGTGGGGTATCCGGCTTCACGCACTGCAGTCCCGGCGGTCGTCCCCGCGGGCACCCGAAGTGGGGCGGCTGAGTGCTCTGGCGCGGGACTGGTCACGGCGATGTGCTCCTAAGGTATTGCGACAAGTTAAGACAGGCGTCGTACCCACTGCGAGCACGCGCACGATCATGTTATCGGCCCTACCGACATGTCGAGACAACCGAGTGAAGGAAACCGACCTCGTTCAGCTCACAGTGGCGACTCGAGCCACGAGTAGTCCAGCCCTACCCATGTCCCGATCAGCCCGAAGGTGCCGAGCACCCACAAAGTCGCCAGGACGAACACTGTGGTGAACAGAACGCCCAACCCTTTGACGAACAGCGACTGCTTGCCGAACCATTCCATGAACCTGTCGTATCGAGCCTTCGCAAAATGAAGGAGTCGATGAGCCCAGGCGAACTCCGACGCCAAAATGCCCAGGCCGGCGAACACGATGAGCCATCCGGGGCCGGGGTACGGAATAGCTATGACACCTGCGGAGAGCACGATCACGCCGACGACTCCAACGCCGATGCGATACGCAAGATTGAGGGTGGGCCGCGCGGCAATTCCGGCGCGCCACCGCTCCCAGCGGGACTCTGCGTCTTGGAAGACGGACAGGTCTGAATCGTCGACGGGAGAATCGACCTTTTCGGTACTCAAGTCGGTCACCTTTTCCGTCGCGAAATGTCTCTTCGACCAGGCTACCGAAATCGTCGCCCGGCCACCTGCGACGACGGTCTGCATGCCGAAACGACGGTGCCCTCGAACAACTGCGCTCTCAAACGACTGAAGGCGTCCCCGATGATCGGGAACGCCTTCAGTGTCTTTCTGTGGTCCCGGCTGGGATCGAACCAGCGACCTTCCGCGTGTGAAGCGGACGCTCTCCCACTGAGCCACGGGACCGTAAGTCATCCGAACGCATGCGCTCGAACGAGTTGGAACATTAACACGGCTGCGCGATGAATACGAATCACCAGGTTGGCATTCGATTTGCTCCAGGCAACCCCGAAATCTACGAATTCGAGCTGATTTCAGACCGTATTCATCGGCAAGATGGACAGTTGCAACGCGCGCCACGGGCCGATTCGACTCCGAACACGCCACTGAGCTGGTGATTTGTGTGTATCCGACACGGTCGGCTAATGTTTCCAACGCACCGAGGAGAGCGAGCAACTCCCCAAGCAACACGGTGCGATGCGGACGTGGCGCAGCTGGTAGCGCACAACCTTGCCAAGGTTGGGGTCGCGGGTTCGAATCCCGTCGTCCGCTCGAGAGGTGTGACTCAACCTTTTACGGTGGAGTGGCCGAGTGGTGAGGCAACGGCCTGCAAAGCCGTGCACACGGGTTCGATTCCCGTCTCCACCTCGCGCGATTAGCTCAGCGGGAGAGCGCTTCCCTGACACGGAAGAGGTCACTGGTTCAATCCCAGTATCGCGCACCACGTCAGGCCTTCGGGCCTGATGGTCAAGGCCTGCTTGCAGGTCTGATAAGTTAGAAAAGTACTGAGTTCCGGTAACGGAGTTCATTGCTCATGCGGACGTGGCGCAGCTGGTAGCGCACAACCTTGCCAAGGTTGGGGTCGCGGGTTCGAATCCCGTCGTCCGCTCCATTTTTCTCCAGAACCCGCGCGATTAGCTCAGCGGGAGAGCGCTTCCCTGACACGGAAGAGGTCACTGGTTCAATCCCAGTATCGCGCACCATTTGAGAATGCAAGAAGCCGGAACCTCAGGGTTCCGGCTTTTTGTGTTTGAGCACCGAACACACTAACCGCAGTGCTGACGCAAGCCCCCCCCCCCAGGGAATGCGTCAGCACTGCGGTTGATGGAGCTGATCAGTGAGAGAAGCGGTTCGCTGCCGAGGTCATCGCGCGCAGCGAGGACTCCGTGGACGACTCCGCAATACCCATCGCCCAGCTCCGACGTCCGTCGCACTCGGTGAAGATGAACGTCGCAGTACGGTGGCCGATCTGGTGCTGGTGGAAAGACAGGATCTCGAGAGAGATTCCCGCGTCGTGCAGCATCGAGGTCATAGCCGAGATCGCACCGGTCGAGGTGGCGGACGCTTTCTGGATGCGCTCCCCCAGACCGAGAGTCGCTTCGAAGGTCCAACGACCCGGTGCAATCTTTTCGGATGACCACGCGCCCAGACGGATCGGGCCGCTCATTGCCGCGTACGTGGACTCGAACTCGGTCCAGGACATCGCAGAGCATTCGGCACGCAGGCCGGCAGGCAGAGATTTTCCGTGGCGCGCTGCGAAAGGATCAGCAGGCGTAAAAGAGGAATCAGAAGCGAAGGCGAAGTTGTAAGTCATAGTCGTGGTCTTCCTGGAATGAAGTGGAGGACCAACTGGTAGCAAGACGACCCGCAGCGAGGGGTCGGTCCGATTCAGACCCCGCTGCGGCGGCTTACTACGAGAATTCGCTTCATGAGAGAAGAGGCTAGGCGGCCTGGTTCCATAAAGCAACCCAGACCGCCTAGCAAAGCAACCCAGACCGCCTCCACTTCAGGTCAGACCTGAGCCGCCTTGTGGTCGGCGATCAAAGCGCGATACCACTCGAACGAGGTCTTCGGTGTGCGCTTCTGGGTGTCGAAATCGACGTGCACCAGGCCGAAACGCTCCTTGTATCCCGCGGCCCATTCGAAGTTGTCGAGAAGTGACCACACAAAATAACCGCGGACGTCGACGCCGTCGTCGATGGCCGATCGGAGGGCGCGAAGGTGCGCATCGTGATAGTCGATTCGTGCTTCGTCCTCGACAACTCCTGCGGCATCCGGAGCGTCGTGGAACGAACACCCGCTTTCCGTGATGTAGATCGGCGGCAGTGCGTCACCGAAGCGTGCTTGGAACGTCCGCAAGATCTCACCTAGTCCCTCAGGGACGATCGGCCATCCGAAATCGGTTATGGGATAACCGGTAATCGCGACAGGCGCAAAGGGCAGGCCCGGCGGTAGGTCGACCTCGAGCACACCTTCTGTCCCCTGGCCTTCCACCGGAGCTGCAATCATCGTCGGCTCGTAGTAGTTGATCCCGTACCAGTCGAGCGGCGCCCCGATGATCTTCAAGTCCTCTTCGACCGGACCGCTGAGCAGCTGTGCAAATTCGTCTGCGGGATACTTTCCGACCAATACCGGGTCGGCGAACATCCAATTGACGACGTGGTCGTAGATGTCGGCAGCCATCACGTCTTTCGGGGAATCCGAAGCTGCCCGCACCGGAGCATGATTGGAGGCGATTCCGATGTTCGTGCATCCGGTTGCCCGAAGCGCTTCGACAGCGAGGCCGTGCCCGAGCAGCTGATGATGTGCGGCTTGGAAAGCCTCGAACCCCAAGGCCAGTCCGGGGGCGTGAACTCCCAAGGCATGGCCGTAGAGCGTGTGCACTACCGGTTCGTTGAGCGGCATCCACATTCCGACGCGATCGGACAACCGTTCGCCGACGACCTGCGCGTACTCTGCCAGCCGGTACGAGGTGTCTCGGTTCATCCAGCCGCCCTGCTCTTGTAGCGCCAAGGGCAGATCCCAGTGAAAGAGAGTGACAGCAGGAGTAATTCCCACCGAACACAGTCGATCGATCAGGCGGTCGTAGAAGTCGAGCCCTTTCGCATTCACGGCCCCCGATCCGGTGGGGAGTATTCGCGACCACGACAGGGACAGCCGATAAGCGTCGAGCCCGAGGTCTTTCATCAACTCGATATCCGATTCCCAGCGGTGATAATGATCGGCAGCGACCGTCCCGGTGTCGCCCCCGACGACTACACCGGGACGGTCACAGAACTCGTCCCAGATCGACGGTCCGCGACCGTCTTCCGCCACAGCTCCTTCGATTTGATAGGCCGCGGTGGCGGTTCCCCAGACGAAGGAAGACGGAAATTCTGGTGTCGGCTGCCGAGTCATGCCGGTCAGTTAATCAAAGAACCGTGCAAAACACGCAGCTTTGTTGGACACTCGACCAGTATCGAGATCCAGTACCGTTCGGCCCAACCGAACGGACGAGACAAAGGCCCTGCTTGATGACGGATAACACCCGCACCCTGACGAGGGCCCGGATCGCCACTTCGGTGGCCTTCGGACTTCAAGGATTTCTGCTCGCCGCCATTCTGACGCAGCTTCCGCAGTACAAGGACTTGTTCGAGCTGAGCGAGACGCTGGTGGTGGTTGCGGTTGTCACTGTGTCCGTCATCGCCGGCCTCGGCAGCGTGCTCGCCGAGATGCTGGCGGTGCGGACGTCGAGCAAGATGACTCTGCGAACCGGACTCGCCGTCATCGCAGTCTTCGGCGGGGCAACGGGAATTGCACCCAATGCGGCGATGTTCTTCGTCTTCCTGGCGATCTACGGCATCGGACTCGGCATGGTCGACGCAGCCGCCAACATGCAGGCGGTCTCGATTCAACACGCCAAGGGTCGCTTCATTCTCTCCTCGTTCCATGCTTCCTGGAGCGTCGGAGCGATTGTCGGCGCTCTCTTCATCTCAGCAACCGCCGGTCTCGAGATTTCGATCCGCGTGACGCAGGTGATTGCGGGAGTTGTTGTCGGACTGATGCTTCTGGCCTTCGGCCCGCAACTGTTGGATCGGTCCGAGTCTCCGGTTGCCGATGCAAACATCACGAGCACCGCGAAGTTCACCGTCCCTACCCGCGCCTTTGTCCTCCTCGGCGTCGCGATGGCTTTGTTCTATGCGATCGACTTCAGCGTCGGAAACTGGTCGACTCTCTACGTCAAGGACGAACTGCTCGCCGACGCCGGGACCGCTGCCCTGTCCGTGGCGGCGTACCAAATCGCCGCACTGATCGCACGACTGACCGGCGACTACTGGGTCGGGAAGTTCGGTGAGATCACCGTCGTGCGGATCGGCTCTCTCATCGGCGTAGTCGGTATGACAGTCGTTGTGCTCGCGCAATCACCCGCCGTTGCCATCGCCGGTTTCCTCATCGTCGGGCTCGGGGTACCGGTGATCGCTCCGATCTGCTTCAGCGCCGCCGGCCGGATGGCGCCCCCGGATCAGGTCGACGCGGTCATCGCACGCATCAACCTCTTCAACTACGTCGGCACCGTGGTCGGTGGTGGCATCGTCGGCGCAGTCGCTGCCTTCAGTGACCTCCGGATCGGGTTCCTGATTCCGTTGGCGTTCTGTGCGATCTTGATAGTTCTTGCTCCCGCGTTCGCGCCGAAACGAGCCACGGCTCCGGTCACCGAGAACGCCGCTTGAGCATTGCGCTCCAGGAAAGTGGTGTACTTGATCGACCGAACTGTGTGCGCGAGAGGTAGAAGCTGACGTGACGATCACCGTTGACCGGGCCGGAATCTGGGATTCCGAAGCAATCGCCGACGTGGCAGCGGTGACATTTCCATTGGCATGTCCGCCGGACGCGTCGGACGACGACATCAGCGCCTTCATCGACAACGTTCTCTCCGTCGACAAGTTCTCCGAGTACCTGACCGATCCGACGCGAACCGTTCTCAAGGTCATTCGCGACGGTTCGATCGTGGGCTACGCGATGCTTGTCGACGACGAGCCCGCCGACCCGGACGTCAAAGCTGCTGTGACTCTTCGCCCGACGACGGAACTGAGCAAGTTGTACGTGCTTCCGGGTAACCACGGGACCGGCGCGGCAGCATCCTTGATGGACGCCGTCGTCGACCACGCACGACGCAGCGGAAGTGCCGGAATCTGGCTTGGTGTCAATCAGGAGAATCTGCGTGCCCAGAAGTTCTACGCCAAGCACGGTTTCACCCAGGTCGGCACAAAGACTTTCCTCGTGGGCGCACAACTCCACCACGATTTCGTGATGGAGCGCCCCGTCAGCTGACAGGCGTGCCGATCAGCCGGCCGCGACCTCGAAACGAGAAAGTGCGAGCAGACGCGAGGTAGCGCGCAGGTACTTCTTCTTGTACCCACCGGCGAGCATCTCGGGAGTGAAGATCTCGTCGAGGCGTGCGCCGGAGACGGTGACCGGGATGCTCGCGTCGTACAAGCGGTCGGCGAGAACCACGATGCGCAGTGCTACGGACTGATCCGTTGCGGGGTGAACGCCGTCGATGAAGACTGCCTTCACACCCTCTACGAGCTTGTTGTACCGCGACGGGTGCAGTGTGCTGAGGTGCTTGCACAGCTCGTCGAAGTCGTCGAGCGTGGCACCGTCGATGGCGTCGGCCCGAGAAACCAACTCCTCCGACGTGACGGGCTCCGGTGCGGGCGGGAGGTCACGGTGACGGTAGTCGGGGCCGTCGACGCGAATCGTCTCGAAGATCGAACCGAGCTTCTTGATCTCACGCAGGAAGTCCTGAGCGGCGAAGCGACCCTCACCGAGCTGGCCGGGAAGCGTGTTCGACGTCGCAACGATGGACACGCCGCGCGCGGAAAGCTCCGAGAGGAGGCGGGAGACGAGCATGGTGTCGCCCGGATCGTCGAGCTCGAACTCGTCGATGCAGAGAACGCTGTGGTCGGCGAGCGCTTCGACGGCCTTGTTGAAGCCGAGAGCGCCGACGACGTGTGTCAGCTCGACGAAGGTTCCGAACGCCTTCGGCGACGGAACGCTGTGGAAGATCGATGCCAGCAAGTGCGTCTTACCGACACCGAATCCACCGTCGAGGTACAGGCCGGCGCCGGTCGCTTGGGTCTTCTTGCCGAACAGGCCGCGGCGTCCACCACTACGGATCTTGGTGACGCGCTTGGAGAATTCCTCGGCCTTGGCGACAGCAGCTGCCTGGCTCGGTTCCTTCGGATCAGGAATGTAGGACGCAAAACTCACCTCGTCGAACATTGCGGGAGGCACCATTTGAGCTACCAGTTGATCGGCGGGTACCACCGGGCTGCGATCGACAAGACGTTCATGCATCCGTCAAGGGTATCTACGTGATGTGATCTCTCATGTGCACCGTATGGATATTGCGACCTACTTCACACCAGGCCACGAGGACGAACTCCGCAGCCTGTACGCCTATCCGGAGAATCTCTCGCAACCCTGGATGCGTGTGAACTTCGTTTCCAGCATCGACGGGTGCGTCTCCGTCGACGGAGTGAGCGGCGGACTGGGCACACCTGCGGACAAGTCGGTATTCGGGATCATGCGCGAACTCTGTGACGTCGTCGTGGTCGGCGCAGGCACTGCGCGAGCCGAGAACTACGGGGGTGTGCAGATCTCGGACGCAGCCCGGGCCCGACGCACGGCCGGCGGCCTCGCTCCGGTGCCACCGATACTGGTCGTCTCGGCGCACGCGTCGATCGACCCTGACAGTCGACTCGTGCGGGATACCGAAATTCCACCGATCCTTGTTGTCGGTCGCGACGCGAACTCCGCGGCGATTTCGGCGCTGAGATCTGCCGGAGCGCAGGTGGAGGTGACGGACTCGCCGAACGTCAGCAGCGGCGACATCGACAGGGCCTTGTCGGTTCGCAATCTCCGTCGCGTGCTGTGCGAGGGCGGACCGTCACTTTTCGGGCAGTTGATCGAGGACAATGCAGTCGACGAACTCTGCATCACCACTTCGCCTCAACTGGTGGGCAGCAAAGTCGGCCGAATCTCACTCTCCCCCAACGCAATGCCCACAGCCATGCGCCCCGCGCACATCCTCGGCGATTCGGACGGCACGATCATCACTCGATGGGTTCGTCAGCAGCCACGTCGGTGAACCTGGCACTCTGGTCGGCATGCGCAGAGTTGCTTTGATGGCCGTCGTCCTCGCGACGTGTTGTGCGTGCGGCGCCGGACCTTCGCTTCGGCCCGCCGTCGCGGTCGAAGGCCGTACCGACGGCAGCCCGGCCCAGAGCGAGGGCCCGTCGCCCGATGCGCCGCCGGTTGTCCCTGGCGTCCCGACCGACGACCTACCGTGGCGAGACTGCACCGGCACGTCACTCGCCGACCAGGCTCTCACAGCGTCGAGCGCCGGAGTCATCCTCGAATGCGCAGAATTCAGTGCTCCCATCGACGTGACCGGCGCGATCGACGGCAACTTCACTGCCGGATTGACCCGCGCTCGCACGTCGTCGACGCCTGCCAACGCATATCCGATCGTGTTCACATCCGGCACCGACCGTTCGTCGGGAAACTCGCTCGCCATGCTCGCCGCATCCGGCTTGACGACGGTTCTCGCAGAACATCCCGTGGTTGCCCTCGATCGCCGCGGAATCGACAGGTCCACCGCAATCGACTGCATGACGCCGGAGATTCGGCGCGAACTTCACGATCTGGGCCAGTTCGACTCGGACACCACCGGTGACGCGGCCGATGCGGTCGCGGCCCTCGGTCACGACGCAACCATCGCCTGCACGGACTACCTCGACCCTCAAGAACTGAAGTTCGGCGCCGACTCCGCAGCCGAGGACATCGACGCCTTGCGCACTCGGTGGGGCGTCGAGACCATCGCTCTGTGGTCTGCAGGGTCCGGCTCGGACATCGCGCTGAGCTATGCGGCAGCCCACCCGAACAACCTCGCGAGATTGATCCTCGATTCTCCCGCTCCTGTAGCCACTGACGCTGCCACCGAAGCCGAGAGCCGCGTGCAGGGCGAGGAAGCGGCATTGACCGCGTTTGCTCAGCGATGTGTGGCGCTGGGGTGCTCGCTCGGACCTGATCCGAAAAAAGCGATCACCGACTTGATGGAGCGCGCTCGGGCCGATGAATTCCAGCCACTGTCCGCCGCTGCAGTGTCGAACGCGATTTCGGCGAGCCTGTGGACAGCCGGAACCAATCGTGAGCAAGAGACCCGCTCACTCGCCGACGCTCTGGCTGCGCTCGGTACCGGAAATGCTTCGCCGATTCGAGAGCGCGCAGCCCGGGCGGAGAACGAGGTGGACGGCGACGGCCAGTTCATCGGACGGTGCACCGACGGCATGCAATGGCCGGGGATCGGGCGTGTCCGCGAACTGGCGGACACGTGGAGCACCAACTATCCGGTATTCGGTCGAGAAGCCGCGCTCGGATTGCTCGCATGCGCCAGCTGGCCGTCGACCGCCAACTCTCCCCTGCCCAACCAGTTGAAGCCCGCCGTCCTCGTACTGAGCGGTCAGGGTGACCCGGCCGTCGGGAACTCCGGACTCTCGACCGTCACCGGCGTCGTGACCAACGCGGGGTCGCGCTTCGCAACCCTGGACTGGCAGGGTGCGGGTCACCCCGCGGCACAATCCACGTGCGCTCAGCAGGCGATGAGGGCATACCTCACCGACGCCTCCCTGCCCAGCAACGGAAGCGTGTGCCCGGCCTGACTCGGGCGCTCGTCCACCACGACCGAAAAGGGGTGCATCCCCCGATCACACCCTGCTCCGGTGTACCGTGCCGAAGTGTTCCTTCGACAGCTCGAGCCGCGTACCGGGCGGACAACCCAACAAGTCGTCAACTTCGTTTTGTGGCCGATCGCCGTGATGACAGTGCTCAATCGTGTCATCGTGACCGCAGTCAACGGCGCCATCACCGATGACTTCCGGCCGGTCTACAACGCCGCGCTGGCGTTCTGGAACGGTCGCGACGTCTACACCGCAGATTTCAACTCGGTAGACCCCCATTACCTGTACCCACCATCGGGTTCGTTGTTGATGGCGCCCCTGGCGATCCTCGATCCCGAGCGCTCGCGGTGGCTGTTCATCGGTGTCAATGCCGTCGCCGTCCTCGTGGCTCTCTACCTGCTGTTGCGCCTGTTCGACCTGACGATCAGTTCCATTGCGGCGCCGATTCTCGTGCTCGGTGCTTTCATGTCGGAGACGGTCACCAACACGTTGGTGTTCACCAACATCAATGGTCTCGTGCTGCTCGGCGAAATTGCCTTCCTCCTGCTGCTGATGCGCAAGAAGGATCTGTGGGCCGGCGCCGCGATCGGGCTCACCATCGCAGTGAAACCCACTCTCGCGCCGCTGCTCCTACTGCCACTCGTTCGCGGCCAGTGGAAGGTGTTCGTCACCGCCCTGGGCATCCCGTTCATTCTCACCGTCGTGGCGTGGCCACTGGCGTCGGATCCGATGGACTTCGTCCGCCGCACCGTGCCGTACCTACTCGAATCGCGTGACTACTTCAACAGTTCGATTGTCGGAAACGGCGCTTACTTCGGCCTGCCCGAGTGGCTGATCCTGCTGCTTCGCGTCGTGTTCGCCGCCATGGTCGCAGTCTCTCTGTGGCTGCTGTACCGCTACTACCGCAACGACGAACTCTTCTTCCTCACCACCGCAACCGGTGTGATCATGACCGCATCGTTCCTGCTGCCCTCGCTCGGCCAGATGTACTACTCGATGATGCTGCTCCCGCTCCTGATGTCCGTGGTGCTCAAGAACTCGGTCATGCGGAACTGGCCGGCCTGGCTCGCCGTCTACGGCTTCATGACTTTCGACAGCTGGTGGTCGAACCGCTGGCCGACCTTCGGCCGGGCCGCCGAATACACCAAGAGCACCCTCGGCTGGAGCCTTCTGCTGATCGTGATCTTCTGTGTCCTCGGATACCGGTATCTGGTCGCGCGTCGAGAGGGCCGCTTGGATCGGGGAATCGATCCCGCGTACCTCCTCGATCCCCCACTCGATACCGTCTCACCTGCCGACGAAGCCGAAACGGCGACAAAGCATTAGCGTGGAGGCATGAGTTCTTCACACGATGGCATCGACAGCACACCTGAGGTCACGTACACCGAGAGCGAGTGGCGCGAAAAGCTGAGTCCGGAGGAGTTCGCGGTTCTGCGCCAAGCCGGCACCGAACGCCCCTTCGTCGGCGAATACACCGACACCACCACGGAAGGTGTTTACTCCTGCCGGGCGTGCGGAGCCGAACTGTTCCGCAGCACCGAGAAGTTCGAATCGCACTGCGGGTGGCCGTCCTTCTTCGATCCGGCGGATTCGGATGCCGTGATCCTGAAGGAAGACAGCTCACTGGGGATGCGCCGCGTCGAGGTCATCTGCAAGAAGTGCCACAGCCACCTGGGCCACGTCTTCGAGGGCGAGGGATACCCGACGCCGACCGATCAGCGGTACTGCATCAACTCGATCTCGCTGGTACTCAAGCCTGCTGAGTAAGCAGTCCGTGGGCTACCCCGTGGTACGGGAGTAGCCCACGGTTCGAGACTTCGACTCAGAAGTCCCAGTTCAGCGCAGTCAGGCTCAGACCGGCCGCATTCAGGTCCTCGTTGCGAGCGACAAGACCGTCTTTGACGGAACCGATCCCGCCACCGATCGCGCCGGACGTGATGTCCGTCAGTGAGGCGTCGCCGCCCGTGACCTCCTTCGTCACGATCGCAGCGGACGCTCCCGAGACCGCGTCGTCGAAGGCGCCTCGCGCGATTTGCTGCAACCTCGAACCGGTCGGAAGCGGGTTCGGGTCCGGCCCGACACGATCCGGCGTCGTCTTCAATCCTCCGTTCGCGAGTCCCTTGATGAAACCGTCGCGTCCTTCGGTCACGACCTTGCCACCGTCGATCGACCGGCGGTGATCCATCGACATCTGACCCAGTTGAATGGCGAGACCTGAGAAGACGGCTGCCGCAGCTTCCACTGCCGCGGCCTCGATCACTCGCATCAACAATTGCTGCAACAACATTCGGACCGTGAGGGTTGTTGCCACCTCAGCCGCCACGACCCCGGCGGCACTGACACCCAACGTCGGGACAGCGGCCGCCACCATGGCCGCAATCTCGAGCGCCAGTGCGCTCAGCGCCGCGAGGATCGACAGTTTGGTGTACTCGATGTCCGTGCCTGTATCGGTGCACGACCGGCCCAGTTCGGCTGCAGCAGAGGACAACCGCTCGAAGACCTCCGCAACTCCCCCGGCCTCCGACCAATACCGAGACAACGAGTCGCCGGCTTGACCGTCGATCGATGCCAGTACCGCCTGCAATCCGTAACCACCGGCAGCGGCCGAAGCCTCGATCCGATCAGCCGCACCTGACCAGGCATCCCCCAATCGCCACAGTGCCGTTTCGTCTCCTTGCGGCCAGTCGCTACCCACCGCGACCGACGCAACCGCCTGTAACCATCCCGGAATCTCGAGTCCCATCAGAGCCCACCCGCCATGTCGTCGGCGAGCGAGGAGTCGATCGATTCGAAACGATCGGCGATCTCGATCAGCGTGGCGGTCAATTCGCGCAGCGCGCCCGCGACCAGCGTCATCCCACCGACCGCTGACGCCGAACCGGGAACATATGCGCCCGAGAATGCGGTTCCGAACTCGTCGCCTCTCCAGCAACCCTCTTCGGCGGCGACCACTGCGTCGAGAGCGCTCCGCGCCTCGTCGAGATCGGCAGCGACCACCTCGAAGGCTGGTGCAGCACTTTTCATCGCGGCTACGTCCACACCCAGTTCAGACATTGCCGGAGCTCCTCAGAACGGTGCGGTCCCAGCGTTCGTCGCCGGAGACCGGTACAGACGTCGGACGAGGCTCGAGAATCTCGCGCAATCCGAGCACACCCGGAACCAGGTCCGGCAAGTCGATTCTGGCCGCCTCCGTGAACGGCTTCGTCATCTCGACAACCTGTCGGCGCATGTCTTCTGCCGCAGACGTGGCCGTAGCCAGAATCAGATTCCCCAACGCTGCCGCCGAATGCTTGCCGTAAGAACCCCCCGACAGGGTGACTCCCACAACTGCCCCCGAAGCGTCTACGACAATTTCCACGCAGCCGTCACTCGAACGCGCGCTCGCCGTGGATCGGGTGATCCTCACCTGCAAGCCCGCCAGCGATCGCGTTCGCTCCAACAGAACGTCCTGCATCGAATCTATCTGGGCCCGAAGAACTTCGACTTGCCCCCGCATCGAACCAACATCCGCTGCACTCACGATGGCCCCCACCTTCGATCGATCGTGGCACCTGATTCAGGCGCTCACGAGGTTCGACGCGAGAGGTGGCCGATCGGTTCCGTCAGCGCGAACGAAGCACCGGCGGGTCGAACGCCTTGACCGGCGGCAGGGCCCCTTCGAATTTCTCGATCTGCACCAGAACGTGCTGTCCAGTGCAGCCGTGCGAAAGTGACGACGTACCGATGTCCGGTGTCAGAACGTTGGGATTGCCGTGCACACACATGGCGTCGGGATCGGCAGGATCGAGCGGGTCGTACCACGCACCGGTGGACAGTTGGACGACATCGCTCCGCAAATCCGAATCGACGATCACACCAGCAAGGCACGCCCCGCGATCGTTGAACACGCGCACCACGTCTTCGGCCGACACGCCGCGCGCGGCCGCTGCATCGGGGTGCATACGAATCGGCTCGCGTCCCTGGATCTTCGACGCCTGGCTTGCAGCGCCGTGATCGAGTTGGCTGTGCAGCCGCGACTTGGGCTGGTTGGCGATCAGGTGAAGCGGGAACTGCGAGGCACGCGGGCCACCCAACCACTCGTCGGGCTCGTACCAGCGCGGATGGCCGGCGCAGTCGTCGTAGCCGAAGGACTCGATCGTCTCGGAGAAGATCTCGATCTTCCCACTGGGAGTCGAGAGCGGATACTTCTCGGGATCCTCACGGAAGTCGCCGAAGAGCACGAGGTTGTCTTCGGTTCGCATCCGGTAGTGCCCGTCTGCCCAGAAATCCTCGAACGTCGGCGTGTTGCCGCCGTCTGCATCGACAAACGGCCGCCATTGACTGTAGAGGTGCTCGATCCACTCCTGTGAGGATCGCCCCTCGGTGAACTGTTCCCCGAATCCGAGCGCAGAAGCCAGATCGGCAAACGTGTCGTAGTCGTCACGCGAGTTCTCGAAAGGTGGAACGACCTGCTGCATCGCGACCAGAAGCGGGTCGTTTCGAGTGCAGCTCAGGTCATTTCGTTCGAGCGAGGTGGTCGACGGGACAACGATGTCGGCGCTGCGAGCCATCGGCGTCCAGTACGGATCGTGAACGACGATCGTGTCCGGCCGTGCAAACGCGCGTCGCAGCCGCGGGAGATCCTGATGGTGATGGAAGGGATTGCCACCGGCCCAGTAGACCAACCGGATGTCGGGATAGGTCAGGCGTCGGCCGTCGTAGTCGAACTCCTCCCCGGGCGAGAGCAGCAGATCGGAAATCGCGGCTACCGGTATGAAATCCGACACCGGATTCAGACCTTGGGAAAATGTCGGCAACGGGTACGGGACCGGGGCTAGACCGGGTTCGTTCATCGAACCGTAGCCGTGCCCGAAACCGCCACCCGGAAGACCGAATTGGCCGAGCATCGCTGCAAGTGTGACGCCCATCCACGGCGCTTGCTCACCGTGTTTGATGCGTTGCAACGACCACGTGACGGTCACCAGCGTCCGGCCCGACGCCATTCTCCGAGCCAGGTCGGTGATGAACTCGGCAGGCACCCCCGAGACCTTCTGCGCCCAGCGGGGATCCTTGGGGACTCCGTCGGTCCGTCCGAGCAGGTATTCCTCGAAGCGTTCGTAGCCGACGCAAAAGCGGTTCAGGAATTCGCGATCGTGCAAGTTCTCCGACGCCAGGACAAAAGCCAGTGCAAGCATGATCGCCACGTCGGTTCCCGGAACGGGTGCGACCCACTCGCAGTCGCCATCGACATCGTCACGCAGCGGACTGAACGAAACGATCTTTCCGCCGCGGGCCCGAAACGCGTCGAGCGCCCCGAGCGTCGGATGATCGCTCGTACCACCGGCATTGACGCCGGTGTTCTTGATCGGCACGCCCCCGAACGAGACGAGGAGATCGGAATGCTTCGCGATGACGTCCCACGACGTGGAGCGCGCGAAGATCTTCCAGTGCGTTCCGACCACACGCGGCATGATGACGCCGGTGGCGCCGAGCGAGTAGCTGTGGACCGACTTGGTGTATCCACCCAGCTGATTCAGAAATCGGTGAACTTGGCTCTGCGCGTGATGGAATCGACCGGCGCTGGCCCAGCCGTACGAGCCACCGAAGATCGCGTTGTTTCCATGTGTGTCGACCACGCGACGCAGTTCACGCGATAGCAGTTCTGTCAGCTCGTCCCAGGAGACCGAGACGAATTCGTCGGCTCCACGTTGGTCGCTGGGACCCGGTCCGTTCTCGAGCCAACCTCGGCGCACCGCCGGGCCCGAAACGCGAGCTCGACTGCGCACCGAACCGGCGAGGTTCCCGAGCATCGGCGAAGGATTCGAATCACCCTCGTACGGATGCACTGCGGTCACCTCGCCGGCGACCGACTCGGCGGTGAACATTCCCCAATGGGACATGTGTTGACGACGCCGGTTCGGTGCAGTTGTCACAGAAATTACTTTCGAGGTAGATCAGGGAAGGGAAAGAACCAACTTCTCGATGTCCACGCGCGGCCCGGTGAAGAACGGCACCTCTTCGCGAACGTGCAAGCGAGCTTCGGTGGCGCGCAGATCACGCATCAGGTCGACGATACGAATGAGTTCGGGTGCTTCGAACGCGAGGATCCACTCGTAGTCCCCCAGAGCGAAGGCGGGGACCGTGTTGGCGCGAACGTCCTTGTACGAACGAGCAGCCATACCGTGATCGGCGAGCATCTTGCGACGCTCCTCGTCGGGGAGCAGGTACCACTCGTACGAGCGGACGAACGGGTAGACGCAGATGTAGTCGCCCGGATCCTCACCCGCGATGAAGGAGGGCACGTGGCTCTTGTTGAACTCCGCGGGGCGGTGCACCGCCGAGTTACTCCAGATCGGGGCACTCGCCTGTCCGAGGACCGTGGTGCGACGGAAATCCGCGTACGCGGCCTGCAGCTCCTCGATGCTGGCCGCGTGGGTCCAGATCATGAAGTCCGCGTCGGCGCGCAAGCCGGCGACGTCGTAGATGCCGCGAACCACGACGCCCTTGTCTTCGAGACCCTCGAAGAACAAGCGGGCGTCCTTGACCGCAGCTTCCCGATCATCGCCCAGCACACCGGGTTCCACCTGGAACACGGAGAACATGAGGTATCGGATTTCAGAGTTCAGTTTGTCGAAATCAAGGCGTGCCATGCGTCCATCGTGCCACTCGCTCGAATATCCGTGTAGCCGCCGTCGTGCCGACTGCGACACACGCCGGAACCCCGACGCCGTGCAGCCATGACCCGGCCACTTCGAGACCGTCGAACTGCGTCATCTCGGACTCGATTTCAGCCACGATTTCCGTGTGACCTGGGGCGTACTGGGGAAGACCTCCGTGCCACCGCTGGACGAAGCTGGCTCCTGGCCTCTCGGTGATTCCGGTCACGACCTCGAGATCGGCCCGCGCGAGATCGATCAGTTCCCCGTCCGGCCGGTCGACGACCTCCGATGCGCCGAATCGGCCGAACGACACCCGAACGAGATGCTCTCGGCGATCAGCGAGGTGCGTCCATTTTCGACTCGACAACGTGAACGCCTTGGCGGTCAGGTCGGCGTCGGTGGCAACAAGAATCCCCGAATTCTGCGGAAGATCGACCTTGCCGGACAGCCGGAGCGCCACCACCGCGGACGATGCCAGTTCGATCCGCGCAGCGATCCTCGCGATCTTCGGATCAACTCCGGCCAACAGCGTCGCTGCACGCGGCGCCGGGACCGCCAGAATGACCGCGTCGACGCTGCCGAGCGGATCGACGTTCCAACCCGTCCCGTCCCGGCGTAACCCTGAAGCCTCTCCGCGGACGAACTTCGCGTCGGCGGCCTCCCACAGCGCATCGAGCAAGACACCGTAACCGCCCCTGAGCGCTCCGAACACCGGTCCGGGTGCAGGTGTCGGCAACGCAGCCGCGACTGCATCCGTGAGGCTCTGAGCCCCGGCATCGAGCGTCGCAGCGAGCGTCGGTAGTGCTGCGCGGACACCGATGGTCTCCGCCAGCCCCGAGTACACCCCACCCAGAAGCGGATCCACCGATCGGCTGACCACCTGATCACCGAATCGCTGCGAAACCAATTCGGCAACACTGCAATCGGAACCGCGGGTCCACTCGAACGGGACGTCCGGCTCGGCCGCTATGCGCGCCAGAGTCTGCTCGTCGACAAGATCTCGCACCGACTCCGCCGACGCCGGGATTCCCATCAGGGTTCCGGTGGGCAACCGATTCAGTGAGCCCTGCGACCAGATCAACGGGCTCAGGCCAGCGGGATAGACGATCTGATCAGTCAGTCCCAGCTCGGCGAGAAGCGCAGGAACCTCGGGCCGACGGGCGATGAACGCCTCGGCACCGATGTCGATCGGGCCGCCGCCCAGATCGATTGTTCGCAGCTTCCCGCCCAGTCGCGGCGAGTCGTCGACGACCGTGATGTCGGCATCGGAACCCAGGCTGCGGCGAAGCCGGTACCCGGCAACCAGACCGGAGATTCCGCCTCCGATCACCGCAACCGACGGCCGAGTGGTCGTCACAGCGAGTGCACCAGCTCCACCGCCGCGGTGATCGCCGAGGGATCGGTGTCGGGAAGTACGCCGTGGCCGAGATTGAAGATGTGGCCGATGGCACCGGCTTCGATCGCGCGATCCCCTTCGGCGGCGATCCGTCGTACCTCGCGATCGATCACCTCGGGTCCGGCGAACAGGACGGCGGGATCGAGGTTGCCCTGGAGCGCCTTGCCCGGACCGACACGACCAGCCGCGACGTCGAGCGGGATTCGCCAGTCGACACCCACGACGTCGGCGCCGGCCTCCCCCATCGCGCCGAGGAGTTCACCGGTTCCGACACCGAAGTGGATGCGCGGAACGCCGGCAGCGGCAACCTCGGCGAATACGCGCTCGGAATGCGGGAGAACAAATTCCCGGTAGTCGGCCAGCGAGAGTGCGCCAGCCCACGAGTCGAACAACTGGACTGCGTCGACACCTGCCTTGAGCTGCGCTTGCAGGAAGCAGATCGTGGTGTCGGCCAAGCTTCCGAGCAACGCGTGCCAGGTCTTCGGGTCGGAGTGCATGAGCGCTTTGGTCTTCTCGTGGTTCCGGCTCGGACCGCCCTCGACCAGATACGACGCCAACGTGAACGGCGCTCCGGCAAAACCGATCAGCGGAGTCGAGCCCAACTCGGCGGTGAGAAGCCGAACGGCCTGCGCGATTGCGCCTACCTCTTCGGGGACCAAACGCGGGAGTGCTGCGACGTCGGCGACGGAGCGAATCGGATTGGCAACCACCGGTCCGACGCCGGCAACGATGTCGAGATCGATTCCCGCGGCTTTGAGCGGAACAACGATGTCCGAGAACAGGATTGCCGCGTCCACGTCGTGACGGCGCACCGGCTGCATCGTAATCTCACAAACCAGCGCCGGATCGAAACATGATTCCAGCATGCCGATCCCCGCGCGGATCTCGCGGTACTCGGGCAACGAACGCCCGGCCTGGCGCATGAACCACACCGGCCGTCGACTCGGAGTGCGTCCGGTCGCCGCGGCAAGCAACGGTGCGTCGGGCAAAACTCGCCGAGCACTGTATTCCGCCGACCCGGTGGTGCCTGAATTCATGTTGTCCAACCCGCTCATCAGTCCTCGCGCTCTCCGCCAACGTGTGTCTTCGATCGACTCAATGCTGCCATGCCCCACACTCCGGATCGGACACCCGAGCGGTTCGTGAGCGCCCCCACACCCGAGCCACTCTCGGTCGGCGCGCCTCCACCTACCCGCCCGCATCCCCGACTAACGTCCTGACCTGTGACGACATCCGGATCGACAGCCGACCCGGCCGAGTTCCGTGCCGCCGTGGAGGCGATGACCGCTGCGCGGGTTCGGCCCGAGATAGAGGTCGGTCCCATCCGTCCGCCGCAACGTCTCGCTCCGTACAGCCACGCTGTGGGGGCGGAGGTGCTGCATCCGGACTCCGACGTCGTGGCAGAGCAGTCCGAAGGTGACGCTTTCGGCCGCCTCATCCTGCTGTTCGATCCGGACGGCGACGAGGCGTGGAACGGCACCATGCGGTTGGTCGCCTATATTCAGGCCGATCTCGACGAAGCTGTCGCCGCGGATCCACTACTCCCCGAAGTAGCCTGGAGTTGGCTGGTGGACGCATTGGAAGCGGGGCCGGAACCTTTTGTCGCCCTGGGCGGCACGGTCACGGCCACGACATCGGTGCGTTACGGCGACATTGCCGGGCCGCCCCGAGCCCATCAGCTCGAACTCCGAGCGTCCTGGACTGCAACTTCGTCCGAACTGGCTCACCACGTCGAGGCTTTCTGTGAAGTTCTCGCCTATGCCGCGGGACTTCCTCCCGCCGGGATAACCACGCTGTCGCGGCAGAACGACTGACTCCGCTGCTCGTTTGAGCATTCCGCCGGAAAATACTAGAACCTGTTCTAAAATGAGTCATGCAACGTCTCAGCGGACTCGACGCGACCTTCCTCTACTTGGAAACACCGACCCAGCTATTGCACGTTTGTGGACTTGTCCTGCTCGACCCCACGACCATCCCGGGCGGTTACGACTACCGGAAGCTGCTTCGCGAGTTGGACTCGCGGATGGCGACCATGCCGACCTTCCGGCGCAAGCTCAAGGATTCGCGCCTCAATCTCGACTACCCGGTGTGGGTCGACGATCACGATTTCGACATCGAGCGGCATTGCCATCGGACCGCGGTACCCGCGCCAGGCACCCACGCGGAACTGGCGGAACTCTCCGGGCACATCGCCAGCCAGCCATTGGACCGGTCGCGTCCGCTGTGGGAGATGTGGGTCATCGAGGGACTCGCCGACGGACAGATCGCGGTCATGTCGAAGATCCATCACAGCGCCGCTGACGGCATAACCGGCGCAAACATCCTGGCTCAGCTATGCAGCCTCGAACCGGATTCAGCAGCCTTGGTGGACCCCGACGCTCAGGGCGCGGGCGACGCAGGAACGCTGGACATCGCGATCGGTGGGCTCATGGCCGTGATTGCACGGCCCGCACGAATTGCCCGATTAGTTCCCGGCGGAATCGCCATGCTTCCCAAGTGGGTGACGCGCGCACGGAAGGGTGAAGCCATGCCTGCACCGTTCACCGCGCCGCGAACCTCGTTCAACGGCGCTATCACCGGTCACCGCAACGTCGCGTTCAGCCAGCTCGATCTCGCGAAGGTCAAAGCCGTCAAAGACCGTCATGGCGTGAAGGTCAACGACGTGGTTCTCGCGCTCTGCGCCGGAGCATTGCGTAAGTATCTGGAGGACCGGGACGAACTGCCGGAGGATTCCCTCGTCGCCATGGTGCCGGTGTCTGTCCACGGCAAATCCGATCGGCCGGGCACGAACCAGATCTCGGGCATGTTCACGCAACTCGGCACCCAGATCGCCGATCCGGTCGAACGCCTGCACGCGATCAGCGATTACAACGCCACCTCGAAGAACCACAACGAAGCACTGGGGGCGAACATGCTTCAAGACTGGTCGCAGTTCGCATCGCCGGCAGTGTTCGGCGCTGCCATGCGCGTGTACTCGTCACTCAAACTTGCCGAACGTCACCCCGTCGTGTCCAACCTGGTGGTCTCCAACGTGCCAGGGCCGCCGGTCCCGCTCTACTTCCTGGGCGCGCAGATCAAAGGAATGTTCCCACTCGGTCCGATCTTTCACGGGGCGGGCCTCAACGTGACGGTGATGTCGCTCGACGGAAAACTCGACGTCGGCATTGTCAGTTGCTCTGATCTGGCACCCGAATTAGACCAGCTCGCGCAAGGTTTCGGGGCAGCTCTCGACGAACTGTTCGAGGCTGAGGTGACAACCACTGTCCCCACTGCGACGTAGAGTCAGTGACCATGTCCGAAGTCACCGATGATGCTACCGAGCCCACCTCCGACGTAGTTCCGCTGCTCGTACCTCGTGACGGAGTTCCGGAAGTCATCACCACTGCCGCCGGCGTCGCGGGCGCCGCAGCCGCGCTGGCTTCCGGCCACGGCCCGCTCGCCGTGGACGCCGAGCGGGCATCCGGATTCCGCTATTCGGCACGGGCGTACCTGATCCAGCTCCGACGCGAAGGCGCAGGATCGTTCCTGCTCGATCCGATTCCGACGGCGCAGGATCTACAGCCGTTGGCCGAGGCGATCAATCCGTTGCAATGGGTGTTGCACTCTGCGGATCAAGATCTCCCCGGCCTCGCCGAATTGGGCCTGACACCGGCGGAACTCTTCGACACCGAACTGGCCGGACGACTGGCGGGTTTCGAGCGAGTCGGGCTGGCCGCGATAGTGGAGCGAACCCTGCGGGTGGAACTTCGCAAGGGGCACGGCGCTGCCGACTGGTCGACGCGCCCACTGCCGGACGCGTGGTTGAACTACGCCGCCCTCGACGTCGAAGTACTTCTCGAGCTGCGCGACGCGATGGAGGCCGAACTCGAATCCCAAGGCAAGCTCGAGTGGGCGAAGGAAGAGTTCGAGTACATCCGTCTGGCCGGCCCGCCCAAGCCCAAGCCTGACCGTTGGCGTCGTACGTCGCACATCACCTCACTCAAGACCACCCGTCAGTTGGCGGCGGTACGGGCGCTGTGGCAGGCACGTGAGGATCTCGCACGCAAGCGCGACGTGTCGCCGAGTCGGGTTCTTCCTGACTCCGCCATCATCGATGCCGCTCTCAAAGATCCTCAGTCGTTGGACGCGCTCCGCTCGCTTCCCGTCTTCGGCGGACCACGTCAGCGCCGTTATTCACGCGTGTGGATGGACGCACTGGAAGCGGCGCGCAGGCTCCCCGAGTGTGAGCTTCCACCGAAGACTCCGCCGATCGTCGGGCCACCGGCCGCCGGTCGCTGGGCCCGCCAGGATCCGGCGGCAGCCGACCGGTTGACGGCGGCGCGCGCAGCACTGTCGGACCTGAGCAAAGAGGTTTCGGTACCGGTCGAGAATCTGCTCCAACCCGACCTGGTCAGGCGCCTGTGCTGGGACTGGAAATTGGAACCCGACTCGGACATCGCCGAAGTCGAGAGTGCAATCGAGACCAAGCTCACTTCCGGCGGCGCACGTGGCTGGCAACGCACTTTGACGGTTGCCGTCCTCGCCGAGGCCCTGAACTCCGTGGTCCCGGCCGAGCCCGAAGAGGAAGAAACAGAATCCTGAGCTGACCCCGGTGTGGGGTTGGAGCAATTCGGCACGTTAAGTTACCGGTCAGTAATGGGCAGTAGTACGCTCGATACGAGGCCGGACGCCTGGCCGTGATCGCCGAACCAACGTCTCACCGCACTTCGGAGTGGTGGGCAGCTCCATCAGGAGGAATTCGCGTGGCTCCATCCACAAACAACCAACGCAACGTCGTCTTCGTCGACGGCATTCGCACCCCGTTCGGCAAGGCCGGCCCGAAAGGCATGTACGCCGACACGCGCGCAGACGATCTCGTCGTCAAGGCGATTCGTGAGCTGCTTCGCCGCAATCCGCAGCTCGATCCCGCACGGATCGATGAAGTGGCTGTCGCAGCCACCACGCAGACCGGTGACCAGGGCCTGACCATCGGCCGCACCGCTGCGATCCTCGCCGGTCTCCCCGAAACCGTTCCCGGATTCGCCATCGACCGCATGTGTGCCGGCGCGATGACCGCCGTCACCACCACCGCGTCGGGCATCGGCTTCGGCCAGTACGACGTCGTGATCGCCGGTGGCGTCGAGCACATGGGCCACCACCCGATGGGTGAGGGCGCAGACCCCAACCCGCGTTTCCTCGCCGACCGCCTGGTCGATCCGAGCGCCCTCGTGATGGGTAACACCGCCGAGAACCTGCACGACCGGTTCCCGACCATCACCAAGGAACGCACGGATGCATACGCCGTCGGCAGCCAGAACAAGTACGAGGCTGCCAAGAAGGCCGGCTTCATCGCCGACACCTTGGTCCCCGTCGCCACTCGCAGTTCCGCGGGCTGGGGTCTGGCCACCGAGGACGAGCCGCCGCGCCCCGGAACCACCGTCGAAGATCTTGCGAAGCTCAAGACTCCGTTCCGCCCGGCCGGACGCATCACCGCCGGTAACGCCGCCGGACTCAACGACGGCGCCACCGCCGCCCTGCTCGCCGGTGAGGACACCGCAGCAGAACTCGGCCTGCCGGTCGGCATGCGCATGGTCGGGTTCGCCTACCAGGGCGTCGACCCCGCCGTCATGGGCATCGGCCCGGTTCCCGCCACGGAGAAGCTCCTGGCCCGCACCGGCCTGAAGATCGAGGACATCGGACTCTTCGAGATCAACGAGGCGTTCGCCGTCCAGGTCCTCGCGTTCCTCGAGCACTACGGAATCGCCGACGACGACCCACGCGTCAACCAGTGGGGCGGCGCCATCGCGTGTGGCCACCCCCTCGCTTCCTCGGGCGTTCGTCTGATGACCCAGCTCTCCCGCCAGTTCGCGACACGCCCCGACGTGCGCTACGGCTTGACCACCATGTGCATCGGCCTCGGTATGGGCGGCACCGTCATCTGGGAGAACCCGAACCACGCTGACTACCAGGCAGGAGTCAACTAAATGTCTGATATTGCAACAGCATTCGCCGACGAGGTCGTCACGAACGCCTACACCAAGATCATCTCGGTTCCCGGTATCGAGGGCCCGTTTGCACTGATCACCCTCGACAACGGCTTCGACCACACCAAGCCATCGTCCTTCGGTCCCGGCGGACTCGCAGCTTTCGACGCTGCCCTCGACGAAGCCTTTGCCGCCAACCCGGTTGCCGTCGCGGTCACCGGCAAGCCCTTCATCTTCGCCGCCGGCGCGGACCTCAAGGGTGTTCCCGCGATCACCTCGCGTGAGCAGGGACTCGAGCTGGGCCGCTTGGGCCACAAAGTGTTCCGACGCCTACGTGAGTCCTCAGTTCCCACGTTCGCCTTCATCAACGGCGTCGCCCTGGGCGGCGGCCTCGAAGTCGGCCTCCACAGCCACTACCGCACGGTTGCCGCCAACGCGGGCGCGCTAGGCCTTCCAGAAGCATTCCTCGGTCTGGTCCCCGGTTGGGGCGGAACGCAACTGCTCCCCAACCTGGTCGGCCCGTCCAACGCCGTCACCGTGGTGATCGAGAACTCGCTGAACCAGAACAAGGTGCTCTCCCCCAAGAAGGCACTCGAACTCGGCGTCGTCGACGTCGTTCTCGATTCTGCCGACTTCATCGAGCAGTCCCTCGCCTGGGCGTCGCAGGTCCTCGCCGGCACCGTCACCCCCGCTCGCCCCGAGATCGATCGTGGCCAGGGCTGGGACGACGCGATCGCTCGCGCGAAGGCGATCGTCGACGGCAAGACCAAGGGCAATGCACCCGGCGCTGTCAAGGCCGTCGAGCTGCTCGAACTGGCTCGCAGCACCGACATCACCGATGCCGCTTCGCTCGACAAGGGCTTCGCGGCCGAGGACGAGGCTCTTGCCGACCTCCTGCTGACGGACGAGCTCCGTGCTGGTCTGTACGCCTTCGATCTGGTGAACAAGCGCGCCAAGCGTCCCGCCGGAGCACCCGATCGCTCACTCGCTCGCAAGGTCAGCGGCGTCGGCATCGTCGGTGCCGGCCTCATGGCGAGCCAGCTCGCGCTGCTCTTCGTCCGCCAGCTCAAGGTGCCGGTCATCTTGACCGACATCGACCAGGAGCGCATCGACAAGGGTGTCGGCTACGTCCACACCGAGATCGAGAAGCTTCAGGGCAAGGGACGCTTGTCCCCCGACGCCGCGAACCGCCTCAAGGCACTCGTTTCCGGCTCGCTCGACAAGGCCGCGTTCGCCAAGACCGACTTCGTCATCGAAGCCGTCTTCGAGAACATGGACGTCAAGAAGAAGGTCTTCGCGGAACTCGAGCAGTTCATCGCTCCCGAAACCATCCTCGCGACCAACACCTCCTCGCTCTCCATCACGGAGATGGCGTCCGGGCTCGCGCATCCAGAGCGCGTGGTGGGCTTCCACTTCTTCAACCCGGTGGCCGTGCTTCCCCTCCTCGAGATCATCAAGGGCGAAAAGACCGACGACGCAACTCTCGCAACGGCTTTCGCGACCGCGAAGTCGCTGAAGAAGTCCGCCGTCCTCTGCGGCGACAAGGCCGGATTCGTCTTCAACCGCCTCGTCACCCGCACCTTGGGTGAGGTCATGTCCGCTGTCGACGAAGGCACCCCCTTCGACGTCGCAGACAATGCGATCGCCGAACTCGGTATGCCGATGTCGCCGTTCACGCTGCTGGCTCTCGTCGGACCCGCAGTGGCACTGCACACCGGCGAGACCCTGCAGGAGTCGTACCCGGACCGGTTCAAGAGCTCACCCGGACTCGAAGCACTCGTCGAGGCCCGCAAGCCCGGCGTGTGGACCTGGGGCGAGAACGGTCAGGCCGTCGACCCCGAGGTTGCCGCACTGTGGCCGCAGGGGGACAAGGCGTCCACCTCGGAAGAGGTCCTAGAGCGCACACGTCGCGCGTTCGCCGAGGAAATTCAGATCATGCTCGACGAGGGCGTCGTAGCGGCGGCCGAGGACATCGACCTCTGCCTGCTGCTCGGCGGCGGATTCGGATTCTGGAACGGCGGTATCACGCCGTACCTGGACCGCACCGGTACCTCCGAGGCTGTCAACGGCAAGCGCTTCCTCGCGCCCGGTGTTGCCAGCGTCTGAGAAAGTCGATAGACCCGTCGCGGACGGCGCGCCTTCGGGTACGCCGTCCGTGACGTTTGCGCAGGCTCAGAAGAGTGTTCCCACATCGTCTTTCACGATGTTCTCGAGCGCGCGCTCCGCCACTGCGGCGATAGTCATCGACGTATTGCACGCGGCGGAGTTTCCCGGCAGCAGAGCACCGTCGAGCACGTACAACCCCCGCTGGCCGAGAACCCGACCGTCGAGGTCGCACACCGAGTTCATGCAGGCACCGCCGAGGGGATGCCACGTGGACGGCAGTATCGCGTTCGTGTCGGTGAGTAGACCGCCTGCCGCGATCTGGTGGGCCGCCGGCCCGATGTGGCCTTGCTGGATCGCCGAATCCCCGTCCTTCGGCCAACGGAGCACCGCCTCACCCCGCGCTGAGTCGTACACGAACCGACCTCGGTCGCTGCTCACACCGAATCCGACCATCACCGTGCTGTGGGCGTCGAACGCCACGGGAGGGAACGACGCCTGTATGACGGTGAACGCGCTGAGCGGGTCCTCCCAGTTTCGGCTGCCGTAGACAACAGGCCCGCCCTGGGTGGCACCGAAGTTCTCGGCGAGATCCGACGAGATGTAGATCCGGTCGGCATTGGTCCCCCACCCCGCGCCGAGCTCGTCCGGTAGGTCGGTGATCCGCCCCGTTGCCGCGGCGCGGACCAGGAGTTTGGTGGTGTTCATGCTGCCGGCAGCCATCACCAGCGCATCCGTCGTCACGATCTTGTTCTCGAGAACCGTGCCGGCAATATCGGTCCGGTCCACGTGCACGCGCCACCGCCCGTCAGCTGCCCGTTCGACGTCGGTGACCTGGGGTTGGACTGATACCAGAGGATGTGCTTGTCCGGGCGTGCAGGATGCGGAAAAGTTTCGGCATTCGGCCCCGTCTGCCACCGAATCGCTCTCTCCAGCAGGGTGACCGGAACCCCGGCCTCGGCCAGGCGCAGGGCCGTCACCCCGCCCCCGAAACCTGAGCCGACTACCACGACGCGGTGCTCTTCACGTGTCAGCGGAACCCCGGTTGCAGCCTTGGCAGTGCGTGGCGCCATCATCGCAACTCCCACGGCGGCCGTACCGGCCAAGAACGATCTACGTTTCACTCCGGACATGACTGGTGCTCCTTCGAAGAATGTCGCCAGAGAATTCCGGGCACGCCAAAGCTAGACACTCTCGCAATAACTAGACACTCTCGCAATAAAGTGTCAAGGCATTGATCACAACGACAATCTACGAGGTCGATCGCATCGCGGGTCCAAGCCATCGCCCGAGAAAGGCCCGCAGGGAGTCGTCGGAATGGACGAGTTCACTGTCGAAAGCAATAACCGAAAGCCCCAGGCGCACGGCAATTTCCACTATCTCACCCAACTCCGCCTCCGTGACGAGACCACGTTCGACCATGGGAGCGAGCATCTGACCAGCGAAAGGTATTGCTCGACTCATCATTTCGAGATCGAAGACGGGATTTCCACGCTCGGCCAAGAGCAGTGTCGCCAGAACCGGGTGAGCACGCACGGCAGTTCGCGCGGCAACGATGAATTCGACGACATAGTCACACGCCGTGTCGACCGACTCCACCTGTGCCGTAATCTCCCCGAGAACCTCGATGGCGAGACCGCCCATCGCCTGGGAGACGACCTCTTCACGCGTACCGAAAATCGAGTACACCGTCTGTCGCGATACACCGGCCGCGGTGGCAACTGCGGCAATGTTCACAGCCTCGAATCCGCCACCTTCGATCAGTCCGAGAGCGGCGGCGAGAATCTTCTGCTGTGATCGCACAAGGAACGTATCGCCCACCGAAACCGCGCAACAGGAAACACGATCTAGATTCGACTCCCACCTGCATAAACGGCGCAATCGGTTTCGTTTGGCTGCCGAAATTCAGTAGGTTAGGCTGCCCTTCATGAAAACATCTGTTCGGGGCTTCGCCGCCCTCGGTGCGGCTGCCATCGCAGTCACGGCACTCGTCTCTTGCTCCTCGGATTCAGACACATCCACGACATCCCAAGGTGCGGACGGATTCCCCGTCAGCATCGAGAACACATTCGGCACGACGACGATCGAATCCAAGCCCGAACGGCTGGTCACTCTCGGCTGGAACGCACAGGACATCCTGTACGCACTCGATCTCACTCCGGTCGGACAGCCCAAGTACACCTACGGCGCGGACGACAACGGCGTCATGCCGTGGGCGCAGGACTACTTCGACGCGGACAAGACCACACTCTTCGACATGCCGGCGAGCGGCGAGCCGCCGGTCGAGACCATTGCGTCATTGACACCGGATGTGATCCTGGCGCCGTACGAGGGCTTCGAAGAGTCCGTCTACAACCAGCTGAGCAAGATCGCACCGACGGCTGCCTACCCCGGCGCAGCGTGGCAGACGAACTGGCAGGACCAGACCCGTATCGTCGGCAAAGCCGTCGGTAAGAGCGAAGAGGCCGAAAAGCTCGTCGACGGCCTCGACACAACTCTCGCCGATACCGCTGCAGCCCACCCGGAGTTCGCCGGAAAGACAATTGCAGTGGTTAACTTCGACACCGATTCGAGCAACATCAACGTCTACCTGCCCACCGATCCGCGTGTCCAGGTGCTGACGGAACTCGGATTCGTCAATGCGCCCGGCGTCGAGAAGCTCGCGGCGGACAACGCAGGCGGAACCTTCTTCAAGACGATCTCCTACGAGAATATCGCCGACATCGATGCCGACGTGATCGTCGGCTTCACCGACGGCTCCGGCGATCCGTCCGGCATCCCTGCGGTCGGCGGGCTCGACGCGGTCAAGCGCGGATCTACCGCCTTCCTCAGCGACACCCGCGTCATCGGTGGACTGAGCAACGTCAACGTCCTCAGCACGCCGTGGGTACTCGGCCAGATCACACCGGCGTTGAGCGAAGCCGCAAAGCGCACGACCGCCTAGTAACGGGGTCTCCCCGACACCCTCTCCGGCGTGATCCGGATCGAACGTCTCGCCGGAGAGGGATACGCCGTCGGCACCAAGTGGCGTGAAACTCGGAAGATGATGGGCAAGGAAGCAACCGAAGACATGTGGGTCACCGAGGTCGAGGCTCCCTCCCGCACGGTCGTCAAAGCCAACTCCCACGGCATGAACTACACGAGTGGGTTCACCCTGAAGCCTGACATCGCGACAAAAGCCGAGCGCCTCGCGGGCAAATAAACCGCTCTCAACTGCATCATTCTTATTGTTTGCATGATCACTGCAATCAATACTCCATCTCTGCGACCGGTTGATTCGACCTCTGAATGGACTCAGCTGGATAACGGCGCGTGAGTCCCCGCCAAATCTGCCCCGGTGGGCGTAGCGTGCAGAGTGCTCGCGGATGGATCGACGCATCGGGGTGTCGACCGTAGGGCCTTTTGAGGGGGCAGGAATGGCATTCAGCGGAACCGCCGCCGGCGGTGGAACCGGCGCTACTCGCGCCGACGTCGGGCATGCAGTGCTCTTCGCCGGCGCCGCCGCGCTCGGCGGTTTTCTGTTCGGATACGACACCGCCGTCATCAACGGGGCAGTCGGTGCGATCCGGGACAAGTACGACATCGGCGCCTCGGGCACCGGGCTCACGGTCTCACTGACCCTGCTCGGCGCAGCACTCGGCGCCTGGATCGCAGGCACACTCGCAGATCGCCTCGGCCGAATCCGCGTCATGCAGATAGCCGCGGTGTTGTTCATCATCGGCGCCGTCGGTTCCGCAATTCCGTTCAGCGTCTACGACCTCACCTTCTGGCGAGTGGTCGGCGGCCTGGCAGTGGGCTTCGCATCCGTCATCGCCCCGGCCTACATCGCCGAGATCTCCCCCGCCGCGATACGCGGTCGCCTCGGTTCGATGTACCAATTGGCGATCGTTCTCGGAATCGCTGTATCGCAGTTGGTCAACTACGCACTCCAAGCCGCGGCCGGTGGCGATCGCAATCAGATCGCTGGTCTCGAAGCCTGGCAGTGGATGTTGATGCTCGAGGCCGTTCCCGCAGTCCTGTACCTGATCATGACAACCACGATTCCGGAGTCTCCACGATTCCTGGTGGCGCAAGGCAAGGACGATCGTGCACGCAAGATCATCTCCGATCTCGAAGGCGGAGATCACGACGCCGTCACCGTGCGCATGAACGAGATTCGCGATTCACTCAGCGAGAAACAAGCCAAAACCACGGTGCGTCAACTCTTCTCGAAGCGGCTCGGCGTATCCCATCTGGTCTGGGTCGGCATCGCGCTCGCCGCACTGCAGCAACTGGTCGGCATCAACGTGATCTTCTACTACTCGAGCACCCTGTGGCAGGCAGTTGGCTTCGGAGCCGATCGCTCGCTGCTCATCAGCGTCGTGAGCGCCCTGGTCAACATCGTCGGTACGTTTGTCGCCATCGCCGTCATCGATCGCGTCGGGCGGAAGCCGCTGCTCCTAGTCGGCTCTATCGGCATGGCCATCTCGCTGGGCACCGCAGCGTTCTGTTTCCATTCGGCAACAGTGACGAAAAACGAGATCGGTGAATCCGTAGCGACGCTTTCCGGCGCCAACGCCACGATCGCACTCATCGGAGCCAACGCGTTCGTCTTCTTCTTCGCTTTGTCCTGGGGTCCCGTGGTTTGGGTACTGATCTCCGAAATGTTCCCGAACCGGGTACGCGCCGCTGCAGTCGGAATCGCCACCGCCACCAACTGGGTCGCGAACTTCCTGGTGTCCTGGACGTTCCCGGCCCTGGCCGATTGGAATCTGTCCTACACCTACGCCGGATACGCCGTCATGGCGCTACTGTCGCTGTTCGTCGTCCTGAGGTTCGTGAAGGAAACGCGAGGCAGCACACTCGAATCCGTCCAGTAGCGAGATCTCGCGGTTTCACACCGAAAAGCGGTGGCCCTCGGATTGATCCGCGGGCCACCGCTTTTCGAGATTATTGTGAGACGAGCTGTCAGCCTTGCGCGACTTCACCCTGAGCCGACGCCGAGGACGCGTCCTCCTGGACGTGGACGCCGACGCTGCCCATCCCCGCCACCCAGCCGGTGATCTTGCGCGAGAGGTCCTGAGCCGTGAGTCCGAGTTCCTTGTGGATGGCTTCGCGGCTGGCGTGATCGAGGAATTGCTGGGGAACGCCCATGTCACGGCAGGACGTGTGCACGCCGGCGGCACGCATCGCAGCCGAGACCGTCGAACCGATGCCGCCGTGCAGACCGCCGTCTTCGATGGTGACCACGAGCGCGTACTTGTCCGCCATCTTCACCAGCGAATCCGCGACCGGCAGAACCCACCGCGGATCGACCACGGCAACCGAGATGCCCTGCTTGTCGAGCCGCTCCGCGATCTCGAGCGCCAAGGATGCAAACGGGCCCACCGCGACGAGGAGCACGTCGCCGCGCTCACCCTCGCTGGCCTTGAGAACGTCGACCATTCCGTCGAGTCGCTTCACTGCCGGAATAGCTTCGGGTACAGCACCCTTCGGGAACCGTACGACCGTCGGGCCGTCGTCGACGAGAAGCGCCTCGTCCAGTTCTTCGCGCAGTGTGTCTGCGTCACGCGGTGCCGCGACGCGGATCCCGGGAATGATTCCGAGGAGCGAAAGATCCCAGACGCCGTTGTGGCTGGCGCCGTCGACTCCGGTGACCCCGGCGCGGTCGAGCACGACTGTCACCGGTTGCTTGAGCAGAGCGACGTCCATCAACAACTGATCGAAAGCTCGGTTGAGGAACGTCGAGTAGATAGCGACGACGGGGTGAAGTCCACCCAGCGCCAGGCCGGCGGCCGAGGTCATCGCATGCTGCTCGGCGATACCGACGTCGAACATCCGATCGGGGAACTTCTCACCGAAGGCCGCGAGTCCGGTTGGCCCGGCCATGGCCGCGGTGATGGCGACGATGTCCTCACGACGCGAAGCCTGCTCGATCAATGCGGCCGAGAAGACCGACGTCCAGTCCGGCGCGGACGACTTGGCGCCGCGACCTGTGACGGGATCGATGACGCCGGTGGCATGCATCTGATCGGCCACGTCGTTCTCCGCGTGTGCATAACCGTTGCCCTTGCGGGTGACGGCGTGAACGATGACCGGCCCGCCGTAAGCCTTCGCCCGGCGCAACGCCGATTCCATGGCAGCTTCGTCGTGACCGTCCACCGGCCCGAGGTACTTGATACCGAGATCGGTGAACATCACCTGAGGGCTGACCGCGTCCTTGAGACCGGCCTTCATCCCATGCAGGACGGAGTATGCAGTGCGCCCGACCCAGGGCAACTTCTTGACCATGCGTCGGCCACTGTCGAGGGCACGCTCGTAACTCGGTGCGGTGCGCAGTGCCGAAAGATGGTCGGCGAGGCCGCCGATGGTCGGCGCGTACGAGCGACCGTTGTCGTTGACGACGATCACCACCGAACGGTCTTTTCCGGCTGCGATGTTGTTAAGGGCTTCCCAACACATTCCGCCGGTCAGGGCGCCGTCACCGACGACGGCAACAACGTGGCGATTCTGGCCCGTGAGCGCGAAGGCCTTCGCGAGGCCGTCGGCATAGGACAACGCGGCGGAAGCGTGAGAGGACTCGACCCAGTCGTGTTCGCTCTCGGCGCGGCACGGATACCCGGACAGTCCGCCCTGCTTACGCAGAGTGTCGAACTGATCCTGACGACCGGTGAGGATCTTGTGCACGTAGGCCTGATGGCCCGTGTCGAAGATGATCGCGTCCTGCGGCGAGTCGAAAATTCGGTGCAGTGCGAGGGTCAACTCCACGACGCCCAAGTTGGGCCCGAGGTGACCACCGGTCGCAGCGACCTTCAGCACGAGGAACTCACGAATCTCGTCGGCCAACTCCGTCATCTCGGCGTGGCTCAACTGACGTAGATCGTCAGGACCCTGAATGCGGGCAAGAACACCCAACGAGATCGCTCCCTCCGTGCTTCACAGCTGCACCGGTGCGCGCCGCGGCTGTCTTCGCGACAGTGCTGCCAGTCTACGGAGCGTTCCGGCGAACCGACACGCGGACTCGGCCCGATTCCGGTGTGACTTCGCGTAACAACGAAATCTCACAGATCGCTCGTGATCGCAATCACAGACAAATGGGATCCGTAGCAATCGAAACTCGACAACTCTTGTTCCACGAAACGACCGCCATGTCAGCTTAAGGTCGACGTATGGGAACTGTGGTCGACGACCTGATAACGCGAGTGTTCGACGAAGTCCGATCACTCGACGAGGGCGAGTTGGCCGACTACATCCCCGAACTCGCGGCGGTCGCCCCCGATTCGTTCGGAATCTGCATAGCCACCGTCGACGGTTACGTCTACGAGATCGGCGACTCGCGAATCCCGTTCACCATTCAGTCGATCTCGAAACCCTTCACCTACGCCCTGGCTCTCGCCGATCGGGGAAGCGAGGCGGTTGCCGCGAAAATCGACGTCGAACCATCCGGCGAGCCGTTCAACGAAATCAGCCTCGACCCGCTCACCGAACGTCCGCGAAACCCCATGATCAATGCCGGAGCGATCACCGCTGCGTCACTGGTCGCCGGCCCGAATCCCGAGGCCCGCTTCGAACGCATTCGCTCCGCGTACTCGCGATATGCAGGCCGCGAGCTGGCCTTCAACGAATCGGTGTACACCTCCGAAGCCCGTACCGGGCACCGCAACCGCGCTATCGGCCACATGCTGCGATCCTTCGACGTCATCACCGGTAATCCCGACGAGGCCGTCGACCTGTACTTCCGTCAGTGCTCGATCGACGTGACCTGCCGCGATCTGAGTCTGATGGCTGCGACGATGGCGAACAACGGTGTCAATCCGCTCACCCACGAGCGTGCGCTGGCTCCCGCGGGCGTCGAACAAGTCCTCAGCGTCATGGCTACCTGCGGAATGTACGACGGCGCCGGCAAGTGGCTGGTGGAGGTCGGATTGCCGGCCAAGAGCGGCGTCGGCGGCGGGGTCCTGGCCGTCTTGCCCGGCCAGATCGGCATCGCGGTGTACTCCCCCAGACTCGACGTTCACGGAAACAGTGTTCGCGGAGTTGCTGCTGCCCGGGCGCTGTCGAAGGAACTCGAACTGCACTTCCTCCACGTGACGCGTGCGTCACGCTCCTCGATCCGGGCAAGGTACAGCGTCATCGAAGCGCCGTCGCGAGTGCGACGCACCCCGACCGAACAGGCTGTGCTCGACGACGTCGGCAAGCGCAGCCGGGTCTACGAACTGCACGGCGATCTCCTCTTCACCGGTGCCGAATCGGCGGTGCGCGAAATCGGCTCGGTGGACGAGGGCCTCGAAGTTGTTGTCATCGACGTCCGCCGCGTCGACGACGCCAGCGACGTCGCGGTGCGCATGATCACTGCGCTGCAGGTTCAGCTGGCCGAACAAGCCTGCGCGGTGGCCGTCGTCGATCCGCAAGGATTGCTGGGACAACGAAGTTCGAGCATCGACCCCGCCAGAAGAAGTGGTCGGGTGTTTGCGGACCTCGATTCCGCCATGCAGTGGTGCGAAGACACGTTGCTCGCGGTGCACTGTGAAGCCGATCGGCAGGCGTCGACGATCTCGATCGAGGACCACCCAGTTCTCGATGCTCTGTCCGCGGCACAGATCGAGGGATTCTCCGCAGAATTGGAGACGCGAACCTATGCCCGCGGCGAGAAGATCGCCCGCCGAGGCGAAGCGGCCTCGGGGTTCTACCTGATTCTCAGTGGCCAGGTCAGCACCATGTTCACCGACGCGCACGGGGTCGAGCACCGCATCACGACGCTCTCCGCCGGAATGACGTTCGGCGAGATGACGATGTTCCTCGACACCCCCTTCCTCAACGACATCCGCGCCGATTCGACGGTCACCGTGGCCGTCCTGACTCCGGAGCGATATGCAGAACTGACCGCGCAGGCACCGGAGTTGAAACTTGCGCTGCTCGAACGACTGGCTGCGGGAGCCTACGAGCAATTGGACCTGATGTTGCGGAGTGTCATATCCGCCGGACGAATCGGATAGGAACCGCACATGCCCACCACCGCCCTCACCTCGGAGCCGTCGACTGTCACGGTGACCGGAACCGCCACTGCCACAGCTGTTCCCGACATCGTGCGGCTGACGATCGGAGTATCGGTGACACAGACGGCCGTTTCCGACGCATTCGACGCCGTCGCGCGTCTGTCCACTGCCCTGACCGAGACCCTGCATGCGCGCGGTGTGCGCGGAGCGGACCTCACCACCGCCGGGCTGAGCGTCCATCCGCAGACTCACTGGAGTGACGGAGGCCGCCAGGAGACAACAGGATTCACGGCATCGACAACTTTCCGAGTCGTACTGCGAGAGCTGGAGCCAGATGCGGCCAACTCCCCCGCTGCCGTCATCGCGGCATGTGTATCGGTGGGCGGCGACGCGATACGGCTCGACGGACTGGAGTTCGATCTCGACGACCGCAGCGATCTGGCGACAAAAGCACGCGAATTGGCGTGGACGGCAGCCGAATCGAAGGCCAGACAGTTCGCGGACCTGGCAGACAAAGATCTGGTCGAAGTCCTCGAGGTACTCGAAGACTTCGACCAGATCGTGCCGATGCGCGGACGTGTCGCGGCGATGAAAGCGGATTCGGCCCCGATAGCCGTCGAACGCGGAGAGATCGAAGAATCGATCTCGGTCCGCGTTCGATGGGCTATGGCGTGACAGAAGTAATTCGGAAGACGCGGCTGGCGGTAGACCAGCCGGGCATGCGGATCAGCGAGTGAGGTTCTTCTCCTCGTTCTTCTCTTCGCGCTCTTCTTCGAACTTCTGCTCGGCGTCAGGAGTCGCCAGGTCGATCGTGGTGCGCAGCGGACGGTTCGGGATGAAGATGACCGACACGAGCGTGACCACCGCGACGACGGCTGCGACCAGGAAGATCCGTCCAGTTGCATCGCCGTAGGCGAACCGAACGATCTGCGAGACGAAGTCAGGCATGTTGCTCAGGTCGAGGCCGTCCTGGAGGCTCTTTCCAGCTACTGCCTGTTGCTCGGGCGGCAAGGTGGAGACCGAATCGACTGTCAGTGTCTTGACGCGGGTCGCGAGAATCGAACCGAGCACCGAAACACCGATCGCGCCGCCGAAGGTACGGAAGAACGCCACGATACTGCTGGCCGCGCCGATGTTCTCGACGCTGACCGTGTTCTGCACGGCGAGCACGATGTTCTGCATCAACATGCCGGTACCCAGACCGACGATGGCGATGAAGATTCCGATGGTCCAGAGGCTGGTGGCGTGGTCGATCGTCGACAGCAGCCCGAAACCGACCAACAACAGAACTGCGCCGGCGACGATGAAGGGCTTCCACTGACCGAACTTGGTGATCAGCTGGCCAGAGCCGACGGACGCGACGAGCATGCCCGCGACCATCGGGATGGTGAGCAATCCGGCTTCGGTGGGATCGAACCCGCGTGCGGTCTGGAAGTACTGCGTCAGGAAGGTCGTCGCGCCGAAGAGGCCGACACCAACGGCGATCGAGGCGATGATCGCGAGGGCCGTGGTGCGCTCGGTGATGATCTTGATCGGCAGGATCGGATCCTTGACCTTGGATTCGACGAACATCGTGAGGCCGAGCAGGGCCAGACCACCGATGACGAAGAATGCCGACTCCTTCGAGAGCCAGGCGTAGTAGTCGTCCTGGCCGGCAAACGAAACCCAGATCAGCAGGACGCTGACACCGGCGGTGAGCAGGGTGGCGCCCATCCAGTCGATGGAAACGTTGTCCTTCTTCACGGTCTCGACGTGCAGGGTGCGCTGAAGGAGGAACAGTGCGATGACTGCCAACGGAACACACACGTAGAAGCACCAGCGCCAGCCGGCAGTGTCCACGAGGACGCCGCCGAGGATCGGTCCACCGGACATCGAGATGGCCATGGCCGCACCCATGTATCCGGAGTAGCGACCACGATCTCGCGGCGGGATGATCGTGCCGATGATGGCTACGACGAGAGCGGTCAGGCCACCCATGCCGATGCCCTGGATGACACGCGCACCGAGCAGCAACGGAACGTTGTGCGCCGCGCCGGCGATGACCGAGCCGATCACGAAGATGACGATCGCGGTCTGGACCAGGATCTTCTTGTTGTAGAGGTCGGCCAGCTTGCCCCAGATCGGCGTCGATGCCGCGGTGGCGAGCAGTGCCGTGGTGATGATCCAGGCGTACTGCGTCTGCGTTCCGTGCAGTTCACCGATGATGGTGGGAAGCGCTGTCGAAACAATGGTGCTGCTGAGCAGCGCGGTGAACAGCGCTGCGATGAGTCCGGTGAGTGCTTCGAGAATTTCGCGGTGAGTCATCGCGCCCGCTTCGCGAGCCGATCCGTCACCTCCGGTACTTGCCCGGGTTTCTCCTACTGTTGCTGCCATGTGCCTTATCTCCCAATACTTTCTACGCCCGTGTGCGGAACTGCCGGTGAGGCCTGCCGATTCGATGCGCCGAACGTCTCGTTGAGACGTTGCAGCGATGTCACTGCGGCCATGGCCTCTTCCTGGCTCCAGTCTTCGAGCATGTTGCGCAAACGCGCCGCACGCCGTTGCGTGGTTCTCCGTAAAACGTCGTGTCCCTCTTCCGATACTCGGATGCGGAACGCCCGCTTGTCAGCCGGATCGGGATTTCTCTCGACATACCCCGCGTCGACCAGATCCGACATTTGTCGGCTGAGCGACGACTGACTGACACACAGATCGACGGCCAATTCGTTCTGTCGGCACTCCCCACGCGCTGCCAGCATGAACAACACACTGACCAGCGCAGGCGGCAGCAGGCTGTCTGCACCGGTGGTGACCGCGGCTCGCAGCGATCTGCCGAACATGAAGATCGTGTCGACGAGCGCTTGGGCCGTCTCCGGCTGTACCGACATTGCCTACCCCTGAATTCGAGTGGCCCGAACGAGCCGTGACTTGAAAACGGAAAACTACTTGCAGAACGAAACTATACGATTAGTTGCGTAATGCAAGCAACTGTAGTGAACGCGATAAGCGTCACACCGTTTCAGCGAAAGATTTCGGGACGTGTCAGCGTTCGAGGAGCGCGATGCACTCCATGTGGTGAGTCTGTGGGAAGGCGTCGAACGCCCGTAGGCCGCCGATTCTGAAGCCCTGCTCCAAGTAGAGACCGATATCGCGACCGAACGACGCCGGGTCGCACCCGATGTGGACTATCCGTTCAGTGCCCGTTGCGGCGAGAGCTTCCACGACCGGACGCCCCGCCCCCGCCCGTGGTGGATCGAGCACGATGACGGCAGGCGAACGCTCCAGATCTGCGAGAATGTTCTCGACCCGGGCACTGTGGAAGCGCACCTGACCGAGATCCGAAAGCGCTTCCCGTCCGTCAGCGACTGCTCGCACCGAAGATTCGACGGACTCCACCACGCCGGAAGGCCCGACAAGGTCGGCGAGCACAGCTGCGAAAACGCCGACTCCGCCGTAGAGATCCCAGGCCGTGTCCGCGGTAGCGGCTCCGGCCCAATCACCGACCACCTGTGAGTACGCGGCCGCAGCGCCGCGATGGGCCTGCCAGAAACCGGTCGCGGCCAGCGCCCATTCTCGATTGCCGACGCGCTCGATCACTATGTCCGATCCGATGGCCACTCGGGTCTTTCGCGGGCCGCCGCTTGCCGCTCGGCGTGCCATCGCGCCGCGACGCCCCGGAGTCCGCCGTCCCGTCTTGGACACCGCGGGTGCGGCGATTTCCACGACGTGCCGCTCACCGGCAGCGTCGAGAACGACCTGCAGCTCACTGCCCGGCTGCCATTGCGGGCCGCCCAGACCGTCGTACGCGCTCTGATCGATCTGCGTGCACCGCAGATTGGTGACGATCCGGTTGCTGCGGTACGCGTGGTATCCCGCGACGCCCTGCGCGTCCACCGCCAGCCGGACCCGCGTGCGCCAGCCCGTTCCGTCTCCGGTTCCGGGCAGCTCCTCCACCTCGATGTCCGATTCGACGCGAGCGAGTCGCAGAAGCTGTTCCCGCACGACCGAGGTCTTCATCTCACGTTGGACGCTCAGATCCGCATGCGAGTAGTCGCAGCAGCCCGCCCCGCCCGGCCCGGAGATAGGGCAGGTCGGATCGATGCGATGCGGCGATACGTCGAGGACGGAGATCGTGTCGGCGCGGCAGAAGGATCCACCTTTGTCCTCGGTCACCCGGACCAGCGCCCGCTCCCCCGGCAAACCGTGACGGACGAAGACGACGCGCCCCTCGTGCCGGGCGACGACGAACCCGCCGTGGCCGGGGTTGCCCAGATCGACCTCGAAGCTCTGCCCGGTCCAATTCTCACTCAACGAACTACGCCTGCCATTTCGGTGTTGCCGATCATTTCTCGCCGCTGGTCATTTCTCGCCGGTGTCGTACCCACGACGCGTCGCACCTGCGGTCTTCTCGATGTCGAGCGGCTTCGCTTTTGCCGACGAACTCAGCTGCCACGGAACGCTCGTCACCATCACACCGGGCTGGAAGAGCAGGCGACTCTTGAGGCGGAGCGCGCTTTGGTTGTGCAGGATCTGCTCCCACCAGTGTCCGACGACGTACTCGGGGATGAACACGGTGACGACGTCACGCGGAGCATCACGTCGTACACGCTTGACGTAGTCGAGAACCGGCTTGGTGATTTCGCGGTACGGCGACTCGATCACCTTGAGCGGAACCGTTACGTCGCTCTTCTCCCATTCACGCACGAGCGCACGCGTGTCAGGCTCGTCCACGTTGACCGTGATGGCTTCGAGAGTGTCCGGTCGCGTTGCTCGCGCGTAGGCGAGAGCTCGCATGGTCGGCATGTGCAGCTTCGAGACGAGCACGATCGAGTGCGTACGACTGGGCAGCACGCCGTCCCACTCCTGCTCCTCGAGCTCGGCGGCGACGCTGTCGTAGTGCTTGCGGATCATCTTCATCACGATGAAGATCGCGACCATCGCGACGATGGCGATCCACGCGCCGGCAGCGAACTTGGTGATCAGAACGATGATCAAGACGGTGGCGGTCATGGCCAGACCGATCGAATTGATCACTCGCGAGCGCTGCATGCGGGCCCGCTGTGACTTGTCGGTCTCGGACTTCAGATGCCGAGTCCAGTGCTTGATCATGCCCGTCTGACTGAGCACGAACGAGACGAAGACGCCGACGATGTACAGCTGGATGAGCTTGGTGACCTCGGCGCCGAACACCACGACGAATGCGATGGCAGCACCGGACAGGAAGAGGATTCCGTTGCTGAATGCCAGTCGGTCCCCGCGCGTGTGCAGCTGACGCGGTAGGTACCGGTCCTGCGCCAGGATCGATCCGAGTACCGGGAATCCGTTGAAGGCGGTGTTCGCGGCCAGAACCAAGATCAGTGCCGTGACGATCGCCATGAAGAAGAACCCGATCGGGAAACCACTGAACACGGCTTCGGCGATCTGCGCGATCAGGGTCTTCTGGTGGTACCCCTCCGGCGCCCCGACCAGCTGTTCCTGCGGATTGTGTGCGTAGACGATGCCGATCTTCTGAGCCAGGATGATGATGCCCATCAGCAAGACGATGGCGATCGAGCCGAGCAGCAGCAAGGTAGTGGCAGCGTTGCGCGACTTCGGCTTCTGGAACGCCGGTACGCCGTTGCTGATGGCCTCGACGCCGGTCAGTGCGGCACAACCCGAGGAAAATGCGCGCGCGATCAGGAACGCGAAGGCAATTCCGTACAGATGCGAGTCCTCGGCGTTCAGAGTGAACGACGACGATTCCGCGTGCACATCCTCACCGAGGACGTAGATCCGGAAGAATCCCCACCCGAGCATCAGGAACATACCGACGATGAATGCGTACGTCGGAATTGCGAACGCCGTGCCGGATTCACGGATGCCGCGAAGGTTGACCGCCGTCAGCAACACGATCGCCGCGACCGCGAACAACACCTTGTGCTGCGCGACGAACGGCAGGGCCGAGCCGATGTTCGACGCCGCCGACGAAATCGACACCGCGACGGTCAGCACGTAGTCGACCATCAGCGCGCTACCGACGGTCAGACCGGCGGTCGGGCCCAAGTTGACCGTTGCGACCTCGTAGTCGCCGCCACCGGACGGGTAAGCGTGCACGTTCTGGCGGTAACTCGCCACCACCACAGCCATGACGATGGCTACGGACAAGCCGATCCAGGGCGTGTACGCGTACGCGGAAATACCCGCGACAGAGAGAACCAGGAAGATTTCTTCGGGGGCATATGCGACGGACGACATCGCGTCGGACGCGAAGACCGGTAGTGCAATTCGCTTGGGTAGCAGCGTGTGCCCGAGTTTGTCGCTTCGGAACGGCCGACCGAGCAGGAGCCGCTTGGTAGCGGTCGAGAGCTTAGACACGTGCAAAGCGTAAGCCGTCGCACCCGATTCGGAGTCATCAGCGCCCCAACTTCACCTTTTGTCGTGACAACCGGCACGCAGGCGACCGTTGTACTTGCTCTTCCCGTGAGGGGCTGTACCGTTCGATTCGGCGTGCAATCGCGCCACGAGGGTCCATGAACGGAGTAGGGCGTGTATGTCGTCATCATGGGGTGCGGTCGGGTGGGTTCGTCCCTCGCCGCGTCTCTGACCAGGATCGGACACGAGGTCGCCGTCATCGACCGCGATCAGAGTGCGTTTCTGCGTCTCGATCTCGATTTCCCGGGAACCAAGGTCCTGGGAATGGGGTTCGACCGTGACGTGCTGGTCCGGGCAGGCATCGAACGCGCCGACGCCTTTGCCGCGGTGTCCTCGGGAGACAATTCCAACATCATCGCAGCACGCGTCGCACGCGAGACTTTCGGCGTCGAACGCGTCGTCGCGCGTATCTACGACGCCAAGCGTGCCGCCGTTTACGAGCGCCTCGGCATCCCCACAGTCGCGACCGTGCCGTGGTCGACGGATCGCTTCCTGCACACGCTGACCAAGGAAAGTCAGACCGCGAAGTGGCGCGATCCTTCGGGCACTGTTGCGATTACCGAACTTGCCCTGCACGAGGATTGGGCAGGCAAGCCGATCGCACTACTCGAGAGCGCGACCAGTTCGAGAGTCGCCTTCATCATCCGCTTCGGGACCGGCATTCTCCCCGACCGCAAGACCGTCATCCAGGCCGACGATCAGGTCTACATCGCTGCCGTGTCGGGGACCGTCGCCGAGGCGATCGCACTGGCCGGCAACCAGCCGCCGAGTGACGACTGAGGAGGCCGCAGATGACTGATCCGAACGCCGTCCCTCACAACAAACCTGCGACTGTGTTGCACTACACCGTGATTGGAAGTTCTCGATGAAGGTCGCCATCGCCGGAGCCGGCGCCGTAGGCCGCTCCATTGCGCGAGAGCTGATTCGAAGCTCACACGACGTCATGCTGATCGAACGCAAACTCGATCACATCGAACCGGAGTCGGTGCCCGAGGCGAAGTGGGTACACGCGGACGCCTGCGAACTCAGCCGACTCGAGGACGCGTCGATGGAGTCGTACGAGGTCGTGATTGCCGCGACCGGAGACGACAAGGCAAACCTGGTCCTCAGTCTGCTCGCGAAAACCGAGTTCGGTGTTCGCCGAGTTGTCGCCCGCGTCAACGATCCCCGCAACGAATGGCTCTTCGACGAGTCGTGGGGCGTCGACGTCGCCGTTTCGACACCGCGGATGCTCGCTTCGCTCGTCGAAGAGGCCGTCTCCGTCGGTGACCTGGTGAAACTGATGACACTGCGGCAGGGACAGGCGAACCTCGTCGAGATCACGTTGCCCGACAACACACCGCTCGCCGGTAAGGCCGTCAAGAAACTCGAACTTCCGCGAGACTGCGCACTGGTCACCATCTTGCGTGGCGGCCGCGTGATCGTTCCGCAGATGGACGATCCCATCGAAGGCGGGGACGAATTGCTTTTCGTTGCTGCCGTCGACGCCGAGGATCAGTTGCGCGTTGCACTCCGCCTGGAGAAGTGACCGACGAACACACGGACGACGAAAGGGAATCACATGGCACAAGCACCCGAAAACACCGTAGTCACCGACAATCCGGGCCAGAGCCGTTACGAGATCCATGCCGACGGCAACCTCGCCGGGATCGAGGACTACACCACGTCCGGTGACGTTGTCTCGTTCAACCACACCGAGATCTACCCGGCCTTCGAAGGTTTCGGGTTGGCCGGGGTTCTCGTCCGCCAGGCGCTGGACGACCTACGAGCACGCGGCCTCAAAGTTCACCCCGTGTGCCCGTACGTCGTGAAGTTCCTCGACAAGCACCCTGAGTACCAGGACCTGATCAGCTGAGATCGCGGTCTTCGCGCGGCTTCGTCAGATTCACCGAGCCCACCTCTTCGGACCCCGCGTCCGTTGCGGTGGGCTCGGTGCTTTCAGACCCCACGACCGGTTCCGGCTCGACGATGCGATCCGCCCTGCGCACGGCCCAGATGGTCACCAGCAGGACCAGACCCGTCAGTGGCCACCCCATACCGATACGGGCGACTGCGAGCCATCCGGTGTGGTCGGTGTCGTAGAGCTGTGACTGAACGAGATAGCGCGCACCGAAGACCAGAGCCCATGCCGCCGTCGCGATGTCGTAGAGGCGGACGGCAGAGCGGTGCTTGCGCCAGAGATTGCCGTGCCCGTTGAGGTAGCCCCAGATGATACCGACGAGGGGCCAGCGGACGAGGATGGAAATCAGAAAGACCGCGCCGTAGGCCAGGCTCGTGTAGATACCGAAGAGGAAATATCCTTTGGCGTCGCCGGTGCGATAGGCAATGAACGCGGAGACTCCGACTCCGAGAAACCCGGAAATGGCGGGTTGGAGGGAATCCTTGCGGAAGAGGCGCCAGGCCGCGATCGCGACGGCGACGCCCAACGCGGCCCAGATTGCCGCGGTGAGGTTCCAGATGCTGTTGACCGGGACAAAAATCAGAATCGGCAAAGACGAATAGATCAGACCACTCAGCCCGCCGAGTTGGTCGATTACCGATCGCTGTTGTGTTTCAGTCACCTGTCGAGGGTGCCACAGTCACCGAGTTGCACGGTAAATGCGGGAAACGCGCCTATTCGCCGCGCAGTTCGTAGTACGGGTTGAAGATCGCCTTGCGACCGTCACGCTCGCCCACGCGCCCGCGGATAAGCAGGGTCTTACCTGTCTCGATTCCCGGGATCCGGCGACGCCCGATCCAAACGAGATTGATCACTTCGGTGCCGTCGAAGAACTCGGCCTCGATGCTGGCATTTCCCGACTTGGGACACGCGTCGACGCTGCGGAGTCGGCCCACCATCGTGACTTCTTCACCGCGACGACAATCGCAAGCCTTCTGACCTCCGGAAGCCTTGTTGGACTCGGCCATTTCCTGGGCGTCCAACTGGTCGACGTCCTCGGTCAGACGCTGGGTCAGTCGACGAAAATATCCTGCGGCGGCGGGTGCCATTGCGCGCTCCTGCGAACATGTGTGACGCAAGGGTTTCGCGTCACGTGAAGGGCTGTGTGATCGCCACTGTAGACCCATTACGAGCGTGTAACCACACCGGTCAGTCCGCGTCTCGGGGGCACCGGGCAAGATCAAAAGATGCAGAACTCAGAATCGGCGACCGTTGCCGTCGTTCTCCCAGGTACAGGCTCTGACGCTCACTTCGCGGACCGCGCATTCCGGGCGCCGCTGGCGGCTCTGGGTGTGCGCATCGTCGCAATTGAACCGGACCCTCGGCGTGTCGTGGACGGCTATCTGGACGCGATGGACAGAGCCGCGGACACCCACGGCCGAATCGTCGTCGGAGGCGTCTCGATCGGGGCGGCCGTTGCGCTCCAGTGGGCCGCCGCCAACCCCGATCGAACAGTGAGTGTGTTGGCAGCGCTTCCGGCCTGGATCGGGTCGGCGGACGACGCACCCGCAGCGGCGAGCGCGAGGTTCACCGCAGGGCAACTGCGCTCCGAAGGTTTGGAGGCGGTGATCGCGGCGATGCTCGCATCGAGTCCGGCGTGGCTCGGAGCCGAACTCGAGCGCTCGTGGCGCTCGCAGTGGCCCGATCTCGCGGCCGCGCTCGACGAGGCGGCGTCGTACAACTCGCTCAGCGAGAGCGCGTTGCAGTCGGTGGGCATTCCGGTCGGCATCGCTTCGGCAGTGGACGACCCGGTTCATCCGGCGGCGGTGGCGCAAGCCTGGGCGAATGCACTCCCCCGCAGCGCAGTCGCCACGACGACGCTCGACATGATCGGGCGCGACCCCGCCGTTCTCGGGTCCACCTGCATCAAAGCGCTCGCGGCGATCGAATCCGATACCACCGCGAGCGCTTGACAGAAACCCTGAAAAAATCTGTTACTGACCCAATTGCTGCATGGCAGAACCGGATTCGCCGCTACGCGGCGGCGGGGTCGGCCGCGCCGGAGGTGCCGGCGGAGCTGACTGCTGCTGTTGGGCTGCGACCTGTTGCTGCTGCGCCGCCGCCAACTGCTGCTCGTGCGCGGCCGCCAACTGCTCGGCAAGTACCTGCGGGAGCACGACGGGCAGCGGTGTCCGCACCGGATGCGGCTCTGATCCTCGGTTGACGACGGTGTCGCGCAGGATGTCCCGTGCGATTGCCACCAAAGGTGCGTTCGCGGCGGTGGATCCACTCGGACCCGCGACCACGCAGCGCACCATCCACCGCGGACCGTCTACTCCGATGAATCGCAGGTCCATGTTGGCCGTCACGGCAGCCAGTTCACGGCCCCACGGTCCGTTCTCGACGCTCACCGCGGAATTGTCGTCGCGAAGCGACTGCGCGAGCTCGGCAACGACTTCACGCCACTGACCGGGCGATTTCGGAGCGGCGTAGGCGGCAACGGTGATGCGGCCGTGCTCGGTGACCAGGTGCACGGCCTGCGGCGAACCGTTGGGCGCCATCTCGACCTGCAACTGTCCGCCGGTCGGCATCGGCACCAGAACGGATCCGAGATCAAGACGCTGACCGTCGCGGCCTGCCGTCGGATCATCGGAATCGATCTCCGTGATGTCGTAGGGGCCCTGCGACTCGTCGCCGAATTCGTCACCGGCGGCATCGTCGAAGTCTTCTTCGACCTCGTCGACCTCCACCGACTCGTCGTTTTCGTCACCGAAGAAGCTGGTGGGCTCCTCGTCGACGTCTGTCTTCTTCTTGCGTCCGAACATGATTCAGACTCCCTCTCCGACTACCGCGCCAGGCGCATCGGTATCGAGTATCGAGTGACCGCCGCTGGAACCGTAGCCTCCGGTCCCTCTGGTCGTGTCGTCCAGCGACTCGACTTCCTCGAAAACCGGAAGTTCGACTCGTTGAACCACGAGCTGAGCGATTCGGTCACCGCGGCGGATGTCGATGGCTGTGGCCGGATCGAGATTGATCAAGCAGACCTTGAGCTCGCCCCGGTATCCCGCGTCCACTGTTCCGGGCGCATTCACGATCGACAGTCCCGATTTGGCGGCGAGGCCGGAACGCGGATGAATCAACCCGACGGTGCCCACCGGCAGAGCGATCGCAATCCCCGTTCCGACCAGTGTTCGGTGGCCGGGTTCGATGGTGACGTCGCTGGTGGAGCACAGATCCACACCCGCATCTCCGGGATGCGCACGCTGTGGAACCGGCAGGTCTGGATCCAGTCGCTTCAAGGCGATGGAGAGATGGTCGCTCACGTGGGCCAAGACTACTCGTAGCGACGGACTATCCTTGACAGGTGCCCGAAACATCTCGACCTGACGTCGCCACCACAACGCCCCCGTCCACGACGCTGTACTCCGAGCGCCTGTGGGTGCCGATCTGGTGGTGGATCGCCGGACTGGCAGTAGCCGGACTCCTCGCGGCCGAGGTCCACATGGGCCGCCCGGGGCTTCTCTCGTACCTGGCGTACGTCGTACTGCTCCCCATCCCGATCTGGGCCGCGTTCTGGCTCAGCCGGATGCGTGTCGACGTGGTGGAGACAGCAGGGGTGAAGGAACTGCACGTGGGTAGAGCCCACCTGCCGGTCGAATTGATTTCACGGGCGGCAGCAGTGCCGGCTTCCGCGAAGAGTGCTGCGATGGGGCGCCAACTCGATCCGTCGGCATTCGTCCAGCATCGCCCATGGGTCAAGACAATGGTGTTGATCGTGCTCGACGACCCGGAGGATCCCACGCCGTACTGGTTGGTGAGCACACGTCGTCCCGCTGATCTGCTGGCTGCGCTGGATCGCTGACCAGCGCGGTCACAGCAAAGCAGTACTTCCCGACCCTTGGTCGACCCTCGAGCTGACGGGTCGACCACCGGGAAGGGAGATCAGGCAGCGCAGTCCATGCATACGAGCTGTCCGTTGGCATCACTGGCCAGGCGGCTGCGGTGATGAACCAGGAAGCAGCTCGAACACGTGAACTCGTCTGCCTGCTTCGGAACAACTCGAACCGAGAGTTCCTCGCCGGAAAGGTCGGCACCCGGCAGCTCGAAGGACTCCGCGGTGTCCGTCTCGTCGATGTCGACGACGGCTGACTGCGCTTCGTTGCGTCGCGCCTTCAGCTCCTCGAGCGAGTCCTCCGAAACCTCGTCGGACTCTGTACGCCTCGGTGCGTCGTAGTCAGTTGCCATCTCGTCTACCCCATCCTCTTCGTGTATCCCGGTCCCGTGTGCGCCGAGAATCCGGTAGATCCTTGATGCGCATGGAAACCGCCGTGGCATCCAGATCATTCCCTGTCGCTGCATAACGCTGCAGGACTGGAATTAGTGCCCGGAAGTTCCTTCCGGGAACGTGATCTGCGCCTCATTTGGTTGTCATTTCGGCGTCCGGCCGATGCCCAGTTGAACGACCTGGGCCGCCAGACAGTAGCCGACGCGAGCACGAAAGTAGTAACTGAATCGGAAATTTCCGAAAAATGACTGCGAATTGTCACCAAGGCAAGAGCAAGCTGTGACCTTTCCATGACGTTTTCGGGCTGAATCCGGGTAGAAACAGGCCGGTAATCGGCCAACTGCCGTTTCGCAATCAACAAGGACTCGACGCGTCGAGCCGCGCTTCGCCTGTGTAGTCACACAGGCCCTCTAAGGTAGGCACCGAACGTCATGCCGGCACCGCTCGGCCCGATGGCGAAGTAGAAGTTTCGTCAAGAAAGTCGAGGGATACCGTGGTTTCTCTGATCACCGAAGGCAGCTCTACCGATGACCAGGGACGTCCGTTCCGCCGTCGGCGCGCGTGGCCGGTGATCGCTGTGTTCGCGGTACTCGCATTGATCGGCAGTGTCTTGTGGGTCCGCATCCTGAGCGCCGAGGCAGAAGTCAGTGACACCGTCGCCTGCAACCTCCCGCAACCTTCGTCCGATCCTTCGGCAGCGGCGCCACTTCCGCTGGGATCCGTCGTCGACCGCTCGAAGCTGCTCGACGTGGATCCCGCTCCCCTCGCCGCCACCAAGGTTCGTGTGTTCAACGCCAACGGTGAACACGGTCAAGCGGCCCAGGTGGCAGCGCAACTGAGCGAGTTCGGCTTCGCCAGCGCGCCGGACGTCCAGGTCGGAAACGACCCCGTCTACGTCGACCAGAACATGGAGTGCCAGGGTCAGATCCGCTTCGGAGCGAACGGCCTCGCCGCCGCCAGTTCCGTGTGGCTGGTCGCCCCCTGCACCGAACTGGTCCAGGACGGCCGCGGCGACGACACCGTCGACTTGGCTCTGGGCACCTACAACAAGGGCGCCCTGACGCCCAACACCGACGCCACCGCGATCCTGCACGCTCTGGCCGAGCAGCCCGCGAACGCCGAAGTCGCCCCGATGGACATCGCACTGCTCAAAGCAGCCCGCACCGCGCGCTGTTGAACGACCTCAGCTCGGAATCGGCTGATCCGCGCCACTCGAGCTGAGCATCTGCGCGAACTGATCCGCGATCGCCGGAGCCACGGCATAGACGACATCGCCGTCAGCCGAAGTGGAATTGGGCGCCGGGACGTTGATGACAGCGCCCGCTTCGGAAGCGATCAGGGAGCCCGCTGCCCAGTCCCACGGGCTCAGTCCGTGTTCGAAGTGAGCGTCGACCCGGCCGGTGGCAACCATGCACAGATCCAACGCAGCCGAACCGATACGTCGGATGTCGCGGACCTGCGGCAGGATCTGCCCGATCAACGTGCCCTGCACCTTCCGGCGATCCGCTCCGTATCCGAAGCCGGTGGCCAACAGCGCCATTGACAGTTCGGTCACCGCGTTGGCCTGCAGTTCACTGACGACTCCGTCGGCCGTGGTCATGCTTGCGCCACCGCCCCGATGCGCGGCGTACGTGGTTTCCAACGACACGTCGACGACAGCCCCTGCGACCGAGACCCCGTCGATCTGTACGGCCACCGAGATGGCGAACGCGGGGATTCCGTAGAGAAAATTCACGGTGCCGTCGATGGGGTCGACAACCCATCGAACTCCCGCGGCATCGTCGGTGTCTCCCCCACCTTCCTCACCCAAGATCGAATCTGCAGGCCGCAATTGCGCCAGAAGGTCGCGAATCACCTGTTCGGTTTCGGTATCGACCACCGTGACGGGATCGGTGGGCGTGCTCTTCGCAGCAACCGAACCACCTTCGGCGGCACCGGAACCCACCAGGCCGAATACCTCGGGCCGACGCAAGCGGACGTGTTCGGCCGCGCGTTCGGCGACGGCTACGGCAACCTCCCGCAATTGCGCGGGGTCCAGCGAATCGGCGGAAAAGTCGGGCAACGTTCTTTCTGAAGGGCGCACCGGACCATCGCAACACATCTGCACCGAGGGGCACCACTCGAACGCCCGGAGTCGCACGCGCCCGGGTCCTTGTTCGGGTTAGTGTTTGCAACGGTAGATCGTGACCTCGAATTCGACACTCAGGAGCGCAGGACGATGACAACCACAGGTTTCGGGATCGACGTCGGCGGCAGCGGCGTCAAGGGCGGCACGATCGACCTGAGCACCGGGGAAATGATCGGTGACCGCATCAAGATCCTGACCCCGCAGCCCTCCACTCCCGATGCGATCGCGGGCACTGTCGCCGAGATCGTCGAGCAGGCAAAGTGGACCGGTCCGGTCGGCATCACCTTGCCCGCGGTTGTGACCGGCGGCGTCGCGCGCAGTGCCGCGAACATCGACAAGTCGTGGATCGACACAGATGCGGCAGCGCTCTTCAGCAAGGCCCTGGGTGGGCGCGAGGTCACCGTCCTCAACGACGCCGACGCCGCCGGAATTGCCGAGGACTCGTTCGGAGCGGGCAAGGATACCTCCGGCGTCGTGATCTTGTTGACCTTCGGTACCGGAATCGGATCGGCCGTGTTGCACAACGGAGTTCTGTTGCCCAACACCGAGTTCGGCCACCTCGAGGTCGACGGCAAGGAAGCCGAGCATCGAGCGGCGTCGTCGGTGAAGGAAAAAAAGGACTGGAGCTACAAGGAGTGGGCGGTCGAGGTCTCCCGAGTTCTGACCACCTTCGAGAACCTGCTGTGGCCTGATCTCTTCATCGCCGGAGGCGGAATCAGCCGCAAGCACGAGAAGTGGATTCCGCACCTGACCAACCGCACGAAGGTCGTCCCCGCCACCCTCCTCAACACCGCGGGAATCGCCGGAGCTGCGCTCGCGTCGGTCGGACTGACCAGGCCGGCCCCCGTCGCCGGATGAGAAAACCTGCACGTGAAAAGCGGAAAATCTACCTGTTACGGCCCGCCGTGACGTAAGAGTTTCCTGAGAGTCGTTACAATGGTGAAGTCCGGCTGCGCGCCGGCCAACAACCATTGACCTCTCCGCCGGATCACCACTCTGGCGTGACGCCGCACGACACCGTCACGAAAGGGCGTACGTGGCAGCCACCGATACACGTCAGACTGCTGATTCTCCATCAGAGTCAGAGCCACAATCTCCAGCCGTGGAGGCGGCCACCGTCACCGCTCCGGCAGCCAAGAAGGCTCCGGCGAAAAAGGCTCCGGCCAAGAAGGCAGCAGCTAAGAAGGCTCCGGCCAAGAAAGCTCCGGCCAAGAAGGCAGCAGCTAAGAAGGCCAGCCCCAAGAAGGCCGGCGATCCTGATGCCGAAGACGGCGATGTCGAGTTGGAAGACATCGACATCACGGACGGCGACCTTGCCGAGGTCGAGTCCGATGTCGTCGAGGTCGTAGCAGTCGGCGAAGACGAAGAGACCGCTGCAGAGCCGTCCGAGAAGGACAAGGCTTCCGGCGACTTCGTCTGGGACGAGGAAGAGTCCGAGGCTCTCCGCCAGGCACGCAAGGACGCCGAACTGACGGCGTCCGCCGACTCGGTTCGCGCTTACCTCAAGCAGATCGGCAAGGTCGCACTCCTCAACGCCGAAGAGGAAGTCGAACTGGCCAAGCGCATCGAGGCCGGCCTCTACGCCGTGCAGATCATGCAGGATCTTGCTGACAAGGGCGAGAAGTTGCCTGCGGCTCAGCGACGCGACATGAGCTGGATCTGCCGCGACGGAAACCGCGCCAAGAACCACCTTCTCGAAGCCAACCTCCGACTCGTCGTCTCGCTCGCAAAGCGATACACGGGCCGCGGCATGGCATTCCTCGACCTCATCCAGGAAGGCAACCTGGGCCTGATCCGTGCAGTCGAGAAGTTCGACTACACCAAGGGCTACAAGTTCTCGACCTACGCCACGTGGTGGATCCGTCAGGCCATTACCCGCGCCATGGCGGACCAGGCCCGCACCATCCGTATCCCGGTGCACATGGTCGAGGTCATCAACAAGCTCGGCCGTATCCAGCGTGAGCTGCTCCAGGACCTGGGCCGCGAGCCCACGCCCGAGGAACTCGCCAAGGAAATGGACATCACGCCGGAGAAGGTGCTGGAAATCCAGCAGTACGCGCGTGAGCCGATCTCTCTCGACCAGACCATCGGCGACGAGGGCGACAGCCAACTCGGTGACTTCATCGAAGACTCCGAAGCTGTTGTCGCAGTCGACGCCGTCTCGTTCACCTTGCTGCAGGATCAGCTGCAGTCGGTCCTCGAGACGCTGTCCGAGCGCGAAGCCGGCGTGGTTCGCCTCCGCTTCGGTCTCACCGACGGTCAGCCGAGGACTTTAGACGAAATCGGACAGGTCTACGGCGTCACGCGTGAGCGTATCCGCCAGATCGAATCGAAGACGATGTCGAAGCTGCGCCACCCGTCGCGTTCGCAGGTTCTGCGCGACTACCTCGACTAGTCACACCAGCTAAACGTAGAAGAGCCGCTCTCCGTACTACCGGAGAGCGGCTCTTCTGCGTTTGCCGCCTCAATCCAAGAGCGTATCCCGGAGTAGTGCGACATCGTCCTCGCCCAACTGCAGTCCGTCCCGGACGTAGTTGTCGAAGCTGCCGTACATCCGATCCACAGTGGCGAAAGACGTGTCCAGCCAAGACTGTTCGACACCGTCGATGAACGCACTCCCCGTTCGAGGTCCGGTGAGGTACTGGTTGCTGAGCATGTAGTCGGCGTTCACGTCCGCGCGGCTCACGCCGAGGAGTGTCAGGAGTACCGCGGTCATCCAGCCGGTCCGGTCCTTGCCCGCCGAGCAGTGGTAGAGGACTGCACCGCCGGTGGTCGCGACGTTCGCGAGAGCGTCGTGGAATGCGCGGCTCGCCCCCGGATCGGTCACCATCAACGCGTACATCGTGGGCATGTCCACCAGAGCCGGGAGGTTGGCCGGATTGGTTCCGATGACATCGAACCAGTTGCTTCGTGCCCCCTCCGGAATGCGGTCCTGCGAGAGCGTACGTTCGACGACGGTGCGGAAGTCGTCCACCGATTCCACTCCTCGTTCGCTCAACGACGACAGATCCGACGGTGTCAGCTTGTCGAGGGCGTTCGAGCGAAACACTTTCCCCCATCGAACCGTGTGCCCGTCCTCGGTGACGTAGCCGCCGATGTCCCGTGCGTTCGACGCTCCCTCGAGGTGCAGCGATCGGTCCGCGGTAGCCTGCGCAGCTGCGGGTCCGGCCTGTTCGAGTGCGGGAATTCCACCGGCGAGCGCCGGGACCGGAGCACACGCGAGGATCGCCGCACACAGGAGTATCGCGGCCGGGCGAGCAATTCTGTTCGACATCCGGACAGAATAGGACCGCAATCAGGACTTCGTACGAACCTTGATGTACAACGAGGCAGCCGGTTCGATAACTCTTGCCGCCACCGGACCGATCACCGCCATCAGGAGTACGTAAGCCGTTGCCAATGCCGCCAATTCGGCGTCGACCGCACCGGCGGACACTGCGAGCCCGGCAATGATGATGGAGAACTCACCGCGGGCGATCAGAGCAGCACCGGCGCGCGCCTGGCCCATTCGCGCGACACCCTGACGTCTGGCTGCCCATGCCCCGGTGATCAGCTTCGTGATCGCGGTGACGACGGCCAGGATCGCGGCCCACCCGAGGACCGGCGGAATGGAACTGGGATCGGTGTTGAGACCGAAAACCACGAAGAACATCGCGGCAAACAGGTCCCGCAGTGGCTCGAGTACGCGACTGGCGTTGTGCGCGGTCGAACCGGAGATCGCGATTCCGAGGAGGAACGCACCCACAGCCGCCGACACCTGCATCGCCGAGCTGATACCGGCAACCAACAGTGCGGCACCGAGCAGTTTGAGCAGCAGCGTCTCACTGTCAGGGCTGTCGAGAAGCGCCGAAACGTACCGTCCGTATCGTAGGGCCACAACCAGAACCACGGTGATGACCAACAACGAGATACCGACCGCTTCGAGTCCACCCAGGAAGCTGACGCCCGCGAGCATCGCGGTCAGAATCGGCAAGTACAGCGCCATTGCCAGATCTTCGAACACCAGAATCGACAGGACGACTGGCGTTTCGCGGTTACCGAGGCGCCCCAGATCGCTGAGCACCTTGGCGATGATGCCCGAAGACGAGATGTAGGTGACGCCGGCCATGACTGTCGCCCCAACAATGCCCCAGCCCAGAATCAAGCCGACGACCGCGCCGGGAGTCGCGTTGAGAACGATGTCGACGATGCCCGCTACTCGCGAGCGTTTGAGACCGGTCACGAGCTCGGCCGCGGTGTATTCGAGCCCCAACAGCAACAAGAGCAGGACGATCCCGATCTCACTGGCCAGATGGGAGAACTCGCCGATGTCTCCGAGCTGGATGAAACCGCCCTGCCCGAAGCACAAGCCGCCGATCAGGTAGAACGGGATCGGCGACATCCCGACGCGAGCAGCCAGTCGTCCGAGCAGTCCGAGCGCGAAGAAGACCGCGCCGAGTTCGATCAGTGCAAGGGTGGTTGTGTCCACGCGCCAGTCAGCCGTTGGCCAAGATCTTTGCCGCTGCGGCCAAACCGTCCGGCGTTCCGACGGCTACGAGAAGATCTCCCCCAGTGAAGGTGAAGTCGGGATTCGGGGACGGGCTCACCTGTCCTGCGCGCATGACGGCGACGATGGAGACTCCGGTACGCGTGCGCATGCCGGTGTCCCCGAGGGTCTGCCCGTCGTAGCGCGAGCCGTCCTTGATGTAGAGCTGTTTGGTTCGAATTCCCGGAAGGTCGCGGTGCTCTTCTTCGAGTTGGGCAACGAGCTGTGGGGCACCCAGGAGATTGCTGAGCGCTGCCGCTTCCTCGGTGGTCAGAGGCAGCGAGGCAGCACACGCGTCAGGGTCGTCTGCCTTGGACACGATGAGATCGGTATGACCGTCCCGATGGGTGACGACACCCACGCGACGACCGGAAGACAGAACAAAATCCTTGCGCGTCCCGATCCCCGGTAGTGGGGTGACTTCTACGTTCATATACCAACGGTAGCGCCGATCGGCGACCTGCATCGCGTGAGGGCCGTAATCCGCTGGGAGCCGTTCACGGTAGGCGTACCGGCGACCTACCGAACCGGCGGAAACACGCCGTTCTCATCCGGAAAATACTCGACGACAGCGATGACGGCAGCGACCGGAATCGGGGCATACAGATGCGGGAAACGCATCGATTCCGGGTCCGAGGGAACACCGGGTTCGTACTTCACCTGACCGCCGAGCAAGGCCGGATCGATGGTGAGAAGAACAATGTCGTCGCGGCCGGCGAAAATCCGATTCGCCGGGAGATGAACCTGCGCCGGAGTCGACATGTGGACAAATCCCTCGGCCTCGAATCCGTCGGGGATGCGTTCACCGATCTGTTGTGCTCGCGCCCATTCCTCGCGCGTGCACATGTGGAGCAACTCGACGCTCTCGTCGATACGTGGTTCGCGTCCCGGGTTCATCAGCCCAGAATATCGGGCTGAGGTCGACGATTCGAATCAGCTGTCAGCGAACAATCTTCACCGCAGAATGCCTGCCCAGCGCATTTCCAGTGAGACACAACACTAAGAAACGGCTTCGGGAACAACCCGTAAACCCCAAACGTCTGTAAGAGTGGATCTACCGCGCCATTCCGACGCGGCGGACCAGGCCCCAGGCACGCGGCCCGAATGCCGCAAAGCCAGTACGGAGGAGTCATGCCCGGAACACTGACCAGCCCACAGTTGACCGCTGCCGACCGGTGCGACCGGTGCGGTGCCGGAGCACGCGTACGCGCCGTGCTTCCCACCGGCGGCGAGCTTCTCTTCTGTGGACACCACGCAACCGAACACGCGGATCGACTTCGCGAGATGAATGCCGTCGTCTCCGACAGCGAACCCGCAATCTGACCTGTCAGCCGGGGGTGGCCTCTTCACGAGGCGCGCCATGAACGCCAGAACGGGCGATCACAATCACTGTGATCGCCCGTTCTGCCGTTCTGGGGCCGGTATCAGCTGCTACCAGCTGCGTAGGATCGCGATGCGCTCGGTCAGCTGATCCACGGTCGCGATGGCCGTCGGCGGGCCGCCGCACACCCGGCGCAGTTCCGCGTGAATGATGCCGTGGGGCTTACCGGTGCGGTGAACGTTCATCGCCACCAACCCGTTCAGCTCCTTGCGGAGCGCACCGAGTTGATCTGCCGTCGCCGCTCGATCGGATACCACTGCAGCAGTGGGTTGCGGGGCGGCGGCCTTGGCCGAGTTGGCCTCGACCTGCGTCTGCTGACGTTGACGCAGCAGCGCCCGCATCTGATCGGCGTCGAGTAGGCCGGGGAGTCCGAGGTAGTCGGCTTCCTCGTCACTTCCGGCGAATGTCGCGGTACCGAAGGATGATCCGTCGTAGATCACCTGGTCGAGCTCGGCGTCGGCGCCCAGGGACGTGAACGCCTTCTCCTCCTCTCCCAGTTCGTCCTTCTGCTTGTTCGCATCGGCGAGCAGGTCGTCTTCGAGGCCGTCCTTCTCACGATGCGGCTTCCCGAGTACGTGGTCACGCTGAGCCTCGAGCTGTGCGGCAAGGTCGAGGAGCACCGGTACCGAAGGCAGGAAGACGCTGGCAGTCTCGCCCTTGCGACGCGAACGCACGAAGCGCCCGATCGCCTGAGCGAAGTACAGCGGGGTCGACGCGCTGGTCGCGTACACACCGACAGCCAGACGTGGAACGTCGACGCCCTCGGACACCATCCGGACCGCGACCATCCATTTCTGGTCGCTTGCACCGAATTCGGCGATTCGCTTTGACGCGGTGGGGTCGTCGGACAGTACGACGGCCGGCTGTTCGCCGGTGATCGCGGCGAGCGCCTTCGCATACTCGCGGGCCACTGTCTGGTCGGTCGCGATGACAAGTCCGCCGGCATCGGGCATACCGGTACTGCGCAGCTGCGCCAAACGGGTGTCTGCTGCGTGCAGCACGGCAGGAATCCAGTCCCCGGCAGGGTCCAAGGCCGTCCGCCAGGCCCGAGTCGTCTGCTCGGCGCTCAGCGGCTCGCCGAGCCTGGCGGTGAATTCCTCGCCCGCGTTGTTACGCCACCGCGCTTCGCCCGAGTAGGCGAGAAACACGACGGGTCGGACCACGCCATCCTTGAGCGCATCCGAATATCCGTAGGAGTGATCGGCTTTCGAGCGGAGCAGACCTTCCTTGTCCGGCTCGTATTCGACAAAAGGAATGGCGCTGTCGTCACTGCGGAACGGGGTTCCGGTCAGCGCGAGCCGCCTGGTCGCGTCGCCGAAAGCCTCACGAATGGCATCGCCCCAGCTTTTCGCGTCGCCGCCGTGGTGGATCTCGTCCAGGATGACCAGCGTCTTGCGGCCCTCGGTGCGCACACGGTGCTTCGACGGGTGCGAGGCAACCTGGGCGTAGGTCAGCACGACTCCGTGATAGTCACTCGAGGTCTGGCCGGTCGAGTTGGAGAACCGCGAGTCCAATGCCAGGCCGGAGCGCTGAGCGGACTCGGCCCACTGGTGCTTGAGGTGCTCGGTCGGGGCCACGACGGTGATCTGGTCGACCGTCCGGTCGCGGAGCAATTCCGACGCTACTCGCAGAGCGAAGGTGGTCTTACCTGCTCCAGGCGTTGCAACAGCCAGAAAGTCACGGGGACTGCTGGAAAGGTATTTGGTCAGTGCACGGCGCTGCCATGCACGAAGGGAACCGGTAGGGGCGCCAGGCTGGGTTCCCGCGGATTGGGCTCCGGCAGGTTCGGTCGAATTGCCGAATTCGGCTGCCACGGTCTCAGACGTCATAGGCCGCGCCTCCACTGGAATCGCACTGTTGTCTCGCGCTCCTCGAATTTTCATCAATGTCCGGCGACGAGCCTAGCCGCCGCCACCGACGAAAGCCGCACTCGAAGCGCGTACTCATGGCCGTTCTCACTCCGGCCGGCGACGTTTCACTGCTCTCGCATCCTGCCGACCTGCACGCGAATTGTCTCAGAAATGTGCGACACGTCGGCGCCATGGTTGGGCAACCGGGTGTGTCGTCAGGGATGCTGGAGACATCATGAGTGAAGCGCGAGGCGACAAGTCGAGCGGAAGTGATCTGCACCACCGCAGATGGCATCCGCTACGCCGCACCGGGCAGTTGATCGGTCGCACACTGAGCAAGGCCTGGGACGATTCCATCTTCGGAAAGGCGGCTACGGCCGCGTTCTGGCAAACGCTGTCACTGGCTCCCCTCCTGCTCGGCCTTCTCGGAATGATCGGCTACATCGGTGGATGGTTCGGACCCAACACCGTCGAGATCATCGAATCCAAGATCGTCACGTTCAGCGGAACGATCTTCAGCGAAAGCGTCGTCGACCAGATCATCCGCCCGACCGTGACGGACGTCCTTCAGCGCGGACGCCCGGAGATCATCTCGGTGGGCTTCCTGCTCTCCCTGTGGGCGGGATCATCGGCGATCAGTACGTTCGTCGACTCGATCGTGGAAGCACACGGGCAGCAGGATGCGCGCAATCCCATCTGGCAGCGCATTTTCGCCCTGCTGCTCTACGTGATGTTCCTGGTGATGGCGGTGTTCATCCTGCCGCTGGTAGCTCTCGGGCCGACGCTCGTCGGGCGAGCACTGCCCGCCTCCTGGTACGAAGTGGGATCGAATCTGGTCGACACCTTCTACTACCCCGCTGTCGGCCTGCTGGTGATCATCGGCCTCACGACGCTCTACAAGGTCGCTCTGCCGAAGTCGCTGCCGTGGCATCGACTTCTCGCCGGCGCTCTGGTCGCCGGTGTGTTCTTCATGGCCGCCAGCACCGGATTGCGCTGGTACCTGGGATTTGTCACCAGCACCGGATACACGTACGGCGCGCTGGCAACGCCGATCGCTTTTCTGCTCTTCACGTTCTTCCTCGGTTTTGCCGTCGTGCTCGGCGCCGAGTTCAACGCGACGGTGCAGGAATTCTGGCCGGCTCGTGCCACCCGGATGGAGCAGATGCGAGAGTGGCTCGCTTCTCAGAACACCGACGACGCCACGGGCCCGGTCGCCAACCTGACCTGGCACTTGGCCACCAGCCCGATCCGCATCTCGGGCGACAAAGCGGATCCGGCCACGGTTCCCTCGTATGGACGGCCGCGCAGCAGACAAACGGAGTCGCGCCAGAACTCCTGCAACGACCAAGATCCTTGCGGTAAGCCGGACACAGACGCGAAGAGCCCGGCGTCCGACTGCGTCGAGGCTGTCGATCCGCCGAGCTCTGGGAGTTCTCCCGCTCGCGTGAGCAGAGGTCACTCGCCCTTACGGAGTCCTTCGTAAATCTTCTTGCAGTCCGGGCACACCGGTGATCCGGGCTTGGCGGACTTCGTCACGGGAAACACCTCGCCGCACAAGGCGACGACATGGGTGCCCATGACGGCGCTCTCGGCGATCTTGTTCTTCTTCACGTAGTGGAAGAACTTCGGGGTGTCGTCGTCGGTCGTTTCGTCGGTGGAGACGTCGGGACGTTCCTTGGTTTGAGTGCTCACCCCTCCAATAATGCCGTCTCCGTCACAGCGGTGCGACCCACGGGTCGTGTGCAATTGTCGGCCGAGAGTGGAACAGTGGAGACATGGCACGAAATGGCGCGTTCGGCAGGTCCGACGAGGCCGGGACTCCCGACAATCCCGTACTGATCACCGAAGCGCAGAAGTCCGTCGAAGAACAGCACAAAGCCCGAGTGCGCAAGTACATGATCATCATGTCCTTCCGGTTCCCGGCGTTGATCCTCGCGGCGATCGCGTACGGCATCTGGGCCAACGCCTGGATCTCGATGCTCATCATCGGTGCATCCATTCCGCTTCCCTGGATCGCCGTCCTGATCGCCAACGACCGACCACCGCGCACCAAGGACGAGCCGAGTCGATACGACGGGCGAAAGAAGACCGCAGGCGAGATCGAATCCGCGACGCACCACACCATCGAAGGCTGACAAGTTCCGCCTGCGAGAATGACCGGGTGAGAAGCGAAACGCTCCTGTCCATCACCCCTGCGCTGCGTGAGGCTCTGCTTCGCAATCGATTCGACACCGGAACCATGCTCGACGCATTGGGGCCCGAAGTTCACGCCGCTCTCGGCCGTAGTGAACCGGTACCTGTCCGCCGCGCCACCCTCGAACGCGGGGACCTGGGCGTTCTCATCAGACTGTTCCTTCTCGCCGATGACTGCCCCGCGGCCGATGTTGCTGCGGCGCTGGCTCCGTTGACGGTGGCGCAGTGTGTCGACGCCGGTCTGCTCGAAGGCGAGAACTTCGACAGTGAGAACCCGCTGGTGCGGGCCGCGGTCGATCTTCGCCCCATCGACGTCGGCGACGGCGATCGTTGGGTGATCTCGGATCTCGACGGCGGAATCCGCCCGAAGAAGGCCACAGCCGATCACGTGCTCGGTGTCGGCCATGCATCGCTGTCCTTGTTGCAGGCCACGCCCACCGCGAGGGTCGGCAGCGTGCTCGATCTCGGCACGGGATGCGGCATTCAAGCCCTTCACGCGAACACGTATGCCGATTCGGTCACGGCAACAGACATCAATCAACGCGCGGTCGATCTGACGGCCGCGACCATGGCGCTCAACGGACTCGACGTCGAACTCCTTCAAGGGTCCTGGTTCGAACCCGTCGAGGGTCGAACCTTCGACCAGGTGGTCGCCAATCCCCCGTTTGTCGTCGGCGAGGCACGCGTCCATCACACGTACCGCGATTCCGGCCTCGATCTCGACGGTGCGAGCGAATTGATGATCTCGCGCTCGATCGACTACCTGAACCCCGGCGGCACGGCAGCACTGTTGGCGTCGTGGGTACACATCGAAGGGCAGGACTGGCGTTCGCGGATCGCGTCGTGGCTGCCGGCGCACGGAGTCGACGCCTGGGTCGTGCAGCGCGACGTGGCGGATCCGGCTCTGTATGTCGGAACGTGGCTCAAGGACGGCGGGCAGGATCCACGGGACCCGGAAACGGCGTCCAGAGCGAACGCCTGGCTTGACCACCTCGAAGAAGCCGACGTCGAAGGCGTCGGATTCGGGTTCGTCTTCCTCCGGCGTACCGACTTCCCCACCGATCTGATGGCCGAGGACCTCATGCACGGGTTCTCGGACCCGCTCGGGGCCGAGTCGTCGGCGTACTTCGATCGTCTTGCCTGGTTGCGTGAACACGACGTCCTCGAGGAACGATTCGTCCTCGATCCGGACACGGCTCTCGAACGCGTCTACCTCCCCGGCGACGAGGGATGGCAGCAAGTGGTCACGCGTGTGCACCGCGGCAACGGACCGCACTGGCAGCACGAGATCGACGAGCTCGGTGCTGCGCTGCTCGCTGGGCTCCGAGCGGACGGATTGGTGGTCGACGAACTGGTGGAACTTCTTGCTGCTGCGAACGGCGAAAACCCGGACCAGCTACGTGAGGCGGTCGTCACATTGCTGGTCTCGCTGGTCCGTCACGGGTTGGTGCTTCCCGTCACGAATTGAGTTCCCGGTGAGTTGCAGATTTTTGTGTTCTCAGCAACTTCTCAGGACGACTGGGAAATAACTGCAGGTCACGACGATTTAGCGGAAATCGGCACGGGAACTTTCCCGGAACTCTCACACGTTGAACTGTGTGAGAGACCGCCGATAGGGAGGCAAGTCATGACAAGCCCCAGCACCACTACTCGCATTCGTCCGAGCGCCGCAGATCTGGACGCCCAGAGCCCGGCCGCAGACCTGGTCCGCGTCTACCTGAACGGGATCGGTCGTACCGCACTGCTGACAGCAGCAGACGAGGTCGAACTGGCGAAGCGAATCGAAGCGGGGCTGTACGCCAGCCACGTTCTTGCCACGGGAAAGCGCCTGACAGTCGCCAAGAAGAGGGATCTCGCAACGATCGTTCGCGAGGGACAGTCGGCGCGTAGCCACCTCCTGGAGGCGAACCTGCGACTCGTCGTGTCGCTGGCCAAGCGCTACACCGGCCGCGGTATGCCGCTCCTCGATCTCATTCAAGAAGGCAACCTCGGACTCATCCGTGCCATGGAGAAGTTCGACTACGCCAAGGGCTTCAAGTTCTCGACGTACGCCACCTGGTGGATCCGTCAGGCGATCACCCGCGGAATGGCTGATCAGAGCCGCACCATCCGGCTCCCAGTCCACCTCGTGGAGCAGGTCAACAAGCTCGCCCGCATCAAGCGCGAACTGCACCAGCAGCTCGGGCGCGAAGCGACGGACGACGAGTTGGCCGAAGAGTCGGGCATCCCGGCGCACAAGATCGCCGACCTGCTCGACCACAGCCGCGACCCGGTAAGCCTGGACATGCCTGTGGGCAACGACGAAGAAGCGCCCTTGGGCGATTTCATCGAAGATTCCGAGGCGACCTCAGCTGAAAATGCCGTCATCGCCGGTCTGCTCCACAGCGATGTGCGCAGCGTGCTCGGGACGCTCGACGAGCGTGAACAGCAGGTCATCCGACTTCGCTACGGTCTCGACGACGGCCAGCCCCGCACCCTCGATCAGATCGGCAAGCTCTTTGGTCTCTCGCGCGAGCGGGTTCGTCAGATCGAGCGTGAGGTCATGGGCAAGCTCCGTGTCGGTGATCGCGCCGAGAAACTGCGGTCATACGCCAGCTGATCAACGCTGCCGTCTGATCAACACAGCACGTGCGTGGGCGCGCCACACCACTCGCGCTGACGCACCGCACAAAGCACCGGCCACCGCTATTTCCCTCCCCCTCGGGAAATGTGCGGTGGCCGGTGTTGTTCGCTGCGCCTGTCGCAACCGCCGTATCTACCGCAACCGCCTTGGCCCAAGGTCGATTGCGCTCGGTTCGGGTCCGATTCGGACGCGTGAATCGGTGATCTCCGCTCCCGTGGCCGAAGCGAGTACCGGCTCGCAGGCCAGTTCGCGGACTTCGGGAAGGTCGTCGGCCAGCGCCGAGATGCGCTGAACCAGATCCACCAACGCACCCTTGTTGACCGGAACGGCGTTGCGATATCCGGATAGAAGCGGCGCTGCCTTGGGCGCGTCGATCAATTCCGTTGCAGCGTCCTCGGTGAGTGGCAGCACACGATAGGCACGGTCGCCGAGGAGATCCGAGATCACACCGGCGAGCCCGAACGAAATCAGCGAGCCGAACGACGGGTCGTCCTGGACACCGACCACACATCCGATGCCCTTGGTCGCCATTTTCTGCACGTGCAACAGCGGTTCACCGGACGCGGCCGCAAGGTCGCGGTACGCGAGGCGCACAGATTCCGGTCCACTCAGGTCCAGCCTGACGCCGCCCAGATCCGGTCGATGACGCCACATTTCGCCGGTTGCCTTGACCGCGACCGGATAACCAACCGCATCCGCTGCCTCTACAGCTTCGTCTTCGCTCAGGACCGAACGGAATTCGACGACGGCGACGCCGTAGCACTCGAGGAGAGCCGCCGCTTCCACGTCCGAAAGCCAACGCCCAGGAGAGTTTTCAAGCCAATCGGCCACCATCTTCTGGGCTCGTTCGGAGTCGATACCCACGGGGCGGACAACCTTCGACGCAGGCTTGCTGCGCCACTCCGCGTAACGCCAAGCCCTCGCCAACGCCAGTGCGGCACGCTCTGGCCCCGGGTAGGACGGCACCGAACCGCGGGTCGGGTTACCGACTTCGTCACGGACCGCCAGGACGTCCGGCACACCCTCGGCCGCGAGGAATGTCGTGAGAATCGGCTTGTCCGAGCCGGCCACCGCGTCTTTGAGCGCTTTCGCGAACGGTTCGACCGGTATCGCAACGGGAGGAACGAAGACGGCGATGACGGCATCGACGTCGAACGACGCCAACGCGTCGCGCACGGCAGTGGCGAACAGATCCGGGCTCGCCTGTGCGCCAAGGTCGACCGGGTCGCTGACCTGCAAACCTTCACTGCGGGCGGCGTCCGCAGCCAGGACCCCGAGCGCAGTCGAATTGCCGATGACGGCAAGCCGTGGACCGGCCGGCAACGGCTGATACCCGAAGAGCAGTGCACAGTCGAACAACTGTGAGATGGAGCCGACCTGGATGACGCCGGCCTGTTCGAAGAGGGCGCGGACGATCGAATCGTCAATCTCGACTCCGGTGGCGGCAAGCACCGGCGGAACCGCGTGCCGACCACTCTTGACCGCGACGATCGGCTTCTTCCGCGCAACTCGACGAGCGATGCGGGAGAACTTTCGGGGGTTGCCGAAGCTCTCCAGGTAGAGAAGTACCACTTCGGTGGACTGGTCGGAATCCCAGTACTGCAGAAGGTCGTTGCCCGAGACGTCCGCACGGTTACCGGCAGAAACGAAGGCGGACAATCCGATTCGGCTGCGCGCAGCCTCATCGAGAATGGCGATACCGAGCGCGCCTGACTGACAGAAGAAGCCCACGTTGCCTGCCACCGGCAAAACCGGCGCCAGCGTCGCATTCAACGAAATCGCCGGGTCGTTGTTCGCCACCCCCAGAGCATTCGGACCGATGAGACGCATTCCGTGGGCACGGGCCGCGTGGACCAGTTTGCGTTCGGATGAGCGCCCGTCCGGACCACTCTCACTGAAGCCGGACGAGACGACCACCAGCGCTTTGACGCCCTTGTCGAGGCAGTCGTCAAGTACCGAATTGATGGATTCCGCAGGAACCGCCACGACAGCCAGGTCGACGTCGTCGGGGATGTCACGAACAGTCGGGTACGCCCGCACCCCGTGCACCGACCGATGCTCGGCATTGACGGGGTAAACAGGTCCGGTGAATCCGCCGCGCAGCAGGTTGGTCAACACCGCGTTACCCACCTTGGCAGGGTCCGCCGATGCGCCGATCACGGCCACCGATCGTGGACTGAGTACGTTACCCATGCTGCGCGCTTCGGCTGCCCGCTCCCGCGAATTACGTACCGAAACAAGCGCTTCTGTCGGGTCGATCGCAAATTCGAGTCGCAGCACGCCGCCGTCGAACGAGCGACTCACCTGGTAACCAGCCTCACGGAACACCGTCACCATGTTGCGGTTCTCGGAGAGGACTTCGGCGACGAACATCGTCAGGCCGTTCTCGGCCGCTGCTGCTGCCAGGTATTCGAGCAGGATCGGTCCGAGGCCGCGCCCCTGGTGTGCGTCGGCAACGACAAAGGCGACCTCGGCAGACTTGCCGTCCCCTACGTCGAGGAGTCGCTCGTATCGGCCCACCGCGATGATCTCGTCGCCGAGCATCATCACGAACGCGACGCGATTGTGGTGGTCGACAGTCGTGAAATTCTTGACGTCGCGCGCCGACATCGTGGGGTACGGGCCGAAGTACCGCAGGTACCGTGTGCGCTCGGAGAGTTTGCCGTGGAATTCGACGAGCTTGTCCGCATCCTCGGGAACGATGGGTCGCAGCGCCACAGCGCCCCCGTCGGAGGCGAGGACGTCGACTACCCACGAATGCGGATATGTGTGGGCGGGATCGGTCGCGGGAGCCTCGCCGCTCGTTCCGGCGCCGGCTGCTTCGGTATCGGACTGTTCAGTCACGGGGATCCTCCGGGTCGAGTCCGAGTAGCGGGAACGAAGCGCGGCGCGTCGCGATGATCGCCGAGTCGATGCGGGTGAGCGCACGATCTACCGAAGCGACACCTGTCTCCGGTGTACCACCCGGGCCGTCCCACGGCGTGTAAGCGACATCGCCGCCATCTCCCATGGTCGGCGGGAGGTCGACGCTCGGCGCACGAAGTTTCGTCGAGTCCTTCCAGTCTTCGGGGACAGCTGTGTCGACGTCGATCTCGCGATCGAGCGCGGCCGCGATCAGGTGGGTCCACGCCCTCGGCACGACGCGAACCAGTCCGTATCCCCCGCCGCCGACCGCCAGCCACCGCCCCTCGGAGTAGCGGTCGGCGAGGTCACGCATCGCCAGGAACGCGGCACGCTGACCGTCGACGGTGAGGGCGAGGTCCGCGAGCGGGTCCTCGCGGTGCGAATCCACTCCGCACTGACTGATGATGATCTGCGGGCGGAAGGCTGCAATGGCACCCGGGACGACAGCGTGAAAAGCGCGCAGCCACAACGCGTCGACGGTCCCGGGCAGCACCGGGATGTTCACCGCTGTACCTTCGGCCGCGCCGTCGCCGACTTCGCTCGACCACCCGGTGTTGGGCCACAACGTTGCCGGATGCTGGTGCAGCGAGACCGTGAGTACTCGGGGGTCCCCGAGGAACGCATGTTGCACACCGTCGCCGTGGTGAGCGTCGACGTCGATGTAGGCGATGCGGTCGTAACCGTTGTCGAGCAGCCACGAAATCGCCACAGCCGCATCGTTGTACACGCAGAATCCCGAAGCCCAATCCGCCATCGCATGGTGCATGCCGCCGCCGATGCTGACCGCACGACGCGTACGTCCCGAAGCGATTTCCTGCGCTGCGGCCAACGAACCGCCGGCGAGGATCGCACTCGCTTCGTGCATGTGCGGGAACACGGGGTTGTCCTCGGTACCCAGCCCGTGGGGAACATCCTGGCCGCTCACACCGTTGTTCGCAGAGTTACCCGCGTCTTTGACCGCTGCAAGATATGCCGGTGTGTGGATTCTGAGGAGGTCGGCATCGGACGCTGCGCTCGGTTCGAGAAACTCGATGCCCTCGAGAAGTCCGAGGCTTCGCGAGAGCGCCATCGTGAGATCCAGACGGGTGGGATTCATCGGGTGATCGGCGCTCCACCGATAGCTCAGGTACTCCGGACTCCACACCACGACTCGATTCGCTCGAGACGCCGCGGGGTCCCCGTCAGATCTGATCGACGCGGTCATGGGATCACGCTACTTCCTTCTCGTTTCGTGCCGCACACCACACTCGTGGCCCGCTACGGAGACCGAGATCGAGTGAGACGAATCCAATTCGGACACGCGCTGGACTCGCCGCGGTGGAGGCGGCACCGGAACCACGAACTGAACGGTAGAATGATCAACTGACGAAGGGGTTGAGTGTGAAGGATCTAGTCGACACCACGGAGATGTATCTCCGGACGATCTACGACTTGGAAGAAGAGGGCGTAGTCCCACTCCGGGCGCGGATCGCCGAACGGCTCGAACAGAGCGGACCCACCGTCAGCCAGACAGTTGCGCGTATGGAGCGCGACGGCTTGCTGATGGTCGCCGGCGATCGACATCTGGAACTCACCGACAAGGGTCGCGATCTCGCGATCTCTGTCATGCGTAAGCACCGGTTGGCAGAGCGCCTGCTGGTGGACGTCATCGGTCTCAAATGGGAAGACGTACATGCCGAGGCATGCCGTTGGGAGCACGTGATGAGCGAGGAGGTCGAGCGTCGACTCGTCGTCGTTCTGAACAACCCCACGACGTCGCCCTACGGCAACCCGATTCCGGGGTTGGACCAGTTGGGACTCGACGGCCCGGTTGCCACCACCGAAACGTTGGTGCGCCTGACCGATATTCCGCACGGCGCACAGACAGCTGTGGTCGTTCGGCGACTCGCCGAGCACGTGCAGTCCGATCCCGAGGTGATCGCGCAGCTGCGTGACGCCGGCGTCGTTCCCGACGCCAGGGTGACGGTCGAAACCCGTCCGGGCTCGGTGACCATCATCGTGCCGGGTCACAGCGGATTCGACCTGTCCGAGGAAATGGCTCACGCCGTTCAGGTCAAGCAGGTCTGAGGAAGTAGTAGATGAAACTCCTGGTCACCGGCGGCGCCGGTTACGTCGGCAGTGTGTGCAGCACTGTGTTGCTCGAGCGTGGACACGAAGTTGTCGTCATCGACGACCTCTCCACCGGAAATGCCGACGCGGTGCCTGCCGGTGCCGAGTTCATCGAAGGGGACGCGGGGGCTCTGGCCGCCGAGGTCCTCGGCAGTGCGGGTTCACCGGTTTTCGACGGCGTACTTCACTTCGCGGCACAGTCGCTGGTCGGCGAATCGGTGTTGCACCCCGAAAAGTACTGGCGCGGAAACGTCGTCACGACCATCGACTTGCTCGAGGCGATTCGCATCTCGGGTACTCCCCGCCTCGTGTTCTCCTCCACCGCCGCAACGTACGGCGAGCCGGAGCAGTCCCCGATCGTGGAGGCCGCTCCGACCCGCCCTACCAATCCGTACGGCGCGACCAAGCTCGCGATCGATCATGCGATCACCTCGTACTCGATCGCCCACGGCCTCGGCGCGACCAGCTTGCGCTACTTCAACGTCGCGGGCGCGTACAAGTCCGCCGGCGAGAACCGGGTGATCGAAACCCACCTGATTCCGCTCGTCCTGCAGGTCGCGCTCGAGCAGCGAGACAAGATCTCGGTCTTCGGAACCGACTGGCCCACGCCGGACGGAACCGCAGTACGCGACTACATCCACGTGCTTGACCTCGCCGAAGCGCATCTCCTGGCTCTCGAATCCTCGGTTCCCGGCGAGCACCGCATCTACAACCTCGGAAGTGGTGCCGGCTTCAGCGTGCGCGAGGTAATCGCTGCCTGTGCGCGGGTCACCGGCCTGCCGATCAACGTCGAAGACGCGTCACGACGCCTGGGTGATCCGGCCGTGCTGATCGCATCGAGCGACAAGGCCATTGCCGAGTTGGGTTGGACGCCCACGCGTACCGATCTCGACGTCATCGTCGCCGATGCATGGCAGTTCCTCCAGGATCTGGGCGACCGCTCGCACGCTGCTCGCTAGCTTCCACTCGGCAGTGCCGGCGGCAAGCCGGCGATTCCGAGCGATTCCCCGATGGACAATCCGACGGCCGCGAGGTCGCGGATCCCGTCGGGGCGCACGCCGGATTGAAGGGAAAGATCCAGCAATCCGGCCAAAGTGTGTTCCGAATCGGCCGACAGTGCGGCCGACAGCGCGACACCCGCCAGAGGGCCGTCCCCGCGAACGTATGCAAAGAACCCGAGAAGTGTTGCCGGCCAAGCTCGTTCGGGAGACGGTACTTCATGGGTGAGTACGAGCCACAATTGCTCAGCATGTGCCGCAACTGACGTGATCGCCAATCCCAACACCACGTCGCGCACGTGTACGTCCGTCAAAGCGACCACCAGATCGGCGCATTCCTGCGGGTCAGGGCAGCGAGTGCCTGCCTCAACACGGCGGACATGTTCCAACACCAGATCGACCCGGCGCTGAACTGCGGTTTCACCGCTCGGCCCCCCGCTGTACGCACTCGATTCTCGTCGGCTCGCGATCAGTCGGGCAATCGTGTCGTGATTGCGAGCGGCACCGTGTACCCACCGGACCAGTTCCTCACGCGAACGGCGAATGACCCTGCCGCCCAACACCTGTGCAGCCGCAACCGACGAAGATGCCGGGTCGGGCAGGGTGCCGCGGTGAATCGAACGCGTGACGCTCGTCCACGGCTGGCCAGATTCTATTGCGGCCGTGCACAATACGTCGGCCAGCTCGACGCAGGTTCCGCCGAGCATGTCTTCGAATACCTCGGCCAGCTCGATGGTTTCATCGATGAGAGTTTCAGCTGCCGAGCAATCGGTGATCACCACGAGAACTACCGCACGCGCGCCTTCCCCGTCACAGACAGCGGCGAACTGGCGCAGCGCCGCGCTCATCTGCCTCGCGGGCTTTCCCCTGACACTGGGAAAGTAGTCGTGCCGCATCACCGGGCCGAGCGTCGAGGCGGAGGCGCCCATCAGAGACAGCGCAACCACAGAGTTGGATGGATGGAAGCCCAGGAGTGCGGGTATTGCCGCGATCAATTCCCCTGGATCGGAGACGCGTTCGACGCATCCGAGAAGGGCGGCAAGGTCGTCGTCGGAGAATTCGAATTCTCCCGGAAGAGGTGATGTTGTCATGCACAGACCGTCGCTGATCACCCCGACCCGGCAGTCTGCTCGACCAGGGAAAACAGCTGCGTCGAAGTTATCTGTGGACTACCGCATGTGTTGGGGACCAAGTACCGCGCCGCACCGAGCAGTTCCGCTACTTGTCGGACCTGTGTGCTGCGACATCACTTACTTGCTTTGACCTTCTGTACCGCTGCCGTGAACGCTTGATCCAGCGGTGCTGTCGACGGTGCCGCAGAACCGAACGTCATCAGTGTTGTCGCTACCCGCACGTCGCCGACCTGCGCGATCAACGTCAGCATCGTCTGATCGCCGGCTGCGGCTTTGGGGGAAACGACAGTGCGGCGAAGTGACATCGTCTTGTCGGCATCGATCGGCGACGGCGGAAGAATTTCTGTCGTCACTGTAGTGGTGACGCCGTTCGCAGTGACAGTCATGGACGGGCATTGGCGAGTTTGCGCTTCCAACTCGTCCAGGGGTGCGTCGACCTTGGTGAGTTCGACCGAAATCGTTGCCCTCGTCGCGTTGTCGGTCCCGACTGCCATCACGGTCCCGTTCGGACCGTAATCCTGTTCCGGTGGCTCACATTCGGATGGATCGACGGTGGCACCGCGTGGGACGCCGACTAGATCCGGCGCTGCCATCGGAACGGCCTGCGGGGGCAGCACAACAGCACCGAAGGGCTCGGGAAATTCCTCGGGAGTCAGAAGGAGTTCGGACAACGGTGCCGCCGCTTTCGGAGAAGCAGATTTCGGCGACGAGGATTTGGGGGCAGCCGTCGTACTCGGCGCCGCTGAGCCGCTGTCGGTCACACCGGCAGTCGCCGGCGCGGAGTCCGGAACGGGTGCTCCTTGGACCGACCCGGAGCAGCCCGCGAGTAGTGTAACCGCGGCCACCGCCGCAAGGGAGCATGCGGCCACTCGCCTGGACGATCGTGGACACACCCGCATGTAAGCCTCCGCACTCGACCGATCCCGACAATCGACCAATCCATTTCGGACAAATCAGCCGTGCCGACCTTGTGTTCCACTCTGCCATGTCCGAAGCCGCGCACCCGACATCTACCGAACGCCCAGGCCAAGTGTCGAAAGATACCGCTCGGCTTCGCTCTCGGCGAACGCCCTGTCTCGTCGGATCGGGAATGATCGGTCACCGACTCGGTGTTCTTACCGATGAACGTCTGATCCAGTGCTGTCGGGCACCCGACTCCGATGCTGTCGAGCGTGCGCCGATAGTGGACACTTGAGATCAAGACCGAAGAGCGAAGGGGACTGCGATGGACGAACAGTCGAGGATGTACGAGCTGGAATTTCCGGCGCCCCAGTTGGCGGCTGCCGACGGCCAGGGACCGATCCTGATTCACGGACTCGAGGGTTACTCCGACGCCGGTCACGCCGTGAAATTGGCGACGACGCATCTGCGGGAAAGCCTGGAAACCGAGCTTGTCGCGTCGTTTGCTGTCGACGAGCTGATCGACTACCGCTCGCGTCGACCAACGATGACGTTCAAGGCCGATCATTTCTCCGATTACGACGCTCCGGCGCTCAATCTGTACGCACTGCGCGATACGGCCGGCACACCGTTCCTGCTGCTTGCAGGGATGGAACCGGACCTCAAGTGGGAGCGGTTCACCACAGCCGTTCGTCTGTTGTCCGAACAGCTCGGTGTGCGTCGAACCATCGGGCTCAACGCGATTCCGATGGCAATCCCGCACACCCGACCGCTAGGCGTGACAGCACATTCGACCAACAAGGACCTGATCCAGGACCATCAGCGTTGGTCAGGTGAACTACAGGTTCCCGGCAGCGCATCGTCACTGCTCGAGCTGCGTATGTCTCAGCACGGGCACGAGGCGATGGGCTTTTCGGTGCATGTCCCCCACTATCTCGCGCAAACGGACTACCCGGGCGCCGCAGAGACTTTGCTCGAAAACGTTTCCGAGGTTTCGGATCTGGAATTGCCCTTGGTTGCGCTGGGTGAGGCCGCGGCGCGCGTTCGGGAACAGGTTAACGAGCACATAGCCGGGAACGAAGAAGTTCAGACTGTAGTCCACGCTTTGGAGCGGCAATACGACACTTTTGTCGCCGCTCAGGAACAACAGTCGTCCCTTCTGGCCGGCGAGGCCGACCTTCCCAGCGGTGACGAGATCGGCGCAGAGTTCGAAAAGTTCCTGGCCGAACAGGCGGGGAATGACGACTTCGGCTCAGCTGGAGACCTCGATCGAGGCGACAACTGACGAAATTGTGACGGGCAGGGCGCATAATTCGACATTGTGCGCATTCCGCAACCCCTCCGTTACCTGGGCTGTTGTTCAGGACACATCCGTCGGATAGCCTCAAACTCTGTGTGATTTTCGTTGACGGCTCAACAACTGGAGCAGACAGTCAACGTGGTCACACGCCGAGCCAGGAGGCGACATGAGCAGACCACGGAACCGTCAGCTCCGACCGGTCCCCGACGAGGAACCGCGGATGATGTTCCGGACGATTCACGGCTACCGACGCGCATTTCGGATAGCCGGCGAGGGTCCGGCAGTACTCCTCCTGCACGGAATCGGCGACAATTCGTCGACGTGGACCGAGATCATTCCCCACCTCGCCAAGAAGTACACGGTCATCGCACCTGACCTGTTGGGTCACGGCCGCTCCGACAAGCCACGCGCGGATTACTCGGTAGCCGCGTACGCCAACGGCATGCGGGATCTTCTGTCGACGCTCGGCATCGAGCACGTCACCGTCATCGGGCATTCGCTCGGCGGCGGCGTCGCGATGCAGTTCTCCTACCAATTCCCACACATGGTGGATCGTCTCGTGCTGGTCTCGGCCGGTGGCGTCACCAAGGACGTCCACCCGTTGCTGCGCCTCATGTCCGTTCCGGTGGTCAACGAGTTCGTCAAACTGCTCCGGATACCTGGCGCGATGCCGCTCGTCCGGATGGCCGGAAACCTTGCCGGTGTCGTCCACGGTTCAAATCTGCGTCCCGGCACCATGCTGCACGACACACCCGACCTGATTCGCGTGCTCGCTGATCTCCCCGACCCCACGGCCTACGAGGCCTACCTTCGTACGCTGCGGGCGGTCGTGGACTGGCGCGGGCAGGTCGTCACAATGCTCGACCGCTGTTATCTGACCGAGAATCTGCCGGTTCAACTGATCTGGGGCGACGACGACTCCGTCATTCCCGTCTCCCACGCTCACCTCGCGCACGCGGCGATGCCGAACTCACGTCTCGAAATCTTCCGCGGCTCGGGCCACTTCCCGTTCCGCGACGATCCGATGCGTTTCCTGCAGATCGTCGAAGATTTTCTTTCCAGCACCGCACCACTCGTCTTCGACGAGGCCCGCTGGCGTCACATGCTGATCTCCGGAGTCGGCGAGAACACCATCACCGGAACGTCGTCCACCCGCATGGCAGTGCTCGACGCCATGGGCTCGGACGAGCGAAGCGCAACCTGATCCGCGGTTGCGGCTAGCCTGTACGAGTGCTGCTGACGGAACTTCTCCCCGACAACGCGGATCCTGATTCCGTTTTCGACGCCTTCTCTTCGTGGACCATCGAACGAGGTTTGACGCTCTATCCGGCTCAGGAAGAGGCCGTCATGGAGTTGGTCTCGGGTGCAAACGTGATCCTTGCGACGCCGACCGGGTCAGGCAAATCGATGGTGGCGATCGGCGCACATTTCTATGCAATGTCGCTCGGCAAGCGCACGTACTACACAGCGCCGATCAAGGCGCTGGTGAGCGAGAAATTCTTTGCACTGTGTGAGGTCTTCGGGGCCGAGAACGTCGGCATGATGACCGGTGATGCCGCCGTGAACTCGTCGGCGCCGATCATTTGTGCGACGGCAGAGATCGTCGCGAATCTTGCACTGCGAGAGGGCCCGAACTCCGATATCGGCCAGGTCGTGATGGACGAGTTCCATTTCTACTCCGAACCCGATCGAGGTTGGGCGTGGCAGGTTCCGCTCATCGAGTTGCCACACGCGCAGTTCCTGTTGATGTCGGCAACCCTCGGTGAGGTCGACTTCTTTGCCGAGGATCTGACGCGCCGTACCGGAAAACCCACCACCGTCGTCTCCGGCACGGAACGCCCCGTGCCTTTGATGTTCTCGTACGCGACCACACCCGTCGGCGAAACCATCGAAGATCTGGTGACCACCAATCAGTCCCCCGTCTACATCGTGCATTTCACGCAGGCCGCCGCGCTCGAACGCGCCCAGGCACTGACGAGCGTCAACTTCTGTTCCAAAGAAGAGAAGGAAGCGATCGCCGAAGCGCTGGGCGGTTTCCGCTTCACCACAGGGTTCGGAAAGACACTCTCTCGCCTGGTCCGGCACGGCATCGGCGTTCACCATGCGGGCATGTTGCCCAAGTACCGACGGCTCATCGAAGTTCTCGCGCAGGACGGGCTTCTCAAGGTGATTTGCGGTACCGACACTCTGGGCGTCGGCATCAACGTCCCGATCCGCACGGTGCTGCTAACCGGTCTCGCCAAGTACGACGGTGTCCGCACCAGGCATCTGAAAGCCCGCGAGTTCCATCAGATCGCCGGCCGCGCGGGTCGTGCGGGCTACGACACGATGGGCACCGTTGTCGTCCAGGCACCGGAACACGAAGTCGAGAATCTGCGGGCTGTCGCCAAGGCCGGCGACGATCCGAAGAAGATCAAGAAGATTCAACGCAAGAAGGCTCCCGAGGGGTTTGTGTCCTGGAGCGAAGCGACGTTCGACCGCCTGGTCGCAGCATCACCCGAACCGTTGGTGTCGCGATTCTCGGTCAGCAACTCGATGCTGCTCAATGTCATTGCCCGACCGGGCAACTGCTTCGACGCGATGCGGCATCTGTTGGAGGACAACCACGAATCGCGTCCGGCGCAACGCAAGCACATCCTCAAAGCGATCTCGCTGTATCGCGGATTGCTCAGCGCCGGCATCGTGGAACGCCTCGACGAACCCGACGAGTACGGCCGCATGGCTCGGTTGACGATGGACCTCCAACGCGACTTCGCCTTGAACCAGCCACTCTCACCGTTCGCCTTGGCGGCATTCGAACTTCTCGACGTCGAATCCGACAGTTACGCACTCGATGTCGTCTCGATCATCGAATCGACGCTCGACGATCCGCGTCAGGTTCTGATGGCGCAGCAGCACTTCGCCCGCGGCGAAGCGGTGGCACAGATGAAGGCCGACGGCATCGAGTACGAGGAGCGCATGGAGCTTCTCGAAGAGGTCACCTGGCCGAAACCGTTGTCGGACTTACTGTTCCCGGCTTTCGAAATGTACCGGGGTGGCCACCCGTGGATCACCGAGTTCGCCCTCTCCCCCAAGTCCGTGGTGCGCGACATGATCGAACGCGCCATGACGTTTGCCGAACTGATCAGCCATTACGGACTCACCCGGTCCGAGGGTCTCGTCCTGCGCTACCTCGCCGACGCCTACCGCGCGCTACGACAGACCGTCCCGACCGAAGCGCGCACTGAGGAACTCGAAGACATCATCGAGTGGTTGGGCGAGCTGATCCGCCAGGTCGACTCGAGTCTGCTCGACGAGTGGGAGTCACTCACCGACCCCGGAGCCGAGGCAGACACGGAAGAGGTTGCGTTCGGCGCCGACATTCCCCGTCCCATCTCGGCGAACCCGCGCGCATTCCGCGTCATGGTGCGCAATGCGATGTTCCGACGCATCGATCTTGCGTCGCGTCGGCAGTGGAACGAGCTGGAAAACCTCGAGGACGGTATCGACGCCGCCGAGTGGGAAGAGCAACTACTCCCGTACTTCGAGGAGTACGCAACTATCGGAACCGGGCCATCGGCGCGCGGGCCGGCGCTCTTCCAGGTCACCGAAGAGGGTGAGTTCTGGCGGGTGCGGCAGGTGCTCGAGGATCCGGAGGGCGATCACGGATGGGCACTGCTTGCCGTCGTCGACATCCCGGAATCGGATGCCGCGGGTGAAATCGTGTTCGACGAGCTGAGCGTCGTAGAAGGCTAGCGCCTGTGCGCCTTTCTGGTAGTCGGCGCTACCAGAAAGGCGCACAGGTGGCGTCAGCCCCTTCGAGCCTTCCGCGGCTGGTTACGACGCGCAGCGCGCTTTTCCTTGATACGAACGTTCTCGGCCCGCACGTCGGCCTGAACAGCGCGTTCCTTCTCGAGCCATTCGGGCTTCTCTTCGAGCAGTGCGGCGATCTGATCCGTGGTGAGTGCTTCTTCGACGCCACCGCGAGCGAGGCCGGCGATCGAAATGCCCAGCTTGGCGGCGATGACCGGGCGCGGGTGCGGTCCGGTGCGTCGCAGCTCGAGCAGCCACTCCGGCGGATCGGTCTGCAGAGCGGTCAGCTCGTCACGAGTCACGTCGCCTTCCTGGAACTGCGCAGGTGTTGCTTCCAGGTACACACCCAGCTTCTTGGCAGCCGTCGTCGGCTTCATCGTCTGGGGAGTTTTGTTCGACGTCATGCAACAAGAGTAACCAGCCGATACGGGTGCTTTTACCAAGGCGGTAGCCTTGCCTGGTGACAGACGCGGATAGTCAGGCAATTTTTCGACTCGCGTACGCCCCGGGGGTGACGCCCACCAAGTGGGTCCGGGTGTGGCACGAGCGACTTCCCGAGGTGCGTCTGGAACTCGTTCAGTTCCCGGTTCTCGAACTCGAAGCTGCACTTCGCGCAGGTGAAGCAGATGCAGGTTTGGTTCGCCTGCCGATCGACCGGACCGGTATCAGCGCTATCTCGCTGTATGCGGAAACCCCGGTGGTGGTGGTACCGAAAGATCACGTGTTCACCACTGTCGATCAGATCTCCGTTGACGACTTGGCCGACGAGATAGTGCTCGATCCGCTCGACGACAGACTCGACTGGCCGACACGTCCAGGCAAGGCCGCCGCCGAGCGACCCTCGACCATCGCCGATGCCATCGAATTGGTAGCCGCCGGCGTCGGAGTTGTCGTCGTACCCCATTCGCTGGCGCGGTTCCACCATCGCAAGGACCTGACCTTCCGTCCGGTGGACGGTGCTCCCGAGGCTCCCGTGGCTTTGGCGTGGATGGAGTCCAAGACCACAGATCTGGTCGAGGAACTGATCGGCATCGTGCGGGGCCGCACGGCACAGAGTTCCCGCGGCCGAAACGGTGAGCCGGCGGAGAAGATCAAGGGCTCCGTCAAAGCAAAGATCGCGGCCCGCGAGCGACGCGCAGAAGCTGCCAAGAACGGTCAGAAAGCTAAGGGCGCCGGCACCGCAAAGAACATATCCGGACGCAACGCCGGTTCCGGCAAGGCCAAGGCAGGCGGCAAATCGGGTAGCGGGAAGTCCGGTGGGACCAAGAGTTCGGGTGGCCGGTTCTCCGGAAAGCAGAAGGGCCGCTAGGGATTCAGTAGCTTTTCCCTGCGGGCACTACTCGTCCCGACACCAGTGCGACTACGAGCGTCCGAACCCCGCCTCCTTGGGTGCAAGGTCAGATCGATTGGACCAACTGCATCGAGGCCGGCAACTCGGAAGATCACTGCCGGACAACGCTGAACTGATCATGCGCGACATCGTCGGGCTGCGGTCCGCAAATTGACGCACCGTCGAACTCCGTCGAGCATGATGAGAGTATGACGCCCGCGAGTTCTTCAGCCCTCGATGAATTGGTAGCGACGCTCCCCGAGGGGGCTGTCCTCGTAGACCCGGACCTGACCGCGGGCTACCGCCAGGACTGGGCCGCCGACCCGACCGCAGGCAACCCCGCTGCCGTGGTTCGCGCAACGTGCACCGAAGACATCCAGGCAGTGATGCGGTGGGCAACCGCCCACCGCGTACCGGTGGTGCCCAGAGGTGCCGGCTCGGGCCTGTCCGGTGGATCCAGCGCCGTCGACGGTTGCATCGTGGTCAGCACCGAGCGAATGCGAAAGATCACGATCGACCCGGTCGCCCGGGTAGCGGTTACTCAGCCCGGCTTGATGAATGCCGAGGTCAAGAAAGCCGCCGCAGAACACGGACTCTGGTACCCACCTGACCCGTCGTCCTTCGAGATCTGTTCCATCGGCGGCAATGCAGCTACCAATGCCGGCGGACTCTGCTGCGTCAAGTACGGAGTTACCACCGACTACGTTCTCGGACTGCGGGTCGTGCTGGCAGACGGGACAGCTGTCAGCCTCGGAGGTCCCCTTCTCAAGGACGTCGCCGGACTCTCACTCACCAAACTGTTCGTGGGCAGCGAGGGCACTCTCGGCATCATCACCGAAATCACGTTGCGTTTGATTCCGGCGCAGCCGCCCGCATCAAGCGTCGTGGCCTCGTTCGACTCGGTACAAGAAGCTGCCGACGCAGTCTTGGCGATCACCAGCAACATGCGTCCGGCGATGCTCGAGTTCATGGATCACGCCAGTATCAACGCCGTCGAGGATTCGGTACGCATGGGTCTGAACCGCAAGGCTCACGCACTGCTGCTCGCGCAGTCCGACGCACCCGGCGCGGCAGGCGTGCTGGAAATCGAGACGATTGTTCAGGCGTGCGAAAACAACGGAGCCACCGAGGTATTCGCCACCGACGACCAGGCCGAAGGTGACGCTTTTGCGGCGGCACGGCGGGCAGTGTTCCCGGCAGTGCTCGCGATGGGAAGTCTGCTTCTCGAAGACGTGGGCGTTCCCATGCGCGCACTCCCCCAGCTCGTAACCGGAGTCGAAGCCATCGCCGACGACCTCGATGTCCTGATCTGCACGGTGGCGCATGCCGGAGACGGAAATACACACCCGCTCATCGTTTTCGACCCCGCAGATCCGGACATGACCGAACGCGCACAGATCGCATTCGGGCGGGTGATGGATCTCGCCATCGCGCTGGGCGGCACGATCACCGGCGAACACGGGGTCGGTCGACTCAAGCGCGACTGGCTGCCGTCACAGTTGGGTGAAGACGTCATGGCCCTCAATCGCAAGGTCAAGGATGCGCTCGACCCCCTGGGAATTCTCAATCCCGGAGCCGTCATTGCCGTGAAAGAAGGCTCTCTCGACTAGCTTTCACGTCGACGTCGAACGAGTTACGTCACCGAGGAACTGTCGGGCTGACCGAACGGACCAACTCGGCCAGCTGACGGAATCCTTCTGCTCGGCCACTCGAAGAGCGGAACACGACGCCGATCGTACGACCTGGAGCCGGCGACGCGAAGCGCGCCGTCGACAAATCTCCGCGTCGAACCTCCACTGCAACAGCAGATTCCGGGACCAAAGTCACCCCGAGTCCCCCGGCCACACACTGCACGACCGTCGCGAGCGACGTCGCCCGCGTGTCGCCGGCAAGCGGATGAGCGTCTACGGAACGGCACAGATCCAACGTCTGGTCGCGCAGGCAGTGGCCGTCGTCGAGCAAGAGCAACGGCAGCGCGTCGAGCACGTCCGCCGTGAGATCGACACGTCCGGCCAAGGAATGCTCGTTCGGCACGACCATCACAAAATCCTCTTCGTACACAGGAACTTCCACCAGGCCAGGCATTCCGGCAGGAAGCGCCAACACCGCGACATCGAGCGCTCCCGATCGCAGCGCATCGAGCAGGCGCGCCGTTTGATCCTCGACTATTTGTGGTGCCAACGACGGCAGCTTCTCGCGCAACTCCGGCAACAACCCCGGAAGGATGTACGGCGCAACGGTCGGGATCAGCCCGATGCGTAGCGGTCCGGTCAGAGAGTCGCCGGAGCCGGCCGCGCTCGCAACGAAACCGTCGGCAGCCTCGAGAATCTGCTTGGCCTGACCGAGTAGGCGCTGTCCGTCCGCGGTCACGAGCACGCGCCGCGTACTACGTTCGATCAGTTTGACCCCCAGGCCCGCCTCGAGAGCCGCCAGCGCCTGCGACAGTGTGGGTTGGCTCACACCGGAACGCGCTGCGGCAGTACCGAAGTGCCGATACTCGGCCACCGACACAAAGGCACGCAGCTGTGACAAGGAAGGTTGATAAGTCTGATCAGACATGCCTATCAGTGTAGTGCCACCCATCACCTTTACCTTTTGAACAGTTTGATGCAGAATGGACTCATACCAAAAAGCGCCGGTCACAACCTCGACACTCCAGTCGAAACCGTCCGACCCGCTGACGGTGACAAACCCTCTCGATCCAGCGCGTTCGGCCGTCACAGTCCGAACAGCCGGATCGTGTGCGCAAGAAATTCCTGTTCACGAGACACGTAGGAGAATGAGACACATGGCTCTGCTCACAATCGGCGACCAGTTCCCCGCTTACAACCTCACGGCTGTCATCGGCGGCGACCTGTCCAAGGTCGATGCCCAGCAGCCCGATGACTACTTCACCACCGTCACCAGTGACGACTACGCAGGCAAGTGGCGCGTCGTCTTCTTCTGGCCCAAGGACTTCACCTTCGTGTGCCCCACCGAGATTGCTGCATTCGGCAAGCTCAACGAAGAGTTCGCAGACCGTGACGCTCAGGTTCTCGGCGCTTCCGTCGACAACGAGTTCGTGCACTTCCAGTGGCGCGCACAGCACGAGGAGCTCAAGACCCTCCCCTTCCCGATGCTCTCGGACCTCAAGCGCGAGCTTGCCGAGGCCACCGGCGTCCTCAACGCCGACGGCGTTGCAGACCGCGCGACGTTCATCGTCGACCCCAACAACGAGATCCAGTTCGTCTCCGTCACAGCCGGTTCCGTCGGCCGTAACGTCGACGAGGTTCTCCGCGTCCTCGACGCTCTCCAGAGCGACGAGCTGTGCGCATGCAACTGGAAGAAGGGCGACCCGACCATCAACGCCGGCGAGCTTCTGACTGCGAGCGTCTGAGTATGAGCGTCGAGAACCTCAAGAACTCTCTTCCCGAGTACGCGAAGGACCTCAAGCTCAACCTGAGTTCCATTGCGCGTACGACCGTCCTGAACGAGCAGCAGTTGTGGGGAACACTCCTCGCAACGGCCGCAGCCACCAAGTCTGCGTCCACGCTCAAGGAGATTGCATCCGAGGCTGCCGACAACCTGTCGGCAGAGGCGTACAACGCCGCTCTCGGCGCAGCTTCGATCATGGGCATGAACAACGTCTTCTACCGCACCAAGGGCTACCTCGACGGTAAGTACGACGATCTTCGTGCCGGCCTGCGGATGAACATCATCGGCAACCCGGGCGTCGACAAGGCCGACTTCGAATTGTGGTCGCTTGCAGTGTCCGCGATCAACGGCTGCAACCACTGCCTCGAAGCTCACGAGAACACCCTCCGCCAGGAAGGTGTCGACCGCGAGGTCATCTTCGAAGCGATCCGCGCCGGTTCCATCGTCGCGGGCGTCGCACAGGCTGTCGAAGCCAACGAGATCCTTTCTGCCGCACAGGTCTGATCACTCGGCCCCGACTGCAGTTCGACGAGCCCTCCCCACCGTGACGGTGGGGAGGGCTTTTCGCGCGCTAGGGTGGACCGATGGGTATCGAGGTGAGTGTGGTCCGGGTCTTCACGGACGAGAACGGCAAGCACGGGAATCCGCTGGGAATCGTCGACGCATCCACGGTTGCAGAATCGGATCGACAGGCCGTCGCGAAGGAACTCGACTACAGCGAGACCATTTTCATCGACGTTCCGGAAGACGGCGCCTCGCGTGCCCGGGCTCAGATCTTCACTCCGGCAGCAGAACTCCCCTTCGCCGGGCACCCCACCGTCGGTGCGACATGGTGGCTGAGCGAGCAGGGCCGCCGCGTCACCTCCCTCGACGTTCCAGCCGGCAGGGTCGACGTCCGCCAATCCGGGGCTCTCACGTGGGTACGCGCGCGTGCCGAATGGGCACCGGAATTCGCGATCTACCCGATGGACACGGTCGACGATGTCATCGACGCCGATCCTTCCGACTACGAGGCGGATCATTCGTATCTGTGGGCATGGCAGGACAAGCTCGAAGCTGCGATCCGCGCACGCATGTTCGCACCGGTGATGGGGATCGCCGAGGACGAGGCAACCGGATCGGCAGCTCTGCGCATCACGGACCGACTGAGGAAATCATTGCTCATCACCCAGGGACGCGGATCGGTGCTTCACACCACCTTCTCCCCCGAAGGGTGGCTCGAAGTCGGCGGCCGCGTAGTTGCGGAGCCGTCACGAACCCTGTGAGTACCCGGCCGGATTACGTCCGGCTTCGAGATCGCGTGCGCTGAGCGACACCGAGATCTCTTCGCCGAGGGCAACTCCGGGTGCAAGCGGCAGTTGATCGCCGCTCCAGAACTTGCCCGGATCGAACCAGTTGATCCGACGATTACCGACAAGCAGACCCATCGCCTCATAGGTTTTGGCAACCACTTCGGCGCAGTAGGCGCTCTCGACGGCCACTGCGGACACGTCGGACTTCCTGCGCAGCTTCGGGATCCGGCCTCCGAACCAGCGTGAGGCAAGCTTGGCCGTCGACGGGAACGGCGTGCCGTCCAGTCGCGCGATCGTCTTGAGCAGAGCGTCTTCCTGCTCACGGGTGATCTCGTGGTCGAGCTGGCGCAACCATCCGCGCTGCCCGTACTTGGCGCCCCACACCTGAACCGCCGACCTCAGATCGTGCAGTTGGACACCACGCTGGAAGCGTCCAGTCCACATGTCCTGCAGCGAGTGACCGAGTTCCGCATGCCACATCAGCGGCGGCAGGTCGTCGATCACCACCGACATTCCCACGTGATTGACCGGGCTGTTGGTCAGCGTCTGGATGGCCCGGTCGGCGGTCGACTCTCCGCGGAAGATCCAGATGTCACCCGTACGGGTCGCCGCGGCGGCCTCGTCGAGACTCACCTGCGAAAGCAATCGTCGGTCCATGCCTCTAGCGTAGAGGGATGAAACTCCCTACTCCTCTGCTGGCCTCGCACGTTTGGAAACTGGTCGGCCTCGCTGGTGCCATGGGCATTGCCGCCACCGGGGTCCTCGTTGCGCGCGGCGAACGCCAGCGTCGGGCCTACTCTCCGGACGAGATTCGCTCGGTATTGCACGAGCGGTACACCCAGGCCTACGCCAAGCAGTCGGAGCAAGAGGTTCTGGAACTCGAACCTGCACCCAACGCAGTGCGGCGCCGAATCGAGAAACTCTTCCGGCGCCGCAACTGAACTCATCCGAGGGCTGCGAGGATCCCCGCGGCCATCTCCGCGACCTGATCATCGGTCATGACAAACGTCGGCGAAATCTGCATCGCACCCTGACCCGCAGCACGACCCGAAATACCGTGCTCACGCAACGTCTTCACAAACGGCAACGCCTCCGCCGGATCAGCCAACTGCACCGCCGCGACCGCACCGAGCCCACTACGAACCTCCGCCACCCGCGGATGCTCCACCAACGGCTGCAAATGCGTATGCAACGACGCCTCCAAACGCTTCGACTCCACGAGCAAATTCTCACGCTCGACAATGTCGAGGTTCGCCATCGCCGCCGCCGCAGCACCAGCATGCCCGCCGTAGGTGTACCCATGGCGCCACCACGAACCGGCATAGAACGGCTCCGCCACCCGCGGCGCAATGAACACCGCACCCATCGGAACATAACCCGACGTCAAACCCTTTGCCGTGGTCATCATGTCAGGCTGCAAATCGAAACGAGTAGACGCGAACCACTCACCACCGATCCGACCGAAACCCGTCACGACCTCGTCGACCACAAACAGGATGTCGTGCTCACGGCAGATGTCACGCACCTCGGCCAGATACCCCTCCGGCGGAAGATACACCCCACCCGCACCGATGATCGGCTCCGCGAAAAACGCCGCGATCTTGTTCGCACCGATCCGCTCGATCAACTCGAGCAGGCTCTTCGCATCATCCCAACCAACCGTCGCCGCATCCGCCATCAGCTCGCCGTAACCCTCACGGTTCACCGGAATACCAGCCAAAGCCGTTCCCGCAACATGCATCCCGTGATACGCCTTCTGGCGTCCGACGATGATCGTCTTCTCCGGCTGCCCCACCTCGTGCCAGTACCGGCGAGCCAGCTTCGCCGCGGTGTCCACCGAATCCGAACCACCTGAGGTGAAGAAGATCTTGCTCCCGGCAACCGGCGCGATGGCCGCCAGACGCTCGGCCAACACCTGCGTGGTCTCGGGAACAAAATCACCGAAGTTGGAGAAATGAGCAATCTTCGACAACTGAGCCGCCACCGCATCCGCGATCTCGGTGCGCCCGTGCCCGACATTGGTGAACCACAGGCCCGCCGTCGCATCCAGATACCGCGTGCCCTCACGGTCCCAGATGTACGCGCCCTCACCGCGAGAGACGACAAACGCGCCGTTCTTCTCCACAGCACCCATGTCCGCGAACCCGTGCCACAATGCCGAAGCCATCATTGTCCCCTTCGAATACAAACGATGCTGGTGTGCAAACGATGTGCTGCGACTATATCGACACCAGAAATCCGCGCACGACGGCGCTCGCTCGGCACCGGCTTTCCGGGCGCACACGTAATCTGTCGACCATGACTTTTGCCGACAATCTTGCAGCACTGCCCGCCATCGATCATCTGGCCGCCATCGAGGTACTCGACGCCGACGGAAACGTCATCGACACCGTGGAGAACAAGCCCGGAAAGTCCGGCTCGGTCAAGGTGTACAACCATCTCGCTGCGGCCTACGGCGCACTGACACCCGAAGCCGCGACAGCAGGACTGACGATCTTCGCCGAACACACCGAGGACGCGCGAGCGAACCCGGGCAAGCACCCGAACATCGACCGACTCGATCAGGTGATCTCCACCGGAAACGGGCTAGGACTGCGGGGCGTTCCGGCCGCGTAGCCCGGCGCCCAACCGTCCGACGGCATTGACTGCCAACGCCATCAGGGCCATCGCGATGCCCAGCACGACAAATCCGATGAACAGGGCCAGGTAGCCCTGGTGGCGCGGATCCATGAACGGGTACGGATACCAGTCGACGATCGGACCTCGAATCAACGTGTACACCGCGTAGATCACCGGAAACAGCAGCCACTGCAGCGAGCGAATTTCGGAGATCCTGTGCCGCGAAGCGAAGAACACCCAGTCGAGGAGCATCACCAGCGGAAGAATGCGGTGCAGCGCCGAGTTGATCCACGCGTCGTTCAAGTTGACGTCGATGTTCGCGAGTAGGACGGCGTAGATGATCCCGGTGATCACCATGTACAGCGTCACCGCGCCACGAATCGACTGCCATGTCCGCGCTTGCGGATCACGAAGTGCGCCCACCAGCAACACGAACACCGCGAGGATATTGCTCTCGATGGTGAAGTAGCTCAGATAGTTCGACAACGAGAATCCGTCGGCGTTGCGAATCGGGATCCACAACAACGCAGTGAGTCCGTAGAGCGCGAACAACAATCGAAGTACTCGCACGGCAACAGGTGTCGACGCGACAGGCACCGATGACTCGTTTGCGGTATTTGTCGTCACTCGACGATATTTGCACATCACTACGATCTGCGAGCGGTAGTTGTCAATGCGTTCGATAGGCTGTCATCAGCATGTCTACAACACCACCGGCCCCGCTCTCCCCCAAGCGGAGTGACCTGAAGAGCGCGCTGGCGCAGGTCTCACTCCGCGACGAGAGTCGACTCCGTCGCAAACTCGACCGTGCCCGCACGCCAGACGCTCTGGTGGCGCTGGCCGAAGAAATAGACGCCGCACGCACTCGATTGGCTACCCGCGCCGCGAACGTCCCCGCGATCTCGTACCCCGAAGCACTGCCCGTCAGTCAGCGCAAAGACGATATCGCCACCGCGATCTCGGAGAATCAAGTTGTCATCGTCGCCGGCGAGACCGGCTCCGGTAAGACAACTCAGATCCCCAAGATCTGTCTCGAACTCGGACGCGGCGTCCGAGGCCTGATCGGACATACACAGCCTCGCCGGTTGGCAGCACGCACCGTTGCCGAACGTATCGCCGAAGAACTCGACACCGAACTCGGCGACGCCGTCGGATACACCGTGCGGTTCACCGACCAGGTCTCGGATCGCACCTACGTCAAGCTCATGACCGACGGCATTCTCCTCGCCGAAATTCAGCGCGACCGTATGCTCCGACGCTACGACACGCTGATCATCGACGAAGCGCACGAACGCAGCCTCAACATCGACTTCATCCTCGGCTACCTGGCTCAGCTGCTCCCCCGCCGACCCGATCTCAAAGTCATCATCACGTCGGCGACCATCGATCCCGAACGCTTCGCCAAGCACTTCGCCGTCGACGGTAAGCCTGCGCCGATCGTCGAGGTATCCGGGCGAACCTTCCCCGTCGAGATGCGTTACCGGCCACTGACCGTCGAATCCGGCGACATCACCTTCGACCGCGATCCCGTCGACGCGGTCTGCGAAGCGGTCGACGAGCTGAGCGCGGAGGGCGAAGGCGACATCTTGGTCTTCCTCTCCGGCGAACGCGAAATTCGCGACACCGCAGACGCTTTGCGTGACCGGCGTCTTCGCAACACCGAAATCGTCCCGCTGTACGCCCGTCTGTCTGCCGCCGAGCAACACAAAGTGTTCTCGCCGCACACCGGCCGACGCGTCGTCCTTGCCACCAACGTGGCCGAGACCTCGTTGACCGTTCCCGGCATTCGGTACGTCGTCGATCCGGGAACCGCACGCATTTCGCGATACTCGGTGCGCACCAAGGTTCAACGATTGCCGATCGAGCCCATTTCGCAGGCGTCAGCTCGTCAGCGTTCCGGGCGTTGCGGCCGCGTCGCCGAAGGTATCTGCATCCGCCTGTACTCCGAGGAGGACTTCGAGTCACGGCCGGCGTTCACCGAGCCGGAGATCCTGCGGACCAATCTCGCATCCGTCATCTTGCAGATGACGGCCCTCGGTCTGGGCGACATCGCCGCCTTCCCCTTCGTCGAGCCGCCGGACCAGCGCGCCGTCAAGGACGGAATCGGACTCCTCGAAGAACTCGGCGCCATCGCGCGAGGTTCCGAGGCAAGTCACCCCGAACTGACTCCGGTCGGCCGCGAATTGGCCCAGATCCCGGTGGATCCGCGGATGGCACGAATGCTGGTGGAAGCCAAGAACAACGGGTGTCTTCACGAAACCCTCGTCATCGTCGCGGCATTGTCCATCCAGGACGTTCGCGAGCGGCCCGCCGAGTTCCAGCAAGCAGCTGACGAGAAGCATGCCCGGTTCAATGTCGAGAACTCCGACTTCCTGGCCTACCTGAAACTGTGGGACTACTTACGCGAACAACGTAACGATCTGTCCTCCAACCAGTTTCGCAAGATGTGCCGGAACGAGTTCCTGCACTGGCTCCGCATCCGCGAATGGCAGGATCTGCACGGGCAGCTCCGGCAGATCACCCGCGGTCTCGGCTGGAGCGTGGGCGACACACCCGCAAGCGAGAACGCAATCCATCAGTCACTGCTCGCCGGATTGCTCTCGCACATCGGGTTACGCGAAGGCGAGAAGCGGGATTATCTCGGCGCCAGGGGCAGCCACTTCGCGATCTTCCCCGGATCCGGATTGTTCAAGAAGCCACCTCGCTGGGTCATGGCCGCTGAACTCGTGGAAACGTCGAGGCTGTGGGCACGCATGTCCGCGCGTATCGAACCGGAGTGGGCCGAAAAGCTGGCCCCGCACCTGGTGAAACGCACCTATTCCGAACCACACTGGTCCTCCAAACGCGGCTCGGCGATGGCATACGAGCGAGTCACTCTCTACGGTGTTCCGCTGGTGACCGGACGTGCGGTGACGTACTCGCGAATCGATCCCGAGGCCTCACGCGATCTCTTCATCCGCCATGCGCTCGTGCAGGGCGAGTGGCAGACGAACCACAAGTTCTTCCATGAGAACCGCGCACTCCTCGACAACGTCGAAGAGCTCGAGAACCGTGCGCGCCGCCGCGACATCCTCGTCGACGACGAGACTCTCTACGAGTTCTACGACGAACGCATCGGCCAGGAAGCCGTATCCGCCAAGCATTTCGACCAGTGGTGGAAGTCTGAGCGGCGCAAGAATCCGAGTCTGCTGACCTTCACGCCGGAAACCGTGGTCAACTCCGACGCAGCTGCCGTACTGGGTGGGGAGTACCCGGACGCTTGGCGCCAGGGCGACATGCAGTTCCCGCTGACGTACCAATTCGAGCCGGGCAAGGACGACGACGGCGTCAGCGCACACATCCCGGTCGGCCTGCTCGCGCAGCTTCAGCCGGTCGGCTTCGACTGGTTGGTCCCCGGTATGCGAGTCGATCTGGTTACTGCTCTGATCAAGACGTTGCCCAAGAACATTCGACGCGCCGTCGTGCCGGCACCCGACTACGCCGCTGCAGCGTTGGCAGCAGTCAAACCTCGATCCGAGCCGTTGATGACTGCAATGGCCCGGGAACTCTCGCATTTGGGCGGGATACAGATCGACGCCAGGGACTTCGATCCGGCCGCGCTGCCCGATCACCTCCGGATGACGTTTGTCGTCGAGGACGAATCAGGCAAGGTCCTCGCGAAGGGCAAGGATCTGGCGCAGCTACGACGCACGCTCGCCCCGCGGGTGCAGAAGGAAGTGGCCAAGGCGGCCACCGGAACCGAACGGGCACCCGCTGCAGTCTGGACGTCCGAGACACTCGGCGCATTGGAGCCGACCATCACTCGTTCCATCGGTGGACAGCAGGTGACGGGCTACCCAGCGCTGGTGCCGGAAAACGGCGGAGTAGCCGTCCGAGTCCTGAGCACGCCGGCTGCGCAGGCGCAGGCGATGAGGGAAGGAACACGAGCGCTCCTTCTGGCGGCCGTGCCCACCCAACTCAAGGCAGTGACCGCCGGCTTGTCGAATACTCAGCGTCTGGCGCTCGGCCAGAATCCAGACGGCGGCTTGGAGGCCCTCGTCGAAGATTGCCGAGTGGCAGCTGCCAACGAAGTGATTGCAGCCCACGGTGGACCAGTACGCACACCTGAGGCGTTCGAAGCCCTGGTGAAGATCGCACGCTCCGAACTGGCCGGACGCGTTTCCGCGATCCTGCGAATGATTGTCCCGATCCTCGAACAAGCACACCAACTGAGCGTCGTCCTCGACCGCTCCCGCGGCGAGGCAGCCGACGACGTCCGAGAACAGTTGACCTCACTGCTGTTTCCGGGATTCGTCGCCGAGTTGGGCTCAGCACGCCTACGCGATTTGCCGCGATATCTTGCCGCATCGAAATTCCGTCTCGAAGCTCTGCCTGCAAGCTCACAACGAGATCAGCAGGCAATGGATGTCCTCGACCGGGTGTACGCAGCGTACGACCGGTTGTTGGGTTCGCTGCCCGAAGAGCGTCGGACTGCTCGAGATGTCGACGCGATCAGCTGGATGATCGAGGAACTGCGCGTGAGCCTGTTTGCGCAGTCCCTCGGTACACCCACCCCGATTTCCGAAAAGCGAGTCCTGAAAGCTATCGAAGCGATCAAGCGTTGATGCTCAGCGCGTTCGGTGAGATTGCGCGATCAGTAGATTGTCTGAATGTTGACGTTGGTGAGGAAACCACCAAAGGTGGCAACAGTATTGGCGAACCCGAGGGTTACCAGGCTGTTCACGACTCCGAGGACTGCAACTAAGTTCATAACGCCTCCGTGAAGATCCGAGATGCGGACGAACGTACCCGGTAGACACTAAGCGAATAACATGCCCGATTTGTTCGTTTGTTCGCTTTGTGTTCTCAGCGTTACCTAATGCCGCTTTGTGCTCTCAGCGTTATCTAAGGCGAAGACCTCAATCGACGGAAACGGTCTCGGCCCCGGGAGCCTTGTCGGCGGCACGGGTTTCGGCATGCTCGCGCATGTCCGTGATTTCACGTTCGAAATCCGCGGCAGAGCTGAAGGATTTGTACACCGATGCGAATCGTAGGTAGGCAACCTCGTCGAGATTTCGAAGCGGATCGAGAATCGCGAGGCCTACCTCGTTGCTGGGGATTTCGGCAGAACCCGAAGCACGCACGGCGTCTTCCACCTGCTGCGCCAGCAAATTCAGCGAATCGTTGTCCACTTGGCGACCCTGGCATGCGCGACGCACACCTTTGACAACCTTTTCCCGACTGAACGGCTCCGTCACGCCGCTACGCTTCACGACCGAAAGAACTGCCGTCTCGACCGTGGTGAATCGACGTCCACACTCGGGGCACGAACGGCGCCGCCTGATCGCCTGGCCCTCGTCGGCCTCGCGCGAATCGACCACTCGGGAATCAGGGTGCCGGCAGAACGGGCAATGCATCGGGGTTCCTTCGTTGTCGCCGAAATGGCCGCAACTCAGATTCGCTACCGACTGCAAATCCTCCGACGATTTACAGAGCAGATCCACGTACTCAACGCGACCACCCGAGGTGGTGGGACTGTCAACTGGACAGCTTACTCGCTGTGAACGGACTGCATTCACGCTCGGTACGCCCCCGCCTGCTACGGGTACGGTCAGCGACCTGAAGCCGGAACGATCAACGTCTGCCCCACGGCCAGCCCGGAACTCGACATCGCGTTGAGATCCATGATCTGCTCGATAACGGAGCCGACAGCCTGGCCAGGCGCAACCTTGGCGGCGATATCGCTGAGGGATTCACCCGCAGCAACGCGAACCACATCGGTCGCTCCGTTTGTCGCAGCAACATCACCACTGGACAAAGTGCCGATCCCGACCAGCGCCAAAACGGCCATCGCGGTGAACACGGCGCCCAGGAACACTGTCTTCCAGCTGACGTCCTCTGCCTGCACTTCGTGTTCGACCCGCGAGACACCGACCCTGTTTCGGTGCGCGAAACTGCCTCCGTAGGGGCGTGACGAATCATGCTCGCCGTCCCACCGGCGAGGAGATTCACGCAGCGAACGCGAACCTGACGTTCCGCCTGCGACGGGGAAACGACGAACAACGGCCACCTGCGGTTCGTCTTCGACATAGCTGGGCACGCCCCGCATTTCGGCCGTGCCGCGCCTTTCGAAAGACACGTCTTCAGCATCGGGTCCGTAGAACGACGGGTGATACTTCAACGCCGACGTGCCGTCGAACCCGATCCCATCGTCGAAAACCCTGTTGCCTTTAACTGCTGCGTTACCCATCGTGACCTCCGCTGGTCGACACCGATCGATGTGTTCGATCATGCGTTCGATGGAACGCATGTTCGAATTTCTACCACGCTTGGCCGACAATGTCTCTACTTCGAACGACACGAATCGAACAGATGTTTGAAAACGCGAGCAAATCCGGCTAGATTCGTGTCAGACCACACAGCGGGAATTGCGAAAGCCTCCGTGTTTGTCGACAGCTCGAATGTTGGCAGGGGGCACCGACACGTTTCCGCGCGATATGCACCACACGATTTACGCCAAACGCTTTTTCAGACATGCACTTTCTTCAGACACGCACTTTCTTCAGACACGCACTTTCTCTAGACACGGAGGCAACAGGCCATGAAGGACGATCGCTCCAGCAGTGCCGCGGAGGCAGGAGCTTCTGCAGTTCCGTCTCCGTCGAGCGAGACCCTCACCGAGCGTCAGCGGCGCGTTCTCGAAGTGATCCGCGATTCCGTGACCGAGCGCGGTTACCCGCCCAGCATTCGCGAGATCGGTGATGCAGTGGGGCTCACCTCCACCTCGTCGGTCGCACATCAACTGCGGACGTTGGAGCGCAAGGGCTTCCTTCGGCGTGATCCCAATCGCCCTCGTGCCGTCGATGTTCGGGGTCTCGACGAGGTTGCTGCCGATACCGCCATTGCATCGGTGTCGAAGCATTCCGGCGAGTACAACAGCGCCGACCCGCTACCCGAGCCGGCGTTCGTCCCCATCCTGGGCCGCATCGCGGCCGGCGGACCGATCCTCGCCGAGGAAGCGGTGGAGGACGTGTTTCCACTCCCTCGCGAACTCGTCGGCCAGGGTTCGCTTTTCATGCTCAAGGTTGTCGGCGAGTCGATGATCGACGCAGCTATCTGCGATGGCGACTGGGTTGTCGTCCGCCAGCAGAACGTCGCGGAGAACGGTGACATCGTGGCCGCCATGATCGACGGTGAAGCCACCGTCAAGACCTTCAAGCGCACGAAGAAGGAGGTGTGGCTGATGCCGCACAACGAACTCTTCGAACCGATTCCCGGTAACAACGCGGTCATCCTGGGCAAGGTTGTCACCGTCATGCGGAAGATCTGAGTTCGCTCGCACCACACGAACACAAGACTGTGGGCCCCGGCTGATGCCGGGGCCCACAGTCTTTTCGTCGATCAGCGCTTCACAGAGGTCAGCGGTGCATCATCCGAATCAGAGATTCAGCGACCGTCCGATGATCTCCTTCATGATCTCGGTGGTGCCACCGTAGATGGTCTGCACACGAGAGTCCATGTACGCCTTGGCAACCGGGTATTCCTTCATGTAGCCGTAGCCTCCGTGCAGCTGGAGGCAGCGGTCGATGAGCTTGACCTGAGCTTCGGTGGTCCACCACTTCGCCATCGCAGCTTCCTGCACGGTCAGCTTCTCCGCATTGAGCTGCTCGATGAACTTGTCCACCAGGATGCGCACTGCCGTGGTCTCCGTTGCCAATTCGGCCAGTACGAATCGGGTGTTCTGGAAGCTGCCGATCGACTTGCCGAATGCCTTGCGGTCGCGGCAGTACTGGATCGTGCTTTCAAGAACTGATTCCATCGCGGCGGCGGCAACGACGGCGATCGAGAGTCGTTCCTGGGGAAGGTTCTTCATCAAGTAGAAGAAGCCCATTCCCTCTTCGCCCAGCAGGTTGGCAGCGGGAACGCGTACGTCGGTGAAGCTGAGTTCGGCGGTGTCCTGAGCCTTCATGCCGATCTTGTCGAGGTTGCGTCCACGCTCGAAGCCCGGCATGTCCCGCTCGACGACGAGCAGGCTGAAGCCCTGCGCTCCCTTGTCCGGGTCGGTACAGGCGACGACGATGATGATGTCGGCGTTGATGCCGTTGGTGATGAAGGTCTTCGAGCCGTTGAGAACCCAGTGGTCCCCGTCGCGAACCGCTTTGGTCTTGATGCCCTGCAGGTCGCTACCGGTACCCGGTTCGGTCATCGCGATCGCGGAGATCAGCTCGCCCGACGCGAATCCGGGCAGCCAACGCTGCTTCTGCTCGTCATTGGTCAGCTCGAGGAGGTAGGGCGCCACCACGTCGTTGTGCAGTGTGAAGCCGATACCACTGAAGCCGCCCTTGGTGGTTTCCTCGGTGATGATCGCGTTGTAGCGGAAGTCCTTGACGCCGCCGCCGCCGAATTCCTCGGGTACCGCGGTTCCCAGGAAGCCCTGCTTTCCGGCCTCGACCCAGACGCCACGATCGACGATGTTCTGTTCTTCCCACTTCTCGTGGTTGGGTGCCACGTGCTGTGCCAAGAACTTCTGGTACGACTCCCGGAAGAGTTCATGTTCCGGTTCGAACAGGGTGCGCTCCACGCCGACTCCTTGCAATTCGATAAACGGCACTTCAGTGTTGTGCCCGCTGGGGACGTACCCACTGGGGTGTATTCGCTGAGACTGGGCACGCCGAAGTACGCGGGCCCACGTCACTGCCTCCGACGGTAGAACCTGTTGCGATACCCGTCGATGACCCGAACGATCACGATTCGTGACTGTAGCGGTTATCTGTTACTCGAAGTACGGAATTTAGCGAGATATCGCATGATCGGGTAGGCGACAAGGATGCCGATCGAGCCCCAGGCGATTCCGCCCAGCTCGACCGAACCGATGGTCAACGTCAAGTTCCCGATGCCGGCGACCAGCGCAGCCGCGGCGACCGTCAGGTTGACCGGATCGGTGAAGTCGACCTTCGCCTCCATCCAGATACGGACACCGAGAATGCCGATGAGGCCGTAGAGAACCATCGTCGCGCCGCCGATGACGCCGTTCGGAACCGTGAACACCAGCGCACCGAACTTGGGCGAGAACGCGAGGATCACCGCCGTGGCGGCGGCGACCCAGTACGCAGCGGTCGAGTACACACGCGTCGCTGCCATGACTCCGATGTTCTCGGCATACGTGGTGGTTCCGGATCCGCCACCGGCACCTGCCAGGGTAGTGGCGAGGCCGTCTGCAAACAGTGCGTTGCCGGCCAGATCGTCGAGCGACTTCCCCGTCATGGCGGACACCGCCTTGACGTGCCCGACGTTTTCGGCAACCAGAACTATCACCACGGGAAGGGCGAGCACGATCACCGACCAGTCGAAGGACGGTCCGTGCAGACTCGGCAACCCGAACCAGTCCGCTTCGCGCAGGGCCGACACTCGTTCACTGTCGAGACCACCGATGACAGCGGCGAAGACCCAGCCGATCACCACTCCGACCAGAATGCCCAACCGGCCCAGCAGACCGGGTCCCACGACGGTGACGAGCAGGATCGCGACGAGCGTCACCGTGGCGATCAGCGGCTGCGATTCGAAGGAGCCGGCCGCAGTCGGAGCGAGATTGAGGCCGATCAGCGCCACGACGGCGCCCGTCACCACCGGCGGCATCACGGCGTCGATGACCCGTCCGCCGATCAAACGTACGGCGACGCCGATCAGCATCAACACGATGCCGACGGCCATGACGGCACCGAGCTGAGCCGCCGGGCCCGATCCTGCCGACGCTGTCAGCGGGGCGATGAACGCGAAGGACGACCCGAGGTAACTGGGGATCCGGCCGCGGGTGATGAGCAGGAACAGCGCAGTGCCGATACCCGAGAACAACAGCGTCGTCGTGACGGGGAAGCCTGTGATGGTCGGTACGAGCAGTGTCGCTCCGAACATCGCGATGACGTGTTGCATCCCGATCCCGATGGTGCGCGGCCAACTCAGTCGTTCGTCCGGCGCCACGACCGCGCCGTCGGCGATCCGCTTGCCGTCTCCGTGGACAGTCCAGCCGATTCCGCCGGCCCCGGTCATTGTTTCTCGTTCGATCACAGGTCGAAATACTAGAGGTCAGGCGCTCGGTCGCCGACCTAGACCGACGAAACCACGTCAGCTGAGTGCGTCAGCCGCCGCTTTACGCGCTGCCACCGGATCACCGGTTGCCAGCACCGCCGCCGCAGCCGCCTCACATTGCGCCATGGTGACGGACCCGACCTTCGCTCCGACGCCGGCAACCGACGCCGCAGCGCACGACAGCGAGGAAACGCCGAGACCGGCAAGTACGCAGGCCAACAGCGGATCGGCGGCCGCCTCACCGCAGACCCCGACGCGCTTACCTGCCGCCTGGCCGGCCTGGGCCGTACGTGCAACCAAGGCAAGTACCGCGGGCTGCCATGGATCGGTCAGGTCGGCGAGTTCGGAGGACATCCGATCAGCGGCCATCGTGTACTGAGCAAGGTCGTTGGTACCGATCGAGAGGAATTCGACGTGTTCGAGAATCTGGTCGGCCAGCAACGCCGCCGCCGGGATCTCCACCATCACACCGGGAACGAGATCGCGTGCCCGCACTGCATCGGCAAAGCGTTTCGCCTCGGCCGGAGTAGCGATCATCGGCGCCATGACCCACGGCGACGAGTTGGTCGACGCCGCCGCTGCGGCGATCGCGTCGAGCTGGCGGTCGAGAATCCCCATGTCCTGCCAGGCGATTCGAACGCCACGAACCCCGAGTGCCGGATTCGCTTCTTCTTGATGGTTGGCGAATTTGAGCGGCTTGTCCGAACCCGCGTCCAACGTGCGAATAATGACCTTCTGTCCCGCGAAGGCCTCGAGAACCTCGGCGTAGATCGCTGCCTGCTCGTCTACGGTCGGTTCGGTCTCACGCCCGAGGAAGCAGAGTTCGGTCCGAAAGAGCCCGATGCCGCCTGCAGCAGTCGACGCCGCAGCCCGGGCGCCGGCACCGTCTTGAACATTGACGAGGACGTCGACCGGCCGGCCGTCCGACGTCTGGCCCGGTCCGGTCCAGGTGCTGACGCGTTCGCGATCGATCCGAGATTGTTCGACCAGTTCGCGCGCCCGCTCGGGATCCGGCTCCGCGATCACGTCGCCGGTGGTTCCGTCGATCAGAATCAGTGTTCCTGCCGAGACGGATTCCAATTCCTTCGCGGCCACGATGCACGGGATGCCCAACTGCCGCGCGATGATTGCCGTGTGGCTGGTCGGGCCGCCGTAGATGGTCACGAGTCCGATGATCTTGGTTGCATCGAGGCCCGCAGTGTCTGCAGGAGCAAGATCGTCCGCGCACAGCACCGATGGTGTCTCGGGCATCGGAACTCCAGGTTCGGGCAATCCGGAGAGTTCGGCGATCACGCGGTCGCGGATGTCCTCGAGATCGGTGACGCGCTCGGCCATCAACCCGCCGACCTTGGTGAACAGCACCACGAACTGCTCCGTCGCCGCGATCGCAGCCTGCACCGGGGGCACTCCGCCGGCGATCGACTTCTTGGCCGCCCCGATCCAGCCACGATCAGCTGCCATCGCCGCGTTCGCCTGCAAGACCTCGGCGGCCGCGCCGGTAGCTTCGGCGGCCCGTCCGAGAAGGCGGTTCTCGACAGCCTTCGCCGCTGCGACGAAAGCGTCTGCGGCGGCCTCTCGATCGGCCTCGTCGAGTGCCGGCGCATCGGTGACGAGTTCTGGTCGGCTGGACGGCCAGATCGCCGGGCCGTAGGCGATTCCAGGCACCACGGGGGTGCCGTGCACGGTGATTCGGTTGAGCTGTTCGGTCATCAGTCCTCCTTGAGCGATGGGCCCGGTGTCACACCGGATCACCTCGAGCGCGTAAAGCCCGCACCTTCGTTGTGACGAAGATTACTCCCAAGTCTTGACATGTCAACACACTCGGGCGTAAAACAACATAAAGCAACATTCACTGTGATCCACAACGCACCGTCGGATCACACTTCGGAATCGGAGAGCACGTGTACGCGGAAGAACGCCAACAAGCGATCGGCACCATGGTGTCGCAGCGCGGACGCATGTCCGTGGCGGCTCTGTCGGAGACCTTCGGTGTGACTACCGAGACCGTGCGTCGCGATCTGGCCTTCCTCGAGCGGATCGGACAGATCAGGCGTGTACACGGCGGCGCCGTTCCGACCGGATCCCTCCACGTGACCGAACCGGGCATGGCGGAACGCGATCAGACCCGGGCGCAACAGAAGGACCGGATCGCCCGCTGCGCGGTCACCTATCTCCCTCCCACCGGCGGCAGCGTGATCTTCGACGCGGGCACGACCACAGGCCGCATGATCCCCGAACTACCGACCGAGAATGACTTCACAGCCATCACCAATTCCGTCCCGATCGGCGCACGACTGGCATCGATGAACTCGATTTCCCTGATCCTGCTCGGTGGACGAGTACGCGGGGTGACCCAAGCCGCGGTCGGCGAGGACGCCCTACGCCTGCTGAGCACGTTGCGGGTCGACGTCGCCTTCATCGGAACCAACGCGATCAGCGTCGGGCACGGACTCTCCACGCCAGACAGCGAGGAGGCCGCGGTCAAACGAGCGATGGTCAAAGCCGCCAATCACGTTGTCGTGGTAGCGGATTCCACCAAAGTTGGCCGTGAGCACTTGATCAGCTTCGCCCCACTCGACAGCATCGACGTCCTCATCACCGACGAAGAGATCAGTCCCACAGACACATCCGAGTTCCACGACCACGGAATCGAGGTGGTGATCGCATGATCGTCACACTGACAGCCAACCCGAGTATCGATCGGACCGTGCAGCTCGAGCAACGGCTCGAACGAGGTTCCGTCCTGCGCGCCCGCTCCACTCGCAGCGACCCAGGCGGCAAAGGGGTCAACGTTGCGCGTGTTCTCGCCGCAGCCGACCTCGACGTCCTTGCGGTCCTACCGGGGAACGGCAGCGACCCCTTACTCTCGGCGCTCGCCACCGGTGGGATTCCCCACATCGGCGTCGCCACAACGGGTCTGGCTCGCACCAACATCACCATCGCGGAACCGGACGGGACCACGACGAAGATCAACGAGCCCGGCGCAACACTGTCCGGTTCGACGCTCGACGCCTTGGCGCAGGAATTGATCGCCCGCGCCGATACCGCGCTGTGGTTCGCGCTCTCCGGATCGCTGCCCCCCGGCGTTCCCCTCGGGTGGTACGGCGAACTTGTCGCGGCGCTGCGCGATCACCCGTGCAAGGTAGCGGTCGACACCTCGGACGCCCCGCTGACCGCACTCGCCGAAGGCTTCCCCGACTCGGCACCCGACCTGCTCAAACCCAACGGCGAGGAACTCGCGCAACTGACCGGCGTCGACGGCCACGTCCTCGAACGTGCTGCAGAGAACGGTGATCCCGGGCCTGCAATCACGGCGGCACAGCGATTGGTCGATCGCGGCGTCGGCGGTGTGCTCGCGACGCTCGGCGCTGCCGGTGCGGTCCTCGTCACGGCCGACGGCGCGTGGATCGCCACCGCTCCCCCGATTGTCGCAGTCAGTACCGTCGGCGCAGGCGATTCGTCGCTGGCCGGCTACATCCTCGCCGAAGCAGGAGGCAGCTCGGAATCCGAGCGACTACGACACGCGGTCGCCTACGGAAGCGCCGCTGCCTCCCTTCCCGGCACAACCCTTCCCACGCCCGAACAGATCGATCTCGCAGCGGTTTCGGTATCTGCAGCAGATGCCTCCTCGCCCATCCCCGTCCCCACCGAACTCGCCTGACGCCCTAAGGAACCTGACATGTCCGATACCACCGCAGCCGGCAGTTCCGGCCCGGAGATCATCAGTCCCGAACTGATCTCACTCGACACCGACTTGGGTACAACCAAGGAAGATGTCATTCGTTCTCTCGCAGCGCGATTGACTGCTGCGGGTCGGGCGAGCGACGCAGCGGGACTGGTCGATGCAGCACTCGCTCGCGAAGCGCAGTCCGCGACCGGGCTGCCCGGCGGAATCGCGATTCCCCACTGCCGCGCCGAGGCCGTCTCGTCCGCCTCCCTTGGGTTTGCTCGACTCGATCCGAAAGTCGACTTCGGTGCACCCGACGGCCCCGCCGATCTCGTGTTCCTGATCGCGGCACCCGAAGGCGCCGGATCCGAGCACATGAAGTTGCTCTCCTCCTTGGCCCGAGCACTCGTCAGGCCCGCGTTCGTCACCTCACTTCGTGAAGCGTCGACGCCGGACGAGATCGTGCGCTTGGTCGACGAGGTCCTCAATCCCTCACCGAAGGCCGCGGCAGTGACACCCCCTGCACCTGTTTCCACCAGGAAACACGCCACCGACGAGACCCCGGCACCAGCGCCCGCGGAGCGTCACATCGTCGCGGTCACCGCCTGCCCGACCGGAATCGCGCACACCTACATGGCTGCGGACTCACTCGTCGCCGCGGGTGAGCGAGCCGGCGTCAAGGTTCACGTCGAAACGCAGGGCTCCAGCGGAAGCACCCCGCTGGCTCCGTCGGTCATCGCCGGAGCCGCCGCGGTCATCTTCGCCACCGACGTCGGAGTGAAGGGCCGCGAACGATTCGCCGGTAAGCCCGTCGTCGCTTCCGGTGTGAAGCGCGCAATCAACGAGCCGGACAAGATGCTCGCAGAAGCGTTGCGCGCCTCCGAGAATCCCGCCGCCGCCACCGTTGACGGCACCGCCGCCGCGGCCACGGATTCCGATGCCGGTTCCGTAGGATTCGGCACCCACCTTCGTCAGGTCCTCCTGACCGGCGTCAGCTACATGATCCCGTTCGTCGCGGCCGGCGGTCTGCTGATCGCACTCGGCTTCCTGCTCGGTGGATACGAGATCTCCGGTCCTGCCAAGGACATCGTTCTCAACAACTCGATCACCAACCTTCCCGACGGTGGTCTGGCCACCTATCTCGGCGCAGTGCTGTTCCAGATCGGTTCGTTGGCGTTCAGCTTCCTGGTGCCCGCTTTGGCCGGCTACATCGCCTTCGCCATCGCAGACCGGCCTGGCATCGCTCCCGGCTTCACCGCCGGCGCGGTCGCCGTGTTCGTCGGTGCCGGTTTCATCGGCGGCCTGGTCGGCGGTCTCATCGCCGGTGTCGTCGCGCTCTACATCGGCCGGATCGCCGTCCCGCAGTGGCTGCGAGGACTGATGCCGGTGGTGATCATCCCGCTGTTCGCCACACTGGTCGTCGGAGCACTGATGTTCATCGTCCTCGGCCGTCCGCTCGCAGCGATCACCTCCGGTCTCACCGACTGGCTCAACGGACTGTCCGGCAGCTCGGCCATCTTCCTCGGCATCATTCTCGGCCTCATGATGTGCTTCGACCTCGGCGGACCGGTCAACAAGGCGGCTTACGCCTTCGCGGTAGCAGGACTCAACGTCAACGACCCGGCCACCTTGCGCATCATGGCGGCAGTCATGGCCGCCGGTATGGTTCCGCCGCTCGCCATGGCACTTGCCTCGACGGTCCTGCGTCCCAAGCTCTTCAGCGAAGCCGAACGCGAGAACGGAAAGGCTGCCTGGTTGCTCGGTTCGGCATTCATCTCCGAGGGCGCCATTCCGTTCGCCGCTGCCGACCCGCTCCGCGTGATCCCCTCGATGATGGCGGGCGGCGCCGTCACCGGCGCACTGATCATGGCTTTCGACGTCACTCTCAGCGCCCCACACGGCGGGATCTTCGTCTTCTTCGCAGTCGGCGGCATCGGCTGGTTCCTCGTCTCGCTCGCCGCGGGAACCGTGGTAGCTGCGCTCGCTGTCGTCGGAGCCAAGGAGTTCTTCCGCAAGGGGCCCTCCGATGCCGAACTCGACCCCGAAATCGTGCCCGCTGCGGCATGATCGACAGCAGGCAACACTGCAGTCACCATCGAAGTCACCAGATCTGCCCGACCACCCCACAACGTCCGCAACGACAGCTCTACAACGAGGAGATTCCATGCCCAGCAAGACAGTTGCCGTCGGTTCCGCAGTCGGCCTCCACGCCCGTCCCGCCGCCCTCATCGCCGAAGCAGTCGGAGCCTCCGGCGCCACGGTCACCCTCGCAGTTGCCGACGGCGAACCCGTGGATGCAGGTTCGGCACTGATGATCATGACGCTCGGAGCCGCCAAGGACACCGAGGTCACGATCGAATCCGACGACGCCGACGCGCTCGCCAAGGTCGCCGAATTGGTAGCCGCTGATCTGGACGCTTGACCCGATTTCCGCCGGTGCTGTGTACCGGGCCGGACGCTCTCATCGAGTCAGTGCGAGTGTCCGGCCCAGCCAGTCCATTTCGAGTTCCAGCGCAGTGCCCCACACATCACCCGAGTGCCCACCGGGAAGTGTGTAGTAGTCCACGTTCATGTCGGCGGCACGCGCAGCCTCGAACATGATCTCCTGCTGCGGGCGGTAGATGTCGTCGTCCTCACCCGCGACGAACACACCCGACAGCTGCGGATACCGATTCTGCGCCATCAGGTCGCGGGCATTGACCGCGTCGAACGCGTCTTCGTCGCCATTGAACATCGCAGCCACGGTGTCCTCGTGATCACCGGTCGACGGCTCGTCCTGGCCGGAGAAGTCCAGGAACGACGGGTATCGGTCGGGGAAGTTCACGGCCATCTCGATCGCACAGGTTCCACCGTAGGAAAACCCGCCGATGGCCCATTGAGCTGCGTCCGGATTCACTTGAAGGTTCGATTCGATCCAGTTCGGGACGTCCTGGTCCAGATAGGTCGCGACGTTGCCGAGCGCAGAATCCATGCAGCCGGGGTTGGCGTCGTAGTCCCCCAATGCGTCGGGGACGACCACCACGGGAGCAAGCCCGGAATGCCTCGACGCATAGGCGTCGACGGTGCTCGCGAGCCGGCCACTGTCCAGCCAGTCGCTGGGGCTCCCGGGCTCACCCGCCACCAACACCAGGACGGGCAACTCGGCACGCGGATCGGCAAGATAGGCCGGCGGGAGATACAGCGTCGCAGGCCTCGCGTCGAATCCCGAAATGTTTCCCGGAATCGCCGCTTCCGTCACGACACCGTTGCTCGGCATCCGCACCGGAACCTGCCAATGAGTTTCGGTGGGTAGTCCCCGTTGCACCCAAGGTTCGGCCCCGGGGAGCGAATCGAAGGCAACATTCTCGACTGAGCCGACCGGCCAGTGCCCGACCAGTGAGCCGAGTGTGGGATAGGTGCCGGTCTGGGCATTGACCTGACCCACTGCGACGATCGCTGCCAGCCCGGCGAATGCCGTCAGCGAAAGGCCACGCGCAAGCCCTGGGCGCCGAAGGAGAACGAGCGCGGCGCCGACGACTCCGAATATCGCCAGCGCTATCCACACAAAACTCGACGCCGGTAACTGCGCGGGCAACGGCCGAAAGCTGAGCCACACGAACATCGCGCCGATGGCGGATCCAACCACTGACAGACCCAGCGCGAATAGCACCGCCCGACGCGACAACCAACGAAGCAGAAGCAGCGTGCCCACGCCGACGATGACGGAACCCACGAGCAGCGCTGCGGTGATGTGTCCGTGCTCGAGTGACATACGCGAGAGCCGCGTCAGGAGTTGATGCCCGTGCATTCGTTCCAGTATCCACATCTACCGGCGGTCTGCGAATTCGTGGAATATTTGGGAATCAGCGGCGTCGTCGAGATCTCGCGAACGCCACGGCGCCGAGCGCACATCCTGCCGCGACCAGTCCAGCCCACACGAATGTCCACGGATCGACCCCGACGCCGACCGAATCGCCAGACGAGTCAGCCGTCGCTTCCGTCGCGTCCACGAGCGCGCGCATCACGTGCACCGGCGGCAACGCTCCACCGGCAGATTCCGATCCGATCAGAACATCGCCCGCTTTGTTGAATGCCACCGCCTCACCCTGAGGCTCCGCCGGGAGCGGGATCCGCAGGGGTTCGGTACCGGTGAGCGTCGCGCCGATTCCGCCGTCCACGACCTGGTACAGGTACAGATCGGAGTAACTGCGAAGTGCGATCGCCGAACCGTCCGATGAGACCGCTCCCCCGGTGAACATCACCGACACAGGCTTCTCCGGTCCGAGGGACACGGCTCCGACGTGCTCGAGCGGTGTCGGGCCAGGCTGCGCCAAGTCACTCAATTTCTGATCCCCGACCGGTGTGTAGACACTGCTTTCGCCGAACAATTCCTTGGTCACGACAAAGACATGGCCGTCGGGGTCGAGCAGAATCGACTCGGTGTCGTGCGCACCGTCCGGGTACGTCAGGCGGTGCAACGTACCGGCGCCTGAATCGAGGTCCATCGTGATGAACGCCACTGTTTCGCGGGTTCGGAGGTTGTCGCCGGTGTCCGACAGAACGAGCGTCCGACCACTGACCGCAAGATCTTCGACGTCGTAGGGGTCGATCGGGACCGGAATCTGTTTCTGGACAACACAGTTCAGATCCATCTCGAACACGTAGTCGTCACTGCCGCTGTCGCCCATCGCGTAGATCCGATCGTCGACGACGGCCATCCCCGACAACTCCTGGAGCGCAGGATCAGTAGGTGTACAGAGTGGAGCGAACTCGCTCGGTTCGAACGACGAGGCCTGTGCAAGTGCTCCGGGAAGCAGCACAGTCGCAGTGGTCACGGCAAGCGCCGAGACCACTGCGCCGAAACTACGCACTAGGCGCGAACTCCACCAAAGCCGAGGCCAACATCTGCGGCACGCGTGCGTGCACCCGCGTTCCCGCCTCTTCGTGAGTCGATTCCAAAATCGTTCCGTCCGAGTGGATTCGAGCCATCAGATCACCGCGCGTATACGGCACCAGCACGTCGACCTCGACCTCCGGCCGAACCAGCACCTCGCTGAGATGTGCTCGCAGTTCGGCGATTCCCTCGCCGGTCCGCGCCGAGACGAACACAGCACCCGGCAGCAGACCACGTAGTTGCGTCAAGGTAACCGGATCTGCCGCGTCGATCTTGTTGACCACGATCAACTCCGGCGGAGCCTTCGAATCCGTCTCGCGCAGAACATCGGTCACCACTTCCCGTACAGCCTTGATCTGCTCGGTCGGCAACGGATCCGAACCGTCGACGACGTGGAGCAGCAGATCCGCGTCGGTCACTTCCTCGAGAGTCGAGCGGAATGCCTCGACCAACTGGGTCGGAAGGTGCCGCACGAAACCGACCGTATCGGTGAGTACGTACTCGCGGCCGTCGTCGAGCGCAGCGCGTCGGGTTGTCGGGTCCAACGTGGCGAACAACGCGTTCTCCACGAGCACACCGGATCCGGTGAGCGAGTTGAGCAGACTCGACTTGCCCGCATTCGTGTATCCGACGATGGCGATCGACGGGATGTCGCTCTGCAGTCGACGTGTGCGCTTGGTGTCGCGAGCGGCCTTCATGCCCTTGATCTCGCGGCGCAGTTTTGCCATGCGCTCACGGATACGGCGACGGTCCGTCTCGATCTTGGTTTCACCCGGACCACGAAGACCCACGCCGCCGTTGCTTCCTGCGCGGCCACCGGCCTGGCGAGACATCGACTCGCCCCAACCACGCAGACGCGGGAGCATGTACTCCATCTGAGCAAACGCGACCTGAGCCTTGCCTTCACGCGAGGTGGCGTGTTGGGCAAAGATGTCGAGAATCAAAGCCGTACGGTCGATGACCTTGACCTTGACGATCTTCTCCAGCGCCGTGAGCTGCGCCGGCGTCAGTTCACCGTCGCAGACGACGGTGTCGGCACCGGTCGCCAACACGACTTCGCGCAATTCCTGCGCCTTGCCGGAACCGATGTATGTGGCAGCGTCGGGTTTGTCGCGCCTCTGGACCAGTCCTTCGAGGACCTCGGAGCCGGCCGTCTCGGCAAGTGCGGCCAACTCGGTCATGCTCGCCTGAGCCTGCTCGGCGGTTCCCTGCGTCCAGACGCCGACCAGGACAACTCTTTCGAGTCGAAGCTGGCGGTACTCGACTTCGGTGACGTCCTCGAGCTCGGTAGACAGACCGGCCACGCGCCGCAGGGCGCCGCGATCTGCGAGTTGCATCTCACCGGTCGACGGGTTGTCCGATGCGGACGCTGCCGTGTATTCGGCCTGCGCGTACTCGGACTGCTCGTGAGCGGTGGACTCTTCGTTTTCATGTGTGTTCGTCATACAAGATCCATGGTCCCACGAAACCCGGGCACGATGCATCCGTATTTCCTGCAGGCGTATTTCACGCGGGCGTTATCACACAAGCGATTTCCACCAGGCGTCGCTGATCGTTCCGCTCGCCACCAGAACCGAGGGCCCTCGCAAAGACCCTTCTCCGCTTTCGACGGTGACTTGCACTTCTCCGCCGAGAACGCGCACCAGGACCGAACCCTCCTCGCGGCCGTCGTACTTCAGCGCCGCAGCCGCAGCTGCGACCGTCCCGGTTCCGCAGGAACGAGTCTCGCCCACACCGCGCTCGTGAACGCGCATGTGGACCCCACCGTCGTGGATCGGTGTCACGATCTCGATGTTGACCCCGTGTGGGAAGAACCCGGGGTCGAAGCCCGGAGAGACAGTTAAATCGAGTGCACTCAAAACCTCTGCAGTCACATGCTCGTCGACACACGCCAAATGCGGATTGCCGACGTCGATGCCGACACCGGAGAAGACGCGGCCGTCAATTGTTGCCGAACTGGTGCCGAGGTCCTTGATCGGGCCCATCGCCACGGTCACGTCGCCGCGTGTGGCGTCGTAGCTGTGCACCACAACCGGACGCGCTCCCGCGCGGCTGCCGACCACGAACTCGTCTTTGCTCTCCAGGCCGGAGGCCTTGAGATAGTGCGCAAACACACGAACGCCGTTTCCGCACATCTCCGCGGTAGATCCGTCGCCGTTGCGGTAGTCCATGAACCAGTCTTCGGCAGCGACGCCGTCCGGGAGCGCGGTGAGCACGCCCGCGTCCGCGAGTGCGCCTGCCCGTGCAACACGGAGGATGCCGTCGGCGCCGAGACCACGCTGACGATCACACAACGCTGAAACTCGCGCCGGTTCGAGATCGATCCGAACGTCGAGGTCAGGGAGAACAACGAAGTCGTTCTGCGTGCCGTGGCCCTTACTGAAGTCCATGGTCGCCATCCTATCCGGACGTACCGACCGTCCTACGCGGGTAACGCGGTGACCACCACGTTCTGTTCGTACGTGAATCCGGACGGCAGTAAGGGTCAGGCACCACCTCGCCCCCGACAGGTCACGATGTCGGCACGCGCATCCAGGTCAGATCGCCACTGTGTTCACAAATAGATCGGCACCCGCCGACTGAGAGAAGAGCGACAAGCAGAAGAAGCATTGCTAGCCAACCCGCGCCACGACGTGTCGGCTACCAGCATGTCCCGATCTTCCCGTTGATCGTCGCCCTCCACGTCGTCGACCGTGTTACAGACCGCGATCTGCGAGGGCCGCGAAGGCGGAGTTGACCAGCTCCGGATCGCCACCGTCGAGCCACTGCACGCGGGTGTCACGACGGAACCACGATCGTTGGCGGCGAACGTAGCGCCGCGTCCCGATGAACGTCCGTTCGAGCGCTTCGGCCAGATCATAATCACCGTCGAAATATGCGAGCACCTGCGCGTAGCCGATCGCTCGCGGCGCTGTGACTCCCTCACGCAATCCTTGCTCGACAAGTGCGGAAACCTCATCGACAAGTCCGCCCGAGAACATCAGCTCCGTTCGCAAGCGAATCCGGGCGTCGAGTTCTTCGGTGTCACGATCCACACCGAGAATGCGGGTTCCCCAACGAGGGTCACCGATCTGAGGCGCCGAGGCCGCGAAGGGCTGACCTGTCAGTTCGACGACTTCGAGCGCCCGAACCATCCGCCGACCGTCCGTCGGCAGTATCGAGGCCGCCGCGACCGGATCGGCAGCAACGAGCGCCGCGTGCACTGCATCGACCCCACCCTCGGCCAGCACCGCTTCCCACTTTGCACGAACGTCGGGATCCGTTGCCGGAAAGGACCATTCGTCGAGCAAAGACTGGACGTACATCATGGAGCCGCCGACGATCACCGGAACCTTGCCTGCCGCGATCAGGTTCTCGGCGATCGCGATCGCGTCGGTTTGATAACGCGCGACGGTGGCGGTCTCTGTCACGTCGAGAACGTCGAGCAGGTGATGGGGAATCCCACGGCGCTCGGCGAGCGTCAGTTTCGCCGTCCCGATATCCATGCCGCGATAGAGCTGCATCGCGTCGATGTTGATGATCTCGCCGCCGAATTCCTCGGCCAACGCCAATGCGAGATCGGACTTTCCCGACGCCGTCGGACCAACAACTGCAATCGGGCGAAGTCTTTCAGGAACGTTCACGGCCGCCACGTCCCGACGTGGTAGCCGACGCCGAACGGCGCACCGCTGTAGTCGACCGTCGAACGAGGACGAGCTGATCGGGGCGAGTCAGTGAAGACACCGGCCAGGACCTGCCATGCCGCACGCCCCTGAACTCCCACACTCCGGCAAAGCTGCGGATCGAGAGCAAGAAGTGCCTCCGGGTCACCGGCAGCCAGGGCATCGTCGATGATCGATTGCACGCCCGCAGCGCGCTCGTCGAAGCTTCCCGGCGCCTTTGCCGTCAATGTGGATGCACCGTCAGCCACGATCAGAAGTCCCTGCGGTCGGTTGTCGCTGTCGAGTTGCTTGCGGAGTTGATGCCCGAATTCGCGGCACTCACTCGCAGACGCCTCCGGGCTGACAGCGTGCATGTCGACGGTGATCTCCACACCCACACGGGCACGCAGCCAGCCGGCAACGAGGGCGCAGAGTTCGAGGGATGGCACCGGTTCGCCTGCAGCATCCGCATCCAGAGACGTCCGGACATCGGCGCCGAATCCCGCGAAAGTCCCGACCCGCCCACGTCCGACGCCAGTTCGCCAGAGTTCTTCAGCTGCATTCTCGGAGTCGACACCGACGCCTACCCATTGAACTGCCTCGTAAGACAGCTGGCGCACGGCGGCCGATGCCGCAGCGCGCACCTGGGCGGCCTCGGCCGAATCACCGGACAATTCCGGCACGAGCAACGGCGCCGAGGGGACGAGAACAGCGGAAGTCAACACAGTTGCCACGCTAGTCGACCCCGAGGTGGCGACCTCACGCCCTTCTACCTGATTCAATAGTCGGAGAACGTGAGTACCGGGTTCAATGGAACCAGGAATGCGATCAGGCAGCCGTGACGCGCGGCAGAGACGAGGACCGATGACCGAGAACAGTGAACCCACCACCGGCGCCGACAGCAGTTCGGCCAGCCCGAGCCCGGCTGCTCCCAAACCCGGAGCACCCAAACCTGGTGGACCACGCCCCGGTGCGCCCCGCCCCGGAGCACCTCGCCCCGGTCCAGCGGCCTCGCATGCCGTCACCGCTGCACCAACCAGCGACCCGAGCAAGTTCGGCCGCGTCGAGGACGACGGCACCGCCTGGGTGAAGACCGCCGACGGTGAACGTCAGATCGGTTCGTGGCAGGCCGGCGACGCCACCGAGGGCCTCGCCCATTTCGGTCGTCGCTACGACGACCTCGCGACCGAGGTCTCGCTACTCGAGGCGCGACTGACGTCGGGCGCCGGAGACGCAAAGAAAACCAAGGCTGCCGCTATCGCTCTGTCCGAATCCCTCTCGACCGCCGCCGTGATCGGTGACCTCGACGCTTTGGCCCGCCGGCTCGACGTGATCATCGCCGGATCCGACGAGGCCGCGGCGCACGCGAAGGAAGAGAAGGAACAGTCTCGCGCGGCGAGCACCGCCCGCAAGGAGGCCCTCGCAGTCGAGGCCGAACAGATCGGTTCGGAGTCGACCCAGTGGAAGACCGCGGGTGATCGACTGCGCGAGATTCTCGACGAGTGGAAGACGATTCGCGGAATCGACCGCAAGGTCGACGACGCACTGTGGAAGCGGTACTCGAAGGCTCGTGAATCCTTCAACCGACGACGTGGAGCCCACTTCGCGGAACTCGATCGCGATCGTGCGAGCGCCCGTTCGACGAAGGAAGAACTGGTCGAGCGCGCCGAGAAGCTGTCGACCTCCACCGAATGGGGACAGACCGCTGGAGAATTCCGCGATCTGCTCAGCGAGTGGAAAGCTGCCGGCCGCGCGCCGCGCGAGGCCGACGACAACCTGTGGAAGCGATTCAAGGGCGCTCAGGACGTGTTCTTCGCCGCCCGCAACGCTGCTGCATCCGAGCGCGACGCCGAATTCGAGCAGAACGCAGTCGCGAAGGAAGAGTTGCTCGCTGCGAACGCGAACATCGATCCGGCACACGGACTCGAGAACGCTCGCGCAGCGCTTCGCGACCTGCAGGAGAAGTGGGACGCGATCGGCAAGGTTCCGCGCGATCGAATGCAGGAACTCGAAGCGAAGCTCCGGGCCATCGAAACCAAGGTGCGCGACGCCGTCGACGCCGAGTGGCGCCGTACCGATCCGGAAGCGCTGGCCCGCGTCGCGCAGTTCAAGGAGCGGGTGAGCCAGTTCGAGGAGCAGGCCGCTAAAGCTCAGGCTGCCGGAAAGACGAAGGACGCCGAGAAGGCTCTCGCTCAGGCAAAGCAGTGGCGCGAGTGGGCCGAAGCTGCCGAGAGCGCTGTCAACGAGTAGTCGACAACAAACGAGTTCATCGACAACAACGCCGGCTGACTCCGAAAGGGGTCAGCCGGCGTTGTTGTGCGCTTTGGGTGGGCGGTCCGCCGGTTCGGCAGGGCTACGCTGTGTCAGCCGACGTTCCATTCCTGATGCTTTTCGGCTTCAGCCGCAGCGATCCGGCGTTGTTCCTCGGCAGCGAGCTGAATGTTGGTTCGTGTCCAGACCACCTTGAGCCAGTGGAATGTCAAGAACACCACGGCAAACCATCCGATGATCAGCCCGATCGACGGTCCAGCCACGTTGAAACCGGCAGGAATGGTCTGACGGGACCAGACGGCCATCATTCCGAGGGCGCTCGCCACGGCACTGCCGGCGAGTGCGACCCAGGCCAGACTCCAACGCCGCGTGACCAGCGCGAGCATCGAGAATCCGATGCCGAAGACGACGACGAACCACACGAACAAGCGTGAGAACAGTGCAATCCGTTCGGTTTCCGCGTCTTGGTTGTACGCGAGCACATCCCAACCGTTCGCCACTCCGGCGTGGGGCAGTGCAAGGGTGCCGACCAGCACGAGCACCGCAACCGCGACAACCATGGCGCGCGCACCCGGATCGATTTCTCCCGCGACCTTGCGTTCCGCGTCGTCGAGATCCTTGCGGTAGCCCTCGAAGGCGTCGTCGCCCGGCTGTGGTGTCTTGTTCTCGTGTTGCGAGGTCATGCGTTGCATCCCATCTGGACGGGTTGTGGGGCCGGGGCACCGATCTTCGGTAGACCGAGACCTACGCCGATGGGCGGGGTCTTGGGTGTGATGCCCTTTTCGAACGAATCACCGGCGCGCGTCCGACGGTGCGTGAGCACCCCGTCATCGGCCACGAGGTGATGGGGGGCTCCGTGGGTGACGACGACCGTCACCACGTCGCCGGGTCGGATTGCGCCGTCGAGGTTTCCCTCAGGTCGGAAATGAACCAGTCTGCCGTCGCGCGCACGACCGCTGAGGCGGTGAGTCGCTGCGTTCTTGCGGCCCTCCCCGGCTGCCACCAGCAGTTCCACCTCGGTGCCGACGAGTTTACGATTCTCCTCGATGTTCACTTCTTCCTGAACCGCGAGCAATCGCATATAGCGTTCCTGGACAACCTCTTTGGGTAGTTGATCGGCCATTTCGGCCGCCGGCGTACCCGGGCGCTTGGAGTACTGGAAGGTGTAGGCATTGGAGAATCGCGCCTTGCGCACGACGTCCAGAGTCTCCTCGAAATCCTGTTCCGTCTCCCCCGGGAACCCGACGATGATGTCCGTGGTGATGGCGGCGTGCGGCATTGCGGCGCGCACCTTCTCGATGATCCCGAGGTACTTCGACTTGCGGTACGAGCGCTTCATCGCCTTGAGAACCTTGTCCGAGCCGGACTGCAGCGGCATGTGCAGCTGCGGGCAGACGTTAGGAGTGGTTGCCATCGCTTCGATGACGTCGTCGGTGAATTCCGCCGGGTGCGGGGATGTGAATCGCACACGTTCGAGGCCGTCGATGTGTCCGCACGCCTTCAAGAGGGAGGCGAAGGCGCCGCGATCGCGCGGTTGCTCCGGATCGGCGAACGACACGCCGTAGGCGTTGACGTTCTGCCCGAGCAGGGTCACTTCGGAGACGCCCTCGTCGACGAGCGCCTGAACCTCGGCCAGAATGTCTCCGGGACGACGGTCCACTTCCTTGCCGCGCAGGGCCGGAACGATGCAGAACGTGCACGTGTTGTTGCAGCCTACCGAGATGGAAACCCAACCCGCGTAGGCAGATTCACGCTTTGCCGGCAGTGTCGACGGAAAGGCCTCGAGTGCGTCGAGGATTTCGACTTCGGCACGTTGATTATGACGCGCACGATCGAGCAGCGCGGGAAGCGAGCCGATGTTGTGGGTGCCGAAGACAACATCGACGAACGGCGCCTTCTTGACGACGGTGTCACGATCCTTCTGAGCCAGGCATCCACCGACGGCGATCTGCATGTCGGGGTTCGCCTCCTTGTTCGGGGCGAGCTGGCTGAGGTTGCCGTACAACTTGTTGTCCGCGTTCTCACGCACTGCACACGTATTGAAGACGACAAGGTCAGGATCGGTTCCGGTCTCAGCCTTCGAATACCCGGCGTCCTCGAGCAGACCGGACAGTCGCTCGGAATCGTGGACGTTCATCTGACAGCCGTACGTCCGCACCTCGTAGGTGCGAACAGGCGTCGCAGTCGGCTCCGGAACTGCAGTCGGCTCCGGAAGTGCAGGGGACATTTCGTCGATCAGTGACACGCTTCAGCCTAGCTCACGTCCACTACGACGTGTAATAACGCCCTGATAAACAGCCGAAACGCGACATAAACGTCGTCACAGTAAAATTTCCATTACATATGGCAAGAACCATGGCGAAATCACGGGCGTCGACGCAAACTACGCCTAAGGTTCTCGTTTATGACCCAAGCCGACGATGCGACGACGCCGACCACCTCCGGCGATTCCACATCCATGATTTCGATGACCTCGGTGAACAAACACTTCGGGGAACTTCACGTCCTGCAAGAGGTCAATCTCGAGGTACCCAAGGGCCAAGTGGTGATCGTCCTGGGTCCGTCGGGCTCCGGTAAGTCGACTCTGTGCCGCACCATCAATCGCCTCGAACCCATCGACTCGGGCACCATCGCCGTCGACGGCAAGACGCTCCCCGAGGAGGGCAAAGCACTTGCCGCACTTCGTGCCGACGTCGGGATGGTCTTTCAGTCCTTCAACTTGTTCGCACACAAGACGATCCTCGAGAACGTCATGCTCGCACCGATGAAGGTCCGCAAGGCGAAGAAGGACGACGCCAAGAAGACGGCGCAGGCGTTGCTCGAACGCGTCGGTATCGCCAATCAGGCTGACAAGTACCCGGCACAGCTTTCCGGTGGCCAGCAGCAGCGTGTCGCGATCGCTCGCGCTCTTGCGATGCAGCCCAAGGTGATGCTTTTCGACGAGCCCACCTCCGCTCTCGACCCCGAGATGGTCAACGAGGTCCTCGACGTCATGACCTCCCTCGCCAAGGAAGGCATGACCATGCTCGTGGTCACGCACGAGATGGGCTTCGCGCGTAAGGCCGGCGATCGCGTGCTGTTCATGGCTGACGGTCAGGTGGTCGAAGACACGACGCCCGAAGAGTTCTTCACCCATCCCAAGTCGGATCGGGCCAAGGACTTCCTCGGCAAGATCCTCACTCACTGATCACAGTCCCCCTCCGACACAGTCCCCCCTCCGACACAGTCCTGCTCTCGTCCACAAGACAACTGGCTCGACTGCACTTTTCATCTCGACTGCACCGTTTGCATGTCGACAACCGAGAGGATCTTCATGAAGATCAATCGTTCCGTCCGTTTCGGAATCGGAATCATGGCTATCGCGTTCGCTGCCACCGCCTGTGGTGGCGGCGAGGAGAACAAGTCGATCACCGAGAGCGCTTCCGACGGCACCCTCACCGTCGGCATCAAGTTCGATCAGCCCGGCCTCGGTCAGCGTAATCCGGACGGCACCTTCTCCGGTTTCGACGTCGAGGTAGCCCGGTACATCGCCAACGAACTCGGCGTGAAGCCCGAAGGCATCACGTTCAAGGAATCACCTTCTGCCCAGCGCGAGACGTTGATCCAGAACGGCGAGGTCGACTACATCGTCGCCACCTACTCGATCACCGACACACGCAAGGAGAAGGTCAGCTTCGGCGGCCCGTACTTCATCGCGGGCCAGTCGCTGCTCGTTCGCTCCGACAACACCGACATCACCGGCCCCGATTCGCTCACCGGTGGCAAGAAGCTCTGCTCGGTGTCGGGTTCGACTCCGGCGCAGAACATCCAGGACAACTACGCCAAGGACGTCCAGCTCCAGCCTCTCGACACCTACTCCGCTTGTGTCGAGGCTCTGCGTAACGGCGCTGTCGACGCTGTCACCACCGACGACATCATTCTCGCCGGCTACGCTGCCCAGTACCCGGGCGAGCTGAAGGTCGTCGGAGAACCGTTCACGACCGAAAAGTACGGCGTCGGCCTGGCCAAGGACGATTCCGAGGGTCGCGGCAAGATCAACGACGCCATCGAGAAGATGATCTCCACCGGCGCATGGGAAGAAGCCTTCAACAACACCGTTGGCGCTTCGGGCTACCCCATCCCGGCACCGCCCACCGTTGATCGTTACTGACCTGCTTTTTCACCGTCAATCTCGCTGCGGCTCCCCACTTCGGGAGCCGCAGCGCGTGACGCCACCAACGGAGATCCCGTGATCTGGGGAGACGGCAAGTGAACCTTCTGAGCAAGTACGGCGACCAGATTCTGGAAGCCTTCTGGACCACGATCCAGCTGACGTTCTTCTCCGCGATCGGCGCCGTCATCATCGGTGTCCTGATTGCGGCCATGCGCGTGTCACCGGTCCCGGTCGCCCGATTCCTGGGTACCGCGTACGTGACCGTGTTCCGAAACACCCCCCTGACACTGATTCTGCTGTTCTGCCTGTTCGGTCTGTCGCAGACGCTCGGAGTCAACCTCGCCAAGTCGGACTCACCGACGTTCTTGACAGACAACAACTTCCGACTCGCCGTACTCGGCCTCAGTGTCTACACCGCCGCGTTCGTGTGTGAGTCACTTCGATCGGGAATCAATACCGTTTCGGTCGGCCAGGCCGAAGCGGGCCGATCACTCGGTCTGTCGTTTGCACAAAATCTTCGGTTGATCGTCCTACCTCAGGCTTTTCGCGCGGTCACAGCACCGCTGGGTAGCGTGCTGATCGCACTGACCAAGAACTCGACCATCGCCGCGGTGATCGGCGTTTCCGAAGCGTCAGCGCTGATGAAGAAGATGATCGAGAACGAAGCCGCGATCTTCGTCGTCGGTGGAATCTTCGCTGTCGGTTTCGTGATCCTGACACTTCCCATGGGCTTGATCTTCGGCAAGCTGAGCAAGCGATTCGAGGTTTCACGATGAGCAACCGCGCAACAGTTCTCTACGACGCGCCCGGTCCGAGAGCGCGAAATCTCTACCGATTCGCGTCCCTTGTCGTCGCCGCGGTCATGGTGGCAATCGGGTACGTCATCTACCGCGCGCTCGACGAAAAGGGCCAGCTGACAGCAGCGAAGTGGGATCCGTTCCTCGAATCCACCTCGTGGACAACGTATCTGATACCCGGTATCCGAGGCACGTTGGTCGCGGCTGCGATGTCCATCGTCTTCGCGCTCATCCTCGGTTCTGCGCTGGGTATCGGTCGGCTCTCCGAGCACAACATCATTCGGAAGATTTGCGGCGTCATCGTCGAATTGTTCCGCGCGGTGCCGGTGCTGATTCTGATGATTTTCTCGTATCAGGTGTTTGCCGAATACGAAGTCTTCAAGTCGAAGTACCTCGCACTCGCCGCAGTCGTGGTGGGCTTGACGCTGTACAACGGTTCCGTGATCGCCGAGATCGTCCGCGCCGGAATCAACTCGCTCCCCCGTGGGCAAAGTGAGGCCGCCAAGGCACTTGGCATGCGCAAGACGCAGATCATGGTGACAATCCTGCTCCCCCAGGCCGTTACCGCCATGCTCCCGGCACTGATCTCGCAGATGGTCGTGGCGCTGAAGGACTCGGCCCTCGGTTACCTGATCGGGTACGTCGAGTTGGTGCGTCAGGCGCAGCAGCTCGGCACCTTCTACGGAAACTTCTTGCCGGCGCTCATCGTGGTCGCAGCGATCATGATCGCACTCAACTCCGCTTTGACCTTCCTGGCAACCAAGGTGGAGAAGCGCCTGCGTTCGGGAAAGCGAAAGGGCAAGGGACCCATCGCGGCGCCGTCCGCCGACCCAGCCGTTCCGGTTCCGGGCATGGACTTGACCAAGCCGTGAGCTGATCGACCTAATGTTCTACTGACACCAAAAGCGGGGTGTGTCACCCCAATCCGGGGCAAACCCCCCCCCCGGGTTTTTTTTCCCGCCCATGACCCGCCGGCAACACCGCCTTTTCCCCCCCGTACCCCCAACCCCCTGCAC
>NZ_JAWLSC010000012.1:152896-248772 GCF_033142465.1 Rhodococcus sp. IEGM 1318
CTCGGCGCGCGCCCGCTCTACTGAAAAACCCCCGCTCTGACGAACCCAAAAACAAGCAAAAACCCCAAACGGCGTGTGTTTCACATCAAAACCCCAACCCCCCCCCCCGCTCCTGGTATTTGTTGCCTACGATTCAGCAGCAGCCATCTCGGCTTTGACCACCTCGTACGACATCCCCGCTGAATATCCCTTACGCGCGAGCATCGACACCAGTCGGCGCGTGACCTTGTCACGATCATCGACGGGCTTGTTCTTCAGCTTCCGCCGAACCAGCTCCGCTGCTCGCTCGCGCTCGTCTTCCGGATCGATCTGTGAGAGCGCTTCGGAAGCCACATCTTGGTCGATGCCTTTGAGCCGCAATTCGACTGCCAGGGCGCGCTTTCCCTTGCCTGAGTACGTGTGCCGCGAATGAACCCACTGGTTCGCGAAGTCTGCGTCGTCGATCAAACCGATTTCCTGGAGCCGATCGAGAACGCTCGTGATGATCTCGGGTTCGAAACCGCGCCCGCTCAGCTTTGTTTCCAGTTCGGAACGACTGCGCGCCCGGTCGGTCAGGAGGCGTAGGCAAGCATCTTTGGCCTGCGCCTCCGTCCCACCTTCCGCGCGTTGCGACGGCTTCTCGGATCGTTGACGGGATCGACGCCGAGGCGCGCCGTACTCTTCACGAGCATTCTCCCCGTTGTCACCATCGCCGAAGCTCATGACTGAACTCAGAAGTCAGCGGGAGCTTCGTCGGTTGCAGTGACGTCAGCACCGATACCGAGCTTTTCCTTGATCTTCTTCTCGATCTCGTCGCGGATATCGGTGTTCTCCAGCAAGAACTTACGAGCATTTTCCTTGCCCTGACCCAACTGGTCACCTTCGTAGGTGTACCAGGAGCCGGACTTGCGGATGAACCCGTGCTCGACACCCATGTCGATGAGCGAGCCTTCCTTGCTGATGCCCTGGCCGTAGAGAATGTCGAACTCGGCCTGCTTGAACGGCGGAGCGACCTTGTTCTTGACGACCTTGACGCGAGTGCGGTTACCGACTGCGTCGGTACCGTCCTTGAGAGTCTCGATACGACGGATGTCGAGGCGAACCGAAGCGTAGAACTTCAGTGCCTTACCACCGGTGGTGGTTTCGGGAGAACCGAACATCACGCCGATCTTCTCGCGAAGCTGGTTGATGAAGATGACGGTGGTGCCCGAGTTGTTCATGGCACCGGTGATCTTGCGCAGCGCCTGGCTCATCAGTCGAGCCTGCAAACCGACGTGGCTGTCACCCATCTCGCCTTCGATCTCGGCGCGAGGAACAAGAGCGGCCACGGAGTCGATCACGACGATGTCGAGGGCGCCCGAACGGATCAGCATGTCGGTGATCTCGAGAGCCTGCTCACCCGTATCGGGCTGCGAGACCAGAAGCGCGTCGGTATCGACACCCAGCTTGGCTGCGTAGTCGGGGTCGAGTGCGTGCTCCGCGTCGATGAACGCCGCGATGCCGCCGTTGGCCTGAGCATTGGCAACCGCGTGCAGTGCCACGGTGGTCTTACCCGAGGACTCCGGGCCGTAGATCTCGATGACGCGGCCACGCGGCAGACCGCCGATACCCAGCGCGACGTCGAGCGCGATGGAACCGGTGGGAATGACGGCGATGGGCTGGCGGACACCCTCACCCAGGCGCATCACCGAACCCTTGCCGAAGTTCTTGTCGATCTGCGCCAACGCGAGGTCGAGTGCCTTGTCCCGATCAGGTGCCTGTGGTGCCATCGTGATCCCCATCCTTGTTTCAGTCTTCAGTGCCTGCCTGAGCAGACTCCGTCTCTTCAGCGCCTGCCTGAGCCGACCCTGTTGGTGTGTTGCGATCAGAGTAGATCCGGCCACCGACAGACTTTTCGATCTTGCTTTCGCGCTTGTCGATCACCGCGTTTGTAGGTCACCGCGTTCGTAGAACATCGAAAGTTCGCAGTTACGAAAGGAGCGTCACCACCGAACAGGTTCAGCATAGACGAACACGTGTTCGAACAGAAGATGAGAGACGTTCGACACGCCGAAAATTCAGCGACGGGCGGGTGGTACGTCGAACTCCACGCAGAGCGCGCGCCACACTTCGCGAGGCTCCCAGCCTGCTTCGACGGCCTCCGCGGCAGTCATTCCGTCGAGACTCTGGAGTACATGGTCGATCAGCATCGAGTCACCTCGTACCTGCCCGAACTCTTCGCGCACCATTTCATGAAATTCGGTCAACCGCACAGCCGCCACCGTAGTCCACAGAGCGATGCATCAGCATTCAGGCGCATCATGCTCATGCCGTCACACCACCGTTGACCACCTGTCGGCACACCGCCACCGGATCGGTGACCTGCGACGCAGTCGCTGCAGCAGACTTCGCAGCTTCCGCGAATCGCCTGTCGGAGAGCACCTGCAGTACGGCATCGCGAATCGACTGGGCATCTGCGGGCCGCACGATCACCGACGTGCCTGCCCGCGCAGCGCGATTGGCCAACTCCCACTGGTCCCCGCCCCCGGGAACGACGACGGTCGGCACTCCGGCCAGCAAGGCCTTCGCCAACATGCCGTGCCCGCCGCCGCACACCAATACCGACGCGTCACGCAGCATCGCGTCCTGGCGTCCGAGACCTGCACGAACCCAATCAGGCTGCTTGCCTTCTGCTCCGTCGAGTATCGATGCGATCAGCCTGACACCGGCTCCGTCGAGGCCTTCGACCGTTCCCTCGAACATTCCCACTGCGCCGGTGTGTGCCGTGGACGGCGCCACCATGACCAGCGGCGAGTCACCTGGCGGTGGATCCAGAATCACCTCGGTCGGCTCCCACAGAAGCGGGCCGACGACGTGTGCGTGCTCCGGCCAGTCGGGGCGAGGCACTTCCAGTGCCGGAAGTGTTGCGATCAGCCGCGCACGGGGACCGGGATCGAGAGCGGGCAGCCCGACACCGACACGGGCCTGTGAGCGCTGGGCCAACCCTTGCTTGATCGAACGTCCCGTCGCTGCGCGCATCAGGGTGTCGCGGAGTCGACCGCGAATTCCGACGCCGGGCGCGAGCCCACTGCCGATCGGCGGCAACCCCCGTGAAGGTGAGTACAGCGGGTGAGGCGAGAGTTCCACCCAGGGAATGCCCAGCCGTTCTGCGGCCAATCCACCTCCGGCAGTAAGGATGTCGGAGACGACAAGATCCGGGGAGACGAATTTCAGGTCGGGAAGCAGCTCGGTGGAAATATAGGCGGCCCGCGAATGAATCCGAGCGCCTGCATCAAGATCGTCGTCTCCCGGCCGCGGAGCCAAGCCTTTGAGAGGCTCCGCTTCCACGCCCGCTGCTCGCGCTGCCTCCACCCACCGGGTCCCGGTGTACAGGATGGGGTCGTCGCCGGCCTGGATCAACGCCAGCGACAACGCTATTGCGGGAAAAGCATGACCCGGGTCCGGCCCGGCAACGACGGCTACACGCACCGGATCAGAGTGTCACACCGAGTGAAACGCCTGTTCTGCCGCACCCAGTGCGCGTTCGCGATCCGAAGCCACCAATCCGATTCTGGTCCTGCGATCAAGGACGTCGTCGACATCGAGGGCACCTTCGTGCGATACGGCGAAATCGAACTCGGCGCCGCAAATATCCAAGTCCGCAACCGGCCGAAGACGATCACTGCTCGCGGAGGCAACGATCTCCGCTTCGGTGCCGTATCGCGCCACGAGGGATGCGGGAGCCTTGATCTTTTTCAATTCCACCGGCGACGCAGCACCTACCAGCGGCAACGCGCGTGTCCGACACACACCGGCACTCAGCGACCCGACCTCGACCGCAGCGTCGACAGCGTCTTCGGCCATCTTGCGGTACGTCGTGAGCTTGCCGCCCACAACCGTGACCAAGCCCGAAGCCGAACGAACAACAGCGTGATTGCGGGAGAGGTCGGCAGTCGAGCCTTCACCGGTGTCCAGCAAGGGGCGCAGACCCGCAAAAGTCCCCAGAACGTCCTGACGTGTCAGCGGAACTTCCAACGCCGTGTTCACAGTGCTGAGCAGGAAGTCGATCTCTTCCTCGGACGCCGTCGGCACGTCGGGCACTGGCCCCGGCGCTGCTTCGTCGGTCAACCCTAGGTAGATCCGGCCGAGCTGTGCGGGTAGGGCGAAGACGAAACGGTTGGTCTCGCCGGGAATCGGCACAGTCAGTGCTGCCGTGGGGTTACCCAATCGCGCCGCGTCGAGCACCAGGTGCGTTCCGCGGCTGGGGCGAAGAGTGATGCTGGAGTCGACCTGATCAGCCCACACCCCGGTCGCATTGATCACGACGCGGGCACGCATCAAGAATTCGGACCCGGTCAACTCGTCGCGCAAGGTGGCCGATGTCCCGGAGACGTCGTACGCACCGACACGCGTCAGGATTCGCGCGCCGTGGGATGCCGCGGTTCGCGCGATGCCGACGACAAGACGGGCGTCGTCGATGAGCTGCCCGTCGAACGCAGTCAAGGCGCCGCGCAGATTCTCTTGCTTGACCGCAGGGGCCAACTCGCGAGCGCGAGCAGCGCTGACCGTCCTTGATCTGGGTAGCACCGACGCCGGGGTTCGCGCCGACATGCGCAGAGCGTCTCCGGCCAGGAAGCCGGTGCGCACCAGGGCCTTGCCGAAGAACGACGTTTCCGGCAACAGCGGTACGAGTTGAGGCATGGCGCGAACCAGGTGCGGAGCGGTGCGCGTCATGAGAATTCCGCGCTCGACCGCACTTTCACGGGCGATGCCGACATTGCCGGAAGCAAGGTACCGAAGGCCGCCGTGTGCCAGCTTCGAACTCCAGCGGCTGGTGCCGAACGCGAGGTCGTGCTTTTCGACCAGCGCAACACTCAACCCACGAGTCACGGCGTCGAGAGCAACACCGACGCCCGTGATTCCGCCACCGATTACCAAGACGTCGACCGAATCGCCGTTCGCCAACTGCTCGAGCTCACGCGTACGCCGCTGTGCGTTGAGAGCTGAATCGCTGCCTGCTGAATCACTGCCTGCTGAATCTCGAGGGTTCACAGCTATTCTCCCGAATTCTTGACAGGTGCCAGATACGCAGCAACCGCATATCGAAGTTGCTCGACCGAGGCCTCCGAGGAAAGCTCCGATTCGAGTGTCGGTGCGGAGATGACAACGGACTGAGCCATCAGCAGAACCATCGCCGCGATCTCGGTGACGCTTCCCTCGCGAATCGAACCGTCCTGTTGACCGGCCGCGACGACGGAGGTGATCAGCTCGAGAATCGACTTCTGGCTTGCGCCGAGTCGGTCCACGATGTACGTGGTCAGCAATTCTTGATCGGCTTGCCGAATTTTCACGAAGAGCGGATGGTCGCGAATCTGGCCGACGACGTCACCGATCGCCTCCACGAGCGACGTGCCCGCAGACCCGGTGAAGGTCACTTCGGGCAGCACCGATCGGATCTCCCGGGTGAGCAGGTCCGCGACCACGGCCCGCGTGTCCGGCCACCGCCGGTAGACCGTAGGTCGGCTGACGCCGGCTCGACGGGAGATCTCGGCAAGTGTGGTTCGCTGCATTCCGAAATCGAGGACGCACGATCTTGCGGCGTCGAGAATCACGTCGTCGATATCGCGGCTGGGGATGCGCTGACCGTCGGCCTTGCGAGGGGCAATTGGGTCATCTGCGTTACGGATTACCATCGTGTGTAACACAATACCGGACAAGTCACCGGTAATCCTGTCGGGACTTGCGACTTTTCTCGCTCAGAGCTCATCAGAAATAGTACAACTCGAAACCAACTGCGCGCTCGGCATCAAAACCAGGCTTCGGTCCGCTGACCATATCTATCTGTGCGCTGGCCTGTTCCCGGATAGGCACGGCACTCAATGCCGCCAGATAGCGTGCGTGTTCCGCTAATGAATCCACGGCGCGATCGACCGTCGACGTCACGTCGACGCAGTGCGTGGGAGTCATCGTGTTCACCGCGACCCACCGAACACCGGACCACGGCACCAACCCCTGAGCCGTCAATGACGGAAAGATCCATTCGTTTGCCGCGTCGGCAGTTGCATCCAGGACGCTGATCCCGAGCGCGCGGTGATCCGCACTGTTGAGGTAACCGGGCCCCCAGGTGTGCGAGAAGTTCATCGTGACCACCAATTCCGGACGGTGGCGACGAATTGCAGCGGCAAGAGTCGAGCGCAACTCCAGGCCTTCCACAAGACGACCGTCGGGTAGTCCGAGGAACTCCACCTCACTGACACCGACGATCGCGGCCGAGCGGCGCTCTTCTTCCTCACGGACCGGGCCGGACTCCTCGGGCGACAGACCAGCGATTCCGGCCTCGCCTCGCGTGGCGAGGACATATCGGACGTCCTTGCCGCGTTCCGTCCACTGCGCCACCGCCGCGGCTGCGCCGTACTCGACGTCGTCGGGATGCGCCACGATGACAATCGCGCGCTGCCAGTCCTCGGGGAAATTTTCCATAGGGCCGATCTTGCCTGTCAGAACCGCGAAGCGGGCGAATTGTCGTCACTTCCCGACATCGCCTTCACCAGGAAGTAGATTCCGAAGCCGACAGCGCCGACCACCAGGATCCAGAAAAGCCCTTTGATCAGGGCACCGACCACAGCGAGTGCAACCCACACCAGTACGACGGCCAAAACGATCTTCCAAAACATGCTTACCTCCAACGTGCCGTTGAATAATCGGTCGAATCGGACAGGTGCTACGTCGTCCGTAGAACCAGCCTGACAGGTCTTGCGTGACAAAGCAGCAGCTCAGCGGCAAGTTCAGGTAAAGATCAGGGTTCACCCCGAGACCGCCCCTCGCGCAGGTCAGGTGTCCAACCCCTTGCAGCGTGCGACTGGCGTAAACTCGCGAAGTTCCATCCCGTACGCCGAAGGAGCACGTCCGCAGTGTCTACGACCCGTTTCCCCGCTCGCGATCTCGCGCATGTAGCCGTCTTCGCCGCACTCATCATCGCGCTGGGCCTACCCGGGTCGATCAACATCGGTATTTCCGGCGTACCGATCACACTTCAGTCCATGGGCGTCATGATGGCCGGTGCTCTGCTCGGACCGCGCAAGGGTGTTCTCGCCGTCCTGACGGTCATCGCCCTGGGATTGGTGGGGTTGCCGGTCCTTGCCGGCGGTCGCACCGCACTCGTGTCTCTTTCGAGCCCGACGGCCGGATTCCTCATCGGCTGGATCCCGACGGCATTCGTCATCGGGTGGCTGACTGCCAAGATGCTGCCGAAGTACCGGATCATCGCGGGCATCGGCATCAACCTTCTCGGCGGGGTCGTCATCCTCTACGCGTTCGGCATCGTCGGAATGATGATCCGCGGACACATGAGCTTCCTGGCTGCCTGGTCGGCCAACGCTGCCTTCATTCCTCTCGACGCGGCAAAGGCCGTGGTCACCGCGCTCGTCGCGTCCCAGGTCCATCGCGCATATCCGGCACTCTTGCGTGATTCGGTGATCGCGTCCACCAAGACCGTGGTGGCGAATTAATCTCCGATGAGTGAGATCGTCTTCGAGAACGTCTGCCACAGCTTCGGTGAACGAACAGTCCTGCAGCAGATAAATCTGCGACTGAGCGAGCAGCGAATCGGGATCGTGGGTGCGAACGGAAGCGGCAAGTCGACCCTCGCTCGCATGATCAACGGGCTGGTCGTACCAACCGAAGGGCGCGTCCAGGTGAACGGCCTGGATACCGCGAAGAAGGGCCGCGACGTACGCAAGCAGGTCGGGTTCGTCTTCACCGATCCCAACCATCAGATCGTGATGCCGACGGTGGCCGAGGACATCGAATTCTCGCTCCGTCGTAGCGGTTTAGGCAAAATTGAGCGCACCGCCAAGGTCACCTCGGTTCTGCAGCGCTACGGTCTCGCCGGGCACGCCGACCATCCCACCCACCAGCTTTCCGGTGGGCAGAAGCAGCTTCTCGCGCTTGCCGCCATCATGGTGACGGAGCCGAACGTACTCGTCGCCGACGAGCCCACCACGCTCCTCGATCTTCGCAACTCGCGACTCATCAGCTCGGTGTTCGAGTCACTCGATCAACAACTGATCGTCGTGACCCACCAACTCGATCTCCTCGAATCCTTCGAACGGGTATTGGTTGTCGACCAAGGCCGTGTCGTCGCTGACGGCTCCCCCGCCGACTCGATCGGCCATTACCGGTCGTTGGTCTCGTGACCACACTCGGCGTCTACCGGCCGGGCACGTCGCTCCTGCACCGGATGCCGACGGGGATCAAGCTCCTCGGATTGATCGTGGCCATCCTCGCCGTCTCGATCTTCGTACGTGAGCCGTGGCAACTGGCACCTCCCGCGATCGTCGTCGTCGCGCTCTACGTCATTGCACGCATCCCGCCGATGACGGCGATCCGGCAGCTGCGACCTGCACTGTGGATGTTGCTGTTCATCGGCGCGTTCCAGCTGGTGGTCGCGGGATGGCAGCGAGCGGCGGTCGTTTGCGGCGTTCTGATCATCTCGATTGCCTTAGCGGCGATCATGGGTCTGACCACGCGGATCTCCGAGATGCTCGACGCGATCACCAGATTCCTGACACCCTTGCGACGCTTCGGCGTCAACCCCGAACGGATCGCCTTGCTCCTGGCAATGACGATCCGGTGCATCCCACTTATGTTCGAGGTCATCACACAGGTATCAGAAGCACGCAAGGCACGAGGGCTCGGCTTCTCGCTGCGTTCCTTCGCAGTGCCGGTCATCGTTGGCACCCTGATGACCGCAGATGCGATGGGTGAAGCATTGGCAGCCCGCGGCGCCGACGACTGAGCGCCGATCAGACCAGGAACTGTCAGCTGTACTTGCGGGTGATGTCGTCCACCTCGCCGATGGCGTCGGCAAGCGCCGAAAGTCGCTCGGCGGCCGCGTGCAGCGCCGAGAGTTCTCGGTTGAATCCCACGAGCGCCGAAGGGCTGTGAGGCGCAGTCAGTGCGGCGGCCGAGGTCACCAGATCCTCGTACTGATCCAACCCCGACTGCAACTCACGAACTGCGCCGTCGATGGTGGGATCCAGAGGCTCAGTCACTTTGGGCGTTGCGGCCACCGCACGTTCCATCGCGACCACGTCCGAAGACACCGCGAACATCGCTCTGAGTGCCGAATCGGCGGTAGCGGTGATTTCGTCCAGCTCACCGGGGTCGATGGTGTCGGCGCGTCTGAGAACACTCAAAATCTCGAACAGCGACGTCTCGGCACCGATGAGGCGCGACATCGGAATGAACGCGCGAGACGACGACGGTGGCAATCGTCTGCGAATCGGCGCGGACGGCGGAGGGCCGGAGCTCATCGAACGGTAACGGCCGACCGCGATGACGGCGGGAACCGCGAACAGTGCCGCTCCCCCGCCAGCCACGACCACCGACCACTCGGGAGCCGCCGCAACCGCGAGGCCGGCAGTGCCGACCACTGAACCGCCGGACATGAATCCCCATCGCTGCGCCCGTCGACGCGCACGGGCACGCTTGCGCTCGAACTTGGCACGCGGATCCTGCCACCGCCGAGCGGCATCCGCCGCAGACAAACCAACCTCACGCAATGTATCCGCGGTGCGTCCCAACGCCCCGAAGGCGCCGGATACGGAAACGGGAACGGCCGACCGGGGCTCACGCCCAGATCGACCGTCTCGCGAAGAAAACATCAGAGCATCACTGCCGACATCGAGGATTCGGCTACTGTCCGGTCTGACCGGCAGCCGGGGGCTGCTTCTCGACGGACGGAGTCGCGGGAGTGGCTGCTGCGCCGCCGGAAGGCAGTGCCTCGCCCTTCATGGATGCACGAATCTGCTCGAGGCGACTGTGCCCTGCCATCTGGACCGAGGCCTGCTGGACCTCCATCATGCGGCCCTGGACGGAGTTCTGGGCGAGCTCGGCTGAGCCGAGTGCGTCAGCGTAGCGGCGCTCGATCTTGTCGCGCACAGCATCGAGGCTGGGTGTGTTGCCGGGAGCCGACAGCGTGCTGTCCATGGAACGAAGCGACTCGCTCACGCGCTCCTGCATCTTGGCCTGCTCGAGCTGGCTGAGCAGCTTGGTGCGCTCGGCAACCTTTGCCTGCAGAGTCATCGCGTTCTGCTCGACGGCCTTCTTGGCCTGAGCGGCTGCCTGCAAGGACTGGTCGTGCAGTGCCTTCAGATCCTCGACGCCCTGCTCGGCCGTCACCAACTGAGCCGCAAAAGCCTCGGCGGCGTTGGTGTACTGGATCGCCTTGTCGTTGTCGCCCGCAGCAGCAGCCTGATCGGCAAGGTTGACGGCTTGGCGCGCGTTGGCGTTGAGCTTCTCGACCTCGTCGAGCTGACGGCTGAGCTTCATCTCGAGTTGACGCTGATTACCGATCACCGACGCAGCCTGCTGGGACAACGCCTGATGCTGGCGCTGTGCGTCCTCGATCGCCTGCTGAATCTGAACCTTTGGATCTGCCTTCTCATCGATCTTCGAATTGAAGAGCGCCATCAGGTACTTCCAGCCCTTGACGAAAGGATTAGCCATTGGTTTGATCCTGCCTCCATCTGATGCGCCGCGCCGAACGCGACCCGGAGCGCGACCGTCGCGCACCGAAACAAGGGCTGCGCCCTATCTGCTCTGACCCCACCTGCTGGAAACCGGCGGTTACGTACAAAATCTATCGGTTACGGCCGGTAGTGGCTACGCCGCCGCCAACCTTCGAGCGTTCGGTGCCGGAATCACGACGCGGGTATCGCGTGCGATAGTCGGCGAGCCGGAAGCCGAGACAGTGCCGGATGCCGACACGGCAGGTTCGGTGACCTGTCGACCAGCTACCGGAGAGCTCTTCTTGGTCGCCAAGGTCTCGCTCACATCGACCAGCACGTCGGACAGTGGGACTGCGAGCGCATCACAGATCGCTGCCAACAGTTCGCTCGATGCTTCCTTACGTCCACGTTCCACTTCGGACAGATAGCCCAAGCTCACACGCGCGCTGTTCGACACCTCACGTAGCGTGCGGCTCTGCGAAACGCGCGTACGCCGGAGACTGTCACCGATTGCCTCACGCAATAGCAGCGCCATCTCGCTCCTCCTTCATCCGTGACCTCATCGTGCATGGTCGTACGTCTTCACAATCGTCAACGTCCGAACACATCCGATTGGTTCCCGAGCCTATCGTGCCGCACGCTCTACGACACGATCACGCAACCGCGACACGGCAGTCGCGACTGCCGTTGTCCGAATCTCCCACCGTTCGCCGCCGAGCGCGAGCGGTACGCATTCGGTTCCGTCCGGGCCGGCGATACCGAGAAACACCGTTCCGACCGGGTGTCCGTCCTGCTCACTCGGACCGGCAACTCCGGTCAGTCCGATACCCCAGTCGGCACCGCACCTCGTCCGGGCGCCGAGCGCCAAAGCCACGGCGGTGCTCTCGGATACGGGACCGTCTGACGCCAGGAGCTCGGGATCCACGCCGGCCAGAGTTGCTTTCAGGTCGGTCGCATACACGACCAGGCCCCCACGCAGCACCGCGCTCGACCCCGGCACGGACGCGACCGCAGCCGTGAACAATCCGGCCGTCAGAGATTCGGCGGCGGCGACAGTCTGCCTCGCGGCGCCGAGGGCGTCGACGAGTTCGACCACTCCGAGTCCGAGCAGCGGGTCGATCATGACTCGACTGCGCGAACTCCGGCGCGAAGCCTGACCGCCTGCACGATGTATTCGATTCCCGTCGCCACCGTCAGTACGACGGCAGCAGCCATCAGCAGTCCGCTGACGATGTCCCAACTGCTCGGCAGCGGGCAGAGGTAGAAGCCGATCGCTACGGCCTGTACGAGTGTCTTGAGCTTGCCACCCTTGCCTGCCGGGATGACCGCGTGCCGCAGGACCGCGAACCGCAACAGAGTGATTCCGAGTTCTCGTACGATGATCACCCCGGTCACCCACCACGACAGATCGCCGAGAAGCGAGAGCCCGATGAGCGCGGCTCCGATCAATGCCTTGTCCGCGATCGGGTCCATGAGTTTCCCGAAATCGGTGACCAGACCGTATTTCCGCGCCAATTGACCGTCGATTCGATCCGTGATCGCGGCGACGATGAACACGCCCATCGCTCCGAGACGCCACCACGTCGAGTGTCCGCCGTCGACGAACAGAACAACGAGAAACACCGGAACGAGAACCATTCGCACCATCGTGAGAATGTTCGCGATGTTCAGCAACGGAACCGGGTTGTCCGCGACAGGTGTGCCGTCGGACGGGCCGACGGCGGCGCGATGGGCGTCGGTCTGATCGCGCGGGGTACTCATCGAATCACCGCACGGGCGGTGAGCCGAACCCGGGATACAGCCGAGCGGCGCGGGAATTGCGTGGGGCGGACAGGCACGCGACTTAGAATATCGGTAGGGCCATTGACTAATGTGCACCACATGACTTCGACCGCGCCGACCTATACCGAGAGCCAGTTGATCGTGCGTCGCGCGCGAACGTCGGACATCCCCGAAATCAAGCGCCTGATCGACATCTACGCCGGCAAGATCCTGCTCGAGAAGAATCTCGTGACGCTGTACGAGGCTGTTCAGGAGTTCTGGGTCGCTGAGCGGGGCGACCAGGTAATCGCTTGCGGCGCACTGCATGTGCTGTGGGCAGACCTGGGCGAGATCCGCACCGTCGCAGTCGATCCGACCGCCAAGGGACAGGGTGCGGGTTTCCACGTCGTCGACAAACTTATCGAGGTCGCCAAGGAATTGGAGTTGGAACGACTGTTCGTTTTGACGTTCGAGACCGAGTTCTTCCACCGTCACGGATTCGCGGAGATCGACGGCACTCCCGTCACCGCCGAGGTCTATGCCGAAATGTGTCGTTCCTACGATGCCGGCGTCGCCGAGTTCCTCGATCTGAGCTATGTGAAACCCAACACACTCGGTAATACTCGCATGCTTCTGACTCTCTGAGCCGTTCAGACTCTTCACACATCCCTGTTTCGATCCCCGTCCCGAAAGCGGTTCACGATGTCGTTGTTCCTCGTCGAATACACCTATGCGCCCGAGAAAAATCCTCAGCGCGACGAGCTCCGCAGCGATCACCGCGCGTGGCTCGCCGATCTGGTTTCCCGCTCGATCGTGTTGTCTTCAGGTCCGTTTGCAGATGGAAACGGCGCGCTGATCATCGTCGACGCCGCTGACACCGATACCGTTTCGCTTCTCTTCACCCACGATCCGTTCGCGATCGCCGACCTGATCGAAAACGTCCGGATCACCGAGTGGGTGCCGGTTCTGGGCCAGTTCAGCGCCTGACGACACAAGCCCCGGCTTTACTCCCCGGCCCGGTCGCGGGTCTTCAACAGGCTCGCGACCGTTGTCACCGCCAGCACTCCGATGATGACTCCGAGTGAGAGTGCCGTCGAGATTTCCGGCACCGAGACGTGTTCACCGCCGTTGACGAACGAGAGCGTGTTCTCGTGCAACGCGTGCAATACCAGTTTCACGCCGATGAACGCCAGAATTATCGAGAGCCCGTACGAGAGGTAGACGAGTCGTTCGAGCAACCCGCCGATCAGGAAGTACAGCTGCCGTAGGCCCATCAGCGCGAAGGCGTTGGCAGTGAACACCAGGTACGGTTCCTGCGTCAGACCGTAGATCGCCGGAATCGAATCGAGCGCGAAGAGCACGTCGGCGAACCCGATTGCGATGAGCGCCAACAACAACGGTGTCACGACGCGCTTGCCGTCGATCCGGGTGATCAGTTTGTCCCCGTCGTATTCCTCGGTGGTGGGCAGTACCCGCTTCACGAGCGAGATGATGCGACTGTCGCGCTTCTCCTCCGCTTCCTTCTCGTGGCCGTGATCGCGGATCAGGGTGTATGCGGTGTAGATCAAAAATGCACCGAATAGGTAGAACACCCAGCTGTACGCGTTGATGGCGGCCGCGCCGACGCCGATGAAGATTCCGCGCATCACCAGCGCGAGGACGATGCCGATCAGCAGAACTTTCTGCTGGAACTCTCGCGGGACGGCGAACGTCGACATGATGATCACGAAGACGAACAGATTGTCTACCGAGAGCGCCTTTTCCGTGACGTAGCCGGCGAAGTACTCACCGCCGTACGTCGTACCCCAGATCCACATCACGACCAGGCCGAAGACGATGGCTATCGAAATGTAGACCGTCGACCAGAATGCCGACTCCCGGAAAGTCGGCGCATGTGGCGTGCGCACGTGGGCGAAGAAGTCGAAGACGAACAGGCCGAGGATCACCACGATCGTGATTCCCCAAGCCAACTGCGTCACATGCACGGGTTCCTCCGGTCGTCTGTCGACGGCTTGTCCGCCGAGGTGTCGCTACTCGTCTGCGGGTGCCTCGTCCGGGTCGCCACCGCGAATCGACCACAGCAGACCGTCGAGTTCCTCAGGCTTCATCAAAACCTCGCGTGCCTTCGAGCCCTCGCTGGGGCCGACGACACCACGATTTTCCATGAGATCCATGAGTCGGCCTGCCTTGGCGAACCCGACGCGCAGCTTGCGCTGCAGCATCGACGTCGATCCGAACTGACTCGTGATGACCAATTCCACGGCCTGCAAGAGGACGTCCATGTCGTCGCCGATGTCGGGGTCGACGTCCTTTTTCTCCCCGGCCTTCTGCGCCGTGACGCCTTCGGTGTACTCGGGCTCGGCCTGGTTCTTCGCGAAGTCGACAACCGCAGAGATTTCCTCGTCGGTGATGAACGCGCCCTGCATACGGGTCGGCTTGCCGGCGCCCATGGGCAGGAACAAGCCGTCACCCATACCGATGAGCTTCTCGGCGCCGGGCTGATCGAGGATGACTCGCGAGTCCGTGAGCGAGGACGTCGCGAACGCCAGACGCGAAGGCACGTTGGTCTTGATCAGGCCGGTGACGACGTCGACGGACGGGCGCTGTGTTGCCAGCACCAGGTGGATACCGGCCGCACGGGCTTTCTGGGTGATGCGGACGATTGCTTCCTCGACGTCGCGCGGAGCGGTCATCATGAGGTCGGCCAACTCGTCCACGATCGCCAGGATGTACGGGTACGGGCGGTAGACGCGCTCGCTGCCCAGCGGCGCGGTGATTTCGCCGGACTTGACCTTGGAGTTGAAGTCGTCGATGTGACGCACTCGATTGGCCTGCATGTCCTGGTAGCGCTGTTCCATCTCCTCGACCAACCAGGCCAGCGCTGCCGCTGCCTTCTTGGGCTGAGTGATGATCGGCGTGATCAGGTGCGGGATACCTTCGTACGGCGTGAGCTCGACCATCTTGGGGTCGATGAGGATCATCCGTACTTCTTCCGGCGTCGCCCGGGTCAGCAGTGACACGAGCATCGAGTTCACGAAGCTCGACTTACCCGAGCCGGTCGAACCTGCCACCAGCAAGTGGGGCATCTTCGCGAGGTTCGCACTGACGAAGTCACCTTCGATGTCCTTACCCAGACCGATCACCAGTGGATGGTGATCGCGTCGGGTGCTCGGCGCGTTCAGCACGTCGGCGAGGCGAACCATTTCACGGTCGGAGTTCGGCACCTCGATACCCACCGCGGACTTACCCGGAATGGGGGCGAGGAGGCGGACGTTGTCGGTTGCCACCGCATAGGCGATGTTGCGGGCGAGCGCAGTGATCTTCTCGACCTTCACACCGGGTCCGAGTTCGACCTCGTAGCGCGTCACTGTCGGCCCGCGGGTGAATCCGGTAACGGCGGCGTCGATCTTGAACTGTTCGAGGACCTCGCTGATCGCTTCGATCATCGCGTCGTTCGCAGAACTGCGGAGCTTGGGCGGATCGCCCTCGATCAGCAACGTCGTCGGCGGGAGGTTGTAGTCGCCGTCGGTCACCCGATCGGTGACGAAGTGTTCCTTCTCCTCCGGCTCCGGTTCGGGTTTCGGCACGGGCTTGGCGATGGGTACCGAACGAGCCGGCACCTTGGGGCGCGGCGCCGGTGTCTCCACGACGGGCGCTGCCGCAGCCACGACGGGCTCGTCGGGCTCTGCGGTTTCGTCGGCGTTCCACAGACCGAGTACTTCGGTCTTCTTGTCTCCGGATTCGAACTCGTCCGTCGGGTAGTTGTCGATCGGCGCGCGTCGGCTGGTCCGCTTGGCGGGCTTGAGCGGCGGCTCGGCGTAGGTGTCGACCGGGTAGCCGTCGGCGTCGAACAGAGAAGGATCGTAAGCCGATTCGCCGTAGTGGTGCTCGCCGTCCTCGTCGAATTCGGATCCGTAGTCGCCGTATTCGTCCGAGCGGTACGAGGCCCCGAAGAAGGACTGGAACTTGCTCGGAACCTCACGCAGAGTCGTTCCGGTCAGAAGCAGGATTCCGAATCCGGTGGCGATGACCAACAGCGGCGCCGACAGCCAAACGGTGAGGCCGTTGGTCAGCGGGCCTCCCACGACGTATCCGACAAACCCTGCGCCGTTGGAGCGGCCGGTCGCGTCTGTCGGCGATCCGGAGATGATGTGCCACAGGCCGAGTGCAGGCAGACCGACCAGCAACGATCCCATGATCAATCGAGGTCGGATCTCAGGTTTGGGTTCCGTGCGCATCAACAGGATCGCGAGGCCGACGCCGACGATGGGGAGCACAGCCGAAGCCGCGCCGAAAATCGCCCGCACGAGGGTATCGATGCCACCGCCGATCGGACCTCCGGCCTTGAACCAGACTCCGCCGGCGATGACGACGCTGAATGCGATCAGGCCGAGCGCTATTCCGTCGCGGCGATGGCCGGCTTCGATCTCGCCGACCTTGCTGACCGTGCGCGTAGTGGCGCCGACACCGCGGGCAGCCAGGGACCACCCCGCGCCGATCCCCTTGCCGACCGCCGCCAACGGGCTGGCCCGCTGAGACGTTTTCGATACGGGTCGGCGCGAAGCCGAAGATGTACCGGACGACTTCTTCGGCGCAGGCTTGGAGCCTTTCCCCGAAGCGGGACGGCCACCGGCTTTGGCCGACGTCGTGACATTTCGAGGAGTCGAGACGGTCCGCGTGGTGCGCGATGTGCGGGGTTTTGCGGTCGCTCGCGCGCTCGGCGCAGACGCTGACGACCTGGTCGATGCCCTGGACGTGGACGTGCTTGTACTGGATCCCCGGGCGCTCGACTTACCTGCCATGGAGTTCAGGCTAGTCTGTGCGACCCCATCTGGACCATCCGCAACACCAGCAACACAGGTCGCGAGTGCGAAACGTGATCTTCACAACCCGCCTGGCGAACTCGGTAAAGGTCGAAAGACGGGCAGATCCCAAACGGGCGGATCAAAAACTGCGATCGAGCGCCATCACCGATTGAACGTCGCCGAGTTCGCCTTTTGCTTCGATCTGCACTTCGTTGCGACCGAAAGCGTGAAGCAGCAACTCGGCAGGTTCGCCCTGCAGGACAACACTGCGAGAGCCGGATTTGTGGACGACCGCGCTCTCTCCGGACGGAAGTTCGAAGATCACCTCGACAGCGGCTTTGCGGTAGCCCATCTTGCCGATCTGCCGCGCGTACTTCCACAGTTGAGCCTGCCGACCCTCCGACAACGGACGCGGCGCCCAGTTCAGGTGTGCGCGTCGTACATCTTCGTGGTGGATGAACATTTCCGTGGTGTTGACCTGCGCGTCGAGCCAGTACATCGGCGACCACCGAGGCGGCCCGCCGCGAACGTCGTCGAGGATGTCCTCCCACGGACGCGCCGCTGCGGCCTTTCGCACGGTCTCGGTGTGACCGGCCAGAGGGCTGAACATGATTCCGGGAGCGGCGTCGAGACGCCGCTCCCGGACGATCAGATGTGCTGCCAGGTCACGATTGGTCCACTCCCCACACAGCGTCGGAGCATCGGGGCCGAATTCGACCATGCTGTCCACCAGGGCGAGTCGTTCGTCATGAGCGAAGGTCACCTTCGCCAAAGTACTCGAACCGGACCGGGTTCGAGCGCAAGCGACCTGCTGTGCCGAATCTACGGAACCGCGATGACCGTCGGAATGATCATCGGACGGCGGCGGTACTTGTCCGCGACCCAGCGTCCGACGACGCGGCGCACGGACTGCGCGATGCGGTGAGCGTCGATGACACCTTCGCTCGCCAACCGTGTCAGGTCCGATTCCACGAGATCCGCGGCGGCCTTGAGGGCTGTCGGATCGTCGGAGAAACCGCGACCGGATACTTCGGGAGTGCTGACCGCGCGCCCCGTCGACTCGTTGATGACGATGGTGATGGCGATGAAACCGCCCTCACCGAGCACGAGGCGATCGGAAAGCGTCGGCTCACCGACGTCACCGACGGACAGACCGTCGACGTAGACGTGTCCGACCGGTACCCGTCCGACGATCTCGGCGAGGCCGTCGACCATGTCGACCACGACGCCGTCCTCGGCCAATACGATGCGCTCTTCCGGAACGCCGGTTGCCTTGGCAAGCGCGGCGTTGGCACGCAGGTGGCGCCATTCACCGTGAACAGGCATGGCGTTGGTGGGCCGAACCGCGTTGTAGAGGTAAAGCAACTCACCAGCGGACGCGTGGCCCGAGACGTGAACCTTGGCGCTCTGCTGCGTCACGACGGTGGCACCGCGCTTGGCCAAACCGTTGACCACGGCAAAAACGGAGTTCTCGTTGCCCGGGATCAGCGAGGACGCCAGAACGACCAGGTCGTTGGCGCGGATGTTGATCTGGCGGTGTTCGCCTCGTGCCATCCGCGAGAGCGCTGCCAACGGCTCACCCTGCGAACCCGTGGAGATCAGAACCAAGCGATCGTCGGGAAGCGTCGCGGCGGTGTCGATGTCGACGACCAGGCCGTCAGGCACCGTGAGGTAGCCGAGATCCTGGGCGATCTGCATGTTGCGGACCATCGAGCGGCCGACGAAGACGATGCGGCGGTTGTACCGAGCGGCAACGTCGACGACCTGCTGGATGCGGTGCACGTGGCTGGCGAACGATGCCACGATGACGCGCTGCTTCGCCTTGCCGATGACGTTGTCGAGCACTCCCCCGATTTCGCGCTCGGGCGTGACGAATCCCGGGACCTCGGCGTTGGTCGAGTCCACGAGGAACAGGTCGACACCCTCGTCGCCCAGGCGGGAGAAACCGGCGAGGTCGGTCAGGCGGCCGTCGAGAGGCAGCTGATCGAGCTTGATGTCACCGGTGTGCAGTACGACGCCGGCGTCGGTGCGAATCGCGATCGCGAGCGCGTCGGGAATCGAGTGGTTGACGGCGAAGTACTCGCAGTCGAACGGGCCGTGGGTGGTGGTGTTTCCTTCGACGACCTCGACGAGGTTCGGTCGCAGGCGATGCTCGCGGCACTTGGCGGCAACGAGGGCGAGAGTGAACTTCGCGCCGATGACCGGAATGTCCGCGCGCAGGCGCAGCAAGAACGGCAGAGCACCGATGTGGTCCTCGTGTCCGTGAGTCAAGATGACGGCTTCGACGTCGTCCATACGGTCTTCGATGTAGCGGAAGTCCGGGAGGATCAGGTCGACGCCAGGCTGCTGGTCTTCGGGAAACAGCACACCGCAGTCGACGATCAGCAGCTTGCCGCGGTGCTCGAACACCGTCATGTTGCGGCCGATTTCACCGATGCCGCCCAGAGCGACGACGCGCAGACCTGATGCCGGCGCCTTCGGGGGTGTTCCGAGTCGACCAGTGGGATCGACGGCCGGACGGTTCTCGGGGCGCTTGTTTCCGCGCCCGTTGCCCGCCTTCGACGCTGCCGGACGGTTGCCGCCGGAAGATTTGCGCGGCGACCTGTCTTCGGTCGACTTCTTGGGTGCAGCAGATTTGGTGGCAGCGGACTTGGTTGCTGCAGATTTGGTTGCTGCAGGTTTGGTTGCTGCGGCCTTCTTGGGCGGGGCGGCTGCGGCGGGGGCCGCTTCTGCCGCAGCCGCAGCTGGTGCCTCTACCGGTGCGGCCTTCGCGGCCGTTTCGGGAGCCGGAGGCGCGGGCGGACCGGCTTGACGACTGGCACTACGACGTCGGGGGGGACGGGTCATTTACAAAACTCCTGCCGCATGCAGATCGGCGGCAAGACCGTCGATCTGCTCTTTAGTGGGTGCAACCTGCGGAAGGCGTGGTTCTCCGACATCGATTCCGATGAGTCGCAGACCCGCCTTCGAAGCGCTGACACCGCCGAGACGGGCAACGGAACGAATCACAGGGATCAAACTGAGGTTTATCTCGCGTGCGCGGGCGATGTCGCCGGACACGAACGCGGTGTGAAGGTCGCGAAGGCGACCCGGAACAAGATGGCCGATGACGCTGACGAAGCCAGTAGCACCGACAGCGAGCCATGGAAGGTTCAGCGGGTCGTCACCGGAGAAGAACTGAAGCTCGGTGGTGCCGATCAACTCTGCGCCGGCGTTGAGGTCGCCCTTGGCGTCCTTGACGGCCTTGATCCGCGGATGCTCGGCGAGTCGGCGGATCGTCTCGGTCTCGATGGGGACGACGGAGCGGGGCGGAATGTCGTACAACATGACGGGCAGGTCGGTCGCGTTGGCGACGGCGGTGAAGTGTGCAAAAAGTCCGGCCTGGGGCGGACGCGAGTAGTACGGGGTGACGACGAGCAGACCGTGCGCTCCGGCGCGAGCCGCATCACGGGCGAGTTCGACACTGTGGGCGGTGTCGTTACTGCCGGCGCCTGCGACGATCTTCGCGCGGTTGCCGACGGCGTCGATTACCGCGCGGAGCAGGTCGAGCTTCTCGGACTCGGTGGTGGTGGGAGATTCACCGGTGGTACCGGCAAGGACAAGGCCGTCGCAGCCGTTGTCGACGAGATGGGCTGCGAGGCGCACTCCCGCGTCGACGTCCAACTTCCCGTCGGCAGTGAACGGGGTCACCATCGCAACGGAAATGGTGCCGAACGGACGCTCGACGAGAGAAGCGGAATCACCGTAGGTCATGGTCAGAAGGTTACCCGGTTCAGCTCTTACTTCTGCACACGAGTCACGACTCAGCTGCAAATGCACTGACGGCGATTTCCGATCCGTCGCTTCCGCGGAGAATCTCGTAGTCCCCGAACACATTTGGCGCGACGTCGCGAAGCTGACGCAGGCACTCGACCGCGACTCGCCGGATCTCGACATCCGCATGTTCGGTGGCACGCATCTCGACGAAGTGCCGCCAGGCCCGATAGTTCCCGGTCACGACCAAGCGAGTCTCGGTGGCGTTGGGCAGCACCGAGCGTGCAGCTTGCCTGGCTTGCTTCCCCCGCATCGGGGCGCCGGGCACTGATTGCAGTTTCCTTTCGAGGGCGGTGAGCAGTTCACCGTAAGCGCGACGGCTTTCGTCGGTGGCCGACAGAAACAGTGCTTCGAGTTCGGGATCGCCTTCGACAGCCGGAGGCACGACGACGTTCGCATCGTTCTCGCGAACGAATCGCTGCGAGAGTTGCGAGTAGGAGAAGTGCCGGTGACGAATCAATTCATGAGTGCACGAGCGCGATATACCGGTGATGTAGAAGCTCACGGTTGCATGCTCGAGCACCGAAACGTGTCCGACCTCGAGCAGATGCCTCAGGTAGCCGGCGTTGGTTGCCGTGCGCGGATTCGGCTTGGACCAACTCTGGTAGCAGGCCCGACCGGAGAACTCGACAAGCGCTTCGCCGCCGTCGGCGTCCGTCTCCCACGGAATGCCCTCGGGCGGGAAGAACTCGGACTTCGCCACCAACTGCACTTTCAGCGACACCGTGTTCGGCACAACCCACTCCTCGACAAGCACGAAACAACCAGCACGAAACCCGGACGCTGTTCGCCTCAGGTGCGGGGCAACTCTATAGCGGTCGACCGTCCCCGAGATCGAGTGACGTCACCAGCAGCCTTGACTGACGTCACTTTTGACGCCACTCTGGTGTCATGGACATTTCGGAGTACACCGCAAAGCTGCAGAACGACCTTGTCACCGCAGCCGAACTCGGTGACGATCACACGCGCCGAATTGCGGCGTCGCTGTCCGCCGCCATCGAACCCTCGGTCCGCCTGGTCTTGCTGGCCGCGGCGACTGAGCTGGCCAAGGAGATCGGGGCGAAGCTCGGCGATCGAGAGGTCAAGGTCAATCTCGACGGCAGCGAGTTGCTGGTCGATGTGGTTCGCCCGCCCAGTTCGACTGGCGGCGATTCCGCCGACAACGAGAAGGCAGACGACGAGAAGAAGGACTCCACCTACTCGTTCGACGACGTCAGCGGAGATATCAGCCGAGTGACGTTGAGGATGATGGAGCAGATCAAAGCCCGCGCCGAGGAGGCAGCCAATCAGAACGGAGTCTCCCTCAACTCGTGGGTTTCACAAGCCGTTCAGGGCGCACTGCGGGACCAGATGCGCAAGAACGGCATGGACTAGTCCGACGCCACCCCGATCGCCGAATGATCTAATTGCGCAACTGCAGTAATCACGAACCGTTGCCGCAAGGCGAGAAGGAGCACGTTCATGGCTGTTTCGGGCGTCAAGGAATTCGAGATCAAGGCTGATCCGGCAACGGTGATGCAGGCCGTCGCCGCGGTAGATCGACTGCCGGAGTGGTCGTCTGCGCACAAGAAGATCACCATCGAGAGCACCCACGCCGACGGTCGCCCCCATCGCGTTCGCATGGCCGTGTCCATTCTGGGAATCAACGACGAGCAGGTAGTCGACTACACCTTCGAGGGCGACGAGAAGGTGACCTGGACCCTCGTCGAGAGCGGCCAGCAGAACCAGCAGGACGGCTCCTACGTCTTGACGCCCACCGACGGTGGAACCAAAGTCACCTTCGAATTGACCATCGATCCCAAGATTCCGCTGCCGGGTTTCCTGGTGAAGAAGGCGCAGAAGACGGCCCTGGAAACGGCAAGCAAGGGCCTGACGAAGTTCGTCGAAAACTTCTGAGCGCACACGCAATTCAGGCGGCCCTTACTTCGGCGTTCATCGCCGGGTAGGGGCCGTTTACTGCGAAGCCGAGCTGCGATTTCGCGGAAGTTCTTGCCGATGTCGAAGATTCGCCGGTAGCCGGGGACCGCCCGGAGTAACGTCGGCCGCGTGTCCGCCGAGACCGCAGAGCCCAACTCCATGGCACCCGTGCGCATCCTCGTCTACAGCGACGACGCGCACACGCGCGAGCAAGTCCGGCTCGCTCTCGGTGAGCGTCCACATCCCTCGATGCCCACCATCGATTACGTCGAAGTCGCAACGGCGCCGATCGTCGTCGACAAGCTCGATGCCGGCGGAATCGATCTCGCAATTCTCGACGGCGAGGCCAGTCCGGCCGGCGGCATGGGCGTGGCGAAACAACTCAAGGACGAAATCGCCGACTGTCCACCGATCCTCGTACTGACCGGTCGACCCGACGATGCATGGCTGGCGTCGTGGTCGAGAGCGGAAGCCTCAGTGCCGCAGCCGATAGATCCGATCGAACTCGCTTCCACCGTCATCGCGCTTCTCCGTCGGCAACTGAGCCGGTGAGCACCCGTTGCGGCGGTGATTCGTTGCGGCGCCGACTACTTCGGACTTTCGAGAGCGAAACTCGGCACCCCGAAAATCAACCCAATGTCGGAGGCCTCACCTAGTGTGGGTGTCGCAGGTCACATAAATATCGAATTGCTGGCAGTATCGAAATCGAACGGCACCTTCGGGTTAACGGCACCTTCGGGCTAGGCGGGCATCCGCACAGCGGAGAGGAGTTCGGGTGACATGAACGCTTACATCCCCATTCTCGTTCTCGGGGTCATCGCGATGGCCTTCGCCGTCGTGTCGGTTGTTCTCGCGTCCGTGGTCGGCCCGAAGCGGTACAACAGGGCGAAGCTCGAAGCCTACGAATGCGGAATCGAACCGGCACCCCGTACCGCTGGTGGTGGCCGGTTTCCCGTCAAGTTCTATCTGACGGCGATGCTGTTCATCATCTTCGATATCGAGATCGTCTTCCTCTATCCGTGGGCCGTGCATTTCGATTCGCTCGGCTTGTTCGGTCTCGCGGCCATGGGCCTTTTCATAGTCAACGTGTCGGTGGCATACGCATATGAATGGCGACGAGGCGGTCTCGGTTGGGACTAGCTGGGCGAAGACACGATCAACACAAAGAAATTCAGACAAAACCGGTCATACCGAAGCTGTTACGACTGAAAAGAGTCGGATATGGGTCTCGAAGAAAAGCTTCCCAGCGGATTTCTACTGACAACGGTCGAAGGCCTTGCCGGGTATGTCCGCAAGGGATCACTGTGGCCTGCCACCTTCGGGCTCGCGTGCTGCGCCATCGAGATGATGGCAACCACGTCCGGCCGCTTCGACCTGGCGCGGTTCGGCATGGAGGCCTTCCGCGCGTCGCCGCGCCAGGCAGACCTTCTGATCGTGGCCGGGAGAGTCAGTCAAAAGATGGGTCCGGTACTTCGTCAGGTCTACGACCAGATGGCCGAGCCGAAATGGGTTCTGGCCATGGGGGTGTGCGCCTCCTCCGGCGGAATGTTCAACAACTACGCAGTGGTACAGGGCGTCGACCACATCGTTCCGGTCGACATCTACTTGCCCGGCTGCCCGCCGCGGCCTGAGATGCTCCTCAACGCGATCATTGAGCTGCACCGGAAGATCCAGGAGATGCCCCTCGGCGTCAACCGCGAAGAGGCTCGCGCGGCAGCCGAGCGCGCGGCACTGGCATCCACCCCCACCATCGACATGAAGGGGCTGCTGCGATGACCTCGGGCAACACCGGCGCGAGAGGGATGTTCGGGGTCCGCGGCAGTGGCGACACCTCGGGCTACAGCCGTCTTGCCCCTCCGATCTCTGTAGAAGACAAGGCTTCTCGACCGTTCGGTGGATACTTCGACGTGGTTGCAGATTCCTTGGACGCCACATTGCGCAGCGTGGGTGACACTTTCACTGACGCAATCGAGCGAGTAACGGTTTTTCGAGACGAGATGACGCTGCACGTCGAACGGTCTCACCTCCCGCAGGTCGCGCGCAGACTGCGCGACGAACCGGATCTTCGCTTCGAACTCTGCCTGGGTGTCGACGGAGTGCACTACCCGCAGGACACCGGTCGCGAACTCCACGCCGTCTATCCACTCGCCTCCATTACGCACAATCGCCGGATCAGACTGGAAGTGTCTGTGCCGGATTCCGATCCGCACATTCCGTCGATCGTCGGGATCTACCCGACCAACGACTGGCACGAACGTGAGACCTACGACTTCTTCGGAATCGTCTTCGACGGTCACCCGGCATTGACCCGTATCGAGATGCCCGACGACTGGAAAGGCCACCCGCAGCGGAAGGACTATCCGCTCGGCGGTATCCCGGTCGAGTACAAGGGTGCCCAGACTCCGCCACCCGACGAGCGTAGGGCGTACAACTGATGAACAACACGACAGGAAGCAGCGCCGGCGCCACGACGGAAACCATCGTGACGGCGTCCGGTCAGGACTGGGACGACATCGTCACCGCAGCGGCCCGGCAGCGAACCGGCGAGGCCGAACGGATCGTGGTCAACATGGGCCCGCAGCATCCGTCCACGCACGGCGTCTTGCGCCTCATACTCGAAATCGAGGGTGAGACCGTTGTGGAAGCACGGTGTGGAATCGGCTACCTGCACACCGGAATCGAAAAGAATCTCGAATACCGGAACTGGACGCAGGGCGTCACTTTTGTTACTCGGATGGACTACCTGTCACCGTTCTTCAACGAAACCGCCTACTGCCTCGGAGTCGAGAAACTTCTCGACATCACCGACGACATTCCCGAGCGAGCCACCGTCATTCGCGTGATGATGATGGAGCTCAATCGAATCTCGTCACATCTTGTCGCCCTGGCGACCGGCGGAATGGAACTGGGCGCCGTGACGGCGATGCTGTTCGGATTCCGCGAACGGGAACTGATTCTGGACGTGTTCGAGACGATCACCGGACTGCGGATGAATCACGCGTACATCAGGCCTGGCGGTCTGGCGCAAGATTTACCCGACGGCTCGGTGGCGAAGGTACGACATCTGTTGAAGGTCCTTCCTAAGCGGTTGCGTGACGTCGAATTGATGCTCAGCGACAACTCCATCTGGAAGGCCCGCACTCAGGGAATCGGATATCTCGATCTCACCGGTTGTATGGCGCTCGGAGTGACGGGACCGGTCCTGCGCGCCACAGGTCTCCCCCACGATCAGCGTCGAGCGCAGCCCTACTGCGGCTACGAGAATTACGAGTTCGATGTCGTGACGCACGACGGATCCGATTGCTACGGAAGGTACGTCATCCGCGTCGAGGAGATGAAGGAGTCCCTCAAGATCGTCGAGCAGTGTCTCGACAAGCTGCAACCGGGGCCGGTCATGGTGGACGACAAGAAGATCGCCTGGCCTGCCGATCTCGCCGTCGGACCTGATGGCCTCGGCAACTCGCAGAAGCACATCGCCAAGATCATGGAATCGTCCATGGAGGGTCTGATTCACCATTTCAAACTGGTCACCGAAGGCATCCGCGTGCCGCCCGGTCAGGTGTACGTCGCCGTGGAATCTCCGCGTGGCGAACTGGGGGTGCACATGGTCAGCGACGGGGGAACCCGGCCGTACCGCGTCCATTTCCGGGATCCGTCGTTCACAAACCTTCAAGCCGTAGCGGCGATGTGCGAGGGGGGCATGGTGTCCGACGTGATCGCTTCGGTCGCCAGTATCGATCCCGTCATGGGCGGAGTGGACCGATGACCGGCCCGAACGGTTCGTCACGGGTGTTCATCGAACTCGGACCGCGACCGGAGGAACCCACACAATTGGTACGCCCCGGCGCACGATCGAGCTATCCCCCCGACGTACTCGCCCGACTCGACGCCGACGCCGACACCGTCATCGCTCGTTATCGCGAGCCTGACGCCGCCGCGATAACCAGTCGATCGGCCCTCCTGCCGCTCCTTCACCTCGTGCAATCCGAGGACGGGTACATCACGCCGGCCGGGATCGATTTCTGCAGTGCCAAGCTAGGTTTGACGGGCGCTGAGGTCGCCGCCGTTTCCACTTTCTACTCCATGTATCGGCGTGGTCCGACGGGTGAGTATCTGGTCGGAGTCTGCACCAACACGCTGTGCGCGATCATGGGCGGTGACGACATCCTCGCGGCACTCGAAGAGCACCTGGGCTCGGCAGGGTCCAGGAACGAAGGCGGACACACCATCTCGACGGCCGACGGCAAGATCACCCTCGAACACATCGAGTGCAATGCGGCGTGCGACTACGCGCCCGTCGTGATGATCAACTGGGAGTTCTTCGACAACCAGACTCCGGAATCGGCGCGCTCACTTGTCGATGCGTTACGCGCCGGAGAGCGCGTGACGCCCAGTCGCGGTGCGACGCTGTGTTCGTTCCGACAGACCGCGCGCACCCTGGCCGGTTTCCCGGATACGCGAATCGAAGCGGCCGAAGCGCAGACCGTCGGCGGGGCAACTGTTGCCGGACTGCGTGTCAGCCGATCTCTCGACGACAATCGACCAGGCCCGGCTTCCGCGGTCGACGCTCCCGGCGAAGGGAAGTGACATGACACTCGCCCCCGTCCTGAGTCGCTACTGGGATAAACCGAACTCGTGGACCCTCGACAGCTACCTTCGTCACGACGGCTACAAGGCCCTACGCACAGCACTCGAAGGCTCCCCCGATGCCGTGATCGAGACGGTCAAGGACGCGGGCCTTCGCGGGCGCGGTGGCGCCGGCTTCCCGACGGGCCTGAAGTGGAGCTTCATCCCGCAGGTCTCTGAAGACACGCCCGGAGACGGCAAGCCTCATTACCTCGTCGTCAATGCCGACGAGTCCGAGCCTGGCACATGCAAGGACATGCCGTTGATGATGGCGACTCCCCACACGTTGGTGGAGGGAGTGATCATCGCAGCGTACGCAATTCGAGCAGCCAAGGCGTTCATCTACGTCAGGGGCGAGGTCGTCCCTGTCCTGCGACGCCTACAGACTGCTGTGGCCGAAGCCTACGCGGCCGGATACCTGGGCCGAAACATCCTCGGTTCGGGATTCGACCTGGATCTCGTCGTCCACGCCGGAGCCGGCGCGTATATCTGTGGGGAGGAGACAGCCCTTCTCGATTCTCTGGAGGGGCGGCGCGGTCAGCCTCGATTGCGGCCGCCGTTCCCCGCTGTCGCCGGCCTCTACGCCTGCCCGACCGTCGTCAATAACGTCGAGTCCATCGCGAGTGTTCCGTCGATCGTCCTGGGCGGCCCGGAGTGGTTCCGGTCGATGGGAAGTGAAAAGTCACCGGGATTCACGCTGTACTCGCTCTCGGGTCATGTCACCACACCCGGCCAGTACGAGGCGCCGCTCGGCATCACCTTGCGAGAGCTTCTCGACTACGCGGGCGGCGTTCGGGCTGGACACACCCTCAAGTTCTGGACTCCCGGCGGATCCTCGACACCGATCTTCACCGAGGAACACCTCGATGTCCCACTCGACTACGAGGGCGTCGGCGCCGCGGGATCGATGCTGGGCACCAAGGCACTGCAGATATTCGACGACACAACCTGCATCGTGCGCGCGGTGCTGCGATGGACCGAGTTCTACGCCCACGAATCCTGCGGTAAATGCACGCCGTGCCGAGAAGGCACGTACTGGCTGGTCCAGATCCTGCGGCGACTCGAAGGCGGAACAGGAACCGAAGCCGATCTCACCAAACTACTCGACATCTCGGACACGATCCTCGGAAAGTCCTTCTGCGCGTTAGGTGATGGAGCCACCAGCCCGATCATGTCCTCCATGAAGTACTTCCGCGAGGAATACGTCGCGCACTTCGACGGCAACGGATGCCCGTTCGATCCTCACCGGTCCGTACTCGCGACAGGAGCGTTCGTCTCATGACTGCAGCCGACGCCACCAAGACCGACACGGCACCGCCTACTGATCTGGTCACTCTCACCATCGACGGCCGAGAACTTCAGGTTCCCAAGGGCACGTTGATCATTCGCGCTGCAGAGATGATCGGCACCCAGATTCCGCGGTTCTGCGATCATCCCCTTCTGGATCCGGTCGGGGCGTGCCGCCAGTGCATCGTGGAGGTCGAAGGTCAACGCAAGCCGGTGGCGTCCTGCACGACACCGGTTGCGGACGGAATGGTCGTCACCACGCAACTCACGTCGCCGGTGGCCGAGAAGGCGCAGCGGGGGGTGATGGAACTCCTGCTCATCAACCACCCTCTGGACTGCCCCGTGTGCGACAAGGGCGGCGAGTGCCCGCTCCAGAACCAGGCGATGTCGACCGGTCGCACGGAATCGCGGTTCGGTGAGGAGAAACGGACCTACCCCAAACCCATCCCACTCTCGTCCGAGATCCTCCTCGACCGCGAGCGTTGTGTCCTCTGTGCCAGGTGCACACGGTTTTCGGGCCAGATCGCCGGCGACCCGTTCATCGATCTCCTCGAGCGCGGTGCGCTTCAACAGGTCGGGATCTACGCCAACGAGCCTTTCGAGTCTTACTTCTCGGGTAACACGATCCAAATATGCCCGGTCGGTGCGCTCACCAGCACGGCATACCGATTCCGGGCGCGCCCGTTCGATCTGGTGTCCAGTCCCAGCGTGTGCGAGCACTGCGCCGACGGATGCGCCCAGCGCACCGACCACCGTCGCGGCAAGGTTCTTCGTCGTCTCGCCGGGGACGACCCCGACGTCAACGAGGAGTGGAACTGCGACAAGGGACGTTTCGCTTTCACATACACGACCCAAGGCGATCGCATCACCACCCCCCTCATCCGCAACGCTGACGGCGAATTGATTCCGGCGTCGTGGCCCATGGCACTCGACCTCGTTGCGCGATCCTTCGCACAGGCCCACGGTGACGCAGGCGTACTCGTCGGTGGACGATCGACCCGGGAGGACGCGTACGCCTACAGCAAGTTCGCGCGAGTTGCTCTCGCTACCAACAACATCGACTTCCGAATCCGCGCTCACTCAGGCGAAGAGACCAGCTTTATCTCAGCTCACGTCGCTGGCCGCACGCTCGAAGAGTCGGTGACGTACCAAGATCTCGAATCAGCCCCGGCTGCGTTGCTGGTCGCTCTCGAGCCCGAGGAGGAGTCACCGATCATCTTCCTGCGGCTACGCAAAGCCGCTCGTTTCGGCAAGACAACGGTGCTCGCCAGCGCGCCGTTCGCTACGCGAGGCCTGCAGAAGATGGGGGGTGCTTTGCTTCGGACCGTACCCGGAAGTGAAGCAGCTCTGATGGATTCGTTGGCTCGCCCCAGTAGTGAGGAGGGTCAGCTCCTCCGACAGCCCGGCGCAGTGATCCTGCTGGGCGAACGACTCAGTGAGGTGACGGGTGGCTTCTCGGCGGCAGTACGTCTCGCCGAAGCGACGGGAGCTTCCCTGGCTTGGGTCCCACGCCGCGCTGGTGATCGCGGCGCCGTCGAGGCTGGTGCGCTACCGGGAATGCTTCCCGGTGGACGCCTCGTTGCGGACGCGCTGGCGCGTCGAGAGGTGGAATCGGTGTGGGACGCCCCCATCCCGACGTCCGACGGTCGCGACGCCGCGAGCCTCCTGGATTCGAGGCGGACGACTGCTGCGCTTCTTGTCGGCGGCGTCGAGTTGAGTGATCTCCCGAACCCGGCGAAGGCGCGCGCCGCGATCGAAGCCGCCGGATTCGTGGTGAGCTTGGAAATCCGTCACAGCGAAGTCACCGAACTCGCCGACGTCGTCTTCCCGGTGGCACCGGTCGCCGAGAAGCCCGGAACCTTCCTCGACTGGGAAGGCCGCGAGCGTGTGTTCGACACGGCATTGAGAACAACAGGCGTAATGCCCGATCAGCGCGTTCTCCACGCGATCGCAGCGGAGATGGGTATCGATCTTGGCCTGCCCGACGCAGCTTCCGCGCGCGCGGAGATACACCGCCTCGGAGCATGGTCCGGATCGCGCCCCACCCTACCCCAGGTACCGGCAGCAACCGTGCCGTCACCAGCGCAAGGCGAAGCGGTGTTGTCGAGTTGGCGGATGTTGCTCGACAATGGTCGTTTGCAGGACGGCGAACCCAACCTGGCCGGTACTGCTCGATCCCTCCTCGTGCGTTTGTCGGCCGAGACCGCCGCCGAGATCGAAGCCGATAACGGTGATCAGGTTGCCGTGTCGACTGAATCCGGCACCGTCACTTTGCCGTTGGAGATCACCGAACTACCACCTCGAACTGTCTGGTTGCCGCTCAATTCACCGGGTAGCACCGTCTACGAAACACTCTGCGCCACCGCGGGATCGATCGTGAAGATCGCGAAGGCGGGAACGCAATGACCGCCCACGAGTACGAGAGCGTCGCTGCTCCGGTCGACCTGTCGGCGTTCGGACACGACCCGTGGTGGTTAGTGATCGGCAAGGCTCTCGCCATCTTCGTGTTCCTCGTACTCACCCCGCTGGTGGCGATCTACGCGGAACGAAAAGTCATGGCGCGTATGCAGATGCGTGTCGGACCGAACCGCGTCGGCCCCCGCGGAATGCTCCAGAGCCTCGCTGACGGAATCAAGCTCGCCCTCAAGGAAGGCATCACTCCTACCGGAGCCGACAAACCGATTTATCTCCTCGCGCCCGTCATCGCAGTCGTGCCCGCGTTCATGGCTTTTGCCGTCATTCCGTTCGGTCCGCAGGTGTCGATCTTCGGAACCCTTTCACCCTTGCAGCTGACCGATCTGCCGGTCGGAGTTCTCTACATCCTGGCCGTGACCTCGATCGGTGTGTACGGCATCGTGCTTGCCGGCTGGTCGTCGGGATCGACGTATCCACTACTGGGCGCACTTCGATCGACCGCGCAGGTCATCTCCTACGAGGTAGCGATGGGACTGTCCTTCGCCGCAGTCTTCCTCTACGCCGGAACGATGTCCACGTCCGGAATCGTCAGTGCCCAACAAGGTGCCTGGTACGTCTTTCTTCTCCTGCCGTCTTTCCTGATCTACGTGACAGCGATGGTCGGCGAAACCAATAGAGCGCCCTTCGACCTTCCGGAGGCCGAGGGTGAGCTGGTAGGTGGGTTCCACACCGAGTACTCCTCACTCAAGTTCGCGATGTTCATGCTGGCCGAGTACGTGAACATGGTGACGGTGTCCGCTCTGGCCACGACGCTGTTTCTGGGCGGGTGGCACGCACCGTTCCCATTCAATCTGTGGGACGGCGCCAATTCCGCTTGGTGGCCCGTGCTGTGGTTTGTCGCCAAGGTGTGGGGCTTCCTCTTCGTCTTCATCTGGTTGCGCAGCACACTTCCGCGGTTGCGCTACGACCAGTTCATGAATCTCGGCTGGAAGATTCTCATCCCCGCGGCCTTGGTGTGGGTGATGGTGATCGCGACTGTTCGCGCCTTCCGCAACGAGGGTTACAACACCTGGCTCGTACTCCTCTGCGTCGCACTGGTTCTCGGAGCCGGGCTCCTGATGGTGTTGGCCGGAACCTACCGTGGCCGTCGCCGAACCGCCGCGTTGGTGCCCGATTCGGGGGCCACACCTTTCGATGCGATGTCGGGCGGCTTCCCGGTTCCGCCCCTGCCGGGTCAAACACTGCCTGGTCAAACGCTGCCGACCCGAAAACCACCGGGTCAGAACGTGCCACCGCCGCGGCGGACAGATGTTTCCGACACATCGGAGGACTCCCATGCCTGAATTCCTCGGACCTATCGCGGGTTTCGGAGTGACGCTCTCGACAATGTTCAAGAAGCCCGAGACAGAGTTCTATCCGGAGGAGAAGCGCCCCACCGCCCCCGGATATCACGGTCGCCACCAACTCAACCGGTATGCGGACGGACTCGAGAAGTGCATCGGATGCGAGCTGTGCGCGTGGGCCTGCCCCGCTGACGCAATCTACGTCGAAGGCGCTGACAACACCGAAGAAGAACGGTTCTCTCCCGGTGAGCGTTACGGGCGGGTGTATCAGATCAACTACCTGCGGTGCATCGGCTGTGGCCTCTGCGTCGAGGCATGCCCCACTCGGGCCCTCACGATGACCAACGAGTACGAGATGACCGACGACAACCGAGCCGGGTTGATCTACGAGAAGGACCGCCTCCTCGCACCATTGAAGCCCGACATGACGGCACCACCACACGCGCTGCGTCCCGGCACAACTCAGGACGACTACTACCGCGGCGACATCGCAGCAGCATCAGAGCAAGCAGCACCCGAACCGAAGCCGAGCCAGGAGACCGAGAAATGATCGCGGCGGTCACTACTACGATTCTGGCGGAGGGAACGATGACTTCGACCTCCACCGGCGAAGCGGTGCAGTTCTGGATCCTCGGAACCTTGGCGGTGATCAGCGCTTTGGGTGTCGTGGCCGCTCCCAAAGCCGTCTATTCTGCACTCTTCCTTGCAATGACGATGATCATCCTGGCCGTGTTCTACATCGTGCAGGGCGCACTGTTCCTGGGCGTCGTCCAGATCGTCGTCTACACCGGCGCGGTGATGATGTTGTTCTTGTTCGTCTTGATGCTGGTGGGCGTGGATTCTTCGGATTCCTTGATCGAAACTCTACGGGGACAACGAGTCAGCGCGATCGTGATCGGCGTCGGATTCGGGCTGCTGCTCATCGGTGGCCTCGGTAATGCGTCGATCTCGGGCTTCACCGGCTTCACCGGACTCGAGCAGGGCAACATCGACGCTCTCGCCGATCTCATTTTCATCCGCTACGTCTGGGCCTTCGAACTGACCGGCGCACTACTGATCACGGCGACACTCGGCGCCATGATGCTCGCGCATCGGGAGAAGATCGGAGCGACACTCAGCCAACGGGAACTCTCGCAGCACCGGTTCGCGTACCTGGGCAGCGATGAGAACAATCCCGAAAAAGGCTCGGCCACTCCACTCCCGAGCCCCGGTGTGTACGCACGACACAACGCGGTGGACATGCCGGCCTTGTTGCCGGACGGATCGTACTCGACACTCTCCGTCAGCAGCGCGCTCACTCCGCGATCCCCGGATCCGAGTACCGGTGAGGAGTCTGCGCGATGAATCCCGAGAACTACCTGTATCTGTCGGTCCTGTTGTTCACCATCGGGGCTGCGGGAGTCCTCCTGCGACGCAACGCCATCGTGGTGTTCATGTGCATCGAGTTGATGCTCAACGCCGCCAATCTGGCGTTCGTGACTTTCGCGCGTATGCACGGCAATCTCGACGGCCAGATCTTCGCCTTCTTCACGATGGTGGTCGCTGCAGCCGAAGTTGTCGTCGGCCTGGCAATCATCATGATCATCTTCCGATCTCGGCGTTCTGTATCCGTCGACGACGCAGACCTGCTGAAGTACTGACATGTCAGGAGGAATCACGTCCGCCATCTGGTTGCTCCCCGCCCTGCCGCTGTGCGGTGCCGCTGTCCTTTTGCTGGCCGGTCGCCGCACGAACGTGTGGGGTCACCTGCTCGCCTGCGTCATGGCTGTCGCGTCGTTTGTCGTGGCGGTAGTATTTTTCATCGCCATGCTCGGCCGCGACACCGCCGACCGCACCGTTACCGAGCACCTGTTCAGTTGGGTCCCGGTCGACAGTCTTCAAGTCGAGTTCGGACTACAGCTGGACCAACTGTCGATGTGTTTCGTTCTGCTCATCACGGGTGTGGGTTCGCTGATCCACATCTACTCGGTCGGTTACATGGCGCACGATCCCGAGCGTCGTAAGTTCTTCGCGTACCTCAATCTATTCCTGGCAGCGATGCTGCTCCTGGTCCTCGCCGACAATTTCCTCGGACTCTACGTCGGCTGGGAAGGCGTCGGTTTGGCGTCGTACCTGCTCATCGGATTCTGGCAGCACAAGCCGTCGGCAGCGACCGCGGCGAAGAAGGCCTTTGTCGTCAATCGGGTCGGCGACATCGGCTTGATGATCGCAATGATGTTGATGTTCAGCACGTTCGGGTCGCTCTCGTTCAGCAACGTCTTCGGCGACGCATCTGCCGCAAGCGAAGGTCTCCTGACGGCGATCGGACTGATGCTCCTCCTCGCTGCGTGCGCGAAGTCGGCGCAGGTGCCACTGCAATCGTGGCTCGGCGACGCGATGGAGGGCCCCACCCCCGTATCGGCACTGATCCACGCCGCCACGATGGTCACTGCCGGTGTGTACCTGATCGTGCGCTCGAATCCGATCTTCGATCTCGCACCCGACGCTCAACTCGTGGTTGTCATCGTCGGCGCGGTGACGCTCTTGTTCGGTGCGATCATCGGCTGTGCGAAAGACGACATCAAGAAAGCGCTCGCCGCATCGACCATGAGCCAGATCGGATACATGGTCCTGGCTGCGGGTCTCGGACCGGCCGGATATGCCTTCGCGATTTTGCACCTCATCACCCACGGATTCTTCAAGGCTGGTCTGTTCCTCGGCGCAGGTTCGGTGATGCACGCGATGAACGACGAAACCGACATGCGGCGCTACGGCGGACTCCGAGCGTTCATGCCACTGACTTTTGTCACATTCGGACTCGGTTACCTTGCCATCATCGGTGTTCCGCCGTTCGCAGGATTCTTCTCCAAGGACAAGATCATCGAAGTTGCGATCGGCGAGGGCGGCGTGAAGGGTGTCGTGCTGGGCCTGGTCGCCCTGTTGGGCGCAGCGCTCACTGCCTTCTACATGAGCCGCGTGATGCTGATGACCTTCTTCGGGAGGGCCCGCTGGGAGAACGAGAAACCTCACGAATCTCCGGCGGTGATGACGTCTCCGATGATCATTCTGGCGGTGGGATCCGTCGGGGCCGGCATGCTCCTGACCATCGGGTCCAGCTTGCAGAACTGGCTGGAACCGGTTGTCGGCTCCCATCACGTCGAACCGCCGATACCCGCATGGTCGATCACCGCGCTGGCGCTGCTCGCAGTCGCCGCCGGCGTCGCGATTGCTTATCGCGAGTACGCCACCCGGGAGATTCCAGTGGCGCCGCCGACTCCGGTTTCTCCGTTGACCGTTGCGGCTCGCCGTGATCTGTACGGCGATGCCTTCAACGAGGCAGTATTCATGAAGCCCGGTCAACAACTCACCAAGTCGTTGGAAGTGTTCGACACCAAGGGAATAGGCGGCGTGGTGGGCAGCTTTGCGGTGGTCGTCACCGGGTTGTCTGCGCTCACGCGGAGGCTGCAGACCGGGTTTGTTCGCTCATACGCGCTGGTGATGTTTGTCGGAGCAACACTCGTGGTCGCGACAATGATGGCGGTGACACTGTGGTGATCGAAGCGGCGGTGAGCGACTCTGTGACTAATGCCGGCTTCCCTGCGCTGACGGTGCTCTGGCTGCTTCCGCTCATCGGAGCGGGCGTTGTCCTCACCATACCGGCACGGTCGTACCAATTTGCGAAGTCTCTCGCGTTGGCTGTGTCGGTGGCGGTCCTGGTAGTCGCCGCCGTTCTCGGAGTTGCGTTCGACCGCGGCGGCGAACAATTTCAGTTCGTCGAAAGCCACAGCTGGATACCGGCTTTCGGTGCCAGCTACACACTTGGACTCGACGGGATCGCACTCGTTCTGGTTCTTCTCACCGCCGTGCTGGTTCCATTACTTCTGATCGCGGGATGGAACGACGTCCCCGCGGACCCGGCATCACCCAAGCGGATGCCGCACACCTATTTCGCCCTGATCCTTGTTGTCGAGTCCATGGTGATGATTTCCTTCAGCGCCTTGGACATTCTCTTGTTCTACATTTTCTTCGAGGCGATGCTGATACCGATGTATTTCCTCATCGGCGGGTTCGGCGGAGTTGGTAGATCTCGCGCCGCCGTGAAGTTTCTGCTCTACAACCTCCTCGGCGGCCTGGTCATGCTCGCTGCGGTCATCGGCCTGTACGTGGTCACCACTCGCGACGAGAGTCCCTTCACCAGCGGCACTTTCGATTTCCGGGCGATCGCCTCAGCGGCAAACAGCGGTGAACTCGGTGTGGGACCCGGGGTGCTCAACGCATTGTTCCTCGGATTCATGTTCGCGTTCGCGGTGAAAGCACCCCTCTGGCCGCTGCACAGTTGGTTGCCCGACTCCGCGGTGGAATCGACTCCGTCGACTGCGGTGTTGATGATGGCCGTCGTGGACAAGGTAGGCACCTTCGCGATGATTCGCTACTGCCTGCAACTGTTCCCGGAGTCGTCGTCGACTTTTGCACCGTGGATCATCACGCTCGCCGTGATCGGAATCGTCTACGGGGCAATTCTGGCGATCGCGCAGACAGACGTCATGCGACTGATCGCCTACACGTCGATTTCACACTTCGGCTTCATCATTCTCGGAATCTTCGCGATGACCAGCCAGAGCCAGGCGGGTTCCGCGCTGTACATGGTCAATCACGGAATCTCCACTGCCGCGCTGTTCTTGATTGCGGGCTTCCTCGTCTCGCAGCGAGGTACTCGATCTATCTCGGCGTACGGCGGCGTACAGAAAGTCGCACCCGTCCTTGCCGGCACATTCCTCGTTGCGGGGTTGGCAACGCTGTCGCTGCCGGGTCTGGCTCCGTTCATCAGTGAATTCCTGGTGCTGATCGGAACGTACTCGCGCTACCACGTCGCCGCTATCGCGGCGACTGCCGCGCTCGTACTGTCCGCGATCTACATACTCTGGCTCTACCAGCGCATGATGGGCGGACCCGTGAAGGAAGGGCAGGGAACGATCCGCGACCTCGCGCGACGCGAACTCGTGGTGGTCGCCCCTCTGATCGCACTCCTGCTGCTTCTCGGCATCTACCCCAAGCCTGCCTTGGACGTCATCACTCCTGCAGTGAGCCACACGGTCGTCTACGAGGCACCGACGCCGCTCGTCGCCGACCACGAAGGAGGTGCCCACAAATGAGTTCCTTCAACGACGTGACCATCCTCGGCTCGGCCGACGCGGCATCACCCAGTATCGAATACAGCCTGCTCTCGCCGATGCTGGTCGTGTTCGGTGTTGCGGTGGTCGGGGTACTCATCGAAGCCTTTGCACCCCGGCGTATTCGGTACCCAGTGCAACTCGTCCTCGGTGTCGGAGGTTTGGCAGCCGCATTCGTGGCAGTGCTTCTGCTCGCCGGCACGCGGTCGACGGCGATGATGGGTTCTGTTGCGGTCGACGGACCGACGCTGTTCTTGCAGGCCACGATCCTTCTTGTGTCGATCCCCGCGGTACTGCTGATTGCCGAGCGAGGCTCGGGCAACACCGCCGAAGTGATTGCGCAACATGACGCGCTCGGCAGTTTCACCCCTCAAGCGTCGAGCGTCCCGGGAAGTGTTGCGGAGCAAGAAGCAGTGAAGGTCGGTATCGCCCAGACCGAAGTCTTTCCTCTCACGCTCTTTGCGGTCGGCGGTATGTTGCTGTTTCCGGCTTCGAACGATCTACTGACGATGTTCGTTGCGCTCGAAGTGTTCTCACTGCCTCTGTATCTCCTGTGTGGTCTGGCACGCAGACGTCGCCTGCTCTCCCAGGAAGCTGCGCTCAAGTACTTTCTGCTCGGGGCATTTTCGTCGGCGTTCTTCGTTTTCGGAATTGCGTTGCTGTACGGCTATGCCGGGACGGTCACACTCTCCGGTATCGCCGACGCAGCACGCATCGGGTCGGGTACCGACGCCTTCCTGTGGCTCGGGACAGCACTCGTGGCGGTGGGATTGCTGTTCAAAGTCGGTGCCGTGCCGTTCCATTCGTGGATTCCCGACGTCTATCAAGGGGCGCCGACGCCGATCACCAGTTTCATGGCGACTGCGACCAAGATCGCCGCATTCGGCGCCATCCTTCGTGTCTTCTATGTGGCCCTGCCCAACGAATACGTGAACTGGCGTCCGCTGATGTGGGCGGTCGCGATACTCACGATGGTTGTCGGATCGATCGTCGCTGTGACGCAAACCGACATGAAGCGGATGCTGGCCTATTCGGCTATCGCGCACACCGGATTCATTCTGACCGCCGTGGTGGCGAACTCGAATGCCGGCCTCGCCTCGGCGATGTTCTATCTTCTGGCTTACGGATTCAGCACCGTGGGTGCGTTCGCCGTCGTCAGTTTGGTCCGGGACGCTGACGGTGAGGTCGCGACGCTCTCGCGCTGGGCAGGATTGGGTCGGCGCTCACCACTGGTCGGAGTTGTGTTTGCACTTTTCCTGTTGGCTTTCGCCGGGATCCCGTTGACCAGTGGGTTCATCGGAAAGTTTGCCGTGTTCAGCGCGGCCGCCGAGGGTGGTGCCGCACCTCTCGTGATCGTCGGCGTGCTGAGCAGCGCGATCGCCGCGTATTTCTACGTGAGAGTGATCGTGTTGATGTTCTTCACCGAATCGGCCGCGGACGCACCAACCGTCGTGGTACCGAGCGCACTGACCAGCAGCGTGATCGGCCTCGGTGCCGGTGTCACGCTCATTCTCGGCATACTCCCCCAGCCGGCGCTCGATCTCGCCGAGCGTGCAGCGGACTTCCTACGCTGAGCCGATGCGTGAATCTGTTCGCAACGCCGGACTGCCGAGCACCATCCGGTCGCCATGGTTTGTCGGGTTTTCCGCGGTAGCGATTCTTCATCTGATCGTCAATGCCGCTGATGCTGCGCCCTGGGACGGGATCACCAAGGTCATGCTCGCGCCGATTCTGGCTGCCTGGGTTGTCGACCAAGGCGGACCGAGAATTGTTGCTGCTGCACTGATTGCCTGCGCTTTCGGAGACCTGTTCCTGATCTGGGACTCCACGTTTGTCATCGGGATGGCCGCCTTCGCGATCGGTCACCTCTGCTTCATCCGATTCTTTCTCTCAGCCGGCGCTCTTCGGGAGATGCGAAGGCGGCCATGGTTTCTGTGCGCCAACACCGCCGCTGGAATCGCTCTTGTGTCGTACACCTGGACCGGTCTCGAACCTGAACTTCGAATTGCCGTCCCAGTGTACGCCGCAATCCTGGTGGGAACCGCATCAACCGCACTGGCCTACAACACGATCACCGGTATCGGCGGCGCACTGTTCCTCACCTCTGACGCCCTGATCCTGCTCGGTCAGGCGAACAAGTGGCAGCCTGCCGCTGCGGGCATCTGGATCATGACGCTGTACATCCTTGCGTTGTTGCTCCTGACCGTCGGAATCCTCGGCCGGAGTAACACGGCAAACCGTCCACTGGCGCCGACGCTGTAAGGATCAGTAACCAGCCGGACATCTCTTCTTATGACGCCGAAATCCGAGGACGGGCCACCACCGAGCGACGAAGAGCGTTTCACCGTCCTGTGGGACGCCTACGCCGGTCGGGTGTTCGCGTACACCTGCCGCCACGTTGATCATCACAGCGCACAAGAAGTTGTCTCCGAGACGTTCCTCGTTGCCTGGCGACGCTTGGACGAAGTGCCCGAACAGGCACTTCCATGGCTGTTGGTGGTGGCTCGAAACACCGTGAACAACAACCGTCGAAGCGTTCGGCGCCACGATGCGTTGACCGAGAAGATGCGACGAATCGAGCAGATCGCGGCATCGACGCCGGGCGCCGACGTGACTGTCACCGACCGCACAGAACTGCTCGAAGCACTGACAACACTCACCGTCACCGAGCGTGAAGCCCTACTCCTGACTGCCTGGGACGGATTGACCGCCACCGAAGCAGCGCGGGTCGCCGGATGTTCGGTTCCAGCCATGCATGTTCGACTCTTTCGCGCTCGGCGCCGATTGAGCACCGGGTTGGCTTCAGAATCCGACACCGCGATCCCGATGAACACCGCCCGACCTTGCGCTGCCGCCGAACACGGGAGTACTCCATGAGCAAAGATCTGCTGACCACCCTCGAGAAGCTGCGGCCGACCGATTCTCTTTCCGCCGAGTTCTGGCCCGAGAACGTCCAGGTTGCCGCTCGCATCCGAATCATCGCTACCGAAAACAACATTGGAACACCCAGAGTTCCACGCCGCCGAGTAGGCGCCGTAGCTCTCGTCGCGATGCTCTGTGCAGCGGGAATGGTGGGCTGCGCCGCTGCCACGGCGATGATGCCAAAACCGTTTACGGATATGTACTCGGGTTGGCAGACCATGCCGGGAACCAACGGCGGAATAGATCCGTCCACCGCCGAGCGGGTCGGCTCCGTCCCCGGACCTGACGGAACCCTGTTCAGCGTCTTCGTTGCCCACGGCGCTGATGGCTGGAGGTGTGTCGCCCCGGTTTTCGAGGCGCCAGCCGACATCGACAAGGTTGGTCCGTCGAAATTCATCAGCCTCGGACACGGCTGCAGATCGAACGACGACTTGTACGGCGCAGATTCATTCGGAGGCGGAGCCGGGATCATGGTTGCTGGTCCGCACGAGGCGACCTACGACGCAGGGGCAGGAGGCGCCGTTCGGGCCGAACTTCACACAGCTGACGGCGAGATCTATCCAACAGTTCTTGCCGAAGATCGCTTCTACGGATGGATTCCCCTCTCGCTCACCTTCCCGCGTCCAACTCTCGTCGGATATGCCGCAGACGGGACGGTCGTCGGCACCAGATGAGCTGTCGGTACCCTCGAAAGATGACTGCACAGGCCCCGAACGAGCGCATCCCCAGCCAGTGGGAAGAGATCACTGCAGCCGACTCGACGCATTCCACACGATATGTCGAGCGTTTCCGTTCCATGAGAGCGGACGGCAAGGACATTGTCGGGGAAGCACGTTTGATCGACGCGATGCTCGGACGCGGTGGCCGGGTTCTCGATGCAGGGTGCGGGCCGGGCCGACTCGGCGGTTATCTGCACGACGTCGGGCATGTGGTTGTCGGAGTCGACGTTGACCCGGTTCTCATCGCTGCCGCGGAGGAGGACCACCCCGGCCCGACGTGGCTTGTCGGCGATCTCTCCGAGCTCGATCTACCGGCCCGCGGTGTCGAGGCGAATTTCGACGTCATCGTGTCGGCAGGCAACGTGATGGCGTTTCTCGCTCCGTCAACCAGGCAAGCTGTATTGTCAGGATTTGCTCGTCATCTCGCTCCGAGCGGCCGAGTGGTCATCGGATTCGGTGCCGGCCGCGGCTATGAGTTCCCCGAGTTTCTCGCCGACGCGGCCGCGAGTGGCCTCGAGGCTGATCTGCTGCTCTCCACGTGGGATCTGCGCCCGTTCAAGGACAATTCCGAATTCCTCGTCGCGGTGTTCTCGCGCTCCTAGCCCGGCAATTGCCCTCCACCCCCGCAACCCGTCACACTGCGATCAACTCACCCTGATCGCAATCGTGGCGATTGTTGTTCACTACGAACACAATTGGATCAATGCGGGTGTGGCCGAGCGGCAAGGCAACGGTCTGCAAAACCGTCCACGCAGGTTCGACTCCTGCCATCCGCTCCACGTGCGATACAGCGATTCATGACGTGGCGGTCCTTCAGAGCGTGTGGATGTGTCCGCGAGCTGCCCCGCTCCGAGAAACCCTTTACTGACCCCACCGCAGTAGGCGAGTTCTACACTCGGCAATCTAAAGCCGCGAATGCACAATCATTTCCGATCACACCACCTTCGCGGCCCTCGATTGACGCGCGCGTCTACTCGTTGACCATCGGGAAGATCGACGGTCGCGGGTGGCCAAAAGTGCGCAGGCGCATCGCATTCGCCGTCATCGCTCCCTCTGCCCGACAAATCAGCACATAGGTGGCTAGTGAAGCGAACCCATGTTCCGCCCATCACTTCGGGTTGCATCGCGTTGCGCAGGTCGACAGTGATCGCTGAGTAGCCAGAATTTGGAAAATCTCCCTATTTCGGCATTACGAATTTAGGTAAATTGTTGATAGTAAGTTTACTAAGTCTTGTAGATTTCATAGATCGAGTATCCGAATACTCATCCGCGGACTGCAATTTGTTGAAGTGACGGATATCATACTAGCTACGCGACATGCTAAATATACAGACTGTTAACGAATTAATATCTTGACTTCTGAGCAGAACCTAGTTGCAGATATTCTTCACTCAGCTCAAACGGATTAATAGGAGACTCGAAGCAGACAGAACGTACGCACCGACCGTAATCGGCGCCAATCTACCTCGCTCCATTCACTATTCTGCCGTGCTCGTACATTCAACTATAAAACGCAATACCAGCTATCACTAATAGCAAATAGACGTAGTTGACGTTCCGAAGTACGTTCATGTCGTCACATTCCTGCAGTGAAGATCCCGAAACGTACAGCGAGGACTTATGCATGGTAAATAAAGTGAATAAACTATTGGGAACGCGCTATCCGATATTGTCGGCACCAATGGGTGGAGTAGCAGGTGGCGAACTGGCCGCCGCAGTCTCGAACTCTGGTGGTGCCGGCCTTGTCGGAGTCAGCTACGGCAACGAAAAATTCATAGCTTCGGAGTTGCCCATCGCCGCCCGGTCACGTGGCGCCTGGGGGGCAGGCCTGGTGACGTTCACCTTCGACAAGGCCCCTCACTTGCTCGACAGCGTCTTGTCCCACCGGCCGCCACTCGTTGCATTGTCGTTCGGAAATGCCGCCCAGACAAACAAATACGTCGCAGCCATTCAACGCGAAAACCTGTTAGCCGCCGTGCAGGTTCACGACACCGACCAAGCTCGAGAAGCCGCCGCTGCCGGAGCCGACGTGATCATTGCCCAAGGATCCGAAGCGGGTGGACACCACAAAGACCGTGCAACATTTCCGCTCATTCCAGCAGTCGCGGACGCACTCAACGGGCAGATCCCACTTGTTGCAGCCGGTGGAATCGCAGACGGCCGGGGACTGGCGGCAGCACTCGCTCTCGGTGCCGACGGGGTCATGATCGGCACTCGGTTCGCCGCCGCCGCCGAGGCACTCACAAGCCCGTCCTTCACCGATTCCTTGATCAATGGACACAGTCGAGATCTCCTCGATACCCGTGCATTCGACATCATCCGTTCAATTCCCTGGCCATCTCAGTACACCGCTCGCACTCTCGGGAACGACTTCTCCCGCAAATGGTTTGGCCATGAAGACGAACTCGCCGACAACGCTGCCACCCTCGTCGACGCATGGTCGCAATCGGTCTCCGATGACGACGTCACACAACGACCGTTGTTCGCGGGGGAGAACATCGATCTGATTACCTCGGTTCAACCAGCCGCTCAGATCATCGAGTCGATGATCGCACAGGCCTGCTCGGTTCTGGATGCGCTCGGGACGACCGAGTTCCGCGACGCACTTCCCGCTCACTGACCGGCCCAGGCCCCGAGCACCATTCAGCGACAACGAAAGAAGGCGAAACCGATGTTCGTACTACAACTTACCTATCTTGCGGATCCTGACGTCCTCACCCGCAGCAAACCTGACCACATTCGATGGCTACGCGAGCAAATCAACGCCGGCACTGTGGTCGCAGCCGGACCCAGAGACGGTGGTGGTGGCGTCGTAATCACCTCAGACCTCGACGACGAAGCTGTCGACAAACTGGTCGCCAGCGACCCGTGGACCGTCGACGGGCTGGCCCGATACGACCGAATTCACTTCGCCAGTACCTACAGCGCCCCCGGCGTCTTTCCCCGCCCGAACTCTGACGAGGTCACTCTCATCAACGTCGCGCTCACTGACGACCCTCAGAAATCACTGGCAGCACTCAACGACGCAGTCGACCACGTCGCCCACACCGCGACCGGCTTCCTCGGGTCAAGATTGCTCCGAAGCACACAGAACGACAGCATCATCAACTTCGCCCGATGGAACAGTCTGAACGAATTCGAAGCGATTTTCGACGACCCCGAGTTCACAACGCGCTACGCAGCTTTCGCTGAAACCACCACGGAAGCTCGCTACAGGCTCTACCGCTCGGCACACATCATCAGCCCGGAATCCTGACATCCCCGATCAGAAAGGAACCACCGTGAACACCTCGTTCGACCTCGTCGTAATAGGGCACGGAGCCGCTGGGCTCGCCGCTGCCGTCACCTACCTGGAAAGCGCCGACGCCGACGCACGCGTAGCCGTCCTCGAGCGTTCCTCCCGTGAAGAGCGCGGTGGTGCGACCCGATGGACCGGGGCGTTTCTCCGCATCGACAGCGAACACAACTTCGACGACACATACTCGGATCGGCTCACTGAAACATCGGGAGGGCGTGCTGATCTCGACTACCTACAGATCTTGCAGAAAGACACACCTGCAGCTATCGCATTTCTGGAGGATCAAGGAGTCGAGATCAGCTTCAATCAATTCCCGTTTCCTCACACCTTTGTCAGCGGGCAGCCTTCCATGGCTGCGCCGGCAAGCCCCGTCGGAGGAGGCGGATCCATCGTCGAATCCTTCTCCACAACACTCGAATCCGACAACCGAGTGGACTTGTTGTACCAAACCGAAGCGCTGTCGCTACTGACCACAAACGGAGTCGTCACCGGCGTACGAGTACGAACTCCACAAGGCCAACACGACCTGACCGGTTCTGCTGTCGTCCTCGCCAACGGCGGATTCGAGGGAAACCCGGAAATGCTCACCCGCTACGTCGGCCCCCGCGCATGGGAACTACCACTCATCGCGCCAGGCATCGCCAACAACCGAGGCGACGCACTCCGGATGGCACTGGAGGTGGGAGCTGACACAGCCGGAGCATTCGACGGCATCCACGCCGAACCCGTCGATCGTCGATCGACATCCGCCGACGCGGTTCTCTACGGATTTCCTGCAGGAATATTCGTCAATGACCACGCCGAACGCTTCATCGACGAAGGAAAAGACACATGGGACAACACCTTCGAAAAAGTCGGCTACTCGATCTGGGCGCATCAGAACCAGAGCGCCTACTGGATCGGTGACGCCACCTCCGTCAACTTGCCCTGGTTCGAGCGCGCTCTCCTGAGCGACGTCCCACCGGTCACGTCGAACACGATCGAAGATTTGGCCGAGCAACTCGGTCTGGAACCCGCAGCACTCACAGCGACCATCTCGCAGTTCAACACTGCCACCAACGATGTCGCATTCGACCACACACAATTCGATGGTAAACGGACCGAAGGCCTGACAATCGACAAGTCTAACTGGGCAACCCCCATCGATACAGCGCCGTACATCGGGTTTCCCCTGACAGCCGCGTTGTGCTTCACCTACGGAGGCATCCGAACCGACCCTGATGCCCGCGTCCTTACACCGTCGGGAACGCCTATTCCCGGTCTGTTCGCAGCAGGTGAAGCAACCGGTCTGTACTACAGCGAATACCCGCCAGCAACATCGGTGCTCCGCTCGGTCATCTTCGGCCGACGTGCTGGCACCTCGATCTCGAACCTGTGACTACCTGACACACAATCCCGTTCGAATTCAGCCCAACGCCGAGGAGCTTGAAATGCGCCTGACCAATCTTGACGTCACACTGCGTGACGGCGGCTACCGCAACACCTTCAATTTTCCCAGGCAGTACGCACTCGACCACGCAGCATTGGCCGTCGAGGCCGGATTTAACTGGGTCGAAATCGCCTACCGGAATGGATCTTTCAACCCCAACACAAGTAACGGCCTCACAGGCAGAGGCGACGACGACTACATCGAAGACGTCACCGCCCGAATCGGCGCTGATCATGTCGCCCTGATCGCCCACCCCCACAATGTCGACGCAGAGGATCTCGAATCGGCCTACGCCGCGGGAGCCCGACTGATCCGCTTGTGCGTCAACGCGAATGATCCTTCACTCACCTGGAACTTGATCTCCCACGCCCGATCTCTGGGTTTCGTCTGCGCGGCGAACCTCACCAGAGTCAGCAACCTCACGCCCCGAACGATCGCAGAACTATCCGGTGCTGCGGCCGCTGCGGGAGCGAACGCACTCTACCTAGCCGATTCCAACGGAGCGATGCAACCCGCAGATGTCACCCGAATGGTCACGGTCGCCGGCGATTTCAGCGGTCTCCAAATCGGATTTCACGCACACAACAACATTGGCTTGGCGCTCGCGAACGCCATCGCAGCAGTTTCGGCAGGCGCATCCTGGATCGACTCATCTGTGTTGGGCATGGGCAAAGGAGCGGGCAATCTCATCGCAGAGCAGTGGATTTCATACCTCGACAGCTGCGCACCGGAAAGCTCAGGATTCGAACTTGCAGCACTGCTCGACCTCTCCGCCCTACTATCAGACACGGTTCCGGAATCGGCGCCAGTCGTTCCTGCCACCGATCTACTACTCGGGCGATACAACCTGTCGATCGAACACAAAAGCAAGGTGCACGGACTGGACTCGCAAGCCAGAGTTCGTGCGGCACGTGACCTCGAACAGGCGCTCAGCGCGTGACCGCTCGAGCAGTGATCTTCGCTCCGGCACTGCCGATCTGGGACGAAGGTGCATCCGTCGAACCAATCAGAGCAGGGCTCGATCGACACGGAATCGCCGCACACATCGTCGACACGAACTCCCTCACCGAAGAGGCCACCAGCATCGAACACTTGGCAGAGTTGTGGGCTGAACACCTTTCCGGCTTGCGCTTCGATCTTGTCTGCGGAAATGCCCTCGGAGGCGCCGTCGCGACAATGTTCGCAGTACGGAACCGCCTATCTTGTCCAGTGCTCACGGTCTCCGGACCGGTGCGGACCAGCCCCAAACTCAGCGCCCGGCTGACCACGATCATCAACCTCGCCGCGTCAGGGGGTATCGATGCGGCCATGGTCGAACTGCACGCAAAAGTGATGCCCGCCGGTGAAGCAGCACCTCCGACTCCGCCACTGCAGCTGACACGGCACAGCCGCCATGTCGCAGCTCGACGAATTGCTACCGGACTGTCGATGTTGCGGACAGTCGACCTCGACGAGGCGACGCACAGATACCCAGGTCGAATCGTGAGCATCGTTGGAACACGATCCCAATTGGTCGGGGCCGAACACACTGCCGACGGGCCAACTTCCAGCACTTTGTCGGTGGCCGGCGCCGGTATGCGACCACATCACCACAACCCGACGTGCATCGACGTCGCGTTGACCGAGATCCGCCAACCTTTGGAGACAAGCCATGCAATTAGCAGTTCTGCCCGGTGACGGTATCGGCCCAGACGTTATCAACGCTGCGCTCCCCGTGATCGAAACCGTTGGGTTGCCCTGGGCGCTCGAATACGGGGATGTCGGCTGGGAGTGCTGGCGATCGGGCGGTGACCCTGTACCTCCGCAGACTTGGGAATTACTCGGTAAAACCGACACGTGCCTACTAGGGGCGATCACCAGCAAACCTGCCAGAGAAGCAGAGCAGGAACAACCCACTCGTCTTCGCGTCAATCCACCGATCTACCGATCGCCCGTCATCCAATTGAGGCAGAATCTCGGGCTCTACGCCAATGTGCGCCCCATACGAGACCTACGAAACGACCAGTTCAATTTCGTCGTCATTCGTGAGAACACTGAAGGTCTTTACGCCGGCCTGGACTTCCGGCCGGTGCCGGCTGACTTATGGGAACACGTACGGGTACACCCGAACGCCGCAGACTCCGGTCGCGAGGAGACCGCAGCGACGATTCGGCTGCAAACGCGCACCGGTATCGAGCGATTAGTGCGTTTCGGATTCGCGTACGCGCACTCGCACGGTTTCGACCGCGTCACGGTGGCCGACAAACCGAACGTACTTCGAGCGTCGAGCACGCTTTTACGAGGCATCGTCGAATCGATTGCCGAGGAGCACCCCGAGATCGAGGTGGAGATCCTCAACGTAGATGCACTAGCCCTGTGGATGGTCACCCGTCCTGAACGTTTCGGAGTGATACTGGCGGAGAACATGTTCGGTGATATCTTGTCCGATCTTGGTGCTGGGATCATGGGCGGGCTCGGGCTGGCACCCAGTGCGAATCTGGGGAGTAGCGGCAGCTATTTCGAACCAGTCCACGGGAGCGCGCCGAAAATGGCAGGCACCGGCCGCGCCAACCCGTTGGCGACCATACTGACGATCGCCGAAATCGCCGAACACCATGACTTCCCCCGTGAAGCGACGACCATCCGCAGTGCCGTTCGCACAGTCGTGGAGCGGCGCCACTCGTCCGATGTGACTTACGACCTCGGAGGTACCGCAACCACTACCGCAGCAGCAAACGCGGTTCTGAAGGAGATCGAACGATGACCACTTCCAAGCCACAAGTGTCCACCGAACTCGTATACAGGGCAGAACAACTCGATACTGCTGCCGTGTCGGATGCTCTCGACAGCCTGGGTCTCACCGGCCACCTCAGGGGCCTGGTACCCAGGGTGCCCGGCTCCCGAACTGTCGGCCCTGCATACACCGTGACTTACCGGCCGGTGGCGGAAGCCGTCAGCGGATTTCACAATGCTGCCAACTACCTTGATGATGTGCCCGCAGGTTCGGTCGTCGTCGTGGACAATTTCGCAAGTACCGACTGCACGAATTGGGGAGGTCTGCTGACCTCCGTCGCTCAGCGTCAAGGGGTCAGAGGGACGGTGGTACACGGGGCTGCACGTGACATCACCGAAATCCGCGACGCGGACTATCCGTTGTTCAGTGTCGGAGTGTCGATGGTGTCCGGAAAGAATCGCGTCGAGCTAGACGCCGTGGGGCGTGAGGTGACAGTCGGCACGGTGATCGTTCGTCCCGGGGATCTCATTATCGCCGACGACAATGGTGTACTCGTCATTCCAGAGGACAAAGCTGCGGACGTCATCACACGGGCAGAAGCCGTCGAGCGAACCGAAGCGAAGATCGCGGCCGCGGTGAGCGAAGGTATCCGCCTCGATGAGGCACGATCGCGGTTCGGTTATGCCCAGCCGTGGAACGAGAACCGGGAACGGTGAGTGCACCGGTATTGGTCGATCTTCATGTCCACGCGGGGCCGGACCTCCTTCTTCGTCGACACAGCGTAATAGAAGCGGGCCGGCACGCTCAACGTATGGGGGCTTGGTTCGTCGCCAAGTCACATCTCGGATCAACCTGCGAATCGGCATGGGAAGCACGCGAACTCGGGCTTCCAGTAAGCGGGTCGATCGTCCTCAACGATGTGGCTGGTGGCGTCGATCCCAGAGCGGTCGAGCGAGGTGTCTTCGCTCAGGGGGAGCTTTGTGACGCCCGAGTGATCGTCTTTCTTCCTACCATGCGTAGCGGACACAGCTCAGCGGGCGAAAGTTTCGCGCATAGCGGTTTCACTCGCGCGAGATGGTCGTCCGCTACCGCGTTCACGGCAGAGGGCACTGTGTCCAGGCCGACGTTCGACGTTCTCCGATGCGTGAGAGATCATGATCTGATTCTTGCGACCGGGCACAGCAGTGCCGAGGAGAGTCTACGAATCATGGATGCGGCCGCGGCGATCGGTGTCGAACGAGTTTTACTCACCCACGCGACACACCCGATGTCAGGTTTCTCCGTGGACCACATCGCAGAGCTCGCGGCAAACCCGGCTATCTGGGTTGAGGTGACTGCGCTGAGCGTTTTGATGAATCGGCATCCGTACGAAAGGGTAATCGAGCTTGCCAATGTTCACCAACGGGTCGTGCTGTCGAGCGACCTCGGCCAACCGGATCGTCCCGATCTTCCTGCCGGTTGGCAGTTGGCAAGTCAGTGGTGTGCTGCAGAGGTGTTCGACCGAGTCTCACGGGTCAACCCGTCTCGCTTGCTGTTTCGGTGATGCGGCTGGTCATTCGCCCTGCCAGCTCGCGTGGGACGCGCGCGTAGACGGATGAACGAGTGGCAACCAATGCAAGCGTCTCTTCAATAGGGTTATCCGACAGTGGAATCCAGTGAAGTTCTCTCGAAGCGGGGAGGTCATCTCGCGAAGTCAGCATGAGGGTCGACGGATTGGCTGCCAGCGTATGGGTTATGACAGCCGGATGATCGTCGTCGATCGAGACTGTTTCCGGGAACCATCCGCGTTGGTGCAGTTGAGAGAGCATTCCACCTCTTTCGGTGTCGCTCTGGGCGGTATCCAAGCAAAGTAGTTGCTGTGCCGACAACTCGTTCCAGGTCACCGCGTCCCGGCCGGCAAATGCATGGTTGCTGTGCACCGCGATTCCGAGAACGTCCGTCCGGAATGCTGTCACATTGATTTCCTTGTGATCGAATGGAAGTCGCACCACTCCGAGCGCTATCCGTTGTTGTTTGAGGTCAGCCAGTAGATCTGATGTGGCGGTCGAATGCAATCGCACATCGAGGTGATCCTCCACCTTGTTTGCGTAGCAACCCTGCAAAAGTCGAGTGAGGTCAGAGATTCGCGTGTAGGCAATCCCTGGGCACAATGCCAGGTGGAGAACATGAGGGGGCGGTGAAGGCCGTGCGGCTTCGATCGCGTCACGGATTTGCAGAGGAAGCGGTGCGATGCGGTTACGGAAGGCCTCGCCGGCGGCGGTCAACACCAGCCCCCGTCCGTTTCGGGTGAACAGTTCGAAACCGATGCGGGATTCGAGGCGTTTGATCTGCTGGCTGAGAGTTGGTTGAGCGACCTGCAATAACGCTGATGCAGAAGACACCGATCCAGTATCGGCAACAGTGAGAAAGTATCGAACACTGCGAATGTTGATGTCATCGACAGTGGCGATCGGACCGAGCAATTCGGCCGTCGATGATCTGATTGGTGACGTTCGCACAACGGTCAATTCAGGTCCTCCTGTTGTTGGGCGAGCATGCGTCGAAAGTTGTTCAGCCTCTGGCTATCAGATCGAGAAGTCCCGGGAAGCGATGTTCAAGATCCTGGTACCGCACGCGACTGCGCCGCTCCATTCCGTATTGGCGTTGCCTGATCAATCCGGCTTCTCGTAGAGCTTTGAAATGGTGCGTCAGTGACGATTTCGGTCGATCGAAGCCGAACCAACTACAAGGGTGGTCGTATTCGACGGAGTCGGCGAGCAAACGTCTGACAATCTCGAGGCGGATGGGGGTCGAGAGTGCGCCGAAAATTGCGGCGAGGTCGAGTTCGTCGACTGATGGCTCGTCAATGGGAGGTGGCAGGTACTTATCTGTGACTTCAGGAACCGCGATTGTGACCATAACAGGAGAATACATCCAATACTAGTTTTGTCGAACCGGTACGAGTGTGAGCTGAAGTGTGCGCTAGAAGATTCGAACCAATACGACTATGGTCCTTACAGTACGAATAATTACGTACATCGATTCCGAAGGGAAGACTCCATGACAAGCTCTGAGGTTCAGCCCTCCACACACTCGTCGACACCCGTGCCCGGATCCATGCCTGCGGTAATGACCGCGGCTTTCGTCGTCACGGCAGTATTCGTGCTCTCGAATTCGCCGACGCCGCTCTACGTCCATTGGCAACAGAGCATCGGGTTCAGCTCGGGCATGCTCACGGTCATTTTCGGTGCGTACATCCTCGGCCTACTTCTGACGCTTCTTGTTGCGGGGCAACTATCCGACCATTTCGGTCGCCCACGCGTACTTCTGCCCGGACTCGTCGTCGCATTGGCCGCCAGCGCCCTCTTCCTCGTCGCCGACAACGTCGCCATGTTGATAGTGGCGCGGCTGCTCACCGGCATCTCGGTTGGCGTTATCGTCTCTGCCGGAATGGCTTCCGTCGTCGACGCAGGAGGCGACACCCTTCGCGCGACCGCCGCGCGACTCGCGTCCGTTGCCATGGTCCTCGGGGCCGGACTCGGCCCGCTGTTCGCAGGAATCATGGCTCAGTACCTTGATGAGCCCGTCACCTGGGTGTTCGGTGCGGAAGCTCTACTCATTGTCATCGCCACTATCGCTGTCGTCCGTTCCCGCCCACTTACCAACCTCGCAGGCATCGATGATCGCGGTCCGTTTCAGCCACGTCTGCCGTCGGTTCCCCGGCGTTTTCGCCGTTACGTGCTGTTCGGTATCGCGGTCTTCGGACCTGGGATTACTGCAACCTCATTCGTCCTTTCTCTCGGTCCTTCGTTGCTTGCCCGGCAGCTAGGGGTTACGAGCCCCCTGGTCGCGGGCGGAACCGCGAGCGCGATGTTCCTCGTCGCCACAGGCGTTCAATTTGCCGTGGCTCGTGCGCAGATCCGAACCATCTTTATCGGCGGCGCAACATCAACCGCAATGTCTATGCTCGCGTTGTACGGTGCCGTCCAGTCTGACGCCGCAGCACTACTCATCTTTTCCGCACTCCTTGCCGGCGCAGGCCAGGGCCTCGGCCAACTCGGGGGGCTCACGCTGATCGGAATGCATGTTCCCCCTACATCTCGGGCGCAAGGAAATGCATTGATGAACATCGGCGGCTACATCCCCGCAGGAATACTGCCCCTGGTTGCCGGTTACCTGATCGACGCCACATCCATTCCCACAGCGGTAACCGTGTTCGGCGTCGTTCTGTTCCTCGCCGCCGTCGCCGGCGGAGTCGCAGTCGCAAAATCCATCGAGGCGGACTGAACAAATCGGCCAACCGAAAAGAGTGAAGATGAACGAACAAGAACTCGCCACCTTGGCATCAGACCTGGCCAAGGCTCCCCATATCGCCACCGTCGGCACAATAGAGCCAGACGGCTCACCCCAACTGTCCCCAGTCTGGATAACACACGACGACAACACTGTGACGTTCTCGACCGTCGAGGGACGCCGCAAACACACCAACATAGACCGCGATCCGCGCATCAGTATCAGCATCACTGACTCGGAGAACCCGATGCGCCGCATCGAACTTCGAGGACGTGCCGTCATCGTCGACGACCCGGACGGAGATCTCATCCAACGATTGTCACTCGCATACACCGGAAGTACTTGGACCGAAAAAGATCCTGAAGCGAGAAGGGTCATCATCCGCCTCACCCCGCAGCGTCTAGTGGGCCGCTCCTGACACCCCGAAATCCGCGAACGAAGGGTAAGGGTGGAGGTTCGTCCAGTACCCGCGGCACAGTGTCTACCCGAACTCGGCTTGAGTCTTGGACCTCTGAAATCCTTGAAACCAAGGAGCAATTCTGTGCCGCCGAGGACCCTTACTCTGACCAGTCGGCGCAACTCAGCCGCCTCGATCTCTTCGACAACGCATTGATCGGGTTGTACCGGAGAAATCGCATTCACTGCAACGCCCCCATGGATGCAACCCAGTGCTGCCCGCGACAGATGCCGGCCGAGCGTTGGTCACGGAATCGTTCTAGACGAGTGCGACTGCCAGCAGCGGAGATCGAGTTCCGTGGGCGCAGTCGGGTCCATTGGAAGCGACTTCTCGGCGACTCATGGATCGAAGTTATACAGCGAGGACCTGACGGTCTGGCCGCGATCTTCCGGGTCAGACCGTTGCAGCCGAAGGCCGAGAACGGTTGGGCGCCAGCGCAGCATCCGCAGGTGGCACAGAACTCGGTGCGCGCGTTCGATCGTCAGGTAGACAGGAGCGCAGCCACGCCGTACTCGGTCCTCGGTTATCGCCGCCGGAGATCGCTGCGCTGAACTGCGTGGTGCCGCACAGTCCAGGTACTCGTGCTCGGCCAGATAATCGGGTAGCAAACACATCACATCCACGAACGGTCGATCAGTCTCCGTGACTGTACTTCGGAGGAATTCCAGCTGGCATAGTGTTTCGCTTCGACGGATGCCTGCGACCCCACGCCGTGGCGATTCTTCGCGCTCGCACAAACACGTCGGAATTCCGCTTACGGCGGGGCTTTCGTGACATCGCTTCCGCTCGAGCGGAACCATTGTCCTCGAAACCTCGTACCACCAAGATGTTTGCATGCCCCGGAGCGCCATGCTTCCGTTCGTGTCGCAGAACGTCCCAGTCGATGCACGAATTGCACACATCCCGCCCCTTCCCTGGAGCGCGGGTGGATCGAGCGCTGCCTCAGGTTCGCACCGCAGCCCGCTCGGTGCGCAGAAATACTGGTGATGGACCATACACCGGAGCGACGGAATTCTGCCGGTGCCGACGTCCGTTCCACGGGTCCTGATCGCGCCGGATCCTCGAGATCCGCTGTCGAGCCGAGTCCCTCGGCGCCCCGGCTCGACAGCGGAAATCACACCCGAATCAGCTCAGCGAGCTCAGCAGCGGCTCGAGAAGCTTGTAGAGCTCGAAGATGCCGATGATCGTTGAAATAGAACCCATGATGATCCTCCGTGATTCGTGAACTTTCCGTGACCTCGCGTCACAGGCAGAAAGCTAGCAAACCCGACATGCAAACGGGGACCGTGGATGTGTCCGGCAGATGAACTCCCTGCTCGCAGAATAATTTTGGTGACCAGCGTCATGTTCGTCGAGAACTGAGCCCGGTCGTCACATCACCTGACCCTGACCGACGGCAACAGCGAAAGCCTGGCGGTTGTGGTCTCGCGCTATCCGGCATCAATTCCGCTCCAGCGGTCTCTTGCATTGTTTGCCGAACCCGATTACGTTCTTCACAATACCGGTACGCGTAACGAAATAAAAAGATACTCTACTAGCCATCCGATATAGCTAGTGCCACAACCCTTCCGGACTCTTGGTGGGGCGACGCATCGTCGCGCCCAAAAGCTCCTCACACCCCGATCGAAAGAGAGCGCAATGACCACTGAGAGCATCTCCGGAAATCAGCAGCGACCGGTAGCAACAATTGCCAGCCGGACACTTCTGATCGCTGCGGTCGCCGCTCTCGAAAGTATCATCGTCCCCGCACTCCCCCTGGCCCAGCAGACTTCGAAGTGACGGCCGACGTCGGAGCGCTCGCATCCGTCGCTCTGACGTTGAGCACTGTTCTCGTCACACCGATGGCCGGGCGAATAGCCGACGTGTACGGCGCCCGCCCCACCTTGCTCGCGATCACGACAATCGCCGTGCTCGGCGGCAGCGTGTCCGCTCTCGCAACGATCTTCCCGCTGTTCGTTCTCGGCCAGTTTCTCCAGGGATTCGGGCTCGGGTTGTTGCCCGTGAGCGTCGTGGTCCTACGACGCACTTTGTCCTCGGAACAGCTGAAAACTGCCACCGGATTGCTCGGGGCTGTCGTCGTCGCGGGCGGCGTTCTGGGAGTCGTGCTGGCGGGACCGGTGGCCGAAAACATTTCCCGCACGGCGATGTACGCAGTGCCGACCGCCTTCGTCCTCCTCGGCGCACTTGCTTTTGCCGTGAGCACACCACGGGATCACAACTCGAACGGCGGCGGTCGACTCGATTGGCCGGGAGCTGCTGGATTGGCTCTGGGGTTGCTGACGCTGACAGCATGGCTGGCGAGCGACGGTTGGAGCGCACCGACGTCGATGCTGCTGGTTCTCGCTGCCGCTGCGGTGTTCTCGATCTGGGCCAGGTATCAGAGCCGGACACACGAACCGATGGTCGACCTGACGATGATGCGGCATCGTTCGATGTGGAACGCTGTGGTCATCGGCGTGGTTTTCGGGTTCACCTACGGCGCTGTTGTCTATCTACTTCCGCAGCAACTCGCCGCGCCCCCGGAGAGCGGATTCGGCCGCGGTGCGTCGACAAGTGCCATCGGAATCCTGCTGTGCCTCGGTTACGGCGCAGCGGTGATCGCGTCGGTGATCTCCGGAAAGCTCGCACAACGGGTCGGCACGAAAGCCATTGCGGTAGCGGGAGTTGCCTTCCTCGGCCTGAGCGGCGCCGTCGGAGTCCTTGCACCCACGATGTGGCAGATCGTTGTGGTGCTGATCCTGGCGGGTACCGGCGTTGCCGCCGCGTCGACGGCAGTGTTCGTCATCTCCGCCGACAGCGCACCGGCAGACCGCGTAGGTGTCACGACGGCAATAGTCACGATCGCCAGATCGCTGGGTTCTGCCGTCGGAACCCAACTTGCCGCCGGGATCATCGCGAGCGCGACTTCATCCGGCGGCCTTCCCCAGCACTCGGCATTCGCCACGGCTTTCGGAGTGGCGACAATCGTTGCGATTGTCGGACTCGTTGTCGCGGTGACGATGCCGAAACCGGCGTCAACCGATGTTCAGTGGTCGTCGTCGTCCTCGTCGAAGTCTGCGACTCCGCGCTTCCAGTAGCCCGTGATCAGGTGGTCGCCCGAACTCAGGCCGAGTTCGTCGCGCACGAATCTGCGAATCGGCTTGAGACTGGTGGCCTCACCGGAGATCCAGGCGTAGAGGCGCTCACCTTCGGGCACGGTGACCGTCCGGACTGCCTGCTCGAGCAGATCCGAGTGACCAGCTGGGACGTCACCGCGGTGCAGCCATCGCACCTCGACGCCTTCCGGAACAGTGAGTTCGATTTCCTGTGAAGGGTCGGTGATCTCGACGAACACCCACCCGGCGGCAGCAGCGGGCATCATCTCGAGCCAACGAGCAATGGCAGGAAGGGCGGTGATGTCACCGGCCAGCAGATAGCGGTCGTACGTCCACGGAACCACGACGCCACCGGGCGGACCTGCCACGTGTACCCGAGTGCCGATGGTGGCGGCCTGAGCCCAATCAGAGGCGTACCCACCTTCGTGGAGTGCGAAGTCGAGGTCCAACTCTCCCGCCTCGGCGTCGTAGCGGCGGACGGTGTACTCACGCGAGATCGGCAGTGGACGCGGCCACTTCAGGCTGAATCCGTCTCGTTCGGGCAGTCGCAAAGTTCCGTCTGCATCCGGGTACACCAGGCGGACATGCTCGTCGGGAGCGTGCGATTCGAAGCCCGCCAACTCGGGTCCGCCCAAGGTCAGACGCAGCAGTCCGGATCCGACCATTTCGCTGCGAACAACTTCGAGTTCGCGAATACCGATGGGGTACGGCACTTTTGCGCCGGTGGTTCCCGCCAGAACTTCGGCGATGGTCGCGAGGTGGTCTCCTCGGTTCATGAACTACCTTCCTTTTCCGGCGGAGCATTCCCCACCGGCACAGTGTTTTCGGAGAGATCGACTTCGTTGATCTCCGAAGTTACCCGGCGCGCCGAACCCAATGCTGCCAGGAGCACCAGGCCCAGTGTCACACCGGCGAGCCCCAAGACCAGTAGCGCGGCGCCAGGCTCGAGCCACTGCCCGAGGAACCCGGCTGCCATCGAACCGATCGCCGTACCCGTGACGGCTTGCACCATCCACAGACTGGACACGCGTCCGCGCAATTCGTCCGGCGTGTTCTGTTGAAGGACTGCAAATCTCAGAATGTCGTTGAGTGCGCGGCCGAGGCCGAATCCGGCCAGGCCCAGGAACGCGACAATCGCTGTTCCCGACGCACCCAGTACCACGAGGCCGAGCGGCATCAACGCTACCGAGATCAGCATCGCGGCACCGTTGCGGTGTACTCGTCCGGTCCAACCGCTGGTGAGTGAACCGATCACAGCGCCGACGGCCGGTGCGCCGTAGAGCAGACCGAGCATGGTGGGTCCGCCGCCGAGAACCTGGTCGACGAATGCCGGCAGCAGCACCATCGGTCCGCTGACGAACATGACCAACAGTCCGCTGATCAGGATGCCGCGAATGACTGTGTGCGTGCCGGCGAATTTCACGCCGGTCACGAGCGCGCGCATCGGGCTTTCGTGATTCGTGCCCGGTGCAGGGGAAGGGCCGATGGCTTGGAACAACGTGACAGTTGCTGCGGTGGCCACCGCAGCAACAAAGTATGTCGCGGGGATGCCGCCGGAGGCGATGATCATACCGGCGATTGCCGGCGAGATCATCGTCCCGATGTCCGTGGTCAGCGCTACCAAAGCGCCGGCCGCAGCCATCTTGTTGCGCGGCAACAACGTCGGCATCAAAGCCATCAAGGCCGAGCTGCTGACACCGCCGGCCAAGCCGTCGACGGCTGCCGCGACGTAGATGACCCACATCGACGGGTGTGACAAGAGCGCATTGCACCCGAGAATGACAAAGCCGAGACCCGCAGCACTGCGGGCCAACTGGATGGTGCGTCGCCGGTTGTAACGATCAGCGAGCACACCACCGAACAGGCTGCCGAAGAACATGGCGATGGCCATCGCCGTGGACACTCCGGCAACCTGCAAGGTCGACCCGGTGAGCTGGTACGTCTGCGCGGGAACGGCTACGACGAGCAGTCCGATCCCGAGCAGCGAGATCAATCGCGCGGAAAACGCGTACCTGAATGGACGGCTGGTCCGCAACGGTGAAACATCGATCACCAGCCCACCGAATCGAGTCATGCGAAGGTCTGGCCGATCAGGTCGAGCGTAGCCATTGCGCCGTCGTAGTCAGGACGGTAGCTGGTGGCGGGGAGCTCGAACGTCGTGCCTGCCTTGAAGGACGGCAACTGCGAGTAAAGCGGATCGGTGGCAAGTTCGGCCATCGGGCGACCGGACACCGGAATCACAAAGGCGACAGGAGCATCGGCGACCTGCGAGAGCAGTTCCGGGCTGACCTCGAACGAGTCACCCGAGCCGAAGAGCTGCGGGTTGCCGGCCTTGGCCATGACGTCGTCGGCCTTGAAACCGAGCTCGGCGAGCATTGCGGGGAGCGCTGCCGTCGGCGGCACGAGGTACGGCTTGTTGTTGGCGAGCGAGAGAATGTAGACGACGTTGCCCTCGGGAACCTTGATCTTGCCCTTGACCTCTTTGACCTTGTCGTCGTACGCGCTGATCAGCGCCGGAACCTTGTCCGAACGACCTGCGGCATCGGCGACGATCTCGAGCTGCTTGTCCCAGTTGGCAACCGTCTTGGGGACCAACACGGTGGGTGCGATAGCGGTCAGCTGGTCGTAGAGTTCCTCGGCCTGAACCGAGGTGATGCCCTGGCCACCGCCGATGATCAGGTCGGGTTCAGCCGCCGCGACGGCTTCGATGTTGAGCTGCTCGCCGGCCGGCAATTCCTTGGTGCCCTGCGCCTTTGCGGCATCCGACCATGCCGGCGGGAATCCACCGTCGAGGTTCGTGACACCGAGGACGCGGGTATCGGTGGCAACCACCGGTGCGTCCAGGGCGTACAGGTATCCGGCGAGACCGCCACTCAGAACCACGATGCGCTCCGCCGACGCGGGCACGGTGACCGAGCCCTTTTCGGTTTCGATCACGCGCGTCGTGGGCTCTGCAGCCTTGGTCGGTTCGTCGTTCGAATCGCTACTGCAACCGATCATCGCCACGAGTGCGACGATCAGCAACCCTGCGATGGCGACGAATCGTCGCCAACTCCGTATCGCGAGGGGCGGTGTGGACTTCATCATTGAGCTCCCATTGTGTTTCAACTGTGTGGTTTTCAAACTATGTGGCCGTGCGTTTCGACAAATGGCTGTCGAGCAGCGGGGCAATTGCCGCCCACCCGGCTGGGGTCACCAATCCGGCGTGGTCGTAGGGCAGATGATGTACCGCTATGTCCCGGTCCCCGCGGACTCTGCGCCAGCGATCGGCCAGCACTTGTCCGGAGGCTTCGGCGTCGGCGGTGATCAGAGTAACCGGTCCGTCGTAGGTTGTGTCGGTCGAGCGGGCCACGAGCAAACGAGTGGCATCAAATCCAGCGAGAACTGCCTCGACCAGTGCCGGTGCCTGAGTGAGGATCTCGGGTGGCAGCGCGGCGGCAAGATCGCGGTCGTCGACGTCGCCGCGGTCGCGTTCGTCTCGATCTCCCAGTGGATGAGTATCGATCAGACCCGCGAACTCCACCGTCTCGCCGACATCGACCAGCTGAGCCGCCATCGCGGCAACAACGTTGCCACCGAACGAGTATCCGAGCAGGTGGTACGGCCCGCTCGGTTGCACGCCCCGAATCGTGTCGACGTACATCGCTGCCAGTTGGTCCACGTTCGTCGGTTCGAGTGGCTCTCCGGCAACAGTGGGCAATTGAAGGCCGAACAGAGGACGGTCAGCCTCGAGTACGCCGGTCAAAGGCGCAAAGGGCCAAGCGAATCCACCTGCCGGATGCACGCAGAACAGTGGTTCACCGCTCCCTTCGGCTCGCAGTGTCAGGAGGTGATCGCGGCTCAGGTCGACCTCGGACCCCGATTCGTCAAGGTGTGCTGCGAGCTCGGCAACTGTAGGACGGGCCATCAGCGTTCCCACACCGACGCTCACCGACAGGTCGTGCTCCATCTCCCCCACCAGTCGCATGGCTCGAAGCGAGTCGCCGCCGAGATCGAAGAAACTCTCTTCGGGATCGACCGCCTCGACGCCGAGTACCCGCGCAAAGACCTGGCACAGTTGCCTTTCCATCTCGGTTCGCGGTGCTCGGGCCGCTGCTCGGGCGGGGGGTGCCGGCAACGCACCGCGGTCCAGTTTTCCGTTGGGCGTCAACGGGATCGAATCCACGACGACGATGTCCGACGGAACCAGGTGTGCCGGTATGCTTTGCCGCAACGCAGCTCGCAGATCGACTGGATCAGCGCCGGGTTCTTCGATGACGTACCCGACCAGTCGCGGCGGCGCACCGCCTTCGCTACGGACTGACGCTGCCGCTCTCAACACTCCCGGCAACGACGCCAGCGCGGATTCCACTTCACCCAATTCGATCCGAATGCCTCGAATCTTGACCTGATGGTCTGCGCGACCCAGATATTCGAGTTCACCGTCGCGGCGACGCAGTACAACGTCACCCGTGCGGTACATGCGGTGACCGACGGAGTAGGGATCAGCAACGAACACAGCGGAGGTCAACGCGGTCCGGTGAAGGTAACCCATCGCCGTTCCGTCACCGGACATGTACAGCTCGCCCGCCGCTCCCATCGGAACCTCACGTAGACCCGAATCGAGTACCCGCGCAGACGCGTTCAGAATCGGACGACCCAAGCACGGCATCTCGCTGCCTTGAACCGGGGATCCCATCGCGTTGATCGTGAATTCGGTAGGCCCGTAAAGGTCGTACCCGTCGACACCGTCCTGATCGCGTAGCCGCGACCACAGTTCGGTCGGCACCGCTTCGCCGCCGAGCATCACCAACACCGGCGTCCGCTCACCGTCGAGGAGTCCGGCGGCCATCAGTTCCCGTGCATACGAGGGGGTTACGTTCACGACGTCGATCCCGACTTCGCGGTAGTGCTTCACCAGCGACGCGGGGTCGAGTCGCGTCTGCTCGTCGATCACGTGAACTTCATGCCCGGCGAGCAACCAGAACAGTTCCTCCCACGACATGTCGAACGAGAACGAGACTGTGTGCGCAATGCGCAAACGTCGACCACCCACTCTGTTTTCGGTCGGGCTGAAGATCTCGGCCTTGTGGTTGTGATACATCGTCGTCAGCCCGCGGTGCCCCACGACGACACCCTTGGGTTTCCCGGTACTGCCCGAGGTGTAGATGACGTAGGCAGGCTGATCCGGTGAGGTCGGCCCGCACACCGCGGCCTCGTCGACAACGGGTGCCGGAGACTGTCCGTCGAGTACCCCGACCACGTCTGGGTCGTCGAGGACGACGCAAGCCTGTCCGGCGGGAACAACGAGGTCACGCGTCTGAGTCGTGGTGACCACCAGCGCCGCGTCGGAGTCAAGGATCAGTTCGCTCAATCGTGCCGGTGGGTGAGCCAGATCCAAGGGGAGGTAGGCCGCTCCGGTTCTCATGACAGCGAAGATCGCTACGACGTGATCGGCGGTGCGCGGAAGTGCGAGCGCCACAACACGAGTCGATCCCGCGCCTGGCACCGACTGCCCCAGCGCCGACGCGAGTATTCGTGCCAGTCTGTCCACCCGAGAGTTCATCTCGGCTGCGCTCAGGGTGACGTCTCCGAAGACAAGCGCCGTCTCGTCCGGAGTTGCCGCTGCCCTTTCGCGGAGCAAGGCGTCCACGCTACCGCCGGCCTGGTCCGGCCGCGGCATCACAATGTGCTCCGAAGCGAATTCCGCGGGGGTGTGCGAAAGCGGAACCGCCGTGTCCGCCACCGTGGCGGTATCGGACTTCGCCATCACTTCGAGGATCGTGATGGTGCGTGAAAGAACGTCCCGAGCCACGTCGTGGGGAATCAGGTCGGGACGATTTTCGAGAGTGAGCGCCATCGGCGCATCCCCGACACCCGGATCCACGTCGAGCGTGAGCGCATAGTGGGTGCCGTCCACTGCGTCGAACCCGACGATTCCACTGCGCCCGAACGTGTCTCGACGTGCCTGTTCGTCACGAGGCGTGTTGCGGAAGACGTAGAGCGTGTCGAACAGTGTTGCGAACCCAGCGCTTCGCTGCACGTCGCCGAGCCCGAGATGGTGATGCCCCAGCAGCGAACCCTGTTCGCGGAACAGGCGTCCGAGCAACGCCGAGATCTCCTCGCCTGGCCGTACCCGGACACGCACCGGAATGGTGTTAAGCGCCAAGCCCACCATTCGGTCGGCGCCCTCGACCTCGGGTGAACGTCCCGAAACCGTCGATCCGAAGACCACGTCGTCTCGGCCCGTCACGGCGCGCAATGCCAGGCCCCACGCCGCAGAGACGACGGTGGACAGGGTCACGCCGCTACGTCTGGCAAGCTCGCGTACGTGCTCGGTGATGCTCTGTTCGAGCTGAACCCGGGTGAACACCGGCAACGGAGCGCGCCCGCCTGATCCCGTACCACCCACGAGTGTGGGTTGCTCGAGATCCGCGAGGTAGTCCTTCCAGGACGTGAGGGCGTCCGTGCGATCCGCTTCGGCGATCCATCGGAGGTGATCACGGAAGTCCGCAGGCTTGTCGAGCGCGCCGTCGAGTCCAACCGGGTCCGTGCCGTGAGTGCGAGCAAACTCGTAGAGCGCAAACAACTCCGCGTACATCAAGGTCTGCGACCAACCGTCGGTCAGCAGGTGGTGCTGAGTGAAGACGAGGTGCGCTCCCCCACCCGGCAACCAGACCAGCACCATTCGAATGAGTGGTGGGGCACTCAAGTCGAACAGCGTGCCGAATTCGGCCACGTCGACAGCGCGAACCTCGCGATCGATGTCCTCGGTCGCAACTCCGCTCAGATCGATTTCGCGGAAAGGCATTTCGGCTGCCCTGGGCACGAACTGCACGGGAGCGTCGAAACCGGCGTGTGTGAAGCCGGCCCGCAGGTTCGGATAGCGCCGCAAGAGCGCATCCCCCGCTGCTCGGAGTGAGCGAACGTCGACGGCAGCATCGGCGGAGAACTCGAATCGCGGCTGCATGTGATAGACATCCGTACCGCCGGCGCCGTCGAGAACCGACTGGAAGTACATGCCTTCCTGCAAGGGACCGAGTGGCAGCACGTCCTGCCAGCCCGGGCTGAGCGACTCGAGCCGCACCCGTCGATCCGCATCGACGGCTATGAGTGGGCTCGGCACACGATCCGGCGCGGCGTCGGGCAATGCCTTTCGGTCCACCTTCCGGTTGAGGGTGAGTGGTAGTGCCTCGAGCACCGTGATGGTCTGCGGCACCATGTGTTCGGGTAGGAGCCGCGCAATCTCCTTGCGCACCAGTACCGAATCGAGCGTGGTTGCACCTTCGGGAACCACATACCCGTGCAAACTTCCGGTACCCGCCGCATCGACGCGAACGGTGGCTGCCGCGCGGAACACACCTGCCACCGATCCGAGCGCGCCTTCGACTTCGCCGAGCTCGATGCGGAAACCGCGAACCTTCACCTGATCGTCCGCACGACGAAGGAAGTGCAAAACCCCTCGCCGGCGTCGGACCAGATCGCCGGTGCGGTAGAGGCGTGCCCCCGGCAGAGAAGGATCGGCGACGAACCGAGCGACGGTCAGATCGGGGCGGTTCAGGTATCCGCGGACCACCTGCGCACCGCCCAGATACAGCTCGCCCGCAACGCCTTCCGGAACCTCACGCAGGTCGTCGTCGAGGATTCGCACGTGCACATCGGTCCAGGGCTGACCGATCGTGACTCGGTCGCCGGTCGTGATGACCGAAGATGTCGCCCACACCGTGGCCTCGGTGGGTCCATAGACATTCCGGACCGAAGCAGCGTTGGCCACCAGATCGTCAGCCAGATCCTGCGGGAGGGCTTCCCCTCCCACCAGGGCTCGCACCATGGCGAGTCCGACTGCGTTCTCGTGTTCGGTGACCACTCGCCACAGCGCCGGCGTTGCCTGCATCACCGTCGCATCGCTCGCGATGATCAACGCCGACAACGCATCCGGGTCGCGAACCGTCCTGCGGTCTGCGATCACGACAGTCGCGCCCGCCGCGAGCGGGCACAGCAACTCGAGTGCCGCGATGTCGAACGACACCGTTGTCACCGCGACGATGCGATCGCCCGGCCTGATCCAGCAATCCTCGAGTACCGTGTCCGCGAAGGCTGCGAGGTTGCCCGTCGAGACCATCACGCCCTTGGGGCGACCCGTCGAACCGGAGGTGTGGATCATGTAGGCGAGGTGATCACCCGCCGCGAGCGGCGGAGGAAGCACGACATTCGAGTTGGTGAACTCACCGTCCACGAAGACACTCGTGGCGACCGTGGACGGAAGTTGCCCTACGCTGTCGATACTGGTCAGGACACACACCGGAGCCGCGTCCTCGATCATGAACTCGAGCCGCTCAGTCGGGTAATCGACGTCGAGTGGCAGGTACGCCGCGCCGATGCGCAGTACCGCGAGCAGTCCGGCCACCAGATCCGCATTTCGATCCAGCGCGACGGCGACTACCTTCTCAGGCCCTGCGCCGACCGCGAGAAGTTCGCGGGCCAGCTCGTCGACGCGCGCCGACAGTTCCCCGTAGGTAATTCCGACCTCGCCGGAGATCACCGCGATGTCGTCGGGGTGGCGGCTGACGTGTCGAGCGAACAACTGCGAGATCCCCGACGGCGGCGTCGCGCGTCGGCCCGGGTCGCGATCCGGCTTATTTTCCGCCAGTCGCAGATCCGCGACGACAGTGCTGATTTCGTGACCGAGGACCGCGATCACACCGTCGAGCAATGCGTCCGCAGTCGCGGCGTCGAACAGCCCGGCATCAACCGTCAATCGAAGTTCTGTTGCGGTTCGGACGAATTCGAGGTCGACGCTCTTTCCGGGCGAGTGACCGACACGGGCAGCGAACAGGCTGCTCGTCGGACGCACGAGTAGATCGGCGATTCGGTCGAGGCTGACATCGGAATGCGCAAGTGCCTCGGAGACAGCGTTTTCGACTCGCCGAACGACATCGGCAATTCTCGGCCGACCGGACAGGTCGACCCGAATCAGGGTGTCAGCCCCTTCCGAGACCAGTCCGACCGCAAGGTCCCGACCACCGCCGAAGCTGTTCAGCGTCGCCGCCACGGCGGCCAACAGCACCGCGTCGAATCCTGGTTCGTCACCGAACCGGGCATCGCGTAGCTGACGGAGGTAGGTGTGCGGGCGGTACTCTTCGCCGCGCGGGCGGTCATACGGAAGGTCCGTTTCGAGGGGCAGGTCCGCGAGCGTGCGAACCCAGTACCGCTCGTGATCAGGATTTCCCGCCACCGCCGGGGCGCGGAACGTCGCCACGGTCACGACGGGTCGATCGACGCCAACGACCGAATCCGGCGAGAACTTCGTCCGATCGACGCGTGCGGCCACGGCAAGACCGAGGGGGGTCGGGGTGTCGAAGACATCCGAGACGACGACGCGAATTCCCAGCTTGCGCAGGCTTCCCACCAACCGCATCGCAGTGAGCGAGTGACCGCCGAGAGTGAAGAAATTGTCACCCGGATCGACGTCGGGAATCTCCAACACCGTTGCGACACAGTCGCACACTGCATCCACGACCGCGGGATCGACATCGATCGCAGGATCGGACGCGGCCACCTTTTTCGTGACAGCGACATTTTTCGCGACAGACACCGCATCGGCAACGGACGCTGCCTGTTGGACTACCGTGAGCACCGCGGATGCGGGAGCTGTCGGCTCGGTCAGCAACCCACGCAGGATCTCCGCGAGCCGTGTGACCATTCGCTCCGCCGTGGCGTCGGAGACAACTGCCGGATCGTGGTACAGAACCAGATCCAGACCGGTGCTCGGCGGCGCCATCAACGTCATCGGATAGTGCGTGACTCCGCGGTTGGTGAATCCCTCGACCCGCAGTGTGTGCGATGCAGGCTGTCCTGCACCGGAGTTCGGGAAGTTCTCGAACACCAGGAGCGTGTCGAACAGTTGCCCGATTCCGGCGATGCGTTCGATCTCGGCCAAACTGGTGTGTTCGACGTCCACGATGTCGAATTGCGCGTTCTGCAGCCCGACGAACTGTTCCAGCAAAGGCTCGTTCGCGGCGATGTCGAGGCGGGCCGGAATCGTGTTGCTGAACAACCCGACCATCCCCTCCACTCCGGCGAGTTCGGCAGGTCGACCTGACACGGTGGCCCCGAACACGACGTCCCACTGTCCTGTCGCCTCGGCGAGCGTTGCCGCCCACGCGCCCTGGACCAGCGTGTTGATCGTCAGCGCTCGCGCACGGCCGAGTTCGATCAACGCGTCGGCGTCCGATGCCGCGAGCGGAACTTCCAGCGCGACGGGCACACTTCGCGGCGCTCCCGCGTCGGCAACGAGAGTCGGCGCGGTGAGCCCACGCAAACGCTCGCTCCACACTGCACGGGCAGAGTCCTGATCACGGCCGGCGATCCATGCCAAGTAGTCGCGATACGGCGTCGGCGCAGGGAGGTGCGTGTCGCCGTCGTGGTAGACGTTCATCAGCTCGCGCAGGACGATCGGAGTCGACCAACCGTCGGTGAGCAGGTGGTGCGCGTTGAGGACCAAACGGTGCACCCCGCCGGGCAGCCGAACCAGTAGTGCACGCAGCAGAGGCGGTGTACTGACGTCGAAGACATGCTTGGCGGCCTCGTCCTCGAGCTGATCTGCAGAGCGAAATGCAGTGTCAGCTGGAACGGAGATCAGGTCGACCGAACGCCACTCGACTTTTGCGCCGCGCGGAATGATCTGAACGGGCCGTGCGAACTGCTCGTAGTGGAACGCGGCGCGTAGGTTCGGGTGCCTGTCGATCACGGTCTCGAACGCGTCGGCCAACTTCGCCTCGTCCAGTGGCCCGGAAAGGTCGAAGCGTGCAGTGAGCGTGTAGACGTCTGCGGCTCCGTCACGGACCGCATGGAACAGGAGACCTTCTTGTAGCGGCGAGAGCGGAAGGACGTCGGCAAGCGGTCCGTGGACGGCTTCGAGTTCGTCGATCCCTGCCTGATCGACCACCGCGCCCTGGCCGAAGATCGTCGCCGAGCAATCGGAAGGCGTCAAACCGCCCTCGAAGAGCGCGGCATGCGCGGTCAGGGCAGCGAGCGCACGTTCCCAATGCTCTTGCAGCTCGACGATCGTCGCGCCGTCGAGCACTGAACCCGCCGCAGTCCATTCGACTGCCAGCGTCGGTGATCCGTCCTCACGGACAAATGCGTTGAGCGCCAGCACTTCCGACATAGCCTTCGTCGCCGGTTCGATGACCGCGAATGGATCCTGCTCCGGCAATCGCCATCCGGTTCCGGGCAACGACGGGAAGCGGCCCAGATAGTTGAGCAGCAGTTCGGGAGTAGCGCACGCGGAAAGGTCAGGTGCGGTGTCGCGATCCAGATGCCGCAGAACTCCATAGCCGACTCCACCTCCGGGTACGGCGCGTTTTGCCTCCTTCACCGCACGAAGCAGATGCCCTGCAGCTGCTCCGCCGCTGAGTGCGTCGGCAAGATCGTCTGCGGTGAGCAGTGCATCGGTGGGAACCCGGACGGGGAACTCACTGGTGAACCACCCGATGGTTCCGGCGAAGTCGGTGTCGCTGGTGAGCGCGTCGCGGCCATGACCTTCGACGGTAACTGTCTGTGCGGGCAGCCCAGTCAGGCCGCGACTGTGCTGCCATGAGCGCAAGGCAAGCATCAATCCCGCGAGAAGCACCTCGTCGGTCTTGGCTCGATACGCCGCCGGAAGCGTGGTCAGCAGCGCGTCGGTGACGGCCGGGGGCGCAACAGTTATCGTGCGAGAGGCGGTTGCAGTCACGTCGATCTTCGGGTCGAGACGACGACTGCCGATCGGCTCGTCGTCCGCCTGTACCGACGCGAACTTCCAGTACTCGAGCTCTGATGCCCTGCTGCCCGAGGCCCCGAATTCCGCGAGCAACCCTGCGTATCGACGCCACGAACTTCCGCCTGCAGCCAACCGGGCCGACCTACGCTCACGTGCAGCATCGGTGGCTTCGCGGAGGTCTGGAAGCAGAATTCGCCAGGACACACCGTCGACGATCAAATGGTGAGCCACGACGATCAATTGGTCGGGACGACCCACCGCGGTATTGACCAGTACGACTCGCAGGAGTTCACCGGCGCGTGGGTCGAGACTCGCCGCCGACGCCTCCGCGAGCTCTCTGATCCGGGACGGCTCGGAGGTGTCGGACACCTCTCGAACGAGTGCCTCGCTGCGCACCGCGCCGGCGTCCCGGACGATCAATTCGGTAGTGCCGCTGTCGTTGTCACGGCGCAGGAGCAGACGTAGAGCGTCATGGTGATCGAGGATCGTCTGCACGCCGGACTGCAGGTCACCCAGTGAAATGCCGTCGTCGATTCGCACTGCGGTCCACTGCGCGTAGCCCGCGATTGCCTCGTCTGTCGGATTCTTGTCGATCAGTGCTCGAACGATCGGCGGGGCGATCACGGTGCCGGTCGCCACGTCCGCAACCGAGGCTACGGCGTCGGCGTCATCGGCAATCTCACGCGCCGCAGCGGCGATGGTTCCCAGATCTCGCTGTGCCAGTAGTTCTTTGGGAGCAACGATCAGACCACGCACCCGCAGTCGACTGCTGACACTGATTGCCGTGATGCTGTCACCACCGAGGCCGAAGAAATCCTCGTCCACGCCGACGCGCTCGCGGCCGAGCACCTCGGCCACCACGTCACAGAGGATTTCCTCGTGCGGTGTCGACGCAGCGCGACCTTCCGATTCGGTAGCCGGCGCAGGTAGTGCCGCACGATCGAGCTTTCCGTTCACCGTGACGGGTAGTTCGTCCAGAACGACGATTGCGGCGGGAACCAGATGATCCGGTACGCGACCGGCGAGGTCTCGGCGCAATTCTTCCTGCGCCGGAAGCGTCGCGCCGACGGCGGCGACAACGTAGCCGACCAGGCTGGGTCGTCCGCCATCCGTACGGATCAGCGCGGCGGCTGCGCCGATTCCGGGCACCGATCCGAGAACAGCCTCGACCTCGCTCAACTCGACGCGATGTCCGCGGATCTTCACCTGCTTGTCGCTACGACCGATGAAGTCGTATCCCCGCCCGGGCACCCAGCGCGCGACGTCCCCGGCGCGGTACATCAGATCTCCCGGGGCCCCGAGAGGATCTGCGACGAAACGCTCGGAGGTCGCTCCGGCGCGACCGAGGTATCCCCTGGCCAATTGCGGTCCGGCCAGATAGAGCTCACCTCGTTCACCGTCGGCGACCGGCTCGAGCGCGCTGTCGAGCAGGTACGCACGGGTTCCCGCGAGCGGGTACCCGATACGCGGTCCGGCACCTTCGAACGTGGTCGCGATCGCGTCGACCGTCGTTTCGGTGGGGCCGTAGAGGTTTCGAGCGGGAACGCCGGATTCGATGATCGCGTCCCACAGTGCGGGCGGTGCCGCCTCGCCGCCCACGACAAGCAGGTGCAGCCGCTGAGTGCGCAGCAATCCGTTGTCTACCATCGCTGCCGCCATCGACGGCGTCGTGTCGACCACGTCGACGCAATCTCGCTCGAACGCCGCGACCAGGGCAACAGCATCCTTCTGCAGTTCTTCGTCGTATACGTGCACCCGATGACCACACAGCAGCCACAACAGCTGATCGAGAGACGCATCGAAGGCGAACGACGCCGTGTGTGCGGTGTGCAGTTGCCGGTTTCCGACTCGCTCGGCAGTTTCCCGGTACATAGTGGCGCAGTGGTGGTGAAGCAGATGCGCCAATCCACCACTTCTGACCAACACACCCTTTGGCTTGCCGGTCGATCCAGAGGTGTAGATGACGTACGCCAGGTGATCACCGTGCCGCGGTGTCGCCAGTTCACCGAGTTCGAGGGGAAGCTCGGAATTGGCACGGAGTTCTTCTCGCACGGCGTCGGAATCGAGTACGAGCGGGACGGGCCGCGAATCTCCGACGAGTTTCCCGGCCAGTGTGGAAGTGGTGAGCACCACCTTTGGTTGCGCGTCGTCGACCAAGTCCCGCAATCGCCCAGCCGGGTGCTGCGGATCCAAGGCCACGTACGCTGCGCCCGCGTTCAATGTCGCGAGCAGAGCCACCACCATCTCGGAGGTACGCGGAAGTGCTAGTCCGACAATGTCGTCCGGGCCGACATCGCGAGCCCGAAGCAACCGGGCGAGTTTGTGGACGCGGCCACCGAGTTCTGCGCCTGTCAGACGTTCCTCACCGCACACCAGAACCGTGTCATCCGCGTGCTCGACGACGATGCGGTCGAACACGTCGGGAACGAGTTCGACAGAGCCGGGCAGCGGTGCAGTTTCGCGGCTGGCGAGAATCCGCGCGGCTTCGGCCGCAGGCATCATCTCCACCTGACCGACGGCAGGATCTCCCTCCCCGACCATCGCGTTGACGATGCTGACGAAACCGGCGAGGCGACGCTGAACCGATTCCCGAGTATTGGTACGCGCGTCCACTTCGAATCCGAGTAGAACTTCGCCGTCCGCAATGGGCGTCACCGTCAAACCCAGGTCCTCCGGCGGCCCCCCGGCGACGTTACGCAGTACACCCACAGCGCCGGCGAAATCGAGGGCGAAGTCGAAAGCCTTGAGATTGATTCCGATCCCGTGAAGCAGTGCGCCGGTGCCAGCGACGCCCAGGTCCCGAGCAAGATTCTCACCGCGGTAGCGCTGGTGTGCGCGCAGGCTTTTCATCGTGGCGGCCACCTGCTTGCTCAGGTCACCGAGTCGATCGTGGCTGCGAATCGTCAACCGGAGAGGCAGAACGTTGACTGCCATGGCCGGGGTCTTGAGTGCCGTGCGCCCCACGCGCGCCATGAGTGGCATCGCGATGACAACATCCGTCTCACCGAGCAACCGGTGGAGAAACGCGCCGTAGCAGGCGATCAGCGCTTCGGCCCACGTTGTTCCCGTCGCGTCTGCCACCTCTTTGAGGCGGCCGAGGGCGTCGGCACTGATGACCTCGCGAACCTGGATCGTTCGTTCCGCCGGACCGGTGACCTGCTGGCCACGTCCGTCCAACGCGGGCAACGGCGTCAGGACATCACGCCAGTAGTCACGATCTTCCGCGAACTGCTCGCCCGCCTGGTACGCCTCGTCCTCGCTGACCAGATCGGTCATAGAGCCGAATCGCGTTGGCGCGACCTCGGTTCCCTTCTTCGCGGCCGTGTAGTGCGCGGCGACACGACGCGAAATCATGGCTGCGCTGTATCCGTCGACGATCAGGTGGTGATAGAGCTGGATGCACCAGATCTCGCGATCGCTCAGCCTGATCAGCGAGTACGTGTACAGCGGGCGCTCCACCATCAAGCGGCAATACTCGGACGCCCGGCTGCGCTCGGCGTCGACCAGTGCGTGCGCCACGGCTACGGGATCGCGCTCGTCACGGACGTCGGTGATCGGGATGACGCCAACCGGCTCGTCGGAGATGTATTGACGCGGGCCGTCCGCCGTCTCGATCATCCGCAACCGCATGGTCTCGGCTTCGCCGATCGTCGCCCTGATGGCGGCCGGCAGAAGTTCGGTGTCGATCGGTTCGTCGCCCGAGATTTCGAGAACCTCACCGACGAGATAGCTCCGAGATTCGGGATCAAGCCTCTGTGCGTTCCAAATCCCGAGTTGAGCTCCTGTGAGAGCAAACGTAGCTTCGTTTGCCGCTCCGGAGTTCGAACCTGGAAGAACGCTCACACTGATCCCCTCGTCTGTGGACACACGTCACCCAAGGGTGACCTAACATTGTTTTGGGTAGCCTAAACTAAATATCGATGAATCGGGGAATCCGCCTCGCCGGTGACCCGAAAACCGGCGGCTCCCGACGCGTTCACCAGAGGACGCGCGCTGCTACAACCGCTTGCTGGACACTCTGTTTCGTGAACCGAAACGAGAATGTGAAAGCTAGTCCATCAGCGTTGCTGCGACGGTTCCGCCCAGTTCATAGCAACCGTCGCGGACAGATTTGTCCACGCTGACAGTCACTTCGAGCGGATCCGCCACCGCGACCAACCCGAGCCCTGTCGCGAGTTTGCGCACCGACGACGCGGCACCAGCAGTGTCGTTGTTGCCGTGAACCCACAGGCCGTACGGCCGATCCGACACCGCACCGAGGCATTGGTAGTACGTGGTGTCGAAAAAGTACTTGAGCGCACCCGACATGTAACCGAAATTGGCGGTGGTACCGAAAAGATAGCCGTCAGCAGCAAGGACGTCGGGCACCGTCGCCGCCAACGCTGGCACCACCTTCACCTCCACACCCTCGATCTCCGGATCGCGAGCACCGGCAAGGACTGCATCCAACAATTCGTGGGTTGTCGGCGAGGGCGAGTGGTGAACCACCAACAATGTCTTCACGCACCTGACAATACGGCGACGATTATCACCCCGTCGCCGTTCACGACTACGCCGAAACCGTTTCCGCGCTCATCGCCTTGACCAGGTCATCGGTTCGGGTGACCGAGGCGCAGCGCCCGGCTGCGTACTCGAGGGCACCGACATGCTCGTCCAGGGAGAAGTCGGCCACCGCGTCGCCCACGAAGAAGATCTGCACGTCTTGCATGAACCCGTCCAAAGCGGTAGTCAGGCAACCGATGTGGGCATAGATTCCGGTGATGATCAGCTGGTCACGCCCACTCTCGCGCAGCCGCTCACGCAGATCCGTTTTGATGAAGGCGCTGTAGCGCCATTTTGTGAGCATCACGTCGTCCGGATGCGGAGCCAACTCGGCGATCACGTCGGTGTGAGCGGGATCTGCCTTCAGTCCCGGTCCCCAGAAATCCGACAGCAACGCACGCTCCTCGGGATCCTGATCACCGGGTTGCGCGGTGTAGACGATCGGGATTCCGGCAGCTCGCGCCGACGAACGAAGCCGGTCGATATTCGGAACCACGGTTTGGAGCGGGTCGACGCTTCGGTCGTACGCGTTCACGAAATATTCCTGCATGTCGTGCAGAAGCAGCACCGCTCGGGAAGGATCAAGAGTCCAGTCGACCCGATTCTGCGGAAACTCGGTGGGCATCTCGTATCGGACTGCTGTGGGTAGCGCCATGATGAATCTCCTCGAAAATGTGGGGTGGTAACCGATCAACTCGACAGAGTCTGCGCCGCAATCGATTCGCTGAGAACACGGCGCAAGGCCGCCTTGCTGGTCTTTCCGACGCCGGTGACGGGGAACTCGGTCACGAACTCCACTCGATCCGGAACCTTGTACGCCGCAACGCCTCGGCCTCGTATGTATCGCTTGATCTCGCCGACAGTCGGCACTTCTCCCAAAATCACCAGAACGGCGCAGGTTCGCTCGCCCAGGTACTCGTCGGGAACAGCGACGACGGCCGCATCGTGGACAGCAGGATGCGAGAGCAGGTGGTTCTCGATCTCCTCGGCGGCCACCTTCTCGCCGCCGCGGTTGATCTGGTCCTTTGCGCGACCCTCGACTATCAGGTGACCCGTGTCGGTGACGCTGACCAGATCGCCGGTGCGATAGAAACCTTCGGCGTCGAAGACCTCGGCATTGTGCGCTTCCGCCCGGTAGTAGCCACGGATCGTGTACGGCCCCCGCGTCAGTAAGTGCCCCGTGGTTCCGGGCTCGACGAGAGTGCCCTCGTCGTCGACCACACGAACCTCGTCGTCGGGTGAAATGGGCCGGCCCTGCGTGCTGACGATCAATTCTTGTGTGTCGTCGAGGCGGGTGTAGTTAACCAGCCCCTCGGCCATCCCGAACACCTGCTGGAGGGTGCAGCCCAGCTCCGTGGGTACCCGCGCAGCGGCTTCGGCGCTGAACTTCGCTCCGCCAACGCCGAGAACCCGCAAGCTCGACAGATCGTGATCTGCCTTGCTGGGGGCTGCCATCCAGGCCAACGCGATCGGTGGTACCAAAGAAGCGTGCGTGATTCGCTCTGATTCGATCAGACCGAAAGCTGTGGAGGGCATGGTGTCCGGCGCTAGAACGACGGAGCCGCCCGCGTGGAAAACACCCAGGATGCCCGGCGAACTCATCGGAAAATTATGCGCTGCAGGAAGAACCACCAACATGCGCGTCGAGTCGTCGACGCCGCAGATCGGGTTGGATGCCCGCACCGAGTAGAGGTAGTCGGCGTGCGTTCGCGGAATCAGCTTCGGAACACCGGTCGTGCCACCGGAAAGCTGAAGAAAGGCGACCGACAACGGATCGACATCGGCAAGGACGGAAACCTCGTATCCGCGCAGCGAATCGAAACCGACAAACTCTTCGGGGTCACCCGCCACGATCACAACAGGCGGGGTCTCGAGGCCTTCGTTCACCTCGCGCGCCAATGCGCGGTAGTCGAACCCGCCATGACGGTCGGCCACGATATAGGCAGCGACATCAGCGAACTGGCAGAAGTATCCGATTTCGGTTCGGCGATGCGCCGGCAACCCGAAAACCGGCAGTGCGCCGAGCTTCAGCACACCGAACAATGCTTCGACGTATTCCACGATGTTCGGTAGCTGCAGGAGCACACGGTCACCGGCGCGAACACCCAATGCGAACAGGCCTCCGGCCACTGCCGAACTGCGACGATCGAGCTCCGAATACGTCAACCGTGTTTTTGCTCCAGCGGCATCGCTACCGACCACAGCTTCGTTGTCGGGATGTCGTGCGGCCACATCCGTGATGAATCCGGCTAGCGTCTCGTCCGTCCAGTAGCCTCGTTCCCGATAGTGTGTCACCAATTCGGGTGGATACTGTGCGACGGGCGCCAAGGGCTCGCGAGCGATCCTCGAGGTCATGCAAGTGACTCCTCTTCGAAAGTACTGTCAGCAAATACGTCTCACGCTTTGAGCGTCGCTCCACCATCGACGTACAGCGCCTGCATGGTGATGTGGGCCGCCCGGTCGGACAGCAGGAAGTGCACCGAGTCCGCGATATCGTCGGCGGTGGCCAGTTTTCCGAGCGGAATGCCCAGGCGATAGTTCGCAAGATTGCCTTCGATGACCGCGTCGGCACCCGAATCGTCGGTGGGGTCCGACCACAACGAACGCTGCATTGCGGTGTCGGTGGACCCAGGAGCGACCACGTTGACACGAATCCCGTCGGCGGCCAACTCCAGTCCAGTGGTTCGAACCAACATGGTGGCAGCAGCTTTGGACGAACCGTAAGCACCCATCCCGATACGTGGGACACCGGCCGCGTTCGACGAGACCACCACGATCGACCCGGTCCGCTGACGACGCATTTCCAGTCCCACACTTTGCAGCACGTTGAGCAAACCGAAGACGTTGACGCCAAAGATCTTCCGCCACTGATCGGGATCAGAGTCCAGCACCGATCCGGTGTCGAGTATTCCGGCGACGTGCGCGAGTGCGTCGATCCGGCCGAACCTGTCCATCGTGGAGGCCACTGCTGCATCGACTGCTTGCCGGTCGGTCACGTCCACGACGTGGGACTCGATCGAGGCGCTATCGGCGATGGTTTCTGCCAATTCCGCGGCTACCCGCTTCAATTCGACGTCGTCGCGATCGAGAAGCGCCAGCGAATAACCGTCGCACGCAAGGGTACGGGCTACTGCGGCGCCGATCCCCGCCGCAGCACCGGCGACCACGGCGATTCGGCGCTCGCTCACTGCGGGCACAGGACCTGAACCCAGGCACTGATCGTGGGCTCTTCTGCCAACTCCGCGAAGTCGGCATCCGCGCCCGCTCCCCGCCACCGTTCGACGAGCGTCATCAAGCGAACCGAGTCCAGTCCTTCGTCACCCAGGTCCGCGTCGTCGCCGAGTTGTTCTGCCCTCATCGACAGAACCTCGGCGACGTCGCGCACGATCTGGTCACGGTCCACGGTGTTGCTCATCGGTCTCCTCGAGTAGTGGTCGACGCGCTCAGATCGAGCCAACCCAACCCTCGTGTCGACCCCGTCCGCACGCCTTGACTTTAGGCGAGCCTAACCATAACGGTACGGAAGTACACAACCCAGGCGCTCGCGACACAAATTCACCCAAACTAAGGCTAGCCTCAACATAACAAGCAAACTGTCGAACTGGAAGGGTGTCCATGTCAGCACTCGCCGAAGTATCCGAATTCCCGTTGCGCAACAACCGGACTGACGATGGAACGGACTCCGTTTTCCTGCTCTCACGTAGGGAAACGTCAATCCGCACTTCGGGAGTAGTCGAAGAATTCGACTCAGCCTTCGACGCGGCTGAAGCCCTCAAAACGGGGCGCATCGACTCGGTCGTCGGCGCCCTGCCGTTCTCCCCGGAGACACCGTCCGCCCTTACTGCGCCGCTGAGTTTCACGCGTGTCCGCGGTGATCTATATCACTCGAACGTTCCGGCACTCCCCTCTTCGCGGGTAGCCGGATTCGAACCGAGCCCGCAGATCCACACCGACAGGGTCCGCAGCGCCATCGCCCGTCTCCGAGCAGGCGAGCTCGACAAAGTTGTCCTCGCACGCTCACTGACCATCGAAGCCGAGGCTGCGATCTCCCCCTCCGCTCTGGCCGAGAAACTGATTGCACTCGACCACGCGCACAACGGCTTCTGCGTCAACCTGTCCCCCGCCGGTGGCGGGTACCGCGGACGTTCGCTGGTCGGCTCGACACCCGAGGTCCTGATCGAGCGGCGAGGCGACATCGTCACCTGCCACCCGTTGGCGGGCTCGATTGCACGGCAACCGAATTCGGATCAAGACGAGGCGAATGCCGAGCAACTCCGCGCTTCGACCAAAGATCTCACCGAACACGCTTTTGTCGTCGATTCCATCAGCGCGATACTCGGACCGCTGTGCACGTCATTCACTGTACCCAGTGCTCCGGAACTGCTTCGGACACCGCAACTGTGGCACCTCGGGACCAAGATCGAAGGTGTCCTGACCGACCCGAGCCTGACCTCTCTCGAACTGGCAATGGCACTGCACCCGACTCCCGCTGTCTGCGGAACACCAACGGACGCTGCACGTGAGCACATCACCGCAACCGAGGGCGATCGCGGGTTCTATGCCGGTGCGGTCGGCTGGTGCGACCGCACCGGAGACGGCGAGTGGATGGTAGCCATTCGTTGCGCCGAGATCGCCGCAGACGGTCTGTCCGCGCGGGCGTACGCCGGCGGCGGCATCGTCGCTACTTCCGATCCTGAAACCGAACTGCGAGAGACCAGTACAAAATTCCGCACGCTACTCAGCGCGTTCGACCTCACCGAACATCAGCTCTGACAGGGAGTCACTTTTTCGAGGTGTTCAAGGCAATCGCGGCGTGAATGAGTGCCTTGAACGCCTTTTCGTTGACGGCTTCACCCTCGTGAAAGTCGATCGCCCGCCTCGTATTGCCCTCGAGGCTGGAGTTGAAGAGGCCTGAGGTGTCCTCGAGTGATGCGCCTTTGGCAAAAGTCACCTTGACTGCGCTCTTGTAAGTCTCACCGGTACAGATCATTCCGGCGTGGTACCACACAGGGACTCCTCGCCACTTCCATTCCTCCACTACATCCGGATCCACCTCTTTGATCAGGGTACGTATCCGCGAGAGCGTCTCGCCCCGCCAGTCTCCGAGTTCCTCGATTCGCTTGTCGATCAACTGAGACGGGGAGTCTGCGCCTTGCTTTTCGGGATCACTCTTCGCCATCGCTTCGTCACTTCCTGCTCGTTGTCGCCGATCTCCGGTGAGTCGAGTATCCCCTCCTGCACGCACATTCCTTCGGCGAACCATCGATCTCCGCGGCTTCGACGCTCTGTGCACACCCACCGATGCGGCCTTTCCGAGCTGTCCGGACTCACCGCCACAACAATCGGGATGTACACAATCGGCGACAGAGGCTCTGACGATCGCGTCGCCGAACTCGATTCGAACTGCCAAGTTCAGCGATGGATCAATGTGGGCACTCCTCGCGTCGATGTCGGGGATCTCCGACGACGAATGGGCACACGCCGTACAACAAGCCACCGAAAACGTCACCCGCATCGAAACACTCAACCGTGCAAGCAACCAACGCGGAAACTCCTGGTCCCTCCCCATCCCCGACGGCACCTACAGCCGTACCCCCAACTGGACCAGCCGCACACACTGGCAACACCAAGTCCGCACCCTCCTCAACTTCCCCTCCGGCACGCCACTCTGCACAAAACACACCATCAGCACCGAAACTGTTTTCGCCGTCGCCGTCATCCACGCCTCCCTCGCCGAAAGCGCAACTGGACGCTCAGTGACCGCCTCACGCGAGACCATCGCCCACCGTGCAGGAGTGAGCACCTCCACCGCCAAACGCGCCCGACGAGTCTTCACGCCCCTCGGAGTCGCAGTAGAACTCGCTCGCGGTCGCTACCTCAGTCGGCTGGAAGCTATGGCCGCAATATCACACCACGGCCACCGCCAACTCCGTGCTGCCTCCACCTGGTCCCTGACCACACCCCGCCCGGTAGCCACGACCGTCACCCCGCCTCCACAAAACCCAGAAAACCCTCCCGAGCCACACTGCGCACCAACGCATACCGATCCAACACCACCACACGGAACCATCCACAATCCAGCCACCGTGACCCCCTATCCCCCTCCGGGGGATTTGCACTTAAAGCTCTTGCTTTCAAGATCTCACCAACGCGCACAAAAGCACACGCGGGCAAGACGCCACACCAACCAACAACCACTCCCCGACCCCTCCACCTCCAACGCGCAGCAGCCGAACTCATCGCTCACGCAACAGCATTGAAACCAGCCGGCCACATCGGAACAATCTGCGACGCCCTCCAACAAACCGGAATCGACACCACCCGATGGACCGGCCGCGACATCGCACACCAACTCACCACAGACACCAAACAACGAGGCTGGACCTGGCCCAACCACATCCCACGACCAAGAGCTTTCCTGCGCTGGCGAACGACCCAACTAGATTGGACTGCCATCTCGCCGACGGAACAAAGGCTCGAACACGATCGCCTTCGGCGCTCGGAACAAGCCAAACGACGCGCAGAATTGCGAAAGCGCGATGCAAGCAGGGCGACGGAAGCAACGCGAATCGAAATCGTTCAAACCCTCCGAGCAGCTCAAAGCCCTTTCCGTCAAGTACCCACAACGACCATGCGCTCGATCTCTCATGGTGAGCACATGAACTGAGCGGCGATGTTCGCGATTCGACTTGCTGCCTCGAGCTCGAAAATGAGGGTATGGAAGTGGCATTCCCCGGAGTCACGGGCGACGGCGGTGAGTTTCGCGCCCATCTATAGTTGGCTGCGCTCGCGATCGCGCTCAAGCGCCGGGTTGTCATTCCGCAGAGCGTTGAGGTCGGCCAAAGCAATGAGGCCAATCCCTTCGAGAACTTCGTACGGAGTCTCCGAGACGACCAGCACCGGGTCGCCGTCCTGGAAGGCCGGGTGGAGAACGTCCTGCGACGGCTGTCTGCGCTCGAATTGCGCTCACCTAAACGGCTCATCGGCAAGGTGATGACCAGGAAGCAGGTCGACAGCCTGCTGGAAACGTCATACCGTCTGCGTGCACTCGCCCCCCCCCCCCCCCCCCGCTCACCGCGCAAGCTCCCCGAGCGCTGATGTTGTAATCGAGATCAAGAAGCGCAGCGATGGCACACTCCTGGTGCTTCCAGCGCGTGCCTCCTGACCAAGGAGTCGCAAGTTGGCTCTAACCGAGGCTCGACCAGGTTGTTCCGAAAGTCGATTCCCAATTGCAGTCGATAGGTCAATCTCGCACGCCACAGGATGATGCCGGTGGGGCGGGAGCACCAACGGTGCCCCTGCTGTTCCCGCTCGTCCTCACCCGAGCGAATCTACGACCTTCATCGTCTCGACCGGCGCTTGCTCTCAGAGCAAGGTCCACAAACCGAGCGTCGCTGCACGGGCTGCGACACGCCCATGAAAAGTGGCTATTTCACCGCGGCCTGGGAAGACCGTGACAACGCAGATGCCTACATCACCTGCCCAAGTTGTGGTTACCAGAACATTTTCTAGGCTGTGCGCTCGTTGGAATTGAACCCTTGCGACGAAGTCAGTCGTCGACGTTCTCCTCCAACAGCGTGCGGAAACTGGCAGCCAGTCGGACAACTGTGCTCCCGTTGTCATGGTCGACCAAGCACACGCTTCCGTCCGCAGCGATCCAGATCGGATTCCCCGACCCGTCGTCAGCGAACACCACCCCGTCGATGAGGGCACCGTATGCGTCACGCGCCTCAATGGTCAGCTCGATGCATGTCTCACGACCGATAAGCTCGGCGTTGTCCCATGCGTGCACTGACACGCCCACGAAGCATCCACCCCAACGTCCCACGAACTCGGTGAAGTCTTTGTCCGGGACGATGTCGAGCGCATGCAATCGCGCGTGAATCTCGTCTGCCGGAATCGGACGGCCGGGACCGTAGAAGTCCACGGTCCGCTCGATGCGAGCGACCAACCCGTTTCCAAGAGCCATATCGGAAGCTTAATACCGGCGCAGGACACTAGCCTGATCGCTAGGTAAGTATCCGCGTACAGTTATCGCACGATCTCGAGACGAGCATCGCCGAAACCCAGGGAATGCTCCGAACTCTTCCGAAGCTCCTTCGAGCCTGGGAGCACGGCGACACCGACGTCCACGGACTGCCCATCGACGTGATGCACGGCCCGTTTGCCGCCCCGGACATGTACCGGTTGCAGGCCGCACGCTCCAAGCCCCGCACCTCCTACGCCTGCATGCCCGACACCGCACCCCTGTACAAGGTCCTGCGCGATGCCGACTACGGCTCGTACTGGGACGACAACTCCGGACCCGACCACGACATCCGCCTGTTGGTCAGCACCGTCGATGCGAATACCGAGTTGGGGCGCAACCAGATCGCGCACGAAATCAACGCGGGCTCCCAGGTTCGGATGCACTCGAACCTGCCGAGCTTCTTCTGGGTGCTCGACCACTCGAGCATCGGCATCCCGTTCACCTGGGGAGAAGCCTGGCCCAGCAGCGTCATGTCCATCCAGTCCCCGGCGCTCGCGGAACTCATGACCTGGATCTACCACCGTCTCTGGGAAGAGGCGGTACCCGTCACCGGACACAACCACACCTGGGAGCACCCGTGGGATCCCATCCTGCGACTGATGAACTCGGGAATGACGATGGAATCCGCGTCGACAGCCCTGGGATTGACCGCCCGAACGGGCCGACGTCGGGTCTCCGACGCCATGCGCCACTACGGCGTCCGCTGATCGACCGCAACCGATCGAAGACACTTTTGCATGCCTCCATCAACGCACGAAAGTTCTTCTTGAGTAGCTCAATGTCGCAGTAGTGCAACACTTGTTGGCGAGCTCCCCGTCGTTTCAGCTCACTGAGCAGAGGTGTCGCGCTACGGGCTGCGTCGTCGCAGGGCGCTGGATCGGGCACCTTTCGCGACTCCTCCTTTATCGGTGATGCGGTCCCCGCCCAGATTCTGGACAGGGACGACCACATCGAGCTTGTGCGGCGTTACTGGTCGGCGGGGATCACTGGTTCTGACTTGCTCAGAGCATCAGCGAACGCATTGATGGTTTTGGTGTAGCGCGGGTAGCTCTTGTTGGCGCCGTAGTCCCAGAGCACCATCTGTCCAGCGTCGACACCCGAGAGGGTGCCGAAAGTGGGGTACTGGTCGGAGAGTTCGGACAGCTGGACATCGGCCGCGTTCGCGACGTCGTGGTAGACGAACATCAAATCCGCGTCGACGGTGGTGATGTTCTCCCAAGAAACTTTTTTCCAGTAACCGTCGTCCGTGGCTTCCGGCCGGTACATCGCCAGTCCCCAGCTGACGTAGTCACTGAAGTCCGGGTCTGCCGTCGGGTCCAGGACGTAGGCAACATCGAGCGGCCAGATACCCATCCCGATCACGTCCTTCTTGTCGGCTGCGACCCGCCGGAAGTTCTCCACTGCCGCCTCGAAGTCGGCTTTGATTTCTGCCAGACGGCCACCATCGATGTTCACACCGAGCGCTCGAGCCAATTCTTGGTAGTTGTCGATGGTTTTTTCGGTCGACGTCGTCTCGAGCGTGACACCGAGGGGGGGCGGCGCTGTCGAGGACATCCGACTTCGTGGTGTCGCCTTTTGTTGTCAGCTTACCGAATTGCTCGAATCGCGGATTATATTCTCCGACAATCAAATCAGGAACCAATGCGAGTACAGATTCGACGCTGATCGACCCCCAGGCGTCGCCCACCGACTGCACCCCTGTCAGGTCCAGGCACTGCAGGATCGGGCTCTTGTCCATCGGGGTGGTGGACCAGATCGCGATCGGCTTGATGCCGTACGAGTAGAGCGCTGCCGCAGATTCCTCATCGGCGATGATGCGCTCGGGTTGACGATCCAGCGCGATGGTGCGTCCGCGACCGTCCGTGAAGGTGAACGGCCCGGATGCTCGATCGATCGCGGGCGTGGCGTCGCCGTCCGCGCATGCTGCTGGATCGGATGTCAGATCGATTGCCTGATCCGTCTCCACTGGTGCGGAACCGCATCCCGCCACGACGGACAACGCCATTCCTACCGCCGCGAAGGCGAGTCCTTTTTCGCGTAAGCCTCGCAGCGCGAATCGTCCCTGATGAACGCCGAACATGTGTTGAGTCCTCAATGTTTGTAGGAAAGCGAATGCCTGAACAGCCCGTCGACAACCCCGCCGCGGCAGCTTGAGGTTAGCCTTGCCATGCCATTGGCGCTATGCCTCGAAGGAGACACAGATGCTCCCGACAAGACACAAGGTCTGTCTCATTGGAGGTATCTCACTACGGAAAGGGCGAGTTCAGAGACAATGAATACGCCGAAAAGGACTATTGATAATTTCCATGTATTCGAGCACAACGTCGACACGGTGACCTCGTTCGGTGCCCACCGACACCGCGAGCATCAGATCGCATGGATGCGCCAGGGCCGCATGCAGATCGACGTCGACAACCGGCGACTGCACCTGCATCCCGAACACATGATCTGGCTACCGAGCTACCTCGTACACGAGATGACAATTATGACCGCCGGCACGCTCGTCAGCGCGTACGTTCATCCCGGCCTTTCACCTGGTGGACAGCGCTGGCAACGTCCGGTTGTCGTCACCGCACACCCACTGGCGACCGAATTGCTGACTTACCTCACCGAGACCACGGTCAGCGACAAACATCGTGAACAATGCGTTCAGACACTCTTCGGGGTACTCGAACACGCCCCCGAACGCGAGGACATTCTCGCGCTCCCCCTCGATCGGCGCGCACGAGCCATCGCAGCCGCGATCCTCGACAACCCCGCAGACAGCCGAACCCTGCAGCAGTGGGCACACGAAACCGGCGTCAGCACGAAAACACTAATGCGCGCCTTCTCCGCCGAGACCGGACTCTCTTACACGCAATGGCGAACGCGAGCTCGCATACACTCCACCCTCGAAGCGCTCGCCGCCGGAAAGTCGGTGGCTACCATAGCCGCCGGCACCGGATACAGCACCACTAGCGGATTCATCACAGCGTTCCGAAGTGTCTTCGGCACCACCCCATCCGCCTACGCCCGGGCTCACCGCACCAGCAATAACACCGGGCTGTCCGCAGACTCGTGATCCGCCCGCGTTCCCTGGCGTTTGCCATGGGAACATCGCGCTCGTGAAAGTTTTTGACGCGAAAGGACTTCCGCGAAACACACGTGTTCAACCACAACATCAGCCCCGCCGCGAGCGATCTCATGGACCACAAGTTCCCTCATGAAGAGCCGAACAAGCCGGGGGTTGAACATTTCCCGTCACCTTCTCCAGTCCGAGTGGCACACTCACTGCGACGACGCCGATCACCGCGGCCAGGACCGCGAGCGGCCGCTGGTGTCGACCCATCAGGATCGCTGCGGCCAAAGGGGCCGATCACGACCAGGTCATCGCCGCGATCCGCGCTATCCACCGCGGCGATGCTCTGCATCCGGTGACATCGCTGTATCTGGACCGGTGTGTCATCGACGCAGTCCGACAGCTCTCGACCGTCGAGCCACCGCCGCGCGCTCGCGACGATGGGGACCATCGCGATCGGCCCGTTCGCAGCGCCCTTTCGTCAACGGGCGGCGGGAGTCGCCGTCTGCACGACCATGCTGTACGCGACACCATGCGGCAATCCGATCGCGCCATCTAGGCGCAGTAGGTGCAGTGATTCGCGACAGACCAGCCATCTCAACTCGGGGCGCGTACCAACGCTTGGCCGACAGATCCCATCGCGCACCTTCAGCCTTTGCCACATCCTTCTCCGCGTAATCTGTGAGGATACGAGGCGAACTCGATCGCGTACGCGTTCAATGCCGTAGCTGTTGGTGGGGTCTTCGTCGGTTGCTCCATCTGCATCGCCTCCGCGTCACCGACCGCGGCCAGTGGGCACTCCACTCCGGCAGCATGACCCGGCGGGACTCGAACTAACCGTTCAGTAACACCAGGCACTGAAAGTGAAATACGTTGCCAAAGAATAGAGTTCGCTATCTCCTGCTTGGGCGATCAATGCACACTTGTCGCGCCAGAAACTTCGATAGCGAGCATGCCATCGGTGAGCGCTCCGAGAGATTGTTGATCGACACCACTGCCGGCGATACCGATTCGTCGACACCTCGGATCAGCGATGCCGCCGCGATCGTGAACACTTCACCGCTCCAGTGCTCGGGCCCGAAAACGGACGCGGGCCGCACCTGAGCTCACTGGGGTTACCGGCATTGGTTCCAGGCGGCAACGTATGCCAGCGCGACCATACGTCGCAGCATCGACCGTGTCGTTACCTTTCTTGAAGACTGATCTCGCAACGTAAAATCAGGGGTAAATGCATCAGCTTCCCGCAACCCTACTTCATTTTCCAGATTTGCAATATAATAAAAGGTGGGCTTCAGCGTACAAGTATCTCGTTTCATATTTTGTACATTTTCATTTTTCGATACAGGGATGATCGAGCAATTCCAAGACTCTTTGCTGCGCGCATCCTATTTCCATCGTTCTCTTCCAGGCTTTTTACTATAGCCTCCCGTTCCACATGTTCTAGAATTCCAGAAGCATGAATCGATGACAGGCAAATGGAAGTGGGAAGATCTTCCATCTCTATCATCCCAGAAGGTTTTTTCGACAGACACTTTGAAAGCACATTGCGTAGTTCAGTTATGTTACCCGGCCAAGAATAGGCGGATAGTTTCTCGAGCGCGTCGCTACTTATCTCCGAGACACCGTTACCGGATATTTCACTCAGCGTGTGACGCGCAAGGTAAGGAAGGTCGTTCGTGCGATGCCGCAGCGGTGGGACCTGTATTGATCGACCGAAAATACCACGAAATGATCGATGAAAATGATTCTCTTTCGACCCAGAACTTTCCGCTTCTGTGACTATGGCCGCCACTCCAACAAGATTTTCCTGTGAATTCAATTCGGACAACACCTCTTTGATAAGAAGAATCTCGTCAGCTGTCAACCGTTCCGGATGCCGCAGAATAAGATACACGGTTCTGCTCCCATCAGAACTGGCGCACGTTTTCACGTCGTTCGCAAGGAATCCTGGTTCGATGCCGATAAAAGTAACGTCTGGATGCACTTCACGAACCATGTCCCTGATCAGTTTTTCTTTTCCCACTCCTCGTTCGCCAATGAGAGTGACACTCTCTTTTCTTTCCACCACATCTCTCACTGAAGATGTGACACTCTTCCAAACCGAAGATAATTCAGTGCATGGTTCAGAAACAGAATTTCGGCCAGCACACATCGATGAATCGTTGACCACATTGAATTGAGGAACCGTTACAGCGACTGTTTCGCGAACAGTTACGTCAAGTGTAGTTAAATCCAAAATCGACACTCCGACGCCGACAACAGACTTTCCTGATGAAATTCGAGTGGTTCGTATTTTGACTATTCGCTGCGGAGAAAGCTCGATTTCTTCAGTGGCTTTTGTCGCCCGCTCCGCGAGATACAGCGCATGTTGGACGATTATTCTTTGTTCGGCGGCGTCGAGGAGCTTCTGCGCTTTGCTGGTAGAGATCAGGACGTTCTTTCCTGCAACAAGCAGTGGTGAGCGAGATTTTGCTTCCATTTTCGAGAAGGCGTTGAAGAGGATACGTTGGTTCAGTTCTCGATCGTTGAGCAATGCGGTTTCGATCGTCGATGCGGCGGAACGAACGAAACTGTGAAGCAGTGGGGTCGAGTGCTCGACCAGGCAGGTCAAATCGAGTACACCCTCGATATGGCCTGACAGTGGGTCTCGAATCGGGGCGCCTGAACACGAATACTTTTGGAATCGCTCGTGAAAGTGCGCCGCCCCGACAATGTGGACTGAACGCCCTGATTCGAGGACAGTTCCAACTCCGTTGGTTCCGACCTCACTCTCGGCATAACTGAAACCCGGAGCCAGCGAGATGGTGTCGACCAGTGCGCCGATAGTGGAGTTGGTGTCAAGCCTGGAGAGCACTCGCCCCTTGTTGTCCGAGACCGCGACGCTCAACGGCACATCCTCGGTGTATTCGATGAGCTTTTCGAGCACAGGCTGGGCGTAATGAACCAGACGCGATGCGACGTCGACATCTCCGATGTACCGGATATCGCCGCCCTCGGGGGAAACTCCGGCGGCTTGCGATCGGAGCCAGGACGCAGCGACGAACTCGTCTGTCCCTCCCAATCGGGCGTCCCGGTTGCCGGGGCTCACACGCTTTCGGCCATCACCGTCCGTGTCGTCGACGATCCCCATCATTGCGTCCTCCATGTTTCCAACCTGCTAAACCGCCACCGCTGCTACGCACCTGCCCGGGGTGATCCGTGCATTCAGGAAACACCCGGAGGCGGTGGTGTGGAGTGTCCCAAGGTCGGACACTCCACCCCCTCGCTCTCGATGTGATGCTTTCCCCTGTTCGCAATCGAAGTGATGCCCATCACTTTAGTTTCATTCATTCTCGACAATGCTAGGAGCCTCGGTGGAGCGTTTGATCAACATCGACAACGGCGGAACCTTGACCGACATCTGCGTCGGCAGTGGATCCGAATTCGCATTCACGAAGACACTCACCACTCCGGTCGATCTGTCCCAGTGTCTGTTCGACGGTATGACCAAGGTGTCCTCGGTCATCTATGGCGAGCAGAACCTTGCAGGTCTGCTGCATTCGACTCAGCACATCAGATATTCCTCGACGCAAGGCACCAATGCCCTCGTGGAGAGGAAAGGGCCTCGTCTCGGATTGATCGTCGACGATGTTGCGATCGTGGACGAACTTCGCACCAACACAGAGTCCGAATCACTCTTCGACGACGTGATCGGGCCGCGTAGCTCGGTGGTATCGGACGAACTTGTCGGCGACGCCTTGACCGTTACATTGGTGGCGGAAATCAACAGGTTGACCACGGCAGGTGCCGAACGACTTATCCTCGCCGCGAAGTCCAAGGACCGTGAGGCACTCTTCAAGCGGATCATCCTCGAGAGCTTCCCACGCCATCTGCTCGGTTCCGTCCCCGTTCTGTTCAGCTGGGAATTCTCCTCCGACGAATTGCGATCACGCCGAATTTGGTCAGGAATCATCAACTCGTTCCTCCACCCCACAGTGGAGCGTTTCCTCTACAGCACCGAACGCCGGCTACGCAGCTACAAGATCAAGAACCCCCTGCTCATCTACCGCAACGACGGAGCCTCGTCCCGCGTCGCAAAATCCGTGGCGCTCAAGACCTATTCCTCCGGCCCGCGTGGAGGTCTCGAAGGAACCCGCGCGCTCGCCGAAGCGTACGGCCTCCCCCATGTGCTCATGATCGACGTGGGCGGAACCACCACCGATGTCGGAACGGTCAAGAATTACACCATCGCGACCGAGCGCCGCGGCCGGATCAACGGCGTTCCGGTCTCCTACGAACTCAGTGACGTCAAGTCCGCCGGTGTGGGCGGCAGTTCCATCATCGCGGTCGAGGACGGCAAGATCGTGGTCGGCCCGGAAAGCGTCGGAGCGGCCCCCGGCCCCGCGTGCTTCGGTTTCGGTGGCAAGAAGGCGACCATCACCGACGTCAATTTGCTGCTGGGCGTTCTCGATCCCGACACGTACCTCGACGGTGAAATGTACCTCGACGCGCAACGCTCCCGGGCGGTCATCAGCGAGAGCATCGCCGAACCACTGGGAATCACCGTTGAAGAAGCACTGATCGAAATGGCCGCCGCCTACGCGGCGAAGGTGTCGGAATCATTTGCCTCTTCCGTCGAAAGCCCGGAGACGACAACGGTCGCCGCATTCGGCGGTGGCGGGCCCATGAGTGCGTGTGATGCCGCACGAATCGCCGGAGTCCGGCGGGTGCTGGTCCCGAAACTCGCCGCCGTGTTCTCCGCATTCGGTATCAGTTTCTCCGATATCGCCCAGTCCTACGAAGCCAACATCACCGACTGCACCCCCGAGCAAATCACTGCAGCGATAGACGAATTACGTTTGCGCGCAACACGTGACATGTTCCAAGAGGGATACGACATAGCGGATTGTTCGTTGGAATGGGCATCGCTGGTCGAGGATGCCGACGGCACCGCGACCCGGGCCGAGTTCGACAGCGATCTCGACGTCAGCTCGGCAGCTGGGAGCAAAACCATCCTGGCGTTGAAGGCGACGCGCGAGCTTCCGCACTCGATGATCAAGGGCGGATCACCAGAGAAGAAGTCTCCGGCGGTTTCGACCGCGACGCGATCGGTCCGCACCTCGGCGACATCAGTCGAGGATCTGCCGGTCTACCAGCTCGACCAGCAGGCTGCCGGTGCGGTGGCATCCGGTCCGGCCGTCGTGGAGGGACAGTTCTTCACCGCTCAGGTCCCCGCCGGCTGGGAGCTGGACATCTCCAACTCCGGCGACCTCATCTTGACCGACACCGCGTAATCGGTACGCGATCTCTTCTCGAACCAACACATCGATATTTCTCGACACGAAGGTAGCGAACATCATGCGTATCCCCATGACCGAATATCTTGCAATAGATCTCGACTCCGAGCGGTGGCTCTGCCGGGTCTGCCAGCACGATCTGGGCAATGCCCGAGGGAACTACAAAGAAGGCACGCTGGTCTACGACCGCGATCCCCGCGACATTCACCCGTCGATTCTCGATCCGGAGAAATACGAGTACACCTTCGCGCCGGATCCGCTGTTCTGCCGGATCCTCGAATTCTATTGCCCCGGTTGCGGAACACAGATCGAAACCGAGTACACCCCGCCCGGACACCCGCCAACCGTCGACATGATCTGGGACATCGACGCACTCAAGAAGCAATGGGCCGAGCGTGAGGGCGATCCGGAAACCCTCGTCAACTACGGGCCCGGCGAGAATGCGATCGCCGAGCCGCGAACACGGCATTCGCACTCCCACTCACACGCCCAGCACTGAGACCGGATCGAAGGAGATTTACTGTCATGAAACGCATTTCCGTTGATATCGGTGGAACATTCAGCGACTGCTTCTTTGTTTGGGACGACATCTACGTCGAAGCGAAGGCTCTGACCACCCACCACAACCTGGCCCTCGGCTTCAATGAAGCACTGGACTTGGCGTGCTCGCGCGCCGGAGTGAGCCGCAGCGACGCTCTCCGCGAGGTCGATTCGGTCCGTTACGCCACCACGTTGGGCACCAACGCACTCATCGAGGGCAAGGGCCCCAAAGTCGCCGCCCTGGTTACACACGGATTCGAAGATACGATCCACCTTTCCCGTGGTCGCGGCTACGGCGAAGGCCTCGACGGCGTCAAGCAGGGCGATATGGCGGACGCCCAACGCCCCGATCCTCTGGTACCGCGTCATCTGGTGCGATCGGTCAAGGAACGAGTCGACACCGTCGGCGAAATCCTGGTCCCGTTGATGGTCGACGATGTTCGTCAGCAGGTGCGCGAGTTGGTGGATAACGGTGCCGAAGCCATTGTCGTGGCACTGACGAACGCTACCGAGAACTCGGCCCACGAGCAGCAGATCCTCGAGATCATCCTCGATGAATACCCCACGCACCAACTCGGAGCAATCCCGGTGCTGCTCAGCAGTCAGGTTTCCGGCCGAAAAGGCGAGTACGTCCGGGCAACATCGACAATTGTCGATGCTTTCCTGCATGCGACGATGTTCCACGCACTCAATCAGTTGTCGAGCAATCTGCGTGATTCCGGCTATGAAAAGCCGATGCTAGTCATTCACAATTCCGGCGGCATGGCCCAGCCGAACTCGACCGATGCGTTGCAGACCATTCACTCGGGTCCGATTGCGGGAGTCGGAGGGGCTCAACACCTAGCGGAGACCACTGGCATCGGCGACGTCGTATCGATGGACATGGGCGGAACATCCTTCGATATCGGTCTAGTCCCCGAAGGCGGAGTTCGTCACTACGATTTCCAACCGACCATCGGCCGCTGGCTGGTCTCGGTTCCCATGATCCACCTCAACACCCTCGGCGCTGGCGGAGGCTCCATCGCGACGTACAACCGGATCCACAATTCGGTGCAGATCGGACCCGAATCGGCAGGCTCGGACCCCGGCCCAGCATGCTACGACCGCGGCGGCCTGCAGGTCACGGTCACGGACGCAGACCTAGTGCTCGGATACCTCGATCCCGACAACTATGCCAACGGCTACATCGCACTCAACAAGAAGCGTTCCGTCTATGCGATCGACGAAAACCTTTCCGACGAACTCGATCTGGAGGCCGTAGATGTCGCGAAGGTGATCAAACGCACCGTCGACGAGCAGATGGCTATCGGTATCGAGAAGGAACTGCGCTCACGGGGCGGTCTTGTCGAGGACTACACCATGCTCGCCTACGGAGGCAACGGCCCGTTGCACGCGTGCGGAATCGCCGCCAAGGCCGGCATCAACAAGATTCTCTTCCCCCCGTTCGCCTCGGTTTTCTCCGCACTGGGCGCGGGCAACATGAAGCCGCTCCACATCCATGAACGAAGTGCCTACATCGTTCTCTACGAGCCACGCGAGCGAACTCTCTACAATCAGTACGAGCAACTCAACTCCTACATCTCTGAGCTCGAGAACAAGGGCACCGAAGATCTTGTCCGTCAAGGCTACAACCGTGACGACGTCAAGTACCGACTCGAGATGGACATGCGTTACGGCAATCAGTTGGTCACCACTGCCGTGTCCTTCGACATCAACCGAGTCAACGGTGTCGCCGACGTCCTGTACCTGATCAAGACTTTCGCCGAGATCTTCGGCCAGCGCTACGGCGAGGGTACCCAGGCTCCCGAAGCCGGAGTTCGCGTACAAACCTTGCGCGTCGCCTCCTACATCAACGGCGACGTGGTCAAATTCGATTCCATCGACACCGGCGGCAAGCGCGCGGTCCCGGCGCCGGTGACCAATCGGAAAGTGCACTTCACCGACATCAACGAGCCGGTTCAGACCCCGGTCTACGACGAGTCCGCTCTCAATCACGCATACGTTATCGCCGGTCCGGCAATCGTGACGACGGAAAGCACCACCTACCTCGTCGAACCGGGCTGGCGACTCGAGCCGACCGTTCAAGGTGCCGTCTGGCTCCTCAAAGACTGACGAGCAGTCGAATCAACCCCAGTTCTTTCTAAGGAGCCAAACATCATGACAATTTTGGACAACGGCAGCGGCGGACCATCCACGGACCGCGACGACGCTCAACAGCTCAGCGCACAGGAGCAGCAGTGGGTCGACAAGTTCATGGACGAGACCACCCTGTTCCTCGGCCCCGATCCCGAGATCATGCGACACCACCAGATCGCGGCACGCACAGCGCACGAAAACTACTGTATGACCTCTGATACGGATCCTATCGAGGCCGATCGAATCCGCAAACGTCTCGCCGGCTCGCTGGACGAGGCATTCGAGATGTGCGAGAGCATGGGCGCGGCGCCGGGCGCAAAGTGGGCCGACCTATCGGTCGCCGTCTATACCGCTGAGGGCGACGTCAGCTACCTTTCCAACCGCGGCGTCATCGCGTTCTCCGCGGTCCTGCATCACCCGATTCGCTACATCATGAAGAACTGGAAAGACGAACCGACCGTAGGAATTCGGCCGGGAGATGGCTTCTTCCACAATGATTCCCGATTCGGCATGGTCCACAACACCGACCAGTCGATGCTGGTGCCGGTCATGCGGGACGACCGGATCATCGCCTGGGTGGGGGCCACCATCCACGAGGGTGAAAACGGTGCTTGCGAGCCGGGTGGTATGCCCTCGGGATCCGAAACTCCCTTCGATGACGGGCTACGCGCATCGCCGATCAAAATCGTCGAAGGCGGTCGCCTGCGCCGAGACCTGTTGACTTTCCTCCAGCACTCCACCCGTGACCCCAAGCTGATGCTCGCCGACATCAAGGTCAAGATGGGCGCCGTCAGCCGGGTAATGGACACGGTCAACCGCCTGATCGACGAGGTCGGCGAGGAAGCGTTCGTCTCCACCCTCCGGAGCACGGTTGAGAACGTCGAAGCCGAAGTGCGGCGCCGCATTTCGGATCTACCCGACGGCACGGTCACGTTCAATCAGTTCGTCGACTCCACTCTCAAAGAGAACATCTTGATCAAGTTCGCCTGCAAGATCACCATCAAAGGCGACCGGATGATCGTCGATCTCACCGGCACTGGCCCCGAGATCCTCAACAGGGCCATCAATTCGCCACTCGGGTCGACCAAGTCGTTCATGACCCAAGCAATTCTGTCGTACTGGTGGCCGGATCTGCCGCGCAGCACCGGCGCGCTCTCGCCCATCGAGGTCATCTCGGAGGAGCACACCTGGGCCGACGCTGGATACGATTCGCCCGTCGGTCAATCCTTGCAGGCTTCGTTCCGTGGTTTCTCGGCCCTGCAAACCGCGTATGCCAAGCTGCAATTCTCCGCACCCACCAAGTACTCGAACGTCATCGCCCCCTGGTTCAACCAGATCAACAACTTCTTGTGGGGCGGAACCACCCAGCACAGCGAGCAAGTGGGCAACCTGTGTGCGGACTTGAACGGAATGGGCGGAGGCGCGAAGGCTTTCCGGGACGGCGAAGATGGCGTCGCTCCCCTGTTCTGCGCAATGGCCGATATCGCCGAGCAGGAGGTCATGGAAGAGGAGGTACCATTCCTGCAGTTGGTCTCCAAGCGGCTGGTCAAGGACAATCAGGGCTTCGGCAAGTACCGCGGCGGAATGGGCTACGAAATGATCGTGGCCTCACGCGGCACCCCCAGCTGGGGGTTCATGACCGTGACTTCCGGATCGAAATTCTCGTCGGTCAGTGGAATGTTCGGTGGCTACGGATGCCCGACCTATCCGTTGTCGATGGTCAAGAACATCAACATCTACGACATCATCCGCAAAGATCCGTCACAGTTCGACCTGTCCATCGAACGCGTGATGAATGAACAGCCCTACGAGGGCGGCAAATATCTGACCGGCCACATGGGACTCCAGTTCGACGTCGCCAAAGAAGGCGAGCTGTACATGATCAGCCAAGGCTCCGGCGGCGGATACGGCGACATCCTCGAGCGCGATCCCGAGCTTGTGATGGCAGATTTGCAGCTCGCACGAATCTCGGACAAGGTGGCCGGCGAACTGTACGGCATAGTCTACGAACCCGACACCTTCGTCGTCCGCGAGGAAGACACAATCGCGCTGCGCGCACGGATGCGTCGGGACCGTTTGAAGCGGGGCAAGCCATACAAGGAATTCGTGGCCGAGTTCGTCAAGCCCGAACCTCCACAAGAGTTGCTGTACTTCGGTTCTTGGGGCGATGACAACGACCAACTCGTTGCCACTCACTGGGGTAAGAGTGAGCCGGAGAGAGTGACCGCACGGCTCGAGGATCTGCCCCTCATCATGATTCCAGACCGTCGCGTACTCAAGATCGAGGAACTGAGCAAGCGAGTCCGTGAACTCGAAGTCAAGTGTGGCGAGGAAGTCCAACACAAGTCCTGACCCTGCCGATACCGCGCGGTGATGCACCGCCGACCCCTGCACCATGTCGGCGCCAGCATCACCGCGCGGTGTCGCACCAACCTCCGAGGAAGACCATCATGTCCACCAGCCTTCTCACCACAATCGCCACACCACCCTCGGGCCGCGCCACGGCACTTTTACTCGATCACCACAAGTACGCGCAATCAGTGTTCCTGCGTAATCGGCCAGCCCCCTGGGACGACCCCACCAGCTACGCCCGCTACTTCAATCAAGCACAAGGTCTACTCAAACCCGACCTGGCCATCTTCGACCTGAGCCCCTTCTACGACCACCACCTCGAACTGAACCCCACCCTGCGGGATGCAATGTCCCAGAAGACGAGGACCGGATACGCCCTGCGAACCATGCTCGCAGACAAGGACCTCACCCGTAGCGCCATCGATCTTGCACAAACACTGACCGCGATGGCATCAGGACCAGTGGTCCTGCAGATCCCCTCGCCCATGCAGTGGCTGCGAGCCACCCATAACTATTCGGGTTCTTCCGAACTCGACAGCCTCGATGCCGACGACGCGGAAAACTCGTCGATGTACGTCGCGGATTGGCTACGCGGCTTCGCAGCACTTCCCTTCTCCGCGATACTCCTCGACGACCGACCAATAAACCCCTCCGAACCAGCGACACCGGTCGCGTTCGACTCCTACACCCCGATCACCAATATCACCGCGCACTACCGACTCGTCGTCGGAATGCGCGACTCCCACGGTGTAACGCTCCATCAGCAGACCGCCCGCGGGAGTGTCCTCCCCGAAAGCTACTGGCTCGGAGAAGAATCAATACTTCCCCCGGACGACTTCTACATCACTCAGATCCCCGCCGCCGCGATACCAGAAATCGTCCTCAACCAACTTGCCCAGCTCAAGTGACGCAAGCCCATTCGATCCAACCAACCCGAACCGAATCGCAACAAGCGAGCCGTCAAGCCCCTTCAACAAGGATCAGCACCTCACATCCGACGGGAAGCTGCATGAACGTGCCTGGACGGAAGAAAGCGGTCTGATATCTCCACGAAACCGTCTGTCAACGCCATTGATGAGGACCCCGATTGGCACTGTCTCGATCCGGCTGCTCGGAGCATTGTTCTCGACGACTGCCATGACGCGAACCCGGCGCAGGGACGACGACACCGATCGCTGTCGATCACCACACAATGATGATGGTTCTTATCGCGTCGATACTTGCCCACAGTTGCCCCACATGCGGTTCCCTTCACGCTTGTTCTCCACAGTTCGGCCCTTCACCTGGGCGGACTCTGTCTACGCCGCAACTGTCGCAGAACCACTCTGTGGCTTTCCCTGGCGCGGGATGGCCTTCTGTAGTGAGGCAGAGACCGAACCAACCACCGCCAGGGGAACAGCAAAAAGAAGCGATCCCCACACGGAAGTCCAGTTCGCCATCCCGACGACGGACAAACCGACGAGTGCGGCGACCTCAAACCAGGAAACCAACTTTCGCATTGCTAATACCGCCACCACAGGGGGTGCTGTGAGCAACATGGAGTGTGTCAAGGTTCTTGGACAGCGACTCGGTGGTTTCAGGCAGCTGAAGCTGCGTTTGGATACTCGGCGAGGGCTTCCGAGGGGGTGCGACAGCCCAGCGTCGAATGCAGACGTTGTCGGTTGTAGAACACCTCGATGTACTCGGCGACCGCGAACCGTGCCCGGCTC
>NZ_JAWLSC010000013.1:0-230389 GCF_033142465.1 Rhodococcus sp. IEGM 1318
AACATTCATCATGACTCGTTGATCACAACGCGAAACGCTCACCTGATCCGAAGTCCACCACGCCACGGGGCACTATCTTTCGATGGAAAAGAGGGAATAAACAATTGCACGAGTTGTTTAAAAGCTTGGGGTTGCCGTCCATCGGTCGGCGAAGCAGTTCCGTCTGTGAGGTCGGATTATCGGAATCTCGGGCACGAAAAAGCTCGGATGCGCACCCCCTGCGGCGCACCCGAGCGGCCAAAACCATACCACTTGGTGTCTTTTGGGCATAAAGTCGGTTGTTGCCCCCCTTAAAGCCGATTGCGTCTAGTACTTTTGGCGGGTATCGCTCTAGTCCTTACGTAGGGTGTGTTGGAGGGGATATTGTGAAGTTTCGGGGGATGACAGGCGCCGATCACGGCGATTCTGCGTAACAACTCTGCGAGAGGCACAACACCGTAAATGGCACGTCAACAAGAGCGTGCGCGGCGTACCCGCGCCGCCCTGGTCGAAGCGGCTGCAGTCGAATTCGCCAAGCGCGGCTATGCAGCTGCGTCGGTGAACACGATCCTCGAGGGCTCCCGCGCCACCAAAGGCGCCATGTATTTTCATTTCCAGTCCAAGGAAGAGTTGGCACGAGCAGTTCTGACCTCGGCCATCGAAACCTTCACTGAAATCACTGATCGTTGGGCCAAGAGGACAGACCTCGATCCATTCGTTGCATTGCACGGACTCGTGCTCGACATTGCAGAAGTCTTTCGTGCCGAGGTGATCGTGCAGGCGGAATTCCGCCTGATCATCGAGCCCGAGTTCTACAAGGATGTGCAATCGGGTGGCGGGCAGGTCTGGGGTAAGTCCGCCTACGAGTTGGCGGTGCGTGCCAAGGACGACGGATTGCTGCGAGAAGATGCCGACCCGGTCAAATTCACACGCGTACTGGCGGCGAGCCTTGCGGGTCAGCGGTACATGGCAGACCTGATTGCCTCCAGCGGGGATCTGGGCGAGTGGTTCGAGGAGTCTCTCGAAGTAGTCCTCGAAGCCATGGCTACGCCGCAGTGGTTGGAGACGTTCCATCGTGACGGGTGGCCCCAAGTGGAGTTCCCTGACACTGAATAGTGCACTTTTCTGTCCGTGAACAGGCGATTTGTGATTTCCGAATGCCGTGCCATAAGCTATCCAAGCTCCCAACGGAACGCCGTTGGGGTACTAGTTCGGAGAGATCCGGCGGGCCCCCTTCGTCTAGCGGCCTAGGACGCCGCCCTTTCAAGGCGGTAGCGCGGGTTCGAATCCCGTAGGGGGTACGTTTTGCGAAAGCGAAACGATGCAGTATGGTTTGACCCGCACGACACGCTTTGAGATGCACAAATGCCAGGCCAGGACAGTGGTTTGGGAGCGGCTCGAAGATGTAGTACGGTTTCACAGCAAGGAAAAAGCAAGGCCCTGTGGCGCAGTTGGTTAGCGCGCCGCCCTGTCACGGCGGAGGTCGCGGGTTCGAGTCCCGTCAGGGTCGCAAAGCGTTGTTCTCAGTCACTTGATTGAGAACAACGCAATGCGATAGGCATTCGGTTCGGGTGCCGTCCGGCCAGGTAGCTCAGTTGGTACGAGCGTCCGCCTGAAAAGCGGAAGGTCGCCGGTTCGATCCCGGCCCTGGCCACCATAATTCTTATCGACAAGCTCCAACTTCGATGTTCTTTGAACATGAGGTTGGAGCTTTTTCGTGTTCGGATGTCAGTCGCCGTAAACCGCTCGGCTCGATCATCTGAGTTGTACGCATTCTTTGTCTCCGTGAATGATTCCGGTCACCGGGAACGTGCTGCGTGTCACTCCGTCGAGAACCTCACTATTAGCCGGTTGCGGCCGATCCCTGGCCGCGTCTACTGGAAGTGAGGTGGAATCTCCGTGTCGCACTCGAGATCTTGGCCCATCGGGAACGTCAGCCGTGTCGCAGTGGCGCTGATCGGTGCCGGTGTCCTGTTGGTGGGCTGCGCGAGCAGCAATGACGACAGTGGTACTGACGCGACGACCGCGTCGGGACACATCGTGACCGGCATGGTCAACGAGCAGCCCGATCCGGGGAATGCGGTCGCCGGCGGGACCATGACGTACGGCGTGCAGGTGCTCGTTCCCTCTCTCGACCCGACCAAGACTGCCGCGCGCGGCGGTTCCGGTGGAGAAGCATTCGCAGCTGTTTACGACGTTTTGATGAGCTACGACACTGCTGGTGGCGAATTCAAGCCCAAGCTTGCCGAATCGCTCGAGACCTCTGACGACGGAGCCACCTGGACGTTGAAACTTCGCGACGGTGTTAAGTTCAGCGACGGCTCCGCGCTCGACGCCGACGCCGTGATCGCGAGCATCGATCGGTACAACGCGGGCAAGGGCAATGGCGCCGAGTTGTGGCTGGCTTCGGTGGAATCGGCGCAGGCAAGCGGTTCCACGACGGTCGACTTCACGCTGAAGACGCCGTGGATGCGCTTTCCGTCGATGCTCGCTCTCGGGCACGGGATGATCGTCGCCCCGAGTTCGCAGCAAGGCGACAAGTTCACCGCCGTGGGCGCCGGACCCTTCACCGAAGATCTCTTCACGCCGAGCGTCGAGCGAATCTTCAAGGCCAACCAGTCCTACTACGGCGGTGCTCCCAAGCTGGACAAATTGCGGATGGTGGCACTCAACGGTCCACAGGCCAATCTCGAATCATTGAACAGTGGTCAGCTCGATGTCGCCTATATTCGTGGCCTTACTTCGGCGATCAATTCCGCCAAGTCCACTGGTTACCCCGGCTACATCGACGTGCTCAACGCCGGGAGTGCCGAGATTGTCAACAATCGTGAAGGCCGGCCGGGCTCGGATGTTCGCGTCCGCCAAGCTATCGGCTATGCGCTCGACACGACATTGATCGATCAGCGCGTGGAAAACGGTGAGGGACTGCCGGGCTCGGAGTTGTTCGGTCCGACGTCGCAATGGCATGTGGACACACCGGGTATTGCCTACGACCCCGAAAAGGCCAAGGAGCTTCTGAATCAGGCGAAGGCAGACGGATACGACGGCACTCTCGACTACGTCGTTCTCAGTGAGCCGAAGGACCAAGCGATCGGCCTCGCCGTGCAGTCACTGTTGCAGGCCGTCGGGTTCGAGGTGAACTTGATCTTGGCCAACAACGCCGGCGACATCGTGCAGAACGTCTACGTCAAGCACGATTTCGACCTCGCGCACGCGGGCATCGGAATGTACGAGTCGATTCTCGATCTCGGATTGTTCTCCACGACCAACAGCACCTCGATGGCGAATACTGCTGGATACGCGAACCCGGCGATGGATCAGCTGATCGCAGATCTACAACAAGCCAAGGATAATTCGTCGACTCTGGCGATCATCGGCAAGATTCAGACGCTGTGGAACGAGACGGTTCCGTCGGCGCCTATCGGCGGGCTGACGTCGTTCTGGGCTTGGCAGAAGAACGTCCACGGCGTCGTTCCCACAGCCACGGGAATCATGCTGTTCGACCAGGCTTGGCTGGGCGCGAAGTAGATCAACTGCTGCCCTCCAGACGAGCCCCGTCCGACGACAGTCGGGCGGGGCTCTTTGGTTTCGATGTCGGCTAGTGTTTGCGCAACCCTTTCGATCAGGGTGATTGTATTGAAATATGTTGTAGGTCAATATGATTCGTCAAGCGCGATTTGACTTGTTCAGCGTCGCCCGCATAGATTGCATCCACCATCCAGAGTGGCTGAGAGACCTGGCTCGATGATGCCGCAGCAACCCGCTACCTAACCGCAGTGTGGGTGCTACCGCCAGGACCGATGGAGGACACATGACTGTATTTGCCGTGGGTATCGAACTGGACGGCGAGGGCACTCACCCCGCTGCCTGGCGCCGAAGCTCACATCGCCCGGATCAGTTGCTCACGGGTAAGGCTGTGCGCGATCGCGTCGCGGCTGCCGAGAATGCGGGCTTCACCTTCGCGACGTTCGACGATTCCATCCTCCCTCCGAGTGGTGACATTGTCGGCCGCGTCGACGCCGTCTCCAGGGCGTCATACGTGGCGGCGACGACCAGCACGATCGGACTGGTCCCCGTCGTCGGGACCACGTACGCCGAACCGTTCCACACCTCTTCGCAATTGGCGACATTGGACTACTCCTCGCGTGGGCGTGGCGGCTGGCTTGCTGTTCCGGTCGAAGACGATGCCGCGGCGAGGGCGTGGGGGAGGGCTCCGGTAACGACGGAGTCGGCGCGTCAGCAGGAGCAGCGGGATTCGGTCACCGTTGTGACCGATCTCTGGGATTCATGGGAGGACGACGCTGTTGTCCGTGACTATCTCAGTGGGCGTTTCCTCGAGCGTGATCGTCTGCATTACGTCAATTTCGAGGGTGAGACGTTCTCGGTGAAGGGGCCCGCAATCGTTCCGCGGCCGCCTCAAGGCCAGTTGGTGGTGTTCGGCCGCTACGGCGAGATCGATCCACGCCAGTCGGATGTTGTTCTTGTGTCCGGTGATTCGGCGGAAACTATTGCACAGTCGGCCGCCAAGGCGCGCGATGAGGGCGCGTCATTGGTGGTCGCCGAGGTCGATGTGGCTTTCGATACGCTGAATCTGTCTGCGGCGCAGCGGCTGACCGAGCTGAACTCGTACGGGAATGCCGTCGACACTGGCCGACTGCTCCTGGATGCAGATCCGGGGGAAGCGGCCGTAGTTCTGAAGGAGTTGGCCGGGCGCCTCGACGGTGTTCATTTCCACCCTCTCGTGATCGACGAGGACCTTCCGGTGCTGGCCAAATTCGTGCTTCCGGCGCTGTCCAAGGCCGGGTTGACGCGACGCCCGGTTCCGGGATCGACCTTGAGGGGCAACCTCGGTCTGCAGCGGCCCGCAAATCGATTCGCCCACTCCTCCTGACTTGACTTCGCGCTAAGGATATTTCGGCCATGACTGCATCACGCTCCGCCGTACCTCGACCCGACGCTCACGTTCACTTCGGCGTCTTCTTCCAAGGGGTCAACCACACCACCATCTGGTCCGATTCCTCGAGCGGATCCCAGATCGACTTCGAGACGTTTCGGCGGTTGGTACTCACCGCCGAGCGAGGCCTGTTCGACGCCTTCTTCCTCGGTGAGGGCCTTCGCCTTCGCGAGCAGAACGGCAAGATTCTCGATCTGGATATCGCCGGCCGCCCCGACGCCATTGCGCAGTTGGCCGCCCTCGCCGGTATCACCGACAAGATCGGTTTGGTCGCGACACAGAACACCACGTACAACGAACCGGCCGACCTCGCACGTCGACTCTCCGGCCTCGACCTACTTTCCGACGGACGGGCCGGCTGGAACGCGGTGACCACCGACAACGCGTGGACAGGAGAAAACTTCCGTCGCGGGGGTTTCCTCGATCACTCCCTACGTTACGAGCGTGCCGGGCAGTTCATCGAAACCGCGCGGGCACTGTGGGATTCGTGGGCCGACGACGCGATCTCGGGTTCTCGCACGTCCGAGAACTGGTCGACCCCGGGAGCCGTGAGCGACGTACGACGTCAGACTTCGCAGTTCGATATCTCCGTGACGCCGACGCTTCCCCGCAGTAGACAGGGACATCCGGTCATCTTTCAAGCCGGCGATTCGCCGTCTGGACGCGATTTCGCGGCGACGCACGCCGACGTCATCTTCTCGCGGCACGGGACGCATTTCGACGGCGCACTCGACTTCGCCGACGACATTCGGGCTCGTTTGCGTAGAGTCGGGCGGCCGGAGGACGACGTCAAGATCTTGCCCAGCACGCAGATCGTGTTGGCGGAGAGCGAGTCCGAAGTCGAGGAGAAGACACGGTGGGTCCTTGAAGGTCAGTTCACCGGCCAAACTGCACTGTCCCTCGTCGGATTGGTGTGGGGGAAGGACCTTTCCGACCGAGACCCGGACGATCCACTTCCAGAGGAAGATCCGGTTGCCCGCCCGGTTTCCGAGACGCGCGGTTCCGCGCGAGACGGCAACGACCCCATTGCGATTGCGCGTGAATGGCGGGCTCTGGCCGAGGCAAAGAATCTGTCCCTACGTCAGGTCGCCATCGAGACCTCGCAGCGCTCGGGTTTTGCGGGCACTCCGGGGCAGGTCGCCGATCAGTTGGTCCATTGGGTGCGCAACGGAGCTTCGGACGGCTTCAACATCTCGCCGTACCTGGTGCCGACCGGGCTCGACGAAATCGTCGACTGGTTGATCCCGGAGCTACAGGAGCGTGGGGCGTACCGCACCGAGTACTCCACATCGACGCTGCGAGAGCACTTGGGGTTGCGACCGCCGCTCACGCGTCGGGCCGCGTCTGAAGCTGCGGGGTAGCGGGTCCTGTCCCACACGGTCACAGCGGCGGCCGAATCCACCAAGCTCGAGTCGGACGTCCGCTGGGAGATCACCGTCTGCGTAGCCGCGGGCTCACCACTCTTCTCGATTCGGCGGTGCTCGGAATCGGGGTTCCGTCGATCCGCGCGTCGCTGGGCGCGTCGACCTCCGAGGTGCAGTGGATTCTTGCGAGCTATTCGCTGACTTTAAGCTTGGCACTGGTGCCGGCGGGCCGACTCGGTGACGTCGCCGGGCGCGTACAGCACCGCGGGTGGTCTGGCCGGCGTTTCCGGACCGATCCTCGGTGGCGTACTGCTGAAATATGTCGACGCCGACTTCGGATGACGGTTGCTTCTCGTTCTCAACGTGCCGTTTGCTCTGATCACACTGATTCTGGCGTTTCGCTTTCTGCGCCGTGATCGAACCACCCGATCGGGCGCGTCGATCGATCCGGTGGGGTTGTGTCTGCTGGCGACTACGACCGGGCTCCTGTTGTGGCCCATCGTGACCCGAACCGGTGGTTCCGACTGGGTACAACCGTTGCACTCTTCTGGTTCGGATCCATCCTCGCCGTCAACGGAGTGCTCAGCCTCTATCTGATCGAAGGTTTGGGCTTCGCCCCGCTGAGTGCGGCGTTGATCATGACCGGTAGCTCACTCGCCATGGCAATGACGTCGGCCTTCGGATGGCGGCTGGTTGCCAGGTTCGGCCGAAGTGCGGTCGTTTTCGCGATAGTCGGCGAGATCCTTGTCATCCTCGGCTACATCGTGGCGGTCAATCTGATTCCTCGGGAATATCTGATCCCGGTGCTGGTGGTCCTGGCGGTGTTGTCGGGAGTTGCCAGCGGCTTCGTCGACGCGCCCAATCGGGTGCTGACTCTCGAATATGCCCCGGCGGGCGCGAACGGAGTTGCAGCGGGCTTCCTTCAACTGTCGCAGCGCTTGTCGGCGACCATCTCTCTGGCCGCGGTATCGGGGTTGTATCTCGGTGTGCTCGGGTCGTCGACCGAGGGATACGGACGTGCGTTCGGGTTCGCGCTGGCTGTCTGCGTCGTCATGTTGACGCTGTCGTTGGCGGGAGAGGTGGCAGACAGCCGTCGGCGCAGGGCGTGACCTGGTATTTCGTGGGTCAACAGTGCCCCCGGGAGGCCGAGCCCGTGTGACTCGTGGGACTTGTGTTACCCATGGGTTAGGAGTCGTGGGACGATACTTGTGTGGTGACCGGTCGCAGTGAAGACAAGCCCAACGGTCGCGGGAGTGGAGAGCCAGTTAACTCACCCCGTGGATCGTCGGACAAACGTGACCGCACATCGACACCCTTCCGCGCTCGAACGGCGTTGTGGACGAATCGGCCACTGTTCGATTTCCATATGATCGTCGGTCTGGTCGTCCTGATCGTCGCGTTCGGACTGCTGATGGTGCTGTCGTCTTCAGGCGTCGAGTCCTATGTTCTGTCCGGGACGTCCTACGCCCGCTTCTGGCCGCAGTGCATGTTCGCAGCGATCGGTTTGGTCATGTTCGTGGCGGTCGTGCGGTTGCCGACCGAAACGATGCGTAGAGCCTCACCATGGCTGCTGATCCTGTGTCTTGTTCTGCTTGTCCTGGTCCTGATTCCAGGTATCGGCTCGGAACAGATGGGTGCTCGCAGCTGGTTCGTGATCGCGGGTATTTCCTTTCAGCCGTCGGAGCTGGCCAAACTTGCTTTGGCGATCTGGTCCGCGGCGACAGTTGCGTCGTTCATGAACGCGCGGATGGATGTCAACCGTGCACTGCCGGTGATCGGCGGTACGACGCTGCTCGTTCTGGTCCTGGTGGTGTTGGAGAAGGACCTCGGAACCACCATCACGATCGGCATCATCTTCATGTCGGTGCTGTGGTTCGGACTGTTCCGGATGAAGACGTTCATCAGCCTCACACTCGGTTCTGCCGTCGCGTTTCTCGTGCTCGGGCTTACTGCTGGTTACCGATCGGATCGCATCAAGGCATTCCTGAATCCAGACCTCGACCCGCAGGGGTTGAACTTCCAGAGCACTCAGGCCAAGTACGCATTGGCCAACGGCGGCATTTTCGGTCGCGGTCTTGGTCAGTCCGACGCCAAATGGAGCTACCTCCCGCAGGCACACAACGACTTCATTTTTGCCGTGATCGGTGAAGAACTGGGTCTGGTCGGCGCGCTGATCGTCGTCGCTCTCTTTGCCGCGGTTCTGATCGTCGGGCTGCGGATCGCGAAACGGTCCACTGATCCGTTCCTCAAGGTAATGACAGCGACGGCAACGACGTTGATCGTCGTACAGGCGTTCATCAACATCGCCTACGTGGTTGGCCTGATTCCGGTGACCGGTCTGCAACTACCGCTCATCTCAGCGGGCGGAACGTCGATGATCACCACTTTGCTGATGTTCGGGCTCATCGCGCACGCAGCGTTCCGTGAACCCGAGGCAGTCGCCTCGGCCGAGAGCAGCGGTCGCGGCTGGATTCCGCTGGTCTTCGGCAAGCCTCGGTTCGGCATTGCCAAGAAACCACAGACTGATCGACGTAGGCCGCCTGCTCGCCGCGCCCAGACTGCCCCTACTGGTCAACGCCGACCGGAGCGACGGGCACCGCAACCCGACAGGCGCCGGACTCAAGCTCCGGGCCGACGCGCACCCTCTCGCGACTGGTCGGAAGATCCACGTAGACGCGGCCGATCTGATCGGCCGCGGCGCGCGTCCTGATCTCGGTCAGTCCCGCTGCCCGGCAACTTGGAAGTGGGCAGTCATGCACCCGCCAATTGCGGTGGGCGACTACATTGGGGATCGGCAAAAAGACGTCTAATAAGGGTTGTGGACATGGCAGGTGGCGACAAGGCAGACCAGTCGGTGGTCGAACGTAGCTCGGTGACCGGGCGTCGAACGACGCCGTCGCAGCGAGCGCGTTTTCGCCGGATTGTCGACGCCGCAATGGAATCCGCCTCCGAAGGCGGCTACGACGCGGTGCAGATGCGATCGGTGGCCGATCGCGCCGGCGTCGCGATCGGCACTGTTTACCGATATTTCCCGTCCAAGAACCACATGCTTGTCGTCGCATTGTTGTGGATGTTCGAGGGTTTGCGTGACAGATTCCAAGACTTTGTAATCCCAGGCGAGACTCCGTCGGACCGGATTCTGTTTGTGCTGCGCAAGAATACGGAGGTCCTCGAGACCGATCACCTCCGTTACGAAGCGTTGGTTCGGGCGTACATGTTCGCGGACGCGTCGGCGACTCCGGAACTCAACGCACTCGGTGGGGTCGTGACCGAGATGTTCGCGAAGGCGATCGGCGTCGAGGAAGTCTCGCAACAGCAGATGGACGCGGTGAAGGTGATCGACGACGTCTGGATGTCGAGTCTCGTCTCGTGGGTTGCCGGCCGCATGACGACGGACGAGGTGATGGCGCACCTCGAACTTGCCGTGCGACTGGTCTTCCGCAAGTTGGGTGGATAGCACTCACACGGTGTAGCCGCCGTCGACGTTGAGCTTCTGGCCGCTGATGAATCCGGCGGCATCGCTTGCGAGGAAACATACTGCTTCGGCGATGTCGGTAGCTGATCCGAAGCGCTTCAACGGGATTCGGCTCATTGTCACGTCGAGTGCGCTCTGGTCGAGTTCGGCAGAGCTGATCAGTCGCTCCGCCATTCCGTCCGTCAACATGCCTGGTCCTACAGCGTTGAACCGGACGCCGTAGCGTCCTTCCTCTGCGGCGAATCCGCGAACAAGTTGTTCGACAGCCCCTTTGGTGCCTGCGGAGAGTCCGTCGCGCACGGGAAAGCGATCCGTTGCCGCGGTTGTCACCGCTACCACCGAACCCGAGGATACACGCAGCGCAGGCAGGGCAGTGTGGACGAGTGTGAAGAACGCCGCTGCTTCCTGGTTCAGTTGTTCGGTGAAGAACGCGGGTGTCACGCGTGAGAGGTGGGTCATCGGGACGTGCGGTCCAGCAGCGTGGACCAGCGTCGTCAATGCGCCCAGATCACGGACCGCATCGTTGACGGCGGCGCTGATCGACAACTCGTCGGTCAAGTCGAGAGAGTACGAGTGGGAGCGCACGCCATGGGTTCGAATCTGCTCGCTCAGTTGCTCGGCGGCGTCCTTGTTGTTTCGGTACGTGAAGGCGACGTCGTGTCCGCGTTCGGCGAGAGTCAAGGCGATCGCCGACCCGATTCCGCCGGTTCCGCCGCTGACAAAAGCGGTGCGTGCTGCGCTCACAATGCCTCCAAGTGTCTGCCGATCTTCAACCTAACAAATGCTTGGTTGGTGTACTGGTCGGAATATATCAGTACGCGAAGGACAGGCTCAGATTGCTATCGCAACCGGACTGATCGCCCTAATCTGGGTCCATGTCCGGAGACAGTGTGCAGTTGACCGACGGGGCGCCCGGTGGAGAATCGGAACCTCACGCACCGAGTTTGAACAATCGCCTGAACTGGCTGCGTGCCGGTGTTCTGGGCGCAAACGACGGAATCGTCTCGACCGCAGGCCTCGTGGTCGGTGTTGCGGCAGCGACAACCGAGCGCTCCGCGATCTTCACGGCCGGCTTTGCAGGTCTGGTTGCCGGCGCTGTATCGATGGCGTTGGGCGAGTACGTCTCGGTCAGCGCTCAGCGGGATACCGAACGCGCACTCCTGCAGAAGGAGAAGAAGGAACTTCTCGAGACCCCGGAGGCTGAACTTCAGGAACTGACGGAGATCTACGAGAACAAGGGATTGAGTCCGGAGACGGCCCGCCGCGTCGCCGAGGAATTGACCGAGCACGATGCCTTCGCGGCGCACGTAGAAGTCGAATTGGGTATCGATCCAGACGATCTCACCAATCCGTGGCATGCAGCGATTTCGTCGGCAATCTCGTTCACGATCGGCGCGGCGATCCCGTTGGTCGCAATTCTGTTGCCGCCGACGGGCATCCGCGTACCCATCGCATTTTTCGCGGTGCTGATCGCACTCGCATTGACCGGAACGATCAGCGCGACGCTCGGCGGAGCGCGCAAGACCAGAGCGGTGCTGCGCGTGGTGATCGGCGGCGCGCTCGCGATGGCTGTGACGTACGGAGTAGGTCAGCTGGTGGGCACGGGCCTCGGCTGACCCCGTGCGCGGTTGAGGACCCCCTGGACTCCTCAACCGCGCACGGTGAAGATCAGGCGCGACAGATCATGACCGGCCCTGGCGCATGGTGCAGGAGATTCTGGCTGGTCGAGCCCATGACGGCGCCGGCCATCGCACTGCGGCCATGGCTTCCGACAACTATCAACTGCGCGTCGTCGGCGTATTTGAGCATGACCGGGGCAGCGGCACCGGGTTCACTGATACGGGTGACGGGCACGTCCGGGTATTGATCGGCCATGCCCGCGAGATTCTCTGCCAGTAGCGCCGATTCTTCCTGCTCGACGGCCTCCCAGTCGATCAGGATCCCCGCTCCGCCTTCGCGGAAGGTAGACGAACCCTGCCAGGTGTGGACCGCAATGAGCGGCGCGTCGAACTGATCGGCATAACGAAACGCGTACTCGACGGCCTTCTTGCTCAACGCACTTCCGTCGACTCCGACGATCACGGGACGCTGATCCGGACCGGGATTCTGCGCCGAACCACGCCAGACGGTGACCGGACAGGTGGCGTGATTTGCCACCTTCAGTGCGGTCGATCCGAGCAGCCTCGATCGCAATGCGCCCGATCCGGTCGAACCCATCACGATCAGGCGTGCCGTACCCGAGGATTCGAGGATGTGCGTCGACGCCGGCCCCGGAGCGATCTCGGATTCGATGGTCAGTTCCGGGAATTCAGCCGAAATCACCGCGGCGGCAGCCTCGACGATCGCCTCGCCGTCTTCGCGGATTTGGCTGAGGAACTGCGACTGCAACATCACTGCAGCGGGACTGTAGATCGGGCCCTCCTGTGGCAGGGCGTGCGCCAGAATCAGTCGTGAGTTCACCGCGTTCGCGACCGAAGCCGCCCACCGGGCCGCCGCCGTCGAGGCCTCGGATCCGTCGATACCGGCGACGACATCCTGGTGTCCTGCAAGTGTGTTCATGTCTACTCCCTCTGAAATGATCGAGATCGGTCGACTGGTTACAGCGAAGTCACCAGAGTGACGATGCTGACTTCACGGCTTCCTTCCACGTCTTGCGTAGCAGGGTTGATTGCCCGTCGGCGATTTCCAATTCCCGCCGATAGGCCATACCCAACCCGAAGCTGGTCAATGAAGTGTGTTCCTGCTCCGCAGCAATTTCGAGCAGATGATGTTGGGCGACAACGGAATCCTGATGCTCGCCGAGAACGTCCTGGAAGTGGCTGAAGTGCTTCAAGGCGCGCTTGGCTCGAGTCTTCGACACGGGTTCCATGACCTCGATCGCGTACTTCATCCGCTTGGCTCCCTTGCGGGCGCGGTGCATTCGCTCGTCACGATCGGTGCGGGTATCGGCGTCGAAGACGTGATCGACTCGCTTACCCACCTTGTGTGCCAGGTGGCGCAGGGTACGAGCCAATTCTCGTGCCGACGCCTTCTTTCCCACGCGGTGCGCGACGGTGTCGAACTCGAGGTCGCCGACGTACTCGTCGAGACGATCGAGCAGCGTGGTGTATCGCTCGGAATCGAGCGCTTCGAGGGCTGTTTCCTGTGCGGTTTCACCGCGTGCCGAGAAGTACTCGTCGATTCGAGCTCGCACAGCTTCTCGTTCGGGCATCTCGTCGATTTCGCCGAGGCGTTCCACAAGACGCTCCCACTGGACCTCGACGTCGCGGGCGTCGCCGAACTTTCCGCCGATCCATCGCAGATCCGCGATGAGATCGTCGGTCTTGGGGGAGTGGCCGGCGTACGACTGGAGAGCGCTTCGGATGCGACGTGCTGCGACCCGGAAATCGTGAACGGCTTCGTCGTCGGCCCGACGCGTCCCCAGATCCGCTGCGACCAGTGCGCGCAGTTGTTCGATGAGGTAATTGCGCAACAGAATCCGCGGATTCGACGCCTTGCCTGTGGTGATCTCGTGACCGGCGTACGGGGTCACCGAAGTGCCCAGTGCTCGTTTGAGTTTGGACGGACTTGCAGAACGCTCCAGCCCGGCGTCCAGTAGAACCGTCTCGATTGCGTCGGCCAGATCTTGTCCGCCTGCGCTTTGTTCGACCTCGACTTCCTGCCACGTCGACTCACCGGAACCGTCTGCCTTGCAGGCGATGACGGTGTCGGAGACCACTTCGGCGAGCAGAACACCGTTTTCGCCGTTGAGTCGGGTGCGCTCCCGGTCGGTGATGATCAGGGCGACCGGAACCAGGTCGTGACCGCGAATGATCGCCCGGATCAGACTCGACAGCGGCGAGGGGACGTCGGTGCTCTCGTCCGGCGGAAGCCGGATCTCGGTTCGAGTGTCCTGGCCTGCGGGAAGTTTCATGTGCCACCCCGCATCATCGCCGCCCTCGCGTTTGCGCAGCGTGATCTTCTCGGCGAGCAACCGGTAGTCGGCGGTGTCGAAGTAGGTGGCAGAGAGCTGTATCGAGTCGTGAACCGGCTCACCGACAACACCGGGAAGTCCACCCAAGGCGGGGACTTCCTGCTCGGCCGGCGCCTCGTACTTGCGCTCGATCTCCCGTACGGCTTCGGGTACGTCAGCGGTCTTGCTCATCTGGTCTCCTCTTGCGGTGCGGTCTGCGCTTCCATCCTCCCGGTATCGGCGGCGCAGTGGAAGGGTCCGGGGTCCCTACGGCGAGTCGCCACCGCCTGATTCGTCCGGCCAGGGCAGGGTTCGCCGACTTTCGAACCGTCGCAGCCGGCCGGTCATCGGATCCTCGAACTCGAGAACCTTCGACAGCAGGCGTAGCGGATTCGAATAATCTTCTGCGGCAACGTCGTAGAAGTCGGGATAGAAGTTGTCGCCGTGAATTGGGAGCCCGACAGCGCTCATGTGCAGGCGAAGTTGATGGGTCTTGCCGGTGTGGGGGATCAACCGGTACCGCGCGAATCCGTCCCGCGTCTCGATCAGTTCGATCCGCGACTTGCTGTTGGGCTCGCCCTCGATCTCCTCGGCCTTGAGTACCCCTCGTTCTTTCACGATGCGACTGCGCACGACTACGGGGGTGCTCACCTGAGCGTCGTAACGCGCGATGGCTTCGTACTCCTTGGCGACGCTGCGCTCGGCGAACATGGTCTGGTAGCCGCGCCGGGCCGCCTGATGCACGGTGAACAGCAGCAGTCCCGCTGTGACGCGATCGAGGCGATGAGCTGGACTCAGCTCCGGCAGATCGAGGTCCCGACGCAAGCGGACCAACGCCGATTCGGCGATGTATCGCCCGCGCGGGGTGCTCGCGAGAAAGTGCGGCTTGTCCACGACGAGGATGTTCTCGTCCCGATAGAGGATGTCGATCTCGAATGGCACCCGCGGCTCGACGGGAGGGTCGCGGTAGAGGTAGACGAACCGCCGGGGAGCGAAAGCGCTCGTCTCGGTGATTCCGACGCCTTTCTCGTCGACGACTTCCCTGGCAGCGACTTTCTCCCGCAGGCGGACGGCATCCTGAGGAAACCGTTCGAGCAGGTAGTCGAGCGTCGTCGCCCACATGCCGTCGTCGGGCTGACGGATGCGACTGGGGTTCAGGCCGTCGCGGACGGGAAGGGGTGATCGTGACACATCTTCAAAGCTAGCCGCCCGGTCGGCATTCAGACCTATTGACGGCATATGGGGCGGAAGTTACTATCCGGTAAGTTAGTGACACCGGTCACTGTCGTGGGGGCAGGGCTGGGTCATCACAACAGAAAATTGGGGTTTTCGTGAAGACACGACTTCTATGTCGAAGGTCGACAACGATTGCGGTGGGGCTGTGCGTCGTGGGATTGACGGTGCCGAGCGCCGTCGCTTCTGCGGATCCGACGGGAGGGTCGGACGGGCAGGCCTGGCTCGCGGCAACGGAGGCGACGCCGCAGTATCCGGGGGTCTCCATCGAATGGGACGTGCCCATCACGATGAGTGACGGCACAGTTCTGCAAGCGAATGTGTACCGACCGGCGGATGCATCCGGGCGGGCCGTGGAATCGAAGGCGCCTTCGGTCCTCAACATCACGCCGTACACGAAACTGCTGGACACGCTGGTGGATTCAGCTCTGTCGATCCCGCAGGTCGGTGAGACGTTGATGGACGTGGCGAACTCGCTCGACCTTGCGGCGCCGTTCGACGGAGTGTCGGAGTTGACGGGTGTCATCGCCGGCGGAGGTGCCAGGGTCCTTGGCGTCAACCGTGATCTGGTCCGGAACGGATATACACAGGTTGTGGTCGACGCACGTGGAACCGGTTTCTCCCAAGGTAATTGGGACGTGCTCGGCAAGCGCGAGCAACAGGATTCGGTCGAGGTCATCGACTGGATGAGCAAGCAAGGGTGGTCCGACGGGAAAGTAGGGATGGCGGGCATCTCGTACTCCGCGATCAACTCGGTGCAGGCGGCGAGCAACAATCCACCTGCACTGAAGGCGATCTTCCCGGTCGAACCGGGCAACGATCTGCTGCGCGACATCGTCGGAACCGGTGGCGGCCTCGGCGTCGGGTTCATGCCGTTGTGGTTGACCGCGGTCAACGGGCTCAAACTCGTACCGAACATTCAGGACATTCTGCAAGGAAACTTCGATCCCCTGTGGTTGGCGAGCCGCCTCGAGGATCCGGGAACGCTGATTCCCGAACTGGTGCAAGGGATGACGGCTCAGAGAATCGAGGACGTGTCACCGTCGACTCTGCAAGTCGCGCAAGACGGTCAGTTCTATCAGGACCGATCCGCAGACGTCAGTAGCATCACCGCTGCGACGATGGTCTACGGCGGTTGGCACGACATCTTCGCCAACAGTGAGCCGCGGATCTACAACGGAATAGATCTGCCGCTCGGACAGAAGCAGTTGATCATGGGGAACGGCTATCACGTCACTCCCGGTGGTGGGTTCGGCAAGGACGGTGCGCCGCCGCGCCTCGACGTGCTCGAACGTGCGTGGTTCGACAAGTGGCTCAAGGGCATCGACAACGGAATCGATCGATACGGTCCAGTGACGATGTTCCAGCAAGGTGGCGGATGGATCACGGACGACCAGTTCCCGCGAGCGGGTGTGAGCTACGAACGTATGTATCTGAACTCAGCGCCCAGCGGTACTGCCGCCCACGCGGCGTACGACGGTTCCCTGACCGACGACCCGGCCAGTGCCGCAGCGCGATTGACAGTTGCACCCGGACTGCGAGGCTTCTGCTCCGGTGACGGAACTCAGGGCACTGCCGGTATTTCCGTGGTGCTCGGTGCGTCGTGTTCCAAGGATTCCCGATTCCAGGAAGCGGAGGGTCTGACGTTCACCGGTGAGGCAGTGACCGAGCCGACCACACTCTCGGGCCCGATCAACGTCCATCTCGAGACAGTCCTGGACGCGACGGACGGATTCTGGGCAGCGACGGTCAACGACGTAGCGCCGGACGGAACCTCGACGCCGATCACGAACGGCGCTCTGACTGCGTCGCTCCGGGCGGTCGACGATTCCAAAAGCACCCGCTCGGCCAACGGTGACTACAGTGAACCGCACCACTACCTGACGATCGACACGCGTCAGCCGGTCGTTCCCGGAGAGGTCACCACCGTCGACATCAACATGCTCCCGACGGACGCAGTGCTGCAAACGGGGCACCGACTCCGCGTCGACGTCTACGCTGCCAGCGTGCCGCGTTACCTGGCCCTCGGGCCGATGCTCGCCGACAGTCAACTAAAGCCGCAGCACATCGAGTTGGCTGCAGACCGGCCGAGCTTCGTCAACGTCCCCTTCGTCGGGGGTCGCTGACCCGGACTACGACGGCGGCGTGAGAACCTGCGGGTTCGCGGAGGTTCTGAGAAGATCGTCCGATGACAGAATCCCGACTCTCCGCCGCCGTCCATGATCGTCTGGACGAACTTCTGGACCCGGTGGACGAGCGGCTCGCGGCGCAGTACCCGGGAAACCGTGACGAGATCCAGCCAGTGCACACGATTTACGTCAGTGCCGCAGACGCAACTGTCGACACCCCTCGTCTCTGGGGTGAGCAGGCGATTGCGCTTCTCGATTCTCACGCGCATGTGTTCGCCGAACTCGACACCGAGAACGCACTCGCCGATGTGCGAGTTCAACTCGGCCGCAAGCCGGTCCAAGACTTTCGAATAGATTTCGAGGACGGATACGGACGCCGCAGCGACGAGGAAGAAGACGCTGCAGCGACGTCGGCCGGGCGGACACTCGCGGCGCTCAGCGCTGATCCTGCCGGGCCGAACTGGGGTGGCATCAGGTTCAAGGGGCTGCCGGCCAGTGAACGTCGGCGCTCGATCAGGACGCTCGAGTTGGTGCTCGACGCGGCCGGCGGAGTGCCGGACGGATTTGTCTTCACCGTCCCCAAACTGCGCGCGGTGGAGCAGGTCACGGCGACGGTGTTGCTCTGTGAAGAACTGGAGAAGGCTCACGGACTCGAGCCGGGTTCGCTTCGGTTCGAGTTGCAGATCGAGAGCCCGCAGGCAGTCATTGCTGCCGACGGAACGGTGGCTGTTGCTCCGGCCATCCATCGCGGTGCCGGTCGTCTGACCGGTTTGCATTACGGCACTTACGATTACAGCGCGGCGTGCGGAATTGCATCGCGTCATCAGTCGCTCGAACACCCGGTGGCAGATCACGCAAAGGCTGTCATGTTGGCTGCTGCCGCGCAGACCGGCGTGTGGGTGTGCGACGGGTCCACTCAGGTCGTGCCAGTCGGGAGTGCCACGGCAATCCGCGACGCGATCACTCGGCACCATGGGCTCGTCACACGATCCCTGGAACGCGGTTACTACCAGGGGTGGGACATGCACCCCGGGCACCTGGTCACCCGCTGGCTCGCCACCTTCGGTTTCTACCGCAACGCGCTTGGTGCCGCCGCCCCGCGCATCCAGTCGTACCTGGGGCGCCAAGGTGGCGATGTGATGGACGAACCCGCAACCGCACAGGCTCTGGCGGCGGTTGTTCTGCGCGGGCTCGACGCGGGGGCCTATCCGGAATCCGAGGTTCTCCGGCTCGCGCCGAGCGCCGACACCGACGTACTCCGCCATCTGGTAGGACGCACCACACCGATCACAGGAGAACACTGACCGATGAGCACCACCGAATTCACCTTGCTGCCCGACCTGGCACTGCGCACCCTCGGCGGAGCCGTCATCTGGGCGAACGACGAGGCATTCGCCGAGCGTGAGGCCCTGATCCGACCGGGTAAAGCGGGATACCAACCGGCGACGTTCGGTCACAAGGGGCAGGTGTACGACGGTTGGGAGACGCGTCGTCGCCGGGTGGCAGGTCACGACGAGGCGATCGTGCGCCTCGGTGTTCCCGGAGTGGTGCGAGGTGTCGTCGTCGACACGGCCTGGTTCAAGGGCAATTACCCGCCCGAGATCTCGGTGGAAGCAATCTCCGTGGACGGGTATCCGGATCCACTCGACCTGGCCGGTTCCGACGAGTGGACAACCATCGTCGAGCGCTCGACCGTGCACGGCGACTCCGAGAATCCGTTCTCGGTGTTTTCGGAGGAGCGGTGGACACACGTCAAGCTGACCATCTACCCGGACGGCGGTGTTGCCAGGTTCCGTGTTCACGGTGAAGCGCGACCAGACCCGCGTTTCCTCGATGCCGGGCCGTTGGACCTCGCAGCACTCGAAAACGGTGGCCGCGTAACCGATTGCTCCAATATGTTCTACAGCTCGCCGCAGAACATTCTGTTTCCCGGACGCGCTGCTTCGATGGGTGACGGGTGGGAGACGGCCAGACGCCGCGACGACGGAAACGACTGGGTGCAAGTACAACTCGCGGGTGAAGGCGTGTTGAGTTTCGCCGAGATCGACACCTCGTACTTCCTCGGAAACAGTCCAGGTGAGGGCGCTCTGACCGGCCGAACTCCGGAAGGGGAGTGGATCGAACTGTTGCCGCGTACGACGCTGCGTCCGGACACGCGCCATCGCTTTCCGATCGATTCCGAAGTTCCGGTCACCGATGTCCGTCTGGACATCTTCCCGGACGGTGGCCTGGCGCGGCTGAGAGTCTTCGGCGTACTCACCGACGCTGCTCGCGCTGTGATCTCCGGGCGCTGACGGTAAAGTTGTTGGCATGAGCGACTATCCGCGCGACGACTATCCCCGGGACATGGTGGGGTACGGCCCTCATCCGCCGCATCCGCACTGGCCCGGCGACGCGCGGATAGCGGTTCAGTTCGTACTCAACTACGAAGAGGGAGCCGAGAACAACGTCCTCGACGGGGACGCGGCTTCGGAGACTTTTCTGTCGGAAATGACTCCGGCGGAAGCATTTCCGAATCGACACATGAGCATAGAATCGCTGTACGAATACGGCTCTCGGGCCGGGTTGTGGCGTGTCCTGCGGACCTTCGAGCGGCGAAACCTGCCTCTCACAGTCTTTGCGGTGGCGCGGGCAATGCAGCGTAACCCCGAAGCAGTCAGTGCTTTTCAGGAGTTGGGTCACGAGATCGCGTGTCACGGATTACGTTGGAAGTCTTACCAATCCGTGGACATCGAGCGTGAACGCGCCGACATGGCCGAGGCAGTCGAGATTCTGCGAGATCTGACGGGTTCGGCGCCTCTCGGTTGGTACACCGGACGCGATTCACCGAACACCCGTGAACTGGTGGTCGAGCACGGCGGCTTCGTCTACGACTCCGATTCGTACGCCGACGATCTGCCGTACTGGGTGGACGTGCCCCGTGGAACAGAGTCGGCGAAGCACCTGGTGGTTCCCTACACCCTTGACACCAACGACATGCGGTTTGCCTCTCCCGCAGGATTTCCCAGCGGCGATCAGTTCTTTGCGCACCTACGCGACGCCTTCGACGTGCTGTATGCGGAGGGAGCGGCCGGATCGCCGAAGATGCTGTCGGTCGGGTTGCACTGCCGCATTGTCGGCCGCCCCGCCCGTGCCGCTGCCCTCGAGCGCTTCCTGGATCATGTGCAGTCGCACGAGAAGGTCTGGATCACGCGACGAATCGACATCGCCGAGCACTGGAAGGCCGCGCACCCCGCTCAGGGATCACGGTAGGTCGACAAAGGACTTCATTCGCGCAGTTCGGGTACTCGTTCGACCGGCGCGTATTCCGCCATCGAATTCTAGGCCATTGACAACTGGCACGGTTGTGGATGACTCTTTGTAGATGGAGAAACACACAACAGCCGAAGCGTCTTCAAGGTGAGCCGGCCAGTGTCAACCAAGAAGCCGACCAAGAACCGCGGATCGAAGGTGTCCTACAACGCCCGCGCAGTGGTGACCGGCGCCGGCAGCGGAATCGGCCGTGCCTTTTCGTTGGAGTTGGCGCGCCGAGGCGGTGAGGTGATCTGCGCGGACATCTCGCTGGAACGGGCCAAGGAAACAGTGGCACTCATCGATGAGGTCGGTGGTACCGCACACGCCGTCCAATGCGATGTGTCGATTCGTGAGCAGGTTCAGGACCTGGCGTTGTTCGCGGAACTCGAACTTGCGGGTCCGCTTTCGCTGGTGATCAACAATGCCGGGGTCGGTATCGGTGGAAAACCGGTGGGCGAGATCGGTTTCGACGATTGGGAGTGGGCACTCGGGATCAATCTGTGGGGTGTCGTCCACGGCTGTGAGATATTCGCTCCACAACTGCGTGCGAGCGGCGCCGGGGGATTCATCAACGTGGCCTCGGCCGCTGGGTTTGCGGCTGCGCCGCTGATGGCGCCCTACAACGTCGGCAAAGCGGCCGTGATGTCGCTCTCGGAGACCTTGTCTGCTGAACTTGCCGGTACGGGAGTGCGGGTGACGGTGCTGTGTCCGACCTTCGTCAAGACAAATGTTGCTCTCGACGGTCGAATCACCGCGGAAGCAACACAATTGGCGCAGGCGTTGATGCGACGAACCGGCTTTTCGCCGGAGCGCATCGCCGTTACCACTCTCGACGCCTACGACAAGGGTCGCCTCTACGTGGTGCCGCAGTTCGATGCGAAGGTGATCTGGCGACTCAAGCGGTATCTACCCGTTGCATACACGTGGGGCTGCGGAGTTCTCAATCGCTTTGCGCCGAAACAGAAGTCGGGATCATCTGGAACCTCGGCGGTGCCGGAGACGAACTCGCTGAGCACGAAAGGAGCGTGACATGTCCTTCGATTTCGACGGAATGCTGCAGAAGATCAAGGACCGCCAATGGGCTCTGGTGGACATCGACTGGGATGCTCCCGGTGCCGAGACGATCAGTCCAGAGCTTCATGCGAAGCTGAAACCGTTCATGTCGGACCTGATGTGGATCGAGAACGTCGGTGCCCGCGGCTTCGCTGCGATGGCTCTCAAGGCGCCGACTGAAACTCTCCGAGACATCTATCGGCATTTCCACGCAGAGGAACAGAAGCACGCCAACGCCGAACTCGCGCTGATGCGTAGGTGGGGAATGCTCGACGGCGACGAGATGCCCGAGCCCAACATCAACGTCAAGCTCGTCATCGACTGGCTGGACAAGCATTCCGATGGTTTGTCGCTCTCGATTCTAGGGACCGTCATACCGATGCTCGAGGTGGCGCTCGACGGAGCCCTGGTCAAGTTCATCATGGACGAGATCGAGGATCCGGTCTGTCAGGCTGTGTTCAAGAAGATCAACGCAGACGAGTCCAGGCATCTGGCGGTGGATTTTGCGGTCATCGAGATGCTCGGGCACTCGACGACGCGCAAGCTCGTTGTCGAAACCGTCGGCGCCTGGATGAACCCGGCGTTGATCATCGGGACACTTCGTTACATCCCGTTGCTGAACAAGATGCGCGACAACATCGTCGACATGGGAGTGAACGAGGAACGGCTCTACACCGCGATGAAGCGGTTCAGGAACGTAGGCGAACGGAGTCCGGCCGCGCTCCGCGTCCCGATGTATCGGGTGGTGAAGTGGCACGGCAACATGGTCATCAATCGCAACCATCCCTACCATCTGCTTGCCGATCGGATGGTCAAGGTCACGGGCCGGCTTTCCGGCAGCAGACTCAATTCCGAGCCGACCTGGGCCAAGGAACTGACGTACGAGCCACTCGCATGAGTACTGCCGAGCCGCTGTCAGTGGCGATCATCGGTGGAGGTTTCGCAGGAATCGGAGCGGCGATTCGGTTGAAGCAGAACGGTATCGAGGACTTCGTCATTCTCGAACGGGGCACGGAAGTCGGCGGGACGTGGCGTGACAACACGTATCCGGGCGCTGCGTGCGACATTCCGTCCCGTCTGTACTCGTACAGTTTCGCCCCGAATCCGGACTGGTCGCACACCTACTCAGCCAGCGCGGAGATCCTCGGCTACATCCGAACGATGGTGAAAGAGTTCGGCCTCGATCCGAAGATTCGGTTTCTGTGCAACGTCACGGGCATCGAGTGGGACGAGCAGACCGGTGTCTGGACGATCGCGCTCGAGGGCCGTGAAGCGCTCGTTGCCCGGACCGTCGTCATGGCGTCGGGTCCGCTCGCGAACGTCAGCTTTCCTGCTGTTCCGGGTTTGGAGAGCTACGAAGGACACAAGATTCACAGCGCTCGCTGGGACCATGACTACGACTTCACCGACAAGCGAGTCGCAGTGATCGGAACCGGCGCCAGTGGCGTCCAGATCGTCCCGGAACTCGTCAAAACTGCACGATCTGTGAAGGTTTTCCAACGAACACCCGGATGGGCATTGCCGCGAGCAAACCTACGCACCCGACCTCGGACCAAGGAGCTGTACCGTCGTCATCCGGGCGTCCAGACTCTGGCGCGTCGGGCTTGGTACTGGGGGCACGAATCGGTAGCACTCGGGGTGGTCTGGCAATCCCCGTTGACGAGGGTGGTGGAGACAGTCGGGCGTCTTCATCTGCGTATGCAGGTGAAGGACCCGTGGTTGCGGCGACAACTCACTCCCGACTTTCGGGCTGGGTGTAAGCGGTTGCTGATGACCAGCGAGTATTACCCGGCTCTCCAGCAGGACAATTGCACACTCGTGACCTGGCCGATCGCGAGACTGGCCCCACATGGCATTCGCACGGTCGAAGGGATCGAGCATCAATTCGACTGCATTGTGTTCGCCACCGGCTTCGACGTTTGCAAGACCGGAACACCGGTCCCGATCATCGGAAGGGGTGGACGTGTGCTCGCACAGGAGTGGAAATCCGGGGCGCGTGCGTATAAGAGCATCGCGGTATCCGGCTACCCCAACCTGTATTTCACCTTCGGACCCAACTCGGGTCCGGGGCACAGCTCCGCCCTCGTGTACATGGAAGCGCAACTCGACTATCTCGCACAAGCGATCAAGATCGTCCTCGAGCGCGACCTCAAGGCACTCGATGTTCGTCAAGATGTCGAAGATGCGTACAACGTCGAGTTGCAGCGGCGGCTGTCGAAGACCACGTGGAACTCTGGATGTTCGAGTTGGTATCTCACTGACGAAGGTTTCAACGCCACGATGTTTCCCGGTTTCGCGACCCAGTACGTGAACCAATTGAAATCGGTGGATCTTCGGGACTACACGAGCACGGTGCGCGAGAAAGACACTGCGCAGACCTGATCCCGGGTTCTGACAGGCCTGGTGTTGCCACTAAGTTGGAATCGTGACGACCGACGCGGCAGAGGAGACGAGGCGGTGACCGAGTACCGCATCGACGATCTCGCGCGGGCTGCGGGCACTACCTCGCGGAATGTACGGGCATATCAGGAACGCGGATTGCTTCCTCCGCCGGAGAAGCGGGGGCGGGTAGGCATCTACGGCGACGCGCACCTCGAACGCCTCAAACTGATCGACACACTTCTTCAACGAGGTTTCACCACTGCGCATATCGACGACTTCATCACCGGGTGGGAAACCGGGAAAGACCTGACAGAGGTGCTGGGTCTGCAACACGCGGTCACCGAACCATGGTCCCGCAGTGACACAGTGAGTATCGAGATGACCGTCGTACGCGAATTTCTCGGGGGCGATGCGGATGGTCAACTGGATCGTCTCGTAGATCTCGGACTGGTAGAGATCGAAGGAGAGAAATGCGTTTTCACCGATCCTGCTTTGCTCAGCGGGTTTTCGAGTCTCCTCGAATACGGTTTCACTCTCGATCACCTTGTCGATGTGCATGAAAAGCTCCACAACGCCGTGGACGGAATCGCGAAAGACCTGATTCAGGCGGCGAAGGATCGCATCGTCGATCAGCACGGGGTCGGTTGGCTCCCGGAGGGCGACGAGGTTGCCGGAACCGCCGAGATGCTCCAGACGATGCGTGAACTCGGTGTGGCGTCGGTACATTCGGCACTGGCCAGGGCGCTCGACGCGAACCTTCAGCGTGAACTCGGCGACTATCTCGCCGCTGCGATCGGCTCGCGGAGCGACGTCGACGAGTCGGAGTAGCAGCTTCGATCACGTTCGGGATGCGCTGCCCCGTCGCGGTGCGCTCAGCTCTTGCGTGCCTCGATCAGGAATCGACTCGAGTATGCGACAAACGATCCGTCGCGACGGATCTGCGCGTCGAGTTCGCGGAGTCGGTCTCGGTACTGCGCCACGGTGAATCCCGGAACCATCCAGATCACCTTGCGTAAGAAGTAGACAACGGCGCCGATGTCGAAGAATTCCATGCGCAGACGCTCGAAACGAAGGTCGACGATGGTGAGCCCGGCCGCAATCGCGTCAGCACTTTCGTCCTCGTAGTGCCGTCCGCGACGAGCCTCCGGCTGGGGTCCGAGAAAGTACTCGACAAGTTCGAACACGCTTGCGTGACCCACATGTTGGGCGAAGTACGTTCCCCCGGGTTCGAGCACGCGCGCGATCTCGGACCACCACACTGTCGCGGGGTGCCGGCTGGTCACCAGATCGAATGCCGAATCGGCAAACGGTAGCGGTGGCTCGTCTGCGTCCGCGACGACCACCACACCTCGCGGACGCAGAAGGGCAGTGGCCTTGGCGACATTCGGTGGCCAGGATTCGGTAGCTGCCATCACGGACGGGAGTGATGGTGCGGCGGCAAGGACTTCGCCGCCGCCGGTCTGGATGTCCAGCGCAGCGCCGGCACCGCCGAGACGTTGACCCATCAGTTTCTGGTATCCCCACGTGGGACGCTGCTCCGTAGCGCGCCCGTCGAGCCACGAGAAATCCCATCCGTCGACGGAGGCGGATTCGGCTTCGGCTACGAGTTCGTCGAAACTTCGTGACATCCCCTGTGGCTTGCCCTCAGGCGTTCCTTCTGACATCACATCATCATGGTCGGCGAGCACTGACGGTGCCAGTCGTTTACGGCTACTTCGGGGTGGCGCCGAGCATCGGTGCAAGTTGGGTGGCGATCGGATTGAGATCGAGCTTGTCCGGGTCCACCTTGGGCTTGCTGTCCCACGGCTGCGAGGTGTTCGGATCGGCAAAGGCGATGCGGTTGGCGCTGCGGACACCCGTTTCACTGCCCTGAGGTGCCTGGCAGTTGGCAGCGGTGTTCAGCGGAAAGTCCTGTGTGGTGTCGTCGAAGTTCGGGTCTTTGCGCTTCATCTCGTCGAGGATCGCCATGGTCCCTTCGTATCCGACGGTGCACGAGAGCGGGTTGTTGGTCTCGAGCACCAAGCCCAGGTGCACGGTTCCATCTGCTGGTGCCACAGTGGGCGCTGCACCGGCGAGCGCAGGGAGAAAGAGCAAGAAGGGCTGCAGGGTAGGCACTGTCGGTGCGGCCGCCGATGCAACGGCGGCGAGGTTGGAGAGGTTGGTCGTAAGCGCAGGACCGGCTTCGGTGACGAGTGCGCCGACTTGTTCGCTGGCCGGTATGCCGTTGTCGATCACGCGTCGGATGTCGGGGTCGCTGGTGCGCAACTGCGCGGTCAGTGCGTCGAGGTCGGTGCTGAACTGCTTGATCGCCGACGATTGATCGGACTGGGTTGTGAGTACCGTCTGGCTGTCGCGGATCAGTCCGAGGGTCTGGGGAAGGGTGTCGAGGCCCGACTGGGAAATCCCCGACAGCGAGTCGGCAAGTACCTGGAGATCTTCGCCCTTGCCGTTGAATGCCGCGCCGAGTTCCTTCGCGACGGTGTGGAGGGCGTCGACCGGAACGGAGTGCACCAGACCGTCGGCGCTGGTCAAGACGTTCTCGATCGGGATCGGCGTGGTGGTGTCGCCCACAGCGATCACCGAGCCGTTTTCGAGGAACGGGCCCTGGTCGGTATCGGGCTGCAGGTCGACGTACTGCTCGCCGATGGCTGAGCGATTGGCCACGACGGCTCGCGCGGATGCGGGGATCTGGGGAGCACTGCTGTCGATCAACAGGTCGACTTCGATTCCGTCGGACGTGAGCGACATGTCGCCGACGCGTCCGACAGGCACACCACGGTAGGTCACTTCGGCGTTGGTGAAGATGCCGCCGGACGTCGCCAGTTCGGTCTTGACCGTGTACTGGCCGAATCCCAGAAGATTGTCCAGCCGTACGTATTTGGCACCGACGTAGATCAACCCGAGTAGCGCGACGGCGACGAGAGCGACCAGCTGCCATTTGGCGAGCCTCGACATCACCATCAGAGATCGAGCCCGAACTGGTGTGGTGTGCTCATGGTTCGACTCCCGAATGACAAGCCGGGTACGGCTGATGTTGAGCGAATTGTGTTCACCCACGGACGTTCTGAGGTGAACCGGAAAGTTCCGACAATTCGTTGTTGGCGATAACTATAAACAAGTCGTCACAGATAGAAAGTCGGGGCGCATGTTTCCGCAGGTCACTGAAATTCAAGTGGCACAGCTCACTTCACGCCTCGATGTGTGATGTACAACCTTCCATGCGCCGCGCAAGCTTGACTTCGCCGTTCGTATCTATAAAAGTAGATGCGTTCCGCTCGGCGAAGGGTGAGGTGTGATCGATGGATGCTTTGGCGATCTTCAAGTCGCTGTCCAACCCGACTCGCCTGCAGATCATGGAGTGGCTCGCACGTCCGGCGAAGTACTTCGACGAGGACTCGTACACGCAACAGGATCTCGGTTTTCACATCGGAGTCTGTGTTGGTGACATTCAGTCGCGATCGGGGCTCGCGCAGTCGGTGATCTCGGGGTATCTGCAGGGCATGAAGGATGTGGGCCTGCTCGAGTCCGAACGTATTGGGAAGTGGACGTACTACCGGCGGAATGAAGCCGTGATCGACGAGTTCAGGGAATTCGTTCGCGAAAAACTGTGACAGTTGGGTTTTCCGCGACGATCGTTGTCCTCCAATCATATCTACATATCTAGATATATATTTGTTTCGCGCCCGTGTGGCGCAGTACGAGGAGTGTGTTGTGAAGTCGAAATTGTTGATTCCCGTTCTGGCATTGGGCGTATTCGGAATCATCACCACCGAGATGGGGATTATTGGGGTTCTGCCCCAGGTCAGCGACAAGTTCAGCATCACCGCGTCTGATGCTGGATGGTTGGTCGGCGTGTTTGCGCTCGTCGTGGCGGTGACCGGTCCCTTCACGACGCTTTTCACTTCGGGAATCAACCGGAAAACCGTTCTGTTGGTGGCGATTGCAGTCTTCGCGGTTTCCAATCTGGTGTATGCGACAACGTCGAGTTTCGAGGTGATGTTTGCTTTCCGAATCATCCCCGCCGTCGTTCATCCGGTCTTCTTCGCTCTCGCGCTCGCGAGTGCGGTTCGTCTGGTGCCACCGGAGGAGGCAACTTCTGCGGTCACGAAGGTATTTGCCGGTGTCACTGTCGGATTTGCGTTCGGTGTGCCGTTGACGTCGTATCTGGCCGAGAACTTCACGGTGTCGACAGCATTCGTTTTCGGCGCTGTAGTCAACGTCTTCGCGTTTTTCGGAATTCTGACACTTCTGCCCTCGACCCCGGTGACACAACGCATGTCGTACGGCGCGCAGGTCGGAATACTTCGCCGGCCCCGCGTGTGGTTGACCATTCTTTCCGTCACCTTCGTCTTCGCAGCCATGTTTTCGGTGTACGGATACTTCGCCGAATATCTCGGCGGGGTGACCGGGATGAGCGGATCGTGGATCAGCGCGATGCTCTTGGCTTTCGGTGTCGTGATGATCTTCGGGAACTTCGTGTTCGGTGCGATGCTCGGAAAGAATGTGGTGCGAACGGTGGTGGCTTTCCCGTTGCTGTACATCGTCGTGTACGTCGTGATCTATCTGGTGGGGCCGTACTCTGCCGCGATAACTGTAGCCGTGTTGGTGTGGGGCATGGTGCATTCCGGTGGACTGGTCGTTTCGCAGAGTTGGATGGGACGAGATTCGGCTGATGCGCCCGAGTTCGGTAACAGCCTGTTCATTTCGTTCTCCAATCTGGGAATCACGCTCGGAACAGCGACAGGCGGCTTGTTTCTCGCACATCTCGGAACACGTCAATTGGTCTGGGCCGGAGTCATTTTAGCCGCTCTCGCCCTGGCAACGATCATCGCTCGATTGTCGCTCGGGCGGGCTCACAACGAGAACGGCGCCAAAGTTCCGGTGTAATTCTTAGGAAGTGGCCGCGAGAACTCACCGCGCGCACTGGTCGACAATCCAAGCGTGATCAAGGATTGAACCATCGTGACGGCAGCGGCAACGCCGTCCACTACCGGCACCCCCAGCTCGGCAGACAGTTCCTGGCACAGGTCCGCCATACCTGCACAACCCAGAACGAGGACGTCCGAGTCGTCTCGTTCCAGTGCGTCGAAACAGGCTTCCAGGATCACTTTTCGCGCATCGGGATCACGATCGAGTTCGAGAACCGGAATCTCGCAGGAGTGGATACCACGGCAGCGGGCCTGCATCCCGTAACGGTCCACCAGGTCGGCAGCGCGGCCACGGGTTCGACCGAGGGTGGTCACAACGCTGAATCCGCGGCCCAGGAAGCCGGCGTAATTCATCGCCGCCTCGGCGATCGCAACCACTGGACCCCTGGCCAGTTCGCGGGCTGCATCCAGACCTGGATCCCCGAAGCAGGCGATGACATATCCGTCGACACCGTTCTTCTCGCCGGACGCGATCTCGGCGAGAATCCCTGGGACGCTGAGAGCTTCGTCGTAGTGGCTTTCGATCGACGCGGGACCCATGACAGGGCTGACCGCCTCGACGAATGTGCCCGGACCGGAGACGGCCCGGGCACATTCCTCGATCTTGGCAGTCATCGCCCACGTGGTGTTGGGGTTGATCACCTTGATTCTCATGACGTTCAATCGACCGTCGTGGTTTCCGCGGAGGAAGTATTCCGGACAGCCAGGAGGGTACGCGTGGCGAGCAAGTAGTAGACGGCAAATCCAAGTCCGCAACCGATGAACCAGCTGTACTGTGCTGCCGTGTACATCCCGGTGAGATCTTTGGCCAGCACCGGGACCATCGCGACGACTGCTCCCACGACGGTTGCGATCACTGCGGCCGGGTTGTATCCCTTGCTGTACCAGTAGGTTCCGGTAGGTGACATGCTGAACAGTTCGTCGACGATCACCTTCTGCTTGCGCACGAGGTAGTAGTCGGAGATCAGGATTCCGAACAGCGGACCGATGAACGCTCCGAGGGTTTCGAGCGTGTAGTGGATGACGTCCGGATTGTTGTAGAGGTTCCACGGGGTGATGAGGATCGAGCCGATCGCTGCGATCATTCCGCCGGCGCGCCAGCTGATCTTCTGTGGGCTGACGTTGGAGAAGTCGAAGGCCGGAGAGATGAAGTTGGCGACGATGTTGATGCCGATCGTGGCGATGGTGAAGGTTAGTGCGCCGAGGACGATGGCGAAGGTACTGTCGATTCGTGCCACGGTTGCAACGGGATCAGTGATCAGTTCGCCGTACACCGGCAGTGTCAACGATGCCGTGACGACGACCAGAACCGAGAACACGAGGAAGTTGACCGGCAAACCGAGGAAGTTGCCCTTCTTGACTGCAGCGAACGACTTCCCGTAGCGGGAGAAGTCGCCGAAGTTGAGCATCGGTCCGGAGAAGTACGAGACAACCAGAGCGATTGCACCGAGCATGACCGGTACGGCGTCGAAACCCGAGTACTTGACGTCGCCGAGTGTGAGATCGATTGCGCTCCAGCCTGCTTGGTAGATGAGGTAGCCGCACAGCATGAACATCACGACATACACTGCCGGCCCACAGAAGTCGATGAACCGGCGGATCGACTCCATGCCTCGCCAGAACACGCAGGCCTGCAATACCCACAGCAGCATGAAACTACCCCAACCAAGCGCGGAGAGCCCAGCGAATCCGTAGTCTTCGACGACTGCATAGGGCGCGAGTGACGGAAAGAGTTTGATCAGTACGACATCGAGCGCTGCCGAAGCAAGGAAGGTTTGAATCCCGTACCAAGCCACGGCAATCAGGCCACGAATTATTGCCGGGATGTTCGCGCCGAGGACGCCGAACACGCTACGGCAGATCACCGGATAGGGCACGCCGGTGGCCTGGCTCGGTTTGGCGACCAGATTACAGAAGAAATAGACGATCGTGATGCCGACCAGCAAGGCGACGAGTACTTGCCAACTGGCCAGTCCGAGCGCGAAAAGGCTACCAGCGGTGACATATCCACCGACGCTGTGTACGTCGGACATCCAGAAGGCGAAGATGTTGTACGACGACCAGGTCTGCTTGCGTAGCGGAGCCAGATCCTCATTGGTCAAACGTGGGTCGTAGCCGGGCTTGATCAAACCGCTGCCGACAGGGTGGCCCGCGGCTTCGACCAGGTCACCTGGGCCGGTGTCCATTGCGGGAGTAGGTGTAGAGGTCGTTCGAGACGGAAGAATGTCGGTCATGACAGCTCCTGTGCATCAGTGCAGGAAATCAGCGGACAGAGCACAAGCTCTCAGCGTCAGTGATGAAAACCGTGTTGAGAGAAAGGTATCGACGCTGTGTTGCACAGTTATTGCGCGATCGGTATATCTTTTTCGGCCAGTAGACCGGTGTTTGTGGGCAGAGTCGCGATCACGGAATTGAGTCGGCGATGATGGATTTCGGAAGCACTCAGTAGGGCGGCTGCGTCCCGGTGCAGGAATGCGTCCAGCATCGCGGTGTGATCCGAGTGCAGAACCTGGCGATCGACGCCGGCAACATGGACCATCGGCTGAACCGGTTCGGTGATGTTCCAGGCAGCTTCGAACATGTGCAGAAGTCGAAGCATGTGCGAAGGTCGGGTCAGTGCGAGGTGAAAGTTTCTGCTCTCGCAGTGATAGGACTGAGAGTCGTCGAAGCGCAATGCGATCTCCAGACGGGAGTTCACCTCGACGGCGTGTTCGTGATCCTCCTCGGTGGCCTGCTCGACCGCGACGGCCAACGCAGCTGATTCGAGAGTTTCGCGGACGATGTACATCTCACGCAATTCCGCCGGCGTCAACTGAGCAACTGTGTAGCCGAGTTGATGTCGGTGGTCGACCAAAGATTCTCCGACCAGGGTTTTCAGTGATTCCCGCACTGGTATTCGGCTGACACCGAATACATCAGCCACGTCGCCGAGAGGAATCGGGGTACCCGGAGGCGCCGAACCGGACAGAATCACTCGCCGCAGTTCGTCGAGGATCGCTTGTTGTGGACTACCGGGAGCATCGATTACCAGTTGCGTCAACAGTACCGATCTACGGCGCGGCGGCATGTCGCTCTCCCTTCGTGTATCTGCCAGCGTAGAAATATGTTGTTTCGCCCGCGTGACACCGGTGTGGCCGTCGTGAATCGCGCACTCGAGGGGGAACATGAGGGCTCCGATCACAAGCGAAAGTGAGTGTTGCTCAGGAAGCCGATCGTGGGGGTAGCGTTGTTGTGTAGTGGTATGGCAGAAAGCGAGTCGGTCGATGGCATCCGCTGTGCGCTCAGAAGCCGACCAGCGAGTTGTCGGTAACTTGCCCTTGGAGCTGACAAGTTTTGTCGGTCGTCGGCGTGAGTTGGCCGACGCCAGGAGACTGTTCGAGACGTCCCGTTTGTTGACACTGACTGGGATCGGTGGCGTGGGCAAGACAAGGCTCGCGATCCGACTTGCGGGAGCGTTGCAACGGGTGTTTCGAGATGGCGCCTGGTTGGTGGAACTGGGGGAGCAGACAGATCCAGATCTCCTCGAAGATTATGTCGCCGTGACCCTGGGTGTCCGGTCAGTCTCGTCGGCGGACCCGCTGCAGGCATTGATCGACTACTGCGCCGATCGGAGTCTGCTCTTGGTGCTCGACAACTGTGAACATCTGGTCGATGCAGTTGCCCTGTTCACCGGGGCGATCTTACGTCGATGTGCCGGTGTGAAGATCCTCGCGACGAGCCGCGAGTCGCTGGGTGTGGGTGGTGAAGCGACGATGCGTGTTCCCTCCCTCAGCACTCCGCAGCAATATGACTCGGGAGTGTTCGAGGGGCTGGCTCGGTACGAATCCGTGTCACTGTTCACCCAGCGTGCGGCCGCGGTAGTCCCAGGCTTCGTCCTCACGGAGGGGAACAAGCTTGCTGTAGCGCGTATCTGCCACGATCTGGACGGCTTGCCGTTACCGATCGAACTGGCGGCAGCTCGCCTGCGTGGTATGTCTGCTGAGCAGATCATGAACAGGCTCTCGGATCGATACCGACTACTGACAACTGGTGGACGCGACGTTCCGAGTCGTCAACAGACGTTGCGATTGTCGATCGATTGGAGTTACGACCTCTGCTCGCCATCCGAACAACAGTTGTGGGGGAGGCTGTCGGTGTTCTCGGGTGGGTTCGATCTCGATGCCGCCGAGGGTGTGTGTGGGCAGGATCTGAATTCGACCGAAGTGCTCGATCTCGTCACCGCGTTGGTAGAGAAGTCCATCCTGATTCGTGAGGAAACCAACGGGGATGTTCGATACCACCTCCTGGATCTTCTCCGGGAGTACGGACATGAAAAGTTGGAGTCCTCCGGTGAGTATTCCGATCGACGTCGAAGGCATCGTGATTGGTTCGAATCTCTTGTTGTACAGTCTGATTCAGAATGGATCAGTAGTGGGCAGGCTGGGTGGATCGAGTGGCTGAGTCGTGAACAGCGCAACGTACACGAAGCGCTGGAGTTCTCGATTTCGACGCCGGGTCAGGCACGGTCTGCGACACGAATGGTCGCGGCGTTGTACCGATTCTGGCTCAACGGCGGGCGGATCGGTTCGGCGAGGCGCTGGGCGGATCGGACGCTGAGCGCCTCCGATGGAGAGCCGGACATGTATCGCCTGGAAATTCTGTGCATCGATGCTGTGGCACACGGCATGCAGGGTGATCTCGTTCGTGCACGCGGACAGGCGGACGAGAGTTTGCGCCTTGCCGACGTCATCGGAGACGTACGCTCGCGAGGCCTGGCCGGATGGGCCGACGGATATGTCGACGCGTTCAATGGCGAATTCGACACTGCCGCCGAGAAGTTGGAAGTTGCCGTAACGCTGTTCCGATCAGCTGAGAATCTGCAGCACAAAGTGATCGGGTTGGGCACCCTCGGGCTCGCGTACATCTTTACCGGTGCTCTGGAGCGTGCTGTGGAATGTTTCGACGAGTCCCTCGCGATCACCGCACCGCTGCACGAAGTGATGTATCAGGCGTCGACGTTGGCCAACCTCGGGCTTGTGGATTGGCTGCGGGGTGACCTCGAGCGCGCCCGTGATCATCTGACGCGAAGCCTGCGGACCACCGACGCCTCTTTGAACTCGGCATGGTGTGTCGAATCGATGGCCTGGGTTGCTGCAGCGCAACGTGATTGGAAGCATGCAGCGGTTCTGCTCGGTGCCGCATCGATGTTCTGGCAGCGGGTCGGGGGTCGATTGAGCGGGCTTTCGGGTTTGTCAGCCTATCACGACAACGCTGCAGTTTCCGCTCGAAAGGCATTGGGTGAGAGTGCTTTCGAGAAGGAGTTTCGCAGAGGATTCGAGATGGCTGAAGGTGAAGCTGTCGTTTACGCGCTCGACGAGCGTCTTAGCGCCCCGGCTGCATCGCCGATCGACGCACCTCACCTGACCCCTCGCGAACAGCAGGTCGCCGAATTGGTGGCTCAGGGACTGACCAACCGCGCTATCGCGGAGCAGTTGGTCATCTCGCTGCGCACGGCTCAGGGGCATGTGGAGCACGTGCTGACAAAACTGGGATTCACTTCCAGAGCACAGATCGCGGCGTGGTTCGTCTCGACCGCGCAGGAGACCGACTCTCGAGGCTAGGCCGCGGACGCCGGTTTTCGTATTGTGGGCTGATCGACGATGCGGAGTTGTTCGTCCAGGTGCTGACGGAAGAACTAGCCGGACGAGCCGTCAATGCACCTGTTCTGTCTCCTTCGTTCGCGGTTTGTTCGACCACGCGGATTGCGCAGTGACTCAGCTCCGATCGCTCCTCGAAGGCGCGCAAGGGTTGCTGATCGACCGCAGGAACTTCGAACCTTCAGGCCTCGAGCGGACCTTTGTGATCCGAATCAACGAGGGCGCGGCGGGCCAGCCTGACGCCGGCTCTGGTCAGGCGTATTGCTGCGGAAGCCCCGAACATTGTAATCCGTTGTGTCGTAGAGGGAAACGAGGATGTCGAGTCGCTTCGGGGCGGAACGATCGACCTCGATGTCGGCGCTGATCCGTTGTCGTCGTCAGATGTGTGCAGTGAGATTCTCTACCGAGAGCGGCATGTGGGCTTGGTAGCGAAGTCGTCACCGTTGGCCCGTTCGGACTGCGCCGGCGGGTGATCGCCGTGGTCGCCTCGCTCGTTGCGGCGGCACTGATGGCCGCCGACAGCGATCTCGTTGCACTGGTGCCGGAAAGGCTCGCCCGATACTTTGCCGCTCGCCTCGAGGTGGCCTGGTTTGCGGTGCCGACCGAACTACCGGCCGTCATCATCCACCAACAGTGGCACGGTCGGCTGGATCACGATCCCGCTCATAGATGGCTGCGCGGACATGTCCGGGAGGCAAGCGTCTAGCTGGATTCGGTGGTCGTTCTGTACTCTCGCAGTCATGCAACAGCGGAGTACGGGAACGGTGACACGGTCACTGTTGCTGCTTCTGCTGCCGTTCATCGCCCTCCTGGCCGTGCCGCCGCTCGGTTCCTCTGGCAGTGCCGCGGTGCTGGGAACTGCGATCGCAGTCTTCGTGGTCGCTGCCCTCGCAACCTCCTCGAAGTACGAACTTCTGCAGCTCTGCGCGGTTTCGGCCACCGGCCCGTCTGATGACGAACGGTGCCTGCGTGGTGCTTTCCGCAGGCAGAGCAGCCCGGATGCGCCAGGCCGTCCGCAACCTCGAGCACCCGGAATCGGTCTGTAGATCGGCCGTCGGCGGGTGTGAACTCGTCATAGGTCGGTCAGACGTCTTGCGTCCACGACCATTCCCGCGCTCTCGATTGCCTGAGCGCGCCTCTCGGTGAGGTTCATTCGTCATGCTCGATTTTGTCTACTACCCGGTGTCCGGAATCCTCTGGTTCTGGCACAAAGTTTTCTCACTGATCTCCGGATCGCCCGACAACGGCGTCGTGTGGGCGTTGTCGGTCGTATTTCTGGTCTTCACACTCAAGGCCTTGCTGTTCAAACCATTCGTCAAGCAGGTTCGCACCCAATTGGTCATGCAAAAGCTGCAACCACAGTTGAAGGCATTGCAGAAAAAGTACGCAGGCGACCGGCAGAAACTTACTGTCGAGATGGCAAAGCTGCAGAAGGAACACAACTACAGTCCGTTACTCGGATGCCTGCCGATGCTCGTCCAGGCACCGGTGTTCATTGGTCTTTACCATGTCCTGAGATCATTCAATCGAACCGGAGCGGCATCCCACGTCCCGTTTCTGAGCCCGACCGAACCGATGTCGGTGGCGGACAACGCGAACACGGCCAACTACTTCTTCAGTGCCTCGGACGTGCAGTCGTTTCTGGACGCCAAACTGTTCGGCGCGCCGTTGTCCGCCATGATTTCGAGTCCGGTAGCGCAGTTGGAAGCGTTCGGCGACGTCAGTCGGATCTCCATCATTCTGGTTGCCGTACCGCTGATGATTTTTGCCGCCGTCGCTACACATTTCACGTCGCGGGCGTCCATCGCTCGTCAGGTCGACACCGGAACCGTCAACCCTCAAACGGCAATCATGAACAAACTTGCTCTGTGGGTATTTCCGGTTGGAGTGATTGCCTTCGGTGCTTTTGCGCCCGTCGCGATCCTGCTCTATTTCGTGAGTAACAACTGCTGGACGTTGGGACAACAGCATTTCGTGTACGGGCGCATCGCGGCGGAACAGAAAGAAGCCGAATCGTCGCCGACACCCGGAGTGACTGCGCCCCGGTCGCCCGGGGTGGCTGCAGGACCGCTGCCGGGTGCAAAGCCGATCCGCGCCAAACGCAAGCGATGACAGAAAAGCGACCCTCCCTACCGGCGGGTAAGGCACGTACGCTGGAATGCATGACCAAATGGACCGCAGAAGACGTAGTCGATCAGACCGGCCGCACATTTGTCGTCACGGGGGCGAACAGCGGACTGGGGGAGGTAGTCGCACGGGCTCTTGGCAAAGCCGGGGCCGACGTCGTCCTCGCCTGTCGTGACACCACGAAGGCCGACGCTGTAGCCGCCGAGATCGGGCCCAACGCGGTTGTCCGCAAATTGGACCTCTCGGATCTATCGTCGGTGCGAGCCTTTGCCGACGCAACGGAGAAGGTCGACGTCCTGGTGAACAACGCCGGCGTGATGGCGGTTCCGTTCCGCCGGACTATCGACGGATTCGAAATGCAGATCGGCACAAACCATCTCGGACACTTCGCGTTGACCGGATTGCTGAAGGACAAGCTCACCGACCGTGTCGTGACGATGTCCAGTGCTCTGCATCAGCTCGGAACTGTCGATCTGGACGATCTTAATTTCGAGCGTCGGAAGTACAACCGCTGGTTGGCCTACGGGCAGTCCAAGCTTGCCAATCTGTTGTTCACGTATGAACTTCAGCGCCGACTCGCGGCGTCCGGTTCACCGCTCAAAGCTTTGGCTTCGCATCCGGGATATGCGTCGACGAACCTGCAGGGGCATACCGAGTCGATCCAGGACAAGCTGATGGGGATCGGAAACCAGATCTTCGCGCAGTCCGCGGAGATGGGTGCACTCCCCGAACTGTGGGCCGCAACCGCGCCGGACGCCTTCGGCGGCAGTTACATCGGACCGGACGGTCCGTTCGAACAGCGAGGTTATCCGAAGGTCGTTGGCTCGAACAAGAAGTCACACGACAAGAAGACGGCCTCGGGCTTGTGGATGCTGTCGGAGAAGTTGACCGGAGTCTCGTACGGGATCTGATTCGGATACGGCGGTGGCCGCGAACTTCGAGAAGTTCGCGGCCACCGTCAATATGTTCGAGCTACATACTGTTCGGGTTACAGCGTGACAACCATCTTGCCGGTGTTCGCACCGCGCATCAGGTCGATGAAGGCTTGTGGTGCATTCTCCAGACCTTCGACGATGGTCTCGTCCCACTGAATCTTGTTGTCGGCGAGCCACCCTGCCATGTGGGTGCGGAACTCGCCGCCGAGGTGGCGGTAGCCGCCCACGAGGAATCCGCGCAGAGTGAGTTGCTTGCCGATCACCAGTGCCAGGTTGTGGGGAGCGGTGGGCTTCTCGGTGGTGTTGTACTGAGCGATGGCCCCGCACAGGGCAATCCGGCCACCCGGGTTCATGGCATCGATAGCGGCTTCGAGATGTTCGCCACCGACGTTGTCGAAGTACACGTCGATGCCCTCAGGGGCAGCAGCGGCGAGCAGTTCGGTGATCTGGCCGTCGTGGTAGTCGAACGCCGCGTCGAATCCGAGTTCGAGAAGCCGGGCAACCTTCGCCGGTGAACCGGCGCTACCGATTACTCGCTTCGCTCCGAGCAACTTGGCGATCTGACCCACGAGCGATCCGACGGCTCCGGCTGCACCGGAGACGAATACGGTATCGCCTTCCTTGAACTCCGCAACCGCGGTGAGGCCGGCATACGCGGTCAGACCGGTCATGCCGAGGGCACCCAGGTAGGCCGTCGCCGGCGCGATGGAGGTGTCGGCCGGAGTCACTGCGGATCCGTCGAGGATGGCGTATTCACGCCACCCGAGGCCGTGGACGACAACGTCGCCCACGGCGCGATCAGCCGACTTGGATTCGACGACCTCGCCGACAGCGCCACCGTCGAGCGGCGCACCGACCTGGAACGGCGGAAGGTAGGACTTCACGTCGTTCATCCGGCCGCGCATGTACGGGTCGACGGAGATCGCGATGTTGCGGACCAGGATCTGGCCGTCTTCGAGTTCGGGGAGTTCTACTTCGGCGGTGGCGAAGTTCTCCGAGGTGGGCCAACCGTTCGGGCGTGAAGCGAGGCGGATTTCCCGGCTGACAGTGGTGGTGCTCATTCGTCGTCCTTACTTACTTCGAGGGTGACCTCGATGTTGCCGCGAGTTGCATTGGAGTACGGGCACACCTGGTGTGCCTTCTCCGTCAGCTCGACGGCCTGATCATGGGGTAGGTGGGGGAGTGAAACCTCCAGCGTCACAGCGAGTCCGAAGCCTCCTGCACCGTTGGGGCCGATGCCGACCCGCGCGCCGACTGCGGAATCAGCCACGTTGGCCTTCTCGGCGCGAGCGACCATCTGCAGAGCGGAGTGGAAGCAGGCTGCGTATCCGGCGGCAAAGAGTTGCTCGGGGTTGGTGCCTTCGCCATTGCCACCCATTTCCTTGGGAATGGCGAGGCCGAGATCGAGGCGTCCGTCCGAGGTGCGAGCGTGACCGTTGCGGCCTTCGCCGGTGGCAAGTGCTTCTGCGGTGTAGACGATGTTCATGACTTCTTCTTTCCGTCGGAGTGGGCATTGGATGCTTGAAGTGATTCGCCGAGACGAGTGAGAACGTCTCGAAGCTCGGTGAGTTCGTCGTTACTCAGACCCGTGGCGCCTGCGAGTTTGGCCGGGATGTCCTCGGCCTTGCTGCGCAAGGTGGAACCCGCCTCGGTCAGGTGAATCTCGACGCGACGCTCGTCGGTGGTGAGGCGTCGGCGCTCGATGAATCCCAGACCCTCCAGCCTCTTGAGCAGCGGCGACAGAGTTCCGGTATCGAGATCGAGTGCCTCACAGATCTCACGTACCCCGCGGCCGTCTCGTTCCCAGAGTGTCAACAAGACGAGGTACTGGGGATACGTGATTCCCAGGTCGTCGAGCATTGCCCGGTACGCGGCCGTAGTGGCCCGCGACGCCGAATAGAGGGCGAAGCAGACCTGGCGTTCGAGGGCGAGTGGGTTGGTCACGAGAACAACTGTAGCGCACAGTTAAGTTGTACACAACAAAGAAGTGTCAAATAGATCTGCGGATGGGCGGCAGTCTGTCTACGGCGTCGACAGAATCTCGGAGACACGCTCGAGGAAGGTGTGCACTGTGCGGGCCCCCGGCGCCGGAAACCTGGTGCGCACTGCCAACCCGTCGTGAGTGCGTGAGAACCAGAACTGAACGTCGTCTGCGCTCGACACGCGACTGAGTTGCTGCGGATTGATCGGCGCAGGCTGTGAGTCGCCGGGCCGTGATTCGCAGGACTGTGATTTACGGGGGCGAGATCCACCAGGCATGGTTCGGTAGTCGGCGTAGGACACCGAGAAGACGTCCCTGCGAGTGGGTGAAACCTCGGGCCCCAAGCTCCGCAACACTTGTCTCGACGACACGGATGACAGTGAAAGTGACTCGTGGAAAGCGAGATTGACTGCCCGAGCAGTGCTGTGAAGATTGTCCATGCTCGTCACGGTCATGGGCGCATTGGCCACCAGCCAACCGAAGGTGTGGTTGTGTCGCGGTTCCCTACGCGTGTGGACCGGGAACAGTAGGTGTGTGTCCCTCTTGCCGGTCAATTGTGTTGCGGCCAAACCGATCGACGCAAGTATCGCGCCGAACGACGAGTGCCGATGATCGGCGCAGTTCTGGTCGAACAGCTCTGCTTCGCCGGGGTCCAGGAGCATCCGGGTGTCTGTACCCTGGGGCGACATGGTCCCGGCGGGCAGTTCCAGATCTACGGGAAAATGGGGAGTGTCACCCCCGCATGATCGGAGGAAGGACCGCCAACCCGCAATGCGGTGGTCGCCGGGCTCTGGATCCGCGGTTGCCGATTCGCGGAAGCAGTAGTTGAGGAAACTCCCGGGCTCCGGCAGGAGATCCGACGCGGTCGGAACACGGTCCGCCCGCGTGTATTCGCGATACAGAGTGCTGATCTCGGTAATTGCGATGCTCATGGACCAGCCGTCGCAGATGGCATGGTCGAACCCGCAGATCACTGTTGACTGGTCCTCACGGGTGATGGCACCGAGAAAGTACGCGGGAAACGCAAAAGGATTGCACCATCGATCCAAGCGCTCGCCCAAGAGTTCTCGTACCTGTTCAGGTGTTCGTGCGTCAGCCACTGTTTCCTCACGCAGGCGCAGATCGGCGACGTCGGCGACGTCGACGAACAGTGCCGAGGATTCGCCCGGTTCTTCGGCCTGGGAGAACGAGCACGACAGGGCGTCGTGACGGGACGTCCATTCCTCGAAGCTGGCCTTGAGTGCGTCCGTGTCGATGGGGCCGGGAACGTCGAAAGTGGCAGCGAGCCAAGTCGTATCGCCGCGTCTGCCGGCAAGATGCAGCTGCTGATTGGAGGTCGGAGGAACCGGATACGTCGATCCGGTGGAGATTTTGCTCGGCGTCCACTGCAGGATGCGGCCCGGCCGTGCCTCGAACCTGTCGAGAAAGGTGATGTGCATCAGGCGGTCTCCACTTCCTGACGTGCATCCGCCTGATGAACGACGCGATAGTCGCCGGTATCAGTGACCGTTCTCAGGACGTTGCGGAGGTGTCGAAGGTACCTATCCACCGATGTGTGCGCCTGCTCGGTGTCGGGAAAACTGACCATCACATACGTACGGTCTTTCTTCCTGTTGATCCACATCGACAGGTCACCCGTCGTTCCAGGTCCACCGAGTGCACGCGCTTCGAGTTCGTCGTGGTGCTCGGCACCTGGAATCAGGCGCATGTCGATGTACGACACCATCGGCGGGACCGACGTTCCGCCGATGTCGGATCCGGTCAACTTCGACACCTCGGCGATCACCGAATGGATGGACACGTCCGCGAGCCCCTTCACTGCGGCGCGAGCAGCGTGGGCAAGGGGGAGTGTATCGGTGAAGCTCGTGACACCACTCAGCGTGAACGAGACCGGGACGAGATTGATGAACCAGCCTTGAGAATAACGGTATCTCGGATCGGAGCGAGTGCCGACTGCGTTGAGCGCGAAGTAGTTCGCTCTGTTCGCGACCTCGATCTCGGTGAGGGCGAGGGCTGCGAATATCCCCGTGGAGAAGCCGACACCATTGGCCTTGCACAGCGCCGCGAATGCGGCCGACTCGTCGCTGTCGAGAACGTCGATATGTGTGCGCGTCGACCGGGTCTGCTCGCCCCGCGCGACGCCGAGGTGGAGGGGGAACGTGGGGAGTTGTCCGGCATTGGCCGCAAGAATCGAAATCCACTGCTGCACAGGTGCTGCGGACAGATCGAGATCCCCCGCGGCCGCCCGTTCTTCGCCGCTGTACTCGACATAACTTCCAGGAGAGGGAAGTTGATCGTCGATGCCGGCGCTTTCGGCGACGTACAGCGCACGAAGTTCTTCGACGCCGAGCATCAGCGACAAGCCGTCGGTGTGCGAGTGATCGACGCCGTAGTAGATGGTGAAGCCGGCGCCCGTTCCATGTTCGACGGCGCCACTGATGAACGAGGGCCACTGCAGTGGGCTGGTATCGCAGGCGAAACTTCGGCTCACATGCTCACGAACCGCATCTGTCGTGTTCAGGGGACCGACGCTGTGTGGTGTGAGCTCGATCGTCGACGCATCCACCACCCGACGGTCGATGACCCCACTACCACCAGGATCTTCGGATGGTCTGACCTCGAACCAACTGTGCAGTGTGTTGTGCCGCAGTACAAAAGCCTGCACTGCCCGCCGCAGTGCCTCCCGATCGAGATCACCGGGCAGAGTGAACGTGAATCCGATCCACGGTGACCAGTCGACGCCTTGTGCACGCTTGTGGTCGGCCGTACGAATGTGTCCCTCTTGTAGGAACGAGAGTGGTTGGTCGCTCCGCGGTGCCCGGGATGCCGCCGCCAGGGATTGCTCAGTAGGCCTGAACTCGGTGAGCGTCCCGGCTTTCGGTGCCCAGAGATCGATGGGTGTCATTTCCATGGGAGTTCTCCTCGATCGTTGCAGCGGTGTTGGTCGGAGGTGCGCATGTGTCGGTCAAGAAGGCAAAGTCCTCCATCTCACGGCGGAGCAGCCCGGCGAACTGATGAATGTGGCGGCTCGTGCGCGCGTTGCCCGGGTGGCGTATGGCCAGATTGAGCCCTTCCGGCGTCCGCGTCAGCCAGATGTAGACGTCGGTTCCCGAATGATCGCGACTACGAAGGCCTCTGGTCTGCCAACTCGTCCACTGCTCGGCACCGGGAACGTGACGAACGTCCATGTAGGAGAGCACGAACGGCAGGTGCTGCGGGCAGTCGATCAGCTCGCACACTTTCGAATACGGCAAGGCCGCTGCGGGTCGGACGCGTCGTACCTCCGCGCCGGCAACCTGGGCCAGATCGCTCACGGTAACGTCGGGGGCAATCGGAATCCTCACCGGCACAACACCGATGAACCATCCCAGGGACGCAGCCCATCGAAGTTCTGAACGGGTGTGTTGTGGCACGACGACGCGGAATTCGTCTGCGCCGGTGAGATCGCCGGTCACTTTGGCCGCGCACGCGAGTATCGCGGCCAGGAATCCTTGGTTGTTGCGCTTGCTCGCTTCTGCCAGGCGTTCGGCTCCCCGGGCGCTCAGAAGCCAGGCGGACAGGCTTTGCTGAGGAACTCGGCGTCCGGTGACCGGTTCGGGTAACGCCGGAAAGAACGGAGCCTCACCGTGCGTGTAGAACTCATGCCACGTCTGCACCGCAGGGTGGGAGCAGTCCGCATGTTCCACGAGATCTCGTTCGGTGGTGCCGAAGTCGATGTAGCTCCCGGTTTCCGTCGGTGAAGGAGGGCGTCCCTCGCTCAACGATCGGTAGATCGTCTGCAGTTCGTGCGCGGTCAGCGCCACCGAATATCCGTCCAGCAGAGCATGATCAGCGGCGAAAACCACGGTGAAATGATTGGGACTTTCAATCGTCGCGAATTGATATGCAGGCCAGACAAGTGGATCGGTCGACCGGTCGAGCAGTTGCTGCAGATGCGTGAAGACGGACATCGAGGACGCAAGATGTCCGACTTCGTTACCCAGAATTCGGACGTCTCCAGGACCCGCGGTGCGTCGGACTATCGCTTCGCCCTCCATGGCGACTCGTGTTCGGAGCACTTCGTGGCGATCGATCCAATGATCGAGTGCGGCCGCCCAGATCCTTCGGTCGAGTCGGTCGTGGATGCGAAACGAGGTACCCAGCCACGACGGAGTGCATCCGTCGATCTGATGGTGCGCCTGCCGTTTCGCCTGCTCGGCATGTTTCAAGTGTGCTTCGTGTATGTAGCTGGCAGGACGCTGGTCGACAGGCCACAGCTCGGGCGGATTCACTGCGGCAGGAGTCCACTCGGTGACGGTCCCAGGAGGTAGGGGATAGTCGGCAAGTTCCGTGAATTCCATTGGCAAACCTGATCTCTCGAGATGGCGAAAGGTGGGGATCGTGAACGGGGCGGATGTTTGTAACCGAGAGTGACAGATGATTAGTCAAGGCAAGTAGAACGCGACCCGAGGCTGCGCGCAACTGCTTCGGTCCGGTATGTGACGAGGAACATTCCGCTCGTTATTTCGGACAATTCGAATACTGGACATCCGGTTTACAGTCCTGGTCACCTGTCAGTTTATTGATCAATCACTCTGTGGTGAAACAAATTTCATCAACCTGCTGCAACAGCTGTGAGATCGCGACACATTCGAACATGCAAATAGTGGAATATGTTTGTGTGTAGCAAGTTTCGTAGAGATTCGACTGTATCTCTTTCTATTGCAACCTGGTTCGTGTAGGTCCGGCGTGCGCGCTCGGTGCCGCGGATTGTTCACCGAGTATTGACATGCTCGGCATCTGCCGGTCGTATGCAGACGGTACCTGTAAGCGATGACTGATCCGATGGAATACGACCTGGTTGTGATCGGCTCCGGCCCGGGTGGGCAGAAGGCTGCCATCGCGGCCGCCAAGCTGGGTAAACGGGTGGCGATGGTCGAGAAAGGCAACATGCTCGGGGGAGTGTGCGTCAACACCGGCACCATTCCGTCGAAAACACTGCGCGAGGCGGTTCTCTACCTCACCGGGATGAACCAGCGCGAACTGTACGGCGCGAGTTACCGCGTCAAGGAGAACATCACTCCGGCCGACCTGCTGGCGCGAACCCAGCATGTCATCACCAAAGAGATCGAAGTCGTGCGATCTCAGCTCTTGCGCAACCGTGTCGAATTGTTGGTAGGGGTCGGCTCGTTCCTCGACGAGCACACCATCCTCGTCGAGGACGCCTCGCGCGGAGACAAGATGACGATCACTGCGAAATTCGTCGTGATCGCGACCGGGACGTTGCCTGCCCGTCCGTCTGGCGTGTCCTTCGACAGTCACCGGGTGCTCGACTCCGACGGAATCCTCGATCTGACTTCCATCCCGACCACCATGGTCGTGGTGGGTGCGGGAGTGATCGGTATCGAGTACGCGTCGATGTTCGCGGCGCTCGGCACCAAGGTCACCGTCGTCGAGAAGAGAACGTCGATGCTGGACTTCTGTGACCCCGAGGTCATCGAATCGCTACGGTTCCATCTGCGCGATCTGGCGGTCACCTTCCGATTCGGTGAGGAAGTGACGGCCGTCGACGTCGGAGCGAACGGAACGCTCACGACGCTGCGCAGCGGCAAGCAGATTCCCGCCGAGACCGTGATGTGTTCGGCTGGACGTCAAGGTCTCACAGCGCCACTAGCGCTGGAGAACGCCGGCCTGGAGGCAGATGAACGCGGGCGTATCTACGTCGACGACAATTTTCGCACCAAGGTCGAACACATCTACGCCGTCGGTGACGTCATCGGATTCCCGGCATTGGCGGCGACGTCGATGGATCAGGGTCGACTCGCGGCCTACCATGCCTTCGACGAACCCGGCGCGAAGCTGATGGATCTGCAGCCGATCGGCATCTACTCGATTCCCGAGGTGTCGTACGTCGGCGCCACCGAAGTGGATCTGACCAAGGAGTCGGTGCCGTACGAGGTCGGAGTTTCCCGATACCGGGAACTCGCACGTGGGCAGATCGGCGGCGACACCTACGGAATGCTCAAGATCCTGGTGTCGACAGATGACCTGAAACTGCTCGGCGTTCATATCTTCGGTTCGGGTGCAACAGATCTCGTGCATATCGGTCAAGCGGTGATGGGGTGCGGCGGGACCGTCGAATACCTTGTCGACGCTGTCTTCAACTATCCGACGCTGTCCGAGGCGTACAAGGTGGCGGCGCTCGACGTCATGAACAAGATCAGGGCTCTCAAGCAGTTCCACTAGGGGTCGGGGTGTCCTCAGGTACCGGTCAGGGGTGGCCGGTGTACTTCTCGGGTAGCACTTGTTGGAATACCTGAGGGTGATGTCAGGACTGGGGAAATAGGGCAGGGTTTACCTCTATGACCATTGCCCTGGAACTTCGTGTGGACTTTCGATGCTGATCGGACTGATAGCCGCAATCGTGGCGTGTGTCGGATACGGCGTTGCGTCGGTGCTGCAGGCGTACGGTGCGCGTAGGTCGGCAGCTGCCGCCGAGGAGCGGGGCGAGTCCGGGCACGTGACGGCGTCGGGTGGCCCGACCTTGCGTTCGACGTTCGCGGCCGCGCTGACGGCGTCGTTCATCCTGGGTACCGTGCTCGATGCGGTCGGATTCGCCGGTAGTGCGATCTCCGCGCGTCTCATTCCACTGTTCTTGTCGCAGACCGTGGTCAGCGCCAATCTCGTCATCACGGCAGTGCTGGGGACCGTGGTCCTCGGCATCCAGTTGCATCGCCGCGACTGGTTCGCGATCGCCGCTGTGATCGGATCGCTCCTGCTGCTCGGCTTGTCGTCGGGTCACGCGGGCGGCGGGAGTTCCAATGACGTCGTCCACTGGGGTGTCCTCGTGGGCTCGGTGTTGATCTTGTCGATCGGCATCGGTTTGATCCGATGGTTGGGTTCACGCGCAGCAGTTGTCGCCGGATTGATCTCGGGTGTGCTGTTCGGCTGTCTGGCCATTGCCGTACGCGTGGTCTACGGAATCGATCCGTTCGAAATCGGCACGATGCTCCGCGATCCGGCCGGGTGGGCAATCCTCGTCTCGGGCCTGGGCGGTTTCTATCTGCACACGGTCGCGCTGCAACTGGGGTCCGTCAACGGAGCGACGGCGGCCCTTGTCGTCGGCGAGACGGTTGTTCCGGGAATCGTCGGCGTCGTGGTACTTGGTGACGCGTCGCGACCGGGCCTGGAATGGCTTGCCATCGTCGGCTTCGTCGGAGCGATCGCCGGTGCCGTCGCCGTGGCCGTCTTCGGCGCCGCGACCCACGAGGAGAAACCGGTCGAAGAAGTGACCGTCTGATCCGGTAACGAAAGTGTCCTCGAGAACACGACGGCGAACACGACTTCAGACGTGTTAGAAAGGCAGTTCAAGCCGATCTCGGAGGGGCACTGATGCACGGGCCAGAAGCGAAGCACGAGGCCGAAGCGAAACACGAGGCCGAAGCCATCGCCGGCAACAAGGCGAATTGGGATGATCGCGCCGATGTGCATGTGCGCTCCGAAATGTACGACGTCGGAGGGTTTCTCGCTAACAGAGCGGCTATTTCCACAGTTGTGCAAAACGACTTGTCAATTCTGGCCCCGCATCTGCCGGAGTCAGGAGTGCGGGGTCGCTCGCTCCTGCATTTGCAGTGCCACATCGGGATCGACACCATCTCCTGGGCGCGGCTTGGTGCGATCGACGTGCACGGGCTTGATCTGTCACCCAACTCCCTGCACCACGCAGCTCGTATCGCGAAGGCCGACAACCGCCGGATCGCCTGGGTGGAAGGTGATGCGCGATTCGCTTCGACTCTTGTCGGCAGGCGTTTCGACACGATCGTCACCAGCGCCGGGACCATCGTCTGGTTGCCGGAACTCGCTACTTGGGCTCGGTCGATCCACGACCTCCTCGAGCCAGGTGGGGTGTTTCTGATCCGCGACGATCATCCGATCCTCGGCGCAATGGCATTCGAACCGTGGACGATCACCGACGACTACCTCTCCGGAGGCGGCGTGCGTTCGTACGAAGACTCTGCGACCTACACCGGGAACTCCGACGGACAGATAGCGCACGCCACTAACCACGAATGGCGCCACGACCTAGGCGAGGTCATTGGTTCCTTGCTGGATGCGGGCCTTCATATCGAATCAGTTTCGGAACTTCCCTACATGGACTGGCCGGCCTTCCCGGAACTCATTGCGTGCGCCAACGGATGGACTCTGTCGGACCAGGCTCCGAGGATCCCCTTGAACTTCGCCATCGTCGCCAGACGAAATCAGTGAAGTGAGTAAGCGGGCCTGATTCCCATTGGGGGGACTTCGCTTACTTCCTGGAGTGGCGTCCGCGTTTGGTGCATGACAATCGAGCAGCCAACTCGCCCTGATCGCTGTCGGTGCGCTGTGGGTCTTGTGCGCCCGGAAATCGCGTGGATCGTAGTTCTTTCGAGCTAATACTTTTGGCGGATAGCGCTTTTCGCTCGAACTCTGCACGGCGTTGTTGCAACCGTTCGGCGGCATCTGCAGGACCAGGTTCGCAGGAACCAGTGTCGCTGTTCGGTAGGTCCGGCTAACGGAAACCGCATTTTCGCAGATAGTTCCAGTACGCGACCGATGCCTCGCATTCGTCATGCGGTCACAAGGCAGCGGGATGTAGACCGGAGGAAATCAATGAGCAGCTTGGATATTCAACGTTGGTCGAACGACTTCACCGCCCTCACCAAGGTCGTATCGGAAGGCATCGAGCAGTTTGTTCTTCGGTTCATTTCCAGCTGAAGTGATCTGAGTTGCTCGGTATGGATAGTTCTGGCCACTACCGCGGTTCGGGTACTGAATTGTGATGAAGCAGAGTTACTTACGGAGTTGCGGAGGCCTGGGCCGGGGCGAGCACGTAGGAGAACGCATACGTCACCAGGGCGACGACCGCCAGTACGATCAAGGACGTCGGGAATCCTCCGGCATCTCGCACCGGGCCACCCGTAGCGATGACGGCCGCTATGAACACTGTGGCCACCAGTAGCGTCACCGCCATTGTCGGATACGCAGCGAACCGATGCTTCCAGCGGCGGACTGTCCGCGCCGGCCATCTGTGGCCTGTGCTCAGCGCACTGTGACGGCGCCGGTGAGCGCAGCCAGACTCAGTTCCTTGTCGACCCAGCTCATGATCAACTAGAACACAGGCACGATCCCGAGGCTGTGAAGTATTGCGATTCAAGGGCTGAAGAACCGGAGACGGCGGTGCAGACGCGCGATCGACGGGTCTCCGATCGTGCGTCTGCCGTCGGTACGGGCCTGGCTCGGTGTCATCCCGTAGAAGTCCTTGAACGCGCGTGCCAACTGGGACTTGGACGTGAAGCCGCAACGCTGCGCCAGCGCTTCGATCGTTTCGTTCGACATCTCGGCTCGGGTCAACTCGCGGTAGACGAGTTCGAGGCGCTTGCGCCGTATGACAAGAGCAATTCCGCCGTCGGACGCGAATGCACGGTAGAGCTGTGCCCGGGAAACCGACAAGGCCGCGCACATGGTCGTCGGCCCCAGCCAGGTCTCGGAGAGATGCTCGGCAATGTAGGCGTACGCACGATCGCGGAGAGAGTGATCGGGCCGCGGCAACAAGTCCGGCTCGGCGATGCCCAAGCTGACACGGAGAAGGGAAGCGACGACGTCCTCGTAACCCGCCGCAGCATCGGGGTCGAGATGCGGCAGCGCCAGTACGACCGATTGCATGCACTGAGCGAGAACGAAGGCAGGAACTCCGCGCAGTACCGTCCCGTGGAGGGAACGACCCTTGGACTCGGCTTCGACGAGAGAGCGCGGGGCGAGGAGCGTGATGGTGCGCCCTGTCACCTCGGCTTCGGCGTCGGCGGTCCAGGTACGCCCTAGGTCGAGGAACGTGACGTCCCCTGGGCGGGCGACAAAATCCACCCCCTCGGCATCACCACTCACCTGCCCGTCGAGGACGACCTGGATCATGTACTGATCGTCGAGTCCGCTCTCGGCGATGACAATTTTGTTTCGGGTGTACTTCTGCGCATTGAAGGTAGTTTCACCGATCAGCGAGGTCCCGATGGGCAGAGCGGATATCGAGCCTTCGAGCGGAGTGTCGGCACCCACTGGTTCGGTGACGAAGAACGGACGCGTCGCGCCGCGCCAGAAGTCGTCGGCGTCCTCCGGATCAACCGATCGAGTCGACACGCGGATGCGGGCGGAATTCATCGACACGCGGGCATGATATGTCAGATCTTGCAGGTCGCAGTCACTCTCCCGCAAATAATCGTCAATAGTGACCGAGCCCACATAATGAGACAATTCGGGCGTATTTGTGAGACGGCCAGTGCTCGCGTGTCGCGGCGATCCTGTCTATGTTGTTCGTTATGGGTGGACAGGTTGGGAGTTCGATGCTCGAACGAAATCTCGAGTTCGGCGGGGATCGACTGCTCGTTGGTCGGCCATCATGACGTCCACTTCGAATCGATCGCAGCTATCTCGAGCAAAGCGAAATCCTCGAGGAAGGGGGACGCTGCAAAGACGGCTTGCCGGGCGTGGAGCCACGGCGATTCGTCCTCGTCTGCTCGGATTGATGGAACGCTCGGCGGGATTGACCGTCATCGATTCGCCGCGTGGGTTCGGCAAGACGGAACTCGCCGCATTGTGGCTCACGACTCTCGGGCAGGTGCCGAGCAGACCGGTTGTCTGGGTGCCGGCGCCATCGCATCGGATGACCCCCCTCGAGTACTGGAACACCGCGCTCGCAGTGATTCAGGATTCGCTGGAATCACTCGAGGCCCCGCCACGAATGCGCAAGGATCCGGTGGGCGCGATCGAATCACTACTCGACTCGTCGTCCGCACCATTCGTGTTGGTGTTCAACCGCATCGACCTGGTTGAGGGTGACGAGGTGGGACGCCGAATCGTGGATCTGATCGTGCGGCTTCCCGGATTGAAAGTAATCGTCACGCTGCAGGATCGGTCTGCGACAGACTTGCTCGAAGACGTCCGCGTGGACGAGTACCTGTGCGCGAACGACCTCAGATACACGCTCGACGAGTCGACAGTTCTATTCGCGGAGGCAGGGATCCACCTTCCCTCGGGCATCGTCCATTCGATCTGTGAACGCGTTGCCGGCGTTCCCGTGCTGATGAAGGTTGCTCTGAGTGCGGTTGCGGGGCTGAGTGAACCGAGCCGTGGACGCGAACGCGTTCAGCAGCGAGTGGACCAGGCGATCCACGCGTACGTCAGTCGGACCGCTCCTCGATCGGGCAAGTCGCTCGAGTTGTTCGACTTCGCGACTACGATCGCCGCTGCCCGCACGGTGACGCCAGAGATCGCTCGTGTCCTGTCCGGCGATCTTGACGTGGCGGGCAAACTGGACTTGCTCGAGTCTTTCGGTCTTATCTTCCGGAATGGTTTCGAGGGAGAACCGTCCTGGTACTTTGCGCCGTCAGTTCGACTGGCATTCATACAGATACGGACCGAACAAGGGGATGGATTCGAAGATCCCTTCCAGATTCTCGTCGATGACGCTCTCGGGACTTCGGATATAGCCGGTGCCGTTCACTACGCCTTGGACGGACGCAAGTGGACCAGGGTGCTCGACATACTCGAGCGTCACTGGGCCGATCTTCTGGTCGATCACACCGGATTGGTCCGGACTGCGTTGCAATCCATACCCGGCGACGTACTCAGTTCGAACCCTTCGATTCTGGTGGGCCGTGACCTGCTCGAATCACGTCTGCGGCCGCAGTTGATCAACGGCGATTCGTTACCGACGGAACCGGCGGAATTGCGTGCGATAGGTGGTAGTCCGCATGCACACAGCTTGTTGAACGTCGGAACGGTCCAATCGGTGGTGCTGAGAACATCCGGTAAGTACCAACGCTCCACCGAGATCACGCGCAAGTTGGCGCACGTCGTGTACGGACTCGGCGACGAGTCGTTGGGCGCGTTGGGGTCTCAACTGCCCGCCCTGCGGCTGATCTGGGGAGTCTCGCATCAACTGACCGGTGACCTCGGTGATGCCGCGGTGGAATTGCGACTCGCTTATCAAGGTGCGGTGCAACATGGTCCGGAGTTCGTCCTGCGTCACGCCTCAAGCAATGCCGCGCTCAACTCAGCGCTGATCGGGGACGTCGCGCACGCGACAGACTGGCTGCACCTAGAAAACACACACCCGGACGTTTCGGGATGGTTGGGACCGCCCTCGCACATGGGGGGAGCGATCGCGCGGGCACTGGTGGCGTGCGACAGCGTGGACCTGCACGCCGGCGCTGCCGCGATGGACGCACTCGCCGAGATCACACCGCCGGGCGACCTGTGGGCGTTCGCGGCCTACACTTACACCAGATTTGCACTGCTGCAATCGGACCCGTTCTCGGGGCTGATTTCCCTCCAGCGCGCAGTGGCAACGCACGGGCACGTGAATCCGTGTGAACGATCACTCGGTGACGCGCTTCTCACCGCGGCACGTATCGATCTTCTGTTGGCGTCCGGGGAGGGCACCAAGGCGCTGGAAGAATCAGTCGCTGCGCCACACACGTTTGCTGTTGTCACGGTCTCCGTAGCGCGGGCGCATCTCCTGACCGGGTCGCCGTCCCAGGCATTGGAATTGTGCCGCGAAATCGACTGGAGCGGGCAGTATCTCACTAGGTTTCGGCTCGAGTCCCTGCTGATCGAATGCGCCGCTCTGAGTGAACTGGGCAGGATCCCCGCTTCCGCGAGTCCGTGGGAGGAGGCTCGCGGACTGCTCGAAACCTCAGGTGTCCTGTCGGCGCTGGCGACGATACCGCGTGATCTGATCAGGCAACTCGAAGATCGGGCCGAGGGCTCGAGCAGCGCCGTCGCAACCTTTCTCGAATCCGAAGCGGCGCAGATGTATCCGGCGGCGATCGTTCGAGTTCAATTGACGAAGCGGGAGATGGACGTTCTCGTGGAACTGGGTCTCGGCATTCCGATCGGTGAGATAGCGCGAAAGTTGTTCGTATCCAACAACACATTGAAGAGTCATCTCCGTGCCCTGTATCGCAAACTCGGTGCGCATTCCCGGGAAGAGGCCGTCGCGGCAGCGCACCGACACAACCTGCTCGTCAGCGGGCAGGACTGACTACCGGCTAGTGCAGGTTGCGCTCGGCGTAGACCTTCATCGCATCACGGACCAGCACAGCGGTGCCGTCGCCGTACCTGTCGTAGTTTGCAGTGAAGCGGGGATCGTCGACGTACATCTGTCCGAGTCCGGTGAAAGCGTCGGCGCTGGGAGTCCTTCCCTGCCAACCGATCTTTATCCACTCGAACTGTCTCTGGGTAATCGACTGGACGTCGTCGCTCTCCGCGGACAGGCCAGCTGACAGTGCGGTGCCGAATGCCTCAGCGATGTCAGCTTGAGTCTGCAAATGCGCTTTCCGGTCCTGCTCGGACATCGATCGCCACCAGTTGTCGCCGCTGGTGTAAGCGTCCTTGCCCCAACGCTCGATGACCTCGTCCTTGTATCGGGTGTGGTCGAACCCGTCGAAAACATCTTCCGGCATGAGTGATTCACCTTTCTTCGTCTTGTTCAAGGTCGTGTTGACAGATTCGATCTGTCTCGAGATTCGCGTGCGCTCTTGCTCGAGAAGTTCGAGATGGGTGCGCAGCGCGGCGGCCGTGTCGCGTTCGCCGGTGAGGACTTCGGCGATGGCCGGCAATCCGAGTCCAAGTTCTCGGAGCAACAGGATGCGTTGCAACCGCACCATGGCGTTTTCGTTGTAGAAGCGGTAGCCGTTGGCGCCGATGCGACTCGGTTCCAGGAGTCCGAGATCGCCGTAGTGACGCAGTGTTCTGCTGGTGGTACCGGCGGATTTGGCGAGTTCTTGGATGGACCATTCGCTCACGTGGAGTTCCTACTCTCGGATCGGTTGTGCTCATTCAGCATGCAAGTTGACGTTGCGTCAATGTCAAGGAGGTTCTCGGTTTGCATTGTCTGGAATGTTTTATGTCCGTTTCGCCGTATCGCCACGAACAGGTCTCCAACTGATTGATTCGATGACCTAGGTCACGTGATTTGGCTCACAAATTGTCAATTTGAATAGTTGAACGAGCCTCTGTTGACGCTTTCACATACCTCGACCACGATCATCTGAACAGATCGAGTTACGCGGTTGTTGAGAATGCACGGTAGTTGAAAAGCACTGCAGACGGAACGGTGGTCCACGATGACTGAACTGGTATCGGGCGTAGCCCAGGCCAAGCCCTATGACCTCGATGATCGGTACCGGTCGGGATCGGGACCGGTGTTGCTGACCGGTGTTCAGGCAATTGCACGCGGGTTCGTCGAGCAGCACGTTCGCGACATTCGAGCAGGTAAGCGTATTGCCACCTTCGTGTCCGGTTACCAGGGCAGCCCCCTTGGCGGCGTCGACAAGATGCTTCACGGGATGCCCAAGGTGCTCGCGGAGCACGACATCACCTTCATCCCCGGCTTCAACGAGGAACTTGCTGCCACCGCGGTGTGGGGAAGCCAGACGGACCTCCCTGCAGGAACCGCGACCCACGACGGCGTGACCGGTGTCTGGTACGGCAAGGGCCCAGGCGTCGACCGCGCTACAGACACCATTCGCCACGCCAACATGTACGGCGTGAACCCCAAGGGTGGCGTCGTCCTGCTGGTGGGCGACGACCCGGCGTCGAAGTCATCTACGGTTCCTGCCGTCAGTGAGCGTTCGCTTGCCGCGATGGGTGTGCCGGTTCTGTTCCCGCGCAATGCCGAAGAGATCATCACGATGGGTATGCACGCTGTTGCACTCTCGCGTGTGTCCGGTTGTGTCGTGGCGCTCAAGATCGTCGCCGACGTCGCCGACGGTGCCTGGACGATCGACGGCAGCATCGCGGACTTCGACATCGTGGTTCCGGAGGTGCAGTTCGAGGGCAAGCCCTTCGTCTACAAGCAGCGTCAGATGGCCGCGCCGCCGGACAGTGTCATCGCCGAGGCCGATCTGTACGGCCCGCGATGGGATCTCGTGCACGCGTACGGAACTGCCAACAATCTCGATGTGATCGAGGTCAACCCCTCCGGTGCGAAGATTGGTATCGCCGCCACCGGTACAACTTTCGACTCCGTCCGGCAGGCGCTGGCAGACCTCGGTGTCGACGACGCCGCGCTGCACCGCGCCGGGATCCGTCTCCTTCGCATCGGCATGTGTTATCCCGTTGTGGGTGAGAAGGTTCGCGAGTTCGCCGAAGGTCTCGAGCAGATCGTCGTGGTCGAGGACAAGACCGCGTTCATCGAGGCGCAGATCCGGGAAGTCCTGTACGGCACCGACGATGCCCCACGCATCATCGGCAAGCGTGACGGCCAGGGCCGTCTGCTCATGCCTGCCAGCGGTGAACTGACCGCAGGTCGGCTGCTCGCCCCGTTGCGCCGCGTACTCAAGCCACACGTCGAGCTCAAGCGCACCCTCCCGGCCCCGCTGTCGCTGAACGTGCTCTCCGCCAAGCGAACCGCGTACTTCTGCAGCGGGTGCCCCCACAACCGTTCCACTGCTATCCCCGAGGGTTCCATCGGCGGCGGCGGAATCGGTTGCCACACACTCGTCACCATGTCCGGCCGTGAGGACAGCGCTGTCACCGGTCTGACGCAGATGGGCGGCGAGGGCAGCCAGTGGATCGGGCAGGCACCGTTCACCGACGTGCCTCACCTGTTCCAGAACATCGGCGACGGCACCTTCTTCCACTCCGGTCAGTTGGCTGTCCAGGCGTGCATCGCTGCAGGCGTGAACATCACCTACAAGTTGCTCTACAACGAGGTAGTGGCGATGACCGGTGCACAGGACGCGGAAGGTGCCCTCTCCGTTGCTCAACTCAGCCACAAGCTGACCACCGAGGGCGTCAAGCAGATCATCATCTGCGCTGACGAGCCCTCGCGTCACAACAAGCGTGCACTGGCCAAGGGAACCAAGCTCTGGCACCGCGATCGCCTCGACGAGGCTCAGAAGGAGCTTCGCGAGATCAAGGGCGTCACTGTGCTGATCTACGACCAGCACTGTGCGGCCGACGCTCGTCGTCAGCGCAAGCGCGGCACGCTGCCCACTCGCAACACTCGCGTCGTCATCAACGAGGCAGTGTGCGAGGGGTGCGGTGACTGCGGCGTCAAGTCGAACTGCCTCTCGGTCCAGCCCGTGGACACCGAGTACGGCCGCAAGACGAAGATCGATCAGACGTCCTGCAACACCGACTACACCTGCATGGACGGAGATTGCCCGTCGTTCGTGACCGTCGAACTGGTACCGGGCAAGAAGGCTCCCAAGGCCGCACGTCCCGTCCCGCCGGTCGTCGCAGATCCTGATTTCGGCCCGCTCACCACCACACAGAACGTTTTCCTGGCAGGTATCGGCGGAACCGGCATCGTGACCGTCAACCAGGTGCTCGCCACTGCGGCATTGCGCGCCGGCCTCGAGGTGGAGAGCCTTGACCAGATCGGACTGAGCCAGAAGGCCGGACCCGTTGTCTCGCACCTACGTTTCAGCTCCAGCGCGCTCGAGCCGTCCAACCGTCTCACCCCGGGCAGTGCGGATTGCATCGTCGCATTCGACCTGCTGACCGCGACGGACAACAAGAACCTCGACTACGGTAACGCCGAGAAGACGGTCTCCATCGCGTCGACGTCGCAGACGCCGACCGGAGACATGGTCTACGACAAGGCTGTTCGCTACCCCGAGGAGACGTCACTCCTCGCCCGTCTCGACAAGGTGTCGCGCACCCTGCGTTCGTTTGACGCCCTCGCCGCGGCGCAGGAACTGTTCGGTAACACCGCAGCCGCCAACTTCCTGCTGATCGGTGCGGCCTACCAGAGCGGCGGACTTCGTCTGCCGGCCGAGGCCATCGAAGAAGCGATCGGCATCAACGGCGTTGCCGTGGACGCGAACATCGCAGCATTCCGTTGGGGTCGCGCAGCAATTGCCGACACCGCTGCATTCTCGGCCGTCACCACGCCGGCCAAGTCTGTCCGCGAACCCGTTGTCGCACCGGCTCACATGTTCGCCGGAACCACCTTCACCGGTGAAACCCTGCGACTGGTGGAACTGCGTGCTGCGCAGCTCATCGAGTTCCAGTCCGTCAAGATCGCCCAGCGCTACATCGATCAGGTCCAGGCAGTCTGGACCGCCGAGCGTGCCGCAACCGAGCGGACCGACTTCAGCGAAGCGGTTGCCCGCGGCCTGTTCAAGTTCACTGCGTACAAGGACGAGTACGAAGTGGCTCGTATGCTGGTCGACCCCGCTTTCATCGAAGACGTCAAGTCGCAGGTGCCGGCCGGGGAGAACCTGACCTACAAGCTCCACCCGCCGATCCTTCGAGTGATGGGTCGCAAGAAGAAGATCGGTCTCGGACCCAAGTCGCATGTTGCACTCAAGGTTCTGGCCAAGGGCAAGAAGCTTCGCGGCACCAAGCTCGACCCCTTCGGCTACATGCACGTCCGCAAGGTCGAGCGTGAACTGCTCGCCGAGTACGAGGCCATGATCGCTGATCTCTCTCGTACGCTCGGCACCGACGGATACGATCGCGCCGTCGAGATCGCGGCGCTGCCGGACGTGGTTCGTGGCTACGAGGACATCAAGCTCGGCAACATCGAGCTGTACAAGACTCGCCTACGCGAACTCGGTGTAGGTGAGTAGGAGCGTCGGCGAGTAGATCGAAGAAGACTGTGCCCCAGTGACCGTTGTTGCTGGGGCACAGTTGTGTTCGGAGCCGAATCGTACGTAGACAGGTTCAGGAGGGCGGGAACTGACCGTCGGCAACCACGGCGCCGCCGTTCCACGTGAAGTTCACGATGTTCGGTCCTCCTTGGGGGCAGCAGAATGCGTCGTCGTCCAGCAGCCATCGGTATTGGACGGACACCGAATCCTTGTTGCTGTCGATGACGTGTGTGTACGAATACGGCTTACTGGTAGCCGTGCCCAGGTATGTTCCGTCGCGGAAGAACAGAACGTGTGTTTGATACGTTGCATCGCCGACGCCGTCGCCATCGACCGAAACCCAGAGCAGGTCAGGGCAATTACCGATCTGTTCTTCGCTCGAGGACGTCGGTATCCAGTTACCTCCGTTGACGTCGGTACCCAGCGTGCTTACAGCATCGGTGACGAACGGAGAGCCGACGTCGAGACAGGGACCCGAAGCGGGGATTGCTGTCGTAGTCGCCATCGTGGGTGCGCTTGTGCGGGCGTCCGATTGTGGCGGGCGAGAACTCGCTACCGTCGTCTCGGACTCGCTTGCAGTCGAAGACGCCGCCGCCGAACTTGCTGCCGTTGACCTCGCCGCCGCCTCAGGGATTCCTTCGGTCGACCCGCAACCGGCGACCGTCAGGGCGGTGGCCGTCACCAGTGCAATGGCCGCGGCTACGACCGAAATCGGAGCTTTCCTGCGCATGCGTCCTCCAGAGAGTGTGGGTTCACGTGTTCAAGTCCCTCCTTCGTTCTGTCGCCGGGATATGCGTTTGCGTTATCGAACAACTGGTAACGATCGGCTATCGGGGTTCGCTGTTCGCGGCTCCGGTGTTCGCAACTTCGGATGCGTCGTATCGCACGGATCCGGCAACCACGGTCTTCGCGATCTCCGTGGTCAGGAGAGAATCGACCCCTTCGGCGAACGGATCTTGTTTCAGCACGACAAAATCGGCTGCTTTACCCCGAACCAGTTGGCCGGTCACCTCTTCCCACCTGCACGAGTAGGCAGCGTCACGAGTTGCGTGAGCCAGCGCGTCCGCGAGGGGGAGGGCGTACTTCGGCAGATTGGGTGCAAGCGACGGATCGATTGCGGATCGGCGGGTGGTGGCTATGAACATGTTCGGCAGCGGCGGGTGAGGAGCCGTCGGAGCGTCCGAACCCAACGCCAGAACCGCTCCGGCCTCGGTGAATTCAGGCCAGGGGTATGCGCGGTTCACGCGATAGTCACCGAGCATCGCCTGCCAGTTCTCTTGAATCGCAGGGTCAGCGTGAACTGGCTGCATCGAGGCGATGATGCCCAGGCGGGCAAGCCGTTCGACGTTGTCTCGTGTGATCGACTCCAAGTGTTCCATTCGGTGCCTGCGGGGAATGTCTCCGTTGGCGGCGATCGCGTACTCGAGTGCCGTCAAACCGATCTCCGACGCTTCGTCGCCGATCGCGTGCATCGCGATCTGCAGGCCCGCGGCGTCAGCGGCTGTCACGACGGGGATCAAGGACTCGAGATCCCAGATTGGCTCGGCGTTGGTGCCGTCAGAGTACGGCTCTTTCATTGCGGCAGTGCAGCTGTCGATCACACCGTCGATGATGATCTTGATTCCGGCGATACGGAGCCACGGACCTTGGACGCGCTCGTGGAGTTCGATCACGTCGTGAACTTGTCGGACGTTGTCGGCTTCGTTGTCCTCGCGGGTCATCAGCCAGTGAGCCGCGACGCGCAGCGGCAGTGTTCCGTCTCCTGCGTCCAATGCTCTTTCCAGCGAGGCTAATTCGTCCGCGCCGAGCGCCATGTCGACCGCGCCGGTCACGCCGTCCTCGAGATAGTGGCGGAACGCGAGCGAGAGGGCGGCGTCCCGGTCTTCGTCGGATGCGAGCTCCGCCAGTTTCGGCCAGACGTAGAGCATCATGGCCGTCTCGTACAGCATTCCGGTGGCTTCTCCGGTGTCCGGGTCCCGGCCGATACGACCGCCGATCGGGTCGGGCGTGTCCGCGTCGATGCCGAGTTCTCGCAGTGCTGCAGTGTTCACCCAGACCGAATGTACGTCGTTGGCGTCGAGGTACACCGGGCGATCGGGCACGACGGCGTCGATCATTTCTCGCGTCGGGTGCCCTCCGTCCAGCGCGGAGAACAACCAACTGCGACCCAGCAGGCGTGGTGCGTCCGGGTTCGATTCCGCGAATTGCCGGATGCTGGACTGAATGTCGGCAAGATCGGTGGCATCGAGGAGATCGAGTTTCTGCAGCGCAAATCCCATCATGACTAAATGCGTATGGGCGTCGACAAAACCGGGGAGCACGAGGGCACCTTCGAGGTCGATCACCTCGGCGTCGGGAGCCAGGATATCGGCATAGACGGTTTCGCCCACGAATCTGAGCTGTTGGCCCTCGACGACTATCGATTCGGCCCACCCGTCCTCGGCAGCGGTGAAGATCTTTCCGTTGCGGTAGTGAGTGATGTTGTCATTCATGACTTCTACGTGATCCTTACGCGATGACGGTAGTAGTGATGGCGGCGCTGTGGTGACGATACGCACCCTCGGTACGCACGGAGAGCCGGGAAACCAAGGCGAACGGGACCAACAAGACGAAGCTGATCCCCGAGATGATGACTCCGAAGGTCGGATACCCGAGGCTCGCAGTCACCGAGGTGCCGAACAACGGCGCAAACGCGGAGCCGATGAGGTAGGTACCCAGCAGTGGGGCGGACCATCGGCCGGCCGCGTCGAGCGCGGCCGAGATGGCAACCAAGACGATGAACGTGGCCGCGTAGATCGTGTTCCACGCGATGACCAGTGCGAGGTAGATCGTGGGATCGGTGGTGAGGCTGGCAGACAGCTTCAGGATTGCCCCGAGTATCAGTAGCACGGAGATCGATACTGTCCGACTGACCCGAGAACCCAACGCGGTCAAGGTAACAGCCGCGAGCACACCACCCGCCGTTGATGCGCTCAGTGCGAGACTCATTTGTTGATCCGAGAGCCCGGCGTGCTCGGAACCCATGATGCCGAGTACTGCCCACAGTGAGTCCTCACTGATCGCCCAGACGGCGAGCATCGCGAGGAAGGCAGTCCCGGCAAAAGTGAGTCGTTTCGCGCTTACCCCGGCGGGGAGAGTTGTGGTCGCCTTGGTGGACTTCGCCGTCTCCGGCGACTCTTTCACCGGGGACGACGGCAACCAGGTGACCGTTGCTGCGGTAGCCAGTGCCAGGACTGCGACGATGCCGAAGGCGTTGGTCATATGTGTGCCGAGGATGGGAATGAGAGCGAGGACCGCTGTGACGACGAGACGGTTCACGAGCCCGCTGATGCTCGATGCCCGGTCTGGGTTCGTGAGCGCGGCCAGTGCCGCGCCACCGACGGATGCGGCTCCACCAGCGCCGACACCGCCGATGATGATCGCGGCACACGCGATTGCCGTCGACGGTGCGATGGCCGCGACGCCGAATGCGGCCGCCATCGCGATCAGACTGATGCGGCCGAGGAGATGGCGATGCGGACCCGATGCGATCCGCGTGCTGGCGAGGCAGGTGACCGCGCAGACCAGCAGCGATGCGGTCAGAACTGCACCGGCGGCAGATTCGGTGACACCGAGGTCCTCGACCATTGCCACGATCATCAGGGGGATGAGGTTCGCGGTGATGAACCCCATGACGCCGATACTGAAGACGGCAACACCACGGTTGGTGGTGAGTGGAACCCGGTCTGACTTCGTATTCGCAGAAGCGTTGTTTGGCACTAGGGCAACCCCAAGTCCTGAAGGGGGTGGCGGAACCGACCCCTGATGGCGTGATGCGAGTCACTTAATGAATGTGATTCGTTAAGTATGGGGACGACCGAGGGCTCGGTCAAGAGGTATAACGAATTTGATTCGTTAATTGTATGTTTCGGGATCCTGACTCCCGCGCAGTGGCGTCACCGGTCTGTTTCTTGTTGTGAGGCTTATGCTTCCGCAATGGCTGAGATCGCGGAACGAACCCGCTACTTCGAGCGCTACGTCACTTTCATCGACGCGATAGTTGCCATCGCGATCACGCTGCTCGTCCTGCCGTTGGTCGAGTTGACCAGCGACCACCACGGAACCACGTCGGAACTGCTGCGCGAACACTCTGCGCAGTTCTACTCCTTCGCCCTGAGCTTTCTCGTGATCTTCCGCCTGTGGTGGTCGCAGCATCGACTCCTTCGCTTTGTGGTCGACGCAGACAAGGTGGTTGTGCGCGGACTGGGGTTGTGGGTACTGACCATCGTGTTCCTGCCCTTCCCGACGGCGCTGGTTGCAGCGCCGTCCCCGGACCTGGGAACCAGGGCCCTCTACATCGGGACGATGGCCGCCAGCGCCGCGTGCCTGGCGGTGGTCGCGTGGGGACTGGTCCGCAACCCGTCGTTGAGCGAAGAGAGTGCAAAGCCGCATTTCACGGCCGAGATCGTCACCTTCCTGATAATGGCGGTGGCACTGCTCGTCAGCGTGCTTGTCCCGGCGACGTCGTACTTCCCGTTGCTGCTTCTCCTGCTGTCGACCCCGATCGAGAAGCTGTGGGATCGAGTGGCGGCGAAGGTGAAATGAGCTAGTCGGCACGCGCGGTCATCGCGGATTTCTTCGCCTTGTTTCCGCAGATGTTCATCGAGCACCAGCGTCGGTTGCTGCCGCGGCTGGTATCGACGTAGAGGCCGGTGCACCCGTCGCCTTGGCATGCTTTGACGCGGTCGCGGTCGGGGCCGCCCAGTACCGCGATCGCGTCGGCTGCCACGATCGACAGGGCGTTATGGATCGGACTGCCTCCGGTCGATTTCCAGAGAGCTCGGCCGTCGTGAAGGACGAGGTGGGCGCCGCCGAGTTCGGATGCGGTGTTGACGACAGCGACATCGGCGCGTGAGGCCTGGCGGTTCTCGCACACGGCGGTTCCAATGCGATGAATGGACTCACGTAAATCCTGCGCGTCGCGGAGGTCGTCTGCCGTCGCTCTTGCTGTGGTGTTCATCAGATCGTTGGCGCGTAACCATAATTCGAGCCGCTGCGGGCTTGTGAGTCGCTCGAGCCTCGAGCCGTTCCGATTGGTGAGGGTGGCGGTGAAGCGGAACGCGAGTGTGTCGTTGTCGAGCCGAAAGACGTCCCGAGCGGATTGATCATCTCCTGCTTCGTTCACTTTTGTCCTCCTCTGTGGTGAACCATCTCAACCGGTTCGACAGCAACTGTACCCGTGTGAGAGTGTTGAACCGTCTTAGATGGTTCAAGACTCTCGAGAGGGAAATCCATGACTTCTGTTTCCGTGGTCGGTTTGGGCGCGATGGGTCGTCCCATCGCTCGAAATCTGATGGGTGCAGGCTTCGACGTGACGGTGTGGAATCGCAGCCCTGAAGCGGTAGCCGAACTGGTCGCAGAAGGTGCGACCGGCGCGAAAACCGTTGCCGAGGCATTCCAGTCCGGTGTTGTGCTGTCGATGTTGGCAGATGATTCGGCCGTGTCTGCGGCCATTCTGGATCCCGCCGTACTCGCATCCGTTCCGTCCGGCACCGTGCACGTCAACATGGCCACCGTCAGCGTCGGCATTGCCAAGCGCGCCGCCGCACTGCACGCCGAGCACGGCATCGGTTACATCGCGGCGCCGGTGTTCGGACGCGTTTCTGTCGCTCAGGCTGGTCAGTTGAACATCATCGCCGGCGGCGACAAAGCACTTCTCGAGCGAGTACAGCCGTTCTTCGACGTCATCGGGGCTCGCACGTGGCCACAAGGTGAGCGTCCGGAGCAGGCCAACATCGTCAAGATCATCGGCAATTACCTCATCCTCTCTGCGATTCAATCCTTGGGTGAGGCAATCACATTGGGGGAGAGGTCAGGTGTGGACGGAAGCCGACTCGTAGAACTGCTGACCTCGACGATCTTCCCGGGGCCGGTCTACTCCAGTTACGGAAACCTCGTCGCGACGCGTCAGTACGAGCCTGCAGGATTCACCACCGCTCTGGGCCTCAAGGATTTGAGGCTTGCGCTCGACGTCGCCGACAGCGTCGATCTGGATTTGCCGTTCGGTGGCGTACTTCGAGGCGTGCTCGCTCAGGCTCTGGCGAACGGTCAGGGCGAGATGGACTGGGCGTCGATTGCAGAACTGGTCCGTTCCGGCCAGTCGGGTGAAGGCAGTCCCGAAACACCGACGAGGTGAGCGCGAACTCGGACGGGACTGTGACTTCGGACGGGACTACGACTTCGGACGGGACTGCGACTTCGGCACTGGCGGAGACCGATTCCGTCCGGACACTACCGCTGGCCGGGTTGTCGGCACTCGCAATGGCAGGTTTCATCGCGATCACAACCGAAACCATGCCGGCCGGACTACTGGTGCAGATCGGGTCAGGACTGTCCGTATCTGTCTCCGGCGCCGGGCAATTGGTCACTGCATACGCATTGGGCTCTGTCGTCGGGGCGGTACCGCTGATCGCGTTGACCCGGGGATTGCGACGACGCGCAGTCCTGGTGTCGGGGATTGTCGGGTTCGGTGTCTTCAATCTGGTGACAGCGCTGTCGTCGAATCTTGTTCTCACCTTGGGTGTTCGGTTTCTGGCCGGCATGGCAGCAGGTGTGGTGTGGGGGTTGCTTGCCGGGTACGCACGCAGGATGTCACCCCCTCACCTGCAGGGGCGGGCCGTTGCGGTTGCCTCCGTCGGACAGCCGATCGCGCTGGCAATCGGCGTTCCGATGGGTGCGTGGCTCGGGACCCTGGCCGATTGGCGCGTCGTCTTCGCCGTGATGTCGGTTGCTGCGCTACTTCTGGTCGTATGGATACTCACGGTGATGCCGGACTTTCCCGGGCAACAAGCGGATCGGCAGCTGTCGGTGCGGAAAGTCCTGGTCCTGCCGGGCGTACGACCGATTCTGTTTGTCGCGTTCTTGTGGATCTTCGCGCACAACATCGTGTACACGTATCTGGCGGCGTTTCTGGATCGCATCGGTTTCGGCGATCGGTTGGGAATCGTTTTGTTCGCGTTCGGACTTTTCGCCTTCGTGGGCATCGGTGTGGTCGGGGTGTTTGTCGACCGGGCCCTTCGAAGTCTCACCGTGCTGAGCTTGGTGGTCTTTGCCGCAGCTTTGACGGCGTTGGGCGTCGGCGGTGACAGCTTCGTAGTGATCGCACTCAGCGTTGCGGTATGGGGCGTGGCATTCGGAGGCGCTCCCACTCTCCTTCAGACTGCGCTCGCCGACACGACGGGCGACGCTGTGGACACTGCGCAATCGGTTTTCGTGACGATCTTCAATTCGGCGATCGCAGCGGGCGGCGTTGTGGGTGGACTGGTCCTGGCGAACAGGGATGCGGGAGCGTTGCCGTTGGTGGCGCTGGTGCTGATCGTAATCGGTGTTCTTGTGGCCAGTATCCGACAAATCGGACATAGCTTGTGATTCACTTCACGCATGCGGAAGTCATTTGTGCTGGTCACGCTGGTTGCTGGTTGGTTGGTAGCAGGGGCGATGCCCGCGGGGGCGGCGGACGCGAACTGGTCCGGTGATTACTCGCTCAAGCGCTTCGCCGCGACCAAGACGGGTACAAGTCTGGCCGCCAGCCAATGGGAGCCGGATTTCTCGGATACGTACACGTTCGAGACGGACTGCTCGGGCGGAGTGTGTGTTGCCACCGTGGTGGGCGGGCCGGCTCCCGCCAATCCGACTTTGCCGCAGCCGGCGCAATACACCTGGGACGGAACCAGTTGGGTGCACCCCTATGACTGGGAGTGGGATTGCTACCAGGGTGAGGGTGTGCCGAAGGTGTGGGCGCCGGCGCACTCGGACGCGTACTACACACCTCAGCCCGATGGCAGCCTGAAAGGTTCGTGGCGTACCGACATCAAGAGTGGCCCCTGCGAGGGATCGGTGATCATGCACATCGAGGCGTACCCGGTCGGTCGATCTACCGGATCTTTCGGCAGTTGAGAACGATCTTCGTCCTGAAGGTGTTGAAACAAATCTGAGCCCGCGGGAATTGATCGAGCCCCATGCACGTTAATTGAGTCAGTAACGCTCAACTTTCTGCAAGGAGGCTTCGGAATGCCAGCATTCTTCGGGCCCGAGGGTCCCGGTCGCATCGATATTTCCCGGCTCATGAGCAGGGCCACCCAGCAACTCATGGCTGACGCTGCACGTGTAGCGGCTGCTCGCGGTGATTCGGATCTCGATGCACTGCACGTTCTCCGCGTCATGGCGGAGCAGGATCCGGTCCGCACGCTCATGCAGCGCGCCGGAGCCGACCCGAAATCCGTGGTCGACGCCGTCGACCTGCGGCTGCCACAAGGCCGTGAGCAGGGGGCCTACTCTGCTCCTGCGCTCAGCAGCGCCGTGAAAACCGCTCTACTCGAGGCTCATCAACTGGCCCGAGCCCTGGGATCGACGTACATCGACCCCGAACATCTCTTCATCGCATTGGCCGGTGACCCCGATCATGTTCCGGGGCGTCTGCTCGCTTCGGCAGGCATCACGCCGGAGAAGCTGCAGGCAGCGGTTCAGAACCCTGCAGCCGGTCCAGTCGAAGACGAGTCCACCACACCGACGCTCGACAAGTACGGCGTCGATCTCACCGATCGCGCACGCAACGGCGGCGTCGATCCGGTGATCGGCCGCGCCGACGAGATCGAACAGACCATCGAGATCCTCTCCCGCCGCACCAAGAACAACCCCGTCCTGGTGGGTGAGGCCGGCGTCGGCAAGACTGCCATCGTCGAAGGTCTCGCCCAGCGCATCGTCGACGGGGATGTCCCGGAATCGTTGGTGGGCAAGAGGATAGTCCAGCTCGAACTCTCGAGCATGGTCTCGGGTACTCGCTACCGCGGAGACTTCGAGGAACGGCTGACCAAGGTGATCGACGAGATCACCGCGCACAAGGACGAGCTGATCGTCTTCATCGACGAGATGCACACCATCGCCGGTGCCGGAGGCGGCGCCGAAGGTGCGATGGATGCCGGAAACATCCTCAAGCCCAAGCTCGCTCGCGGTGAACTGCATATCGTCGGCGCCACCACGCTCGACGAATACCGCAAGAACATCGAGAAGGATCCCGCGCTCGAGCGGCGCTTCCAGCCCGTACAGGTCGGAGAGCCGTCGATCGAGGACGCGATCGCCATCTTGAGCGGACTGCGCAGTCGGTACGAGGATCACCACAAGGTGCACTACACCGACGAGGCGATCACCGCTGCGGTGGAGCTGTCGGCACGGTACATCGGCGACAGGTTCTTGCCGGACAAGGCAATCGACTTGATCGACCAGGCCGGCGCCAGGCTTCGTTTGAAGACTGCCACGGTAGACACCGCTGCTCTGCAGCAACGTCTCGAGCAGCTCGAGAGCGACAAGGAGAAAGCTGTCGCCGACGAATTGTACGAGAAGGCGTCGACCCTGCGTGACGAGATCAACGGCGTCGCAAAGCGTCTCGAGAAGGCAGGATCCTCGGTTCCTTCCGAGGAAACTCCGGATGTGACCGCTGAACAGATCGCCGAAGTTGTCGCCCGTGCCACGGGTATTCCGGCCAGCCAGATGACTCAAGCAGAGAAAGATCGCCTGCGCCGTCTGGAAGAGGAACTGCACGGTCGTGTCATCGGGCAAGATGACGCCGTTCGCGCAATCGCGCGTGCGGTGCGTCGTAGCCGGACCGGTATGAGCGATCCGGATCGTCCCGTCGGTAGCTTCCTGTTCCTCGGACCTACCGGTGTCGGCAAGACGGAGCTCGCAAAAGCTCTGGCTGCCACACTCTTCGGTGACGAGAACAAGATGCTGCGCTTCGACATGAGTGAGTTCGGTGAGAGGCACACGGTAAGCCGATTGGTCGGTGCTCCTCCCGGATATGTCGGCTACGGCGAGGCCGGACAGCTCACGGAACAGGTGCGTCGTAACCCGTACTCGGTGATCCTGCTCGACGAGATCGAGAAGGCACACCCGGACGTGTTCAACACCTTGCTCCAGGTGCTCGACGACGGGCGTCTGACCGACGGCCAGGGTCGAACGGTGGACTTCAAGAACACTGTCGTGATCATGACCAGCAACCTCGGCTCGGACATCATCTCGAGCAAGTCCGGTGGACTCGGCTTCACCACAGGTGATGCAGAGTCGGCGGAGAAGCCACTGCGCGACCGCGTGATGGCCAGGTTGCGCGAATCGATGCGGCCGGAGTTCCTCAACCGCATCGACGAGATCGTGATCTTCCGCAAGCTCGACACCGAGCAACTGCACCGGATCACTGATCTGTTGCTCGACGACAGCCGGAAGCGGTTGCAGTCCAAGGGCATCGACATCGAGTTCACCGCCGACGCAGTGGACTGGATTGCCGAGCACGGGCATCAACCCGAGTTCGGGGCTCGCCCGTTGCGTCGTTCGATCCAGCGTGTGGTCGACGACAAGATCGCCGACATGCTGCTCGATGATCTCCTCGAAGAGGGCGGCAGTATCACCGTTGCGGTTGACGAGGGTGAGTTGGTGTTCAGCTAGGAGGGGCACAGGCCCCCGTGAGCGGTTAGGGAGTCTCTGGACTCCCTAACCGCTCACAGGCGCGCAGCGCCCAAAATCTCCGCAGCCAAGGCGTCGTTGTGCCGGAAAAACCCCGCATTGGTACGGGGACGAGGGAAAGCCGCCGACCAGTTGTGGCCTGCAACCCACGGCCCGGCCGCGAAGCGGCGAGGATGAGCTGTGTTGTCCTGGTCGAGAATTCGTGAAGTACCGTCGACGGCGAGCTTCGCCGAACTGTCCACGGTCGCACGAAGTTCGACTGCCTCGCCCCGACCGTGAAGCGTCCGCAGGAGCGAGTCACCGCTCGCGCTGATGGAAGCAACCGGCAAGCGTGCTTCGACGAGGGTGTTCGCGGCCACGATGTCGGTGTGCGACGCACTGCGAGCGACAAAGATCCCAGCCCCCGTTGCCGGGTCGATCTCGGTGGAGAACACCGAATCCGGCCCGAGGAACTGGACGATGCCGGCCTCGTTGAGCGCGATCAACTGTTCCAGTCGCTCGGGTGGCGGACCACTGGCGATGAAGCTGAAGAACGAATGAAGCCAACCCTCGACGTCCTTGGCGACGGATTCGGCCGGGATTCTGCCGCGCCGCAGCAATTCTCCGACAGTCATGTATGTCGACAGCAGCGCTGAGAAGACAGCGGCGTCGGCGCTGAAATACGGGTCCGACCTCCGCACGACGTCTGCCGAGATGTATTCGCTGATCCGGGATTGGACCTCGGCGAGTCCGTCGTAGCGCTCACCGCCGAGTGGGCGGTTCAGCCGCTCGAGATCGATGCGGTCTTCCGGCTTCGGGACTGCGTTCTCGACCAGTTCCTGCAATCGAGGTGATCCCCAAGCCAGCGAGGCGAATTCGGCGTCGAACTCCTCCCAGGTGCCCACTGTCCGATCCGGGTGCGACGCGAACAGTTCGTGATAGTGGGCGCCTGCCAGTTCTTTCGACGCCAGGGGCCAGATGTCGTTTCGGAAATCCAACGGTCCGTCGCCGGGCACAAGATCAGCGGTGAAGAACCGCGGTAGCGGTGGCCGAGCGTCAGCGATCGAGTACGAAATCTTGGAGTGATACGGCACGCCGCGACGAGATCCGGCATACAACAGGGGTTCCCGACCCGAGGGAGCGTAAGTGAGGGCACCGTCCTCACCGCGTTCGAAGATGCCGCCGCGGCTCTCGGCGAGGAGAACCATCCAGTCGATGAAAGCCAGCCCGAGCCCGGCGATCAGAACCGGTTCGCGTTCGGGGATGACATCGGCATCGAGGTCGGCGGTGTATCCCGGCCCTACATAGGTCAATCCGTGATCGGACGCGAAGCTGGTCAGCGCGATTTCACGTGGGGCAGGCAACGCATCGGGGTGCCCTTGTGCGAGAAGGACGGCCGTCGCGCCGATGACAGCTCCGTCATCCAGATGAACCGTCTGTGTCTTGCCGACGTTCACGATGTCGACCACGGATCGTCGATGAACTCGGACGTCGACGTGCGCTGGTGCAGTGTCGACCGCGGTCTGGAACACCCAGTTCAGGTATCGGCTCTGCAGTGACCTCGATGCAAACGACGACGGGGTGATCATCGGAACTTCTGCCGCGATTTCGGGGAATTCGGCAAGTTCAGCCGAGTGCTCGGCGACCCATTCCGCGAGTGTCGGTCCCGGCAGCACCGGGCCGGTTACGGCGGTGGTCTCGTCGGTGAACATCGTGACGTCCGCGGTTGTCGAATTCATCCACAGAAGCGGCGCCTGGCTGCCTCGCCAAATGCGGCCGGCGCCTGCCGGATACGGGTCGACAACGTGAATGTCGATCGGTGTGGGATCGGCGTTCACCGATTCGTGAGCGAGGATCCGCTCGAGTACGCCGGTCCCGCGTGGTCCACCGCCCACGATCACGACGACAGCTGCTGTCCCCACTGAGGTACGGGGTCGATCGCCTGGCACGAGTCCTCCATCGGACCTGGCAGAAAGCACCCGCACCTCAGCAGAGGGGGTTGCTGCGACGTCACGGAGCCAGGACTCTCGATCGCTCTGGATGGTTAGTCCAGCTTATCTTCGGAGGATCGTGAGGCAAGGAATTCCGGACATCAGATCAACGTGAATCAAACAGTTGTCAATCACTATCTTTCGGTTTGCGTTGCCGGCAGGATCCGAGCGTGAACATCCCCGAAGCCGATTCGTGATCCGCCGACGCCGGGAGCGGTGGCTGAGATGGCGATGGTGTCGCCGTCTTCGAGAAAGGTACGGGTCTCGGAGCCCACAGCCACGGGTTCCTTGCCGCCCCACGTCAGCTCGATGAAGGCGCCGCGCTGATCTTTGTCCGGTCCGGAAATGGTTCCGGACGCGAAGAGATCGCCGGTGCTCGCTGCTGCGCCGTTGATGGTGGTGTGCGCGAGCATCTGCGCAGGCGACCAGTACATCTGTGCGTAGGGCGGCCGGGAGACGACGTGACCGTTCCATTCGACGGCCAGGTCGATGTCCAGCCCCCACTTCTCTTCACCACGCAGATAGGAAAGCGGTTCGGGATCCTGCACCGGAGTGTCGATTCGGGCTGCTTCGAGAGCGAGCAAGGGTACGACCCACGGTGAGATGGAGGTCGCGAAACTCTTCCCCAGGTTCGGACCTAGGGGCACGTACTCCCACGCCTGGATGTCCCGGGCGGACCAGTCGTTCACGACGACGGCGCCGAAGACGTGCTCGGCAAAGTCGTCCGGGGTGATGGAATCGCCCATCTTCGAAGGAGTTCCGACGATGAAGCCCATTTCAGCCTCGATGTCGAGGCGGCGGGACGGTCCGAAATCCGGGTTCTCCTGATCGGGTGACTTGCGCTGTCCGCAGGGGCGAACGATATCGGTGCCGGAGACGACGATGGTGCTCGAGCGCCCGTGGTATCCGACCGGAAGGTACTTCCAGTTCGGCATCAAGGGGGCAGCGTCGGGTCGGAACAGGCGTCCGAGGTTGGTCGCATGATTTTCCGACGCGTAGAAATCCACGTAGTCGGCCACCGCGATCGGCAAGTGCATTGTGACTGAGTCGACGGGAAACACTGCGTCCGAGTCTATTTCGCCGGTCACTAGATCCGTGATCCGATTACGCACCGATATCCACTGATCTCGGCCCAGCGCCATGAACGCATTCAGAGTCGGTTCGGCGAAGACGGAATCTCCCAGTGTCGCTGCGAGATCGACCACCGAGTCGGCGACCCGTACACCAACACGGGGTGATCCTCCGGCGGGGGAGAAGATGCCGTATGGCAGATTGTCGATCCCGAACAACGAGTCGGCGGGAATGTCGATGGTCGTGACGGTCATACGAGTGTTCCTTCGGTTTTGTCGGAGCGGACGATCAATCCGAGGCCTTCGAGCTCGGTGAGAGGGTCCGAAATGCTACAGGTCCCGAACGAGAGGAAGCGGCGACGCACCTCGCCGGCCTCGTCCGCGGTCAGTTCGGCCAGGGCTTGCGCGATCGATTCGCCATCGCGTTGCGCCAGAGCAGCAACAACTTCCGAGCGGTCGGCGCCCCGCCTCACAGCGTTGACGGCCACCATGATGTTGAGGAAGCCGTGCTGCTCGAAACCTGTCTCCGGATCGGTATTGCGCACGCCGTGATGCAGTCCCGCGGTCGCCTTGAACGGGATACCCGCTCGGACAACGGATATCACGGCTTCGGCGAGCTCGTCCTCGTCCGGGTACGCTTCGGTGACAATTCCTCCGGTGCGAAACTTCGCGGAGTACCCGGCGGTTTCGAGCGCCGTCAGATAGTCCACGCGTCGATCACCGCGGGGTACCTCGACAAAAATGTCCAGGTCGGGATGAGCGGCATGGACGGGAGCGAGTTCCTCGAAGGCGGCTTCGGCGTCCAACCCGTCAGGAATTCCCACTTCGACGGCGGCGACGCTGACACCGGGGATAGCGAGCGCGTTCGACAGTGCCGCCGCCGTATCGGCTGGACCGGCCGGCACAGTCAGACTCAGCGTCACCGGGTTGTCAGCTGAAACGTACGCGGCCAGTTCGCTCAATCGCGGCGCGGGAAAGACGAAGGGCCCGACCAGTGCGTCATAGTCCGCCTGCTGGTAGGCCGCGTGGGCCGGAACTGCTTCGGCGAGAGGAGCATTGCCGGGTGGGAAGAGTGCTGCGTCGTCGCACAGGCCGCGCAGGAGTGGGGAGATGATCGTCATTGCTGAGGCCCCCGCCCTGCCCAACTCCAGGCGTACGCTTCGTCTTCACAGGCCAAGGCTCCCTCACCCAATTCGAGGGGCCGGAACGTATCGACCATCACGGCCAGCTCGTCGAAGAACTCGGCGCCGATGCTTCGCTCGTATGCGCCGGGTTGTGGGCCGTGGGCGTGGCCGCCGGGATGAATCGATATCGAACCCTGCCCGATGCCGGAACCCTTGCGTGCCTCGTAGTCTCCGCCGCAGTAGAACATGATCTCGTCCGAGTCGACGTTCGAGTGGTAGTACGGCACGGGGATCGACAGGGGGTGGTAGTCGACCTTGCGGGGCACGAAGTTGCAGATCACGAAGTTGTTCCCCTCGAATGCCTGGTGCGCGGGCGGCGGCTGGTGAACACGGCCCGTGATCGGCTCGTAGTCGGAGATGTTGAAGGTGTACGGGTACAGGCATCCGTCCCAACCGACGACATCGAAAGGGTGCGTGGGATAAACCATTCGGGTGCCGACGATGCCCGCCGACGTGCGGTGCTTGACCAGTACCTCGATGTCGGTGCCTTCGGCGATCATGGGCGCGGTCGGTCCGTGCAGGTCTCGTTCACAGAACGGTGCGTTCTCGAGTAGCTGGCCGAAGCGGGAAAGATAGCGCTTGGGCGGGACGATGTGACTGTTCGCTTCGATGGCGTAGGCACGAAGTGGTTTGTCACCCTTGGGGATCCATCGATGCGTTGTGGACATCGGGATCAGGACGTAGTCACCTTCACGGGCCTCGAGTGTGCCGAAGACAGTCTCGACGGTCGCCTCGCCAGATTCGATGTAGACCATCTCGTCGCCGATTGCATTGCGGTACAGGGGAGATGGCGCCGCCGCAACGACGTAGGATAGTCGCACGTCGGCATTTCCGAGGATGAGACGACGGCCGGTTACCACGTCGGTCTCGTTCCAGGTGCTTTCGGGAAACAGTGTGTGGAGTTTCAGATGGCGCGGTTTGAGGGGATGGTTGGGGGTTGTGCTCTGATCGCGCAGTTCCCAGACTGTTGCGTCGACGATGGCCGACGGGATCTCGCGGTGGTAGAGCAACGAAGAATCCGAGGAGAAACCTTCCTCGCCCATCAGCTCTTCGTAGTAGAGGTTGCCGGACTCGTCACGGTGTTGGGTGTGACGCTTCGGTGGGATGTTGCCGAGTTGTCGATAGAACGCCATGACGGGGCTCCTTCTGTGCTGTTCTGCCTGGCTCACCTCCACCAGATAGTAAATACATTAACTAAAATGATGTGATGGGCGCAACCCTCCAAGGGGGTTCGGGTCTATGTCAGTTACGTCCGCGTACGTCGAACTGGCTGCGGTTGGTGATCAGTTTGTCCAGGAGCATGACAAGAATTCGCTGTTCGGCCTCGCTCAGGACGCTGACCCAGGCGTGTTCGCGTTCGTTCTGCTCGCGAAACGCTTCGACCATGGCTTCTCGGCCCTTGTCGGTCAGGTACAGCTGGACCGAACGTCCGTCGTTCTCGGTGGGGCGGCGATCGATTAGGCCTTCCGCCAGTAGCGACTTGGACAGATTGGAGACAGCGGCCCGGCTCATCCCGGTGAGCTCGGCGGCAGCCTTCGGCTCGATCGGACCGGCCAGCCAGGTGACGAACAACAGTCGGAAGGAGGACCATGACCAGCCTCGAGGGCGGTGGATCGACGACTCGAGATCGTAGGTGACCACGTTCGAGGCCCGATTGAGTGTCAGCAGTACCTCGGTGGCCAGCTGGTCGCGAAAGCCGTGTTCAGTGGCCAGTCGCTTGTTGGCCAGTTCGATGAACGACCAGAAATTGAGCTCGCCGACGGCTGGCTGGTCATCGGTTGTCCGGTCAGTCATGGACTAACCCTAGCGCGATCTGGAGTTGATTAATGTATGTATTAGATTTCGGGGTTCTGATGAAACTGCGCAACCCGGCACTGTGGCCAAGATTCTGAACTATCGTGACGCGCGTGACTGTGCGCAGCGACGAGTTTCCCTTGGACGTCGACCTCATGTCGGTGGGACAACTCGAGCGGAGAGGACGACTGACCACGGCGGTGGTCGAGATGCTGGCCGAGGTGCCGTCGGATCGAATCCAGATGAAAGACGTCTCGGAGCGTTCGGGTGTCGCGCTCGGAACGCTGTATCGCTACTTTCCGACCAAACAGCAACTTCTTGCTGCGGCGATGACGGCGTGGAGCGGTCTCGAATCGGCCAGTAGTCCTGAGAAGTCGCGGGCAGACGGTGGAGAGAACAACGTGTACGAGCGGGTTCTGGCACTTCATCGCCGCGAGATGAAGGCATTCGAGCGTAGGCCCTACTTCGCTCGGCTGGAGATCGAACTCCATTCGTCCTCGGATCAGTTCGTGATCGAGTCGTTGGATCTGCGCGCGGCTGCACATCGGAGAATGCTGTTCGAATTGATGGACGGTGTTCCGGCCGAGACGGCGCGGGTTGCGGCCGTGGCAGTAGGCGGCACGATGTTGACGGCCCTTGCGCTGTGGACCAGTGGCCGGATCGGATTCGCAGAAGCCCAGCGGAACGTCGAAGACGTCATCGGACTGGTACTTCGCTGAACGGCGTCACTCTAGAATTCAATTCTTGTTTCTTCCGCGGTGAATGCGAATTATCGCTTCAGCTTTGTGGAAACGAAGACGCAGGATGGGTCCTTACCTAGAATTCACTTACAAATCTGTCGGGTGTCCGATCCAGGGATCGACGTATCCGTGAACTGTGAAAGTGAGTCGCAATGAAGCGCTCGTACCGAGCTAGCGCTCGAATCTGGATGGTTGTCCTGGCGTCGGCGACACTGGTGGTGACGGGGTGCGCGGGTAGCAGCCAAGGCACGACCACGGATGCATCGGACGTGACGGTCGGAGTTGTCGGTGACCAGAACAACGGGGGAGAGCCGCGCTCGGGCGGCACCGTGTCGTTTGCCACGTACAACGGGATCAGCAGTCTCGACCCGGCGGACCGTCAGGACGGCGGAGCTACCGGTGGTAGCGAAATGGCAGCCATCTACGACCTTCTGATGCGCTTCGATACGGCGGCGGGCGAATATGTTCCCCACTTGGCGCAATCCTTGTCGGCTAACGGCGACAACACGGTGTGGACACTGAAATTGCGCGACGGCGTCACCTTCAGCGATGGCACTCCGGTGGACAGTGCGGCAGTCCTGTGGAGCATCGATCACTATTTGCAGAAGAAGGGAACTCACGCCCTGGTATGGAAGACCGCTGTGCGCGAGGCGAATTCACCGGACCTGAGTACAGTCGTGTTCACATTGGCGCAGCCGTGGGACGAGTTCCCGATCATGTTCACCACCGGTCCCGGCATGATCGTGGCACCCTCGTCGATGGCTACCGGCACGTTCACCCCGATCGGGGCAGGTCCGTTCACCGTCGAGAAGTTCGCCTCCCAGGACGAATTGGTGCTCGCTGCCCGTCCGACGTACTGGGACGGGGCGCCGTACCTCGAGAAGTTGCGCTTTCCCGCAATCGTCAATGAGAAGAGCAAACTCGAGGGATTGCACACCGACGGAATTCAGGTTGCCTATCTGAAGTCTCCCGATTTCATTCACGAGGCTTTCGAAGCCGGCGATCCCGGATTTGTGTACTCGGCCAGCATGGCCGGAGTTCTGGCAATCAATCAGCGCGACGATCGGGCGGCGAAGGACGAGCGCGTACGTAAGGCGATTGTCGCTGCGGTGGACCCGACTACGTTCAACGAGCGAGTTCAGGGCGGCTTCGGCGAACCCGGCACCGACATGTTTGCGTCGTGGTCGCGGTGGCACGGTTCGGTGGCCGGAAACGGTTTCGATCCCGAGGCCGCGAAGAAGTATCTGGACGAGGCGAAGGCCGACGGGTACGACGGAAAACTGACATACGTCGGAATGAACGATCCGGCGACGCAGCGCAGCGCGCTGACGTTTCAGTCCCTCTTGCAGGCAGTGGGTTTCACCGTCGACATCACCTACGCAACCAGCATCAACGATCTGATCTCCATGCTATACGCAAAGCATGACTACGACGTGTCCTACTTCGCGTTCAACGTGTTGGAAGAGTCGCCGTTCGTGCGCATGTACGGCAACCTCTTCAGCGAATCGCCGTCGAACATCCTCGGCTACAAGAACGCTCGGATGGACGAGCTGCTCGGCAAGCTGCAAACAGCGTTGGGCGAGGATGAGCGGCGAGTCGTCATCGACGATATTCAGACAGTGGTCAACGAGACGGCGCCGATGGCCGTGGTCAACTCCGGAAAGGTCTTCATCCCGTGGCGCGAGAACGTCCACGGAGTGACCCCGAGTGCGGACGGGATTCTGCTCTTCGGCAATACGTGGTTGAGCTGACCCCCGTGTGCCTTTTTGGTAGTGCCCACTACCAAAAAGGCACACAGGGGCTTCGCCCCTAAAGCTCCGCTCGTACCAACTTCGCGGCTTCGACGAGGTTGCGCAGCGATGCCTCGACCTCGATCGGGCCGCGGGTCTTCAAACCGCAGTCCGGGTTGACCCACAACCGCTCGACCGGAACAGCTTTGAGTGCCTCTCGCAGTGATTCGGCAATCTCGTCGACGCTCGGCACACGCGGCGAGTGGATATCGTAGACACCCGGGCCGACGCCGAGGTCGAACCCGACTGAACTGAGATCGTCGAGGACCTCCATGTGTGAGCGGGCAGCCTCGATGGACGTGACGTCCGCGTCGAGGCCGGCGATGGCGCCGATCACCGCTCCGAACTCGGAGTAGCACAGGTGCGTGTGGATCGCGGTGGAATCCGCGACGCCGGAGGTGGCCAATCGGAAGGCGCCGACCGACCAGTCCAGGTAGGCGCGCTGATCCTCGGCACGCAGCGGGAGTAGTTCTCGCAGAGCCGGTTCGTCGACCTGGATGATTCCGATTCCGGCGGCCTGCAGGTCGACGGTCTCGTCTCGAATGGCCAGTGCGACTTGATTTGCCGAGTCGGCGAGGGGTTGGTCGTCACGGACGAACGACCAGGCCAGAATGGTGACGGGCCCGGTGAGCATGCCCTTGACCGGCTTGTCTGTCAGCGACTGTGCGTACGTGATCCAGTCGACGGTCATCGGCTTCGGACGTGAGACGTCGCCGTACAGAATCGGCGGACGCACGCAGCGGGTGCCGTACGACTGGACCCATCCGTTGGCGGTGGCGAAGAACCCGTCCAACTGCTCCGCGAAGTACTGCACCATGTCGTTGCGTTCCGGTTCGCCGTGAACGAGTACGTCGAGGTCCAATTTTTCCTGGAGTGCAACAACTTCGGCGATCTCGGCGCGCATGCGGTCGACGTACTCGGCTTCGTCGATCTCACCCTTGCGCAGCGCCGCGCGAGCGATACGGATCTTCGACGTTTGTGGGTACGAGCCGATAGTCGTCGAGGGCAGCGGTGGCAGAGAAAGCAACTCGTCCTGGGCAGCGCGGCGCTCGGCGGCGGGCGCGCGACCGGTCGCCGAGCTCAGAACGGCGTCCAGCCGGCCTCGAACGCTCGCGTCATTGAGTCTGCGATCGTCCTTGCGGGTCGACGCGGCAGCTCGTGCCAGCGCGAACTCGTCCTCCACCGACTCTCGTCCCTGTGTGAGAGCGGTTGCGAGAGTGACCACTTCCTTGACCTTCTCGGTGCCGAACGCGAGCCACGAGCGCAGGGCCTTGTCGACATCGGCTTCTGCGTCGAGAGTGTACGGAACGTGCAGCAGGGAGCACGATGTGGAGACGGCAAGAGTATCCACGCTGCCCAACAGAGCACCCAACGTGCTCAGTGCCGAATCCAGATCCGACCGCCAGATGTTTCGTCCGTCGACCACTCCGGCGACGACCAGTTTGCGGGCGAGTTCGGGGACGGAGCCGATCGAGTCCTGACCGGCCACCAGATCGACGGCAAATCCTTCGACACCGGTGGACGCGAGTGCGGGCAGCGCGTCACGCAGCGAGCCGAAGTATGACGCCAACAGGATCGACGGCCGCTCGGTCAGTGCCGAAAGCTGTTCGTACGCAGCGCGTGCCGCTTCGGTTTCCTCGTCGGTGCGATCACCTACGAGAGCCGGTTCGTCGAGCTGAACCCACTCCGCGCCGGCCTTCGCGAGCCGACCGAGTAGATCCGCGTAGAGGGGGAGCAGTTCGTCGAGCCGCGAGAGCAGAGGCTCGTCAGTGCCGACAGACTTCGAAAGCAACAGGAAGGTGACCGGTCCGATGACGACCGGGCGGGCTGCAATGCCGTCGGAAAGTGCTTCTGCGAGTTCGGACAAGACTTTGGACGGGTCGAGTGCGAACGTGGTGGACGGCGAGATCTCCGGCACCAGGTAGTGGTAATTGGTGTCGAACCACTTCGTCATTTCGAGCGGCGCGATGGTGTCCGTCCCACGGGCAGCTGCAAAGTAGCGGTCCAACGGATCGGCGACCGATGCGACGCGATCGGGAAGTGCTCCGAGAAGAACTGCGGTGTCGAGCATTTGATCGTAGAAGGAGAAGGTGTTGACCGGGATCGAGTCGAGGCCCAGGTCACGGAGGTCGGCCAAGCCCTGCCGACGGAGGTCACGGGCGACGCTCTGCAAGGCGTCGGCGTCGATGCGCCCCGCCCAGTAGCTTTCGGTTGCCCGCTTGAGTTCTCGATGAGGACCGATGCGCGGTGAGCCCAGCACGGTCGAAGTGAATGTCGTTGTCACGGAGTTTCTCCAGATTGCCAATGCACTGATGGCCACTGCCGGCAGACGGGTACACCTCACGAGACCCCTAGCTTCGGCGGGCAGCACTGCCCGAACCACGCACGAGGTCCGATGGAGATCTACACGCCCATTCCACGAGGCGGTGGACCGTCGGGCACGGCGTGCCCGACACAGTCGGCAGGTCTTCGGACTCGCGGGCACTCGATCGAGTTGGATCGAACCTACTGGCCGTCGCTTCCCAGGCGGATGCCCAGTGCACATAAACGGCGGTCGTTCCTGCTTACCGCTGCGGGACAGTCCCGGATTTTCACCGGGTTCCCTCTCACTCCGTCAGCTTGCGCTGACGGGGCTTCGACGCCGGGAACAGTCTTCGGGGCTCCTCATGACCGTGCCGGGCGAACCAGCTGCACCGATCAGCATAAGGCCAACCCTCCCTGCGCAGTCAAGGAGAGTCGGCGAAGGGCGCTACGCGCGTGACATGTAGGAATTCGAGTCCGGTGGTACGCGCGGAAGATTCTCGGAGGAACGTAGATTCTCCGCCATTTCCACAAGCAGATCCTGCGAAGACGGTGAGAGATCGACGACCCGAGCAGTGAGGTTTCGCAGGCGCACGTTGTGCAGCTGTTCGAGAAGAGAGAGGTCTGCTTCGCCACCGGAGATGGTCGGTGGAGTGTGGTCGGACGGGGCGTAGAAGTAGTCCGGATGGACGTTGAAGAAGTGGGCGAGGGCAGCGACCACTTCGGGTGACGGGTTGGTTCGGACGCCGGTGCGTAGTTGCGACAGGTACGGCGTCGAGATGCGGCAACCGAACTCGGTCATGCCGCGAACGACCATCGCGTTGGTGACGTGAAAGTCGGCAGTCTCGAACAGCGAGTTCAAGCGATCGTTGAACTGGTTCGACATGAGACGTCCCTTCCTCCGTTACGCACAGGCTCCGTCGATTCAATTAACTGCATCATAGCCAGTTATCGAACGATTAGCTGGTTTGGATTCTCACGAAGGGGGTCGTTTGCAGGGAAAATCCCTAGGGTAGAAGGTCCCTACTTTGAGTGATCTGGACAATTCGTCATCAAGAATCGAAGGGCGGACTATTTGCCGGCGAAGCGGATTCGGTCATGTGCGAATCAGAGCCAGCCGTTCGACTCGGCGATTCTCACGGCTTCGGCGCGGGTCGTGGCACCCGTCTTACCCATTGCGGACGACAGGTGGTTTCGAACTGTCCCTGCGGACAAGAACAGCGCCCCTGCGATGGCCGCCACGGGTGCGCCGTCGTGAGCAGCGCGCAGTACTTGGGTCTCACGCTCCGTCAGGGGCGACTCGCCGCTGACGAGGCTGTCAGCCGCAAGGGTGGGATCGACGACGCGCAGTCCGGCATGAACACGCCTGACCGCGTCGGCAAGCTGCCTGGCAGGTGTGTCCTTGACGACGAACCCGCCGGCCCCCGCGTGAAGGGCTTTACGGAGAAATCCTGGGCGCCCGAACGTGGTGACGATCAGAACCCGGGTCTCGGGTGCTGCTTCGCGAAGGGCCGCTGTCGCGGCGATACCGTCCATGCCGGGCATCTCGACGTCGAGAAGTGCGACGTCTGGACTGTGCTCGAGTACGGCAGCCACCACCTCGTCACCGCGGCCGACCTCGGCCACCACGGACAGATCGGATTCCAGATCGAGTAGCGCGGCCAAAGCTCCTCGCACGAGCGCCTGGTCGTCCGCCAAGAGCAGCCGTATGGTTGCTCGATCGCCCTGGTTGCTCACACTTTCTCCTGTTCGACGACCTGAAGTGCAAACCCTTGCGGTTCGGGATGAGTGATGATCAGTCGTGCGCCCGACGCGCCGGCCCGCTCACGCAATCCGATCAGACCGTTGCCGGAAGACGTCGACCCGGCCCCTCGTCCGTCGTCGACGACAGACGCGCTTCTTTCGTCGACCGTGATCCGACAGTGTGTTGCTCCGCTGTGCCGAACCACGTTGGTGACACCCTCACGGATCGTCCATGCGAAGAGTTCTCGGAGGCGAGTGGGGACCATGTCGGTACTGCTCGGCACGTCGTCCTCGATTCCTGCCGCACGCAATGCCTCTCGCGCACGGGCTATCTCGACGGGAAGTGAAATTCCACGAAATCCTTCGACGGCCGAGCGCACGTCCGCAAGCGCGTCTCGAGAGAGCCTTTCGAGATCGTCGAGTTCGCTGCGTGCACGTTCTGTGTCGACGTCCAGTAGGCGGTTGGCCAGTTCGGCTTTGATCGTGATGACGGTCAGCGAGTGCCCGAGTATGTCGTGCAGATCGCGCGCCATCCTCGTTCGCTCCTCCGTGATTGCTCGCTGCTCTTGCTCTTCGCGTTCATGGAGCATGGCGAAGTTGCGGCTGATCAGGGACATGATTCCCCAGGTCGCGAACGCGGCCGCGCAGACTCCGAGTGAGAGCCCGGAGTAATTTCCCCACCCGGACGAGAGGCTGACTATCTCCACGGAGGCTGCAAACACCAAGGCGAGAATGCCGCCCGCGACGGTCGGCAGCAGCGTCACCGCTGTCACCGCGAGATACGGTGCGGCTGCCAAACCCGTCGGCCCGACGCTGACGATCATCACGGCGGCCAACGCGGTCAGAGCGGCCAGAGCCAGTGCAGCTTCGCGAATTTTCGGCCGAGTCATTGTCATTCGGCGCCGCTGCTGAGTTGTGGCGAACGTGTACAGGTAGAGCGCACTGAAGGTGATCGTCGCGAGAATCCCTGTCCAGCCGCGCACTTCGTCGCGCAGATTCCATCCCTCGATCAGCGGTCCGCCGAGAAATACCATCCAGACCGCCGCGAAGAGAACACCGAAACGATTCCGCCGCGGCAGCGCGACGGAATCGTTTCGCTCAGTCGTTTGCGACAACTACACACGCTCCGTATCTCGTTGGAACCGCCAGATCGCTCCGCCGGCGAAGATGGCGAACCACACCAGGATATTGACGATCCAGGTCCAGTGAATGCTATTGCCGGTCAACGGTGCGTGGGCGAGGGCATTGATGCCGAACATCGGCGTGAACTGTGCGATGGTCGCCCACACGGAACCGTCGGTGAGAGGTACGAAGAGTCCGCCGCCGAAGGCGAGCAAGGCCAGTCCCGGGCCGAGCAACTGCATGACGTTCTCACTGGGGAGCAGATACCCCATGAACAGGCCGAAGGCCGCGAAGATCGACGATCCCAGCCAGGCGATCAATGCTGTTGTGAACCAGAGCGATCCGTCCATCTGCGCAGACGTGAACGCGCCGACGACGTAGACGACAAGGATCGAGACGAGACCGAGCAGCATCGCCATGATCAGTTTGACGGCGATGTAGGCGACCGGCGTCAGTGGAGTCAGGCGCAGTTGCCGGCTCCATCCCGACGCTCGTTCGATCGAGACCATCGCTCCGCCACTCGTAGTGGCCAGCATCGCGCCGTACAGGGCCATACTGATCATGATGTACGCGGCGACATTGCCGTGCCCGATCCCGTGGTCGTCGTCGCCCTGACCGAGCCCGAAGACGAGGAAGAAGACGACCGGCATGACGAGTGTGAAGATCATCGTGCGCCGATTGCGGGTCAGACGACGAAATTCCAGTCGCAACAGGGTCGTGTTGAATCCGCCCAGTGGTACGACGGTTCGCTCGGCTCCGTAGGTGTTCGCTTCGATTGCAGTGGTCATCACTTCTGTCCTTCGGAGTTGTTCGACGTGAGTGCGATGAATGCGTCTTCGAGGCCACGCGAGACGATTTCGAGATCGCGAGCCTGCGTGTTGGTCAGCAGGAACCGTGCAACGGCATCGGTGTCGCCCGAGTGCACGAGCAATGACTCACCACGCACCTCGACGGCATCCGAGTTCGGTATGGCTCGCAGCAGTTCGTCGGTGATACCGGGGACTCGTGCGCGCAGGGTGCGCCCGGACGCCATCGCCTTGACCTCGGCGGTGGTTCCGTCGGCGACGACTGTGCCCTGCCGGACCAGGATGATGCGGTCGGCGTAGACATCGGCCTCTTCGAGGTAGTGCGTCGCAAAAAGCACAGTGCGACCGTGATCTGCGTCGGCGCGGATGGCGGACCAAAAGTCCCGACGCCCTTCGACGTCCATACCGGTGGTCGGCTCGTCGAGAATGAGCAATTGGGGGTTCGACAGCAACGCCATCGCAAACCGCAGGCGCTGTTGTTGTCCGCCTGAGCATTTGCTGACGAGGCGATCGGAGATGTCGAGGATTCCGGCTCGCCCCAGCACTTCGTCGACCGGACGGGATTGGGCGTACAGGCTGGCGGTCAGCTGCACGGTCTCGGCCACCGTCAGTTCTTTGAGCAGCCCGCCGGTCTGCATGACTGCAGACACGAGTCCGCGGGCGATCGCCGATCGGGGTGACATTCCGAAGACGCTCACGTCGCCCGACGTCGGTCGGGACAGTCCGAGGATCATGTCGATGGTTGTCGTCTTGCCTGCGCCGTTCGGGCCGAGGAACGCGACGATCTCGCCGGGGCGGATGCTCAGGTCGATGCCCTTGACGGCGTCGACGGTTCCGAAACTCTTGCGCAGTCCGGTCAACCGGACGGCGTCGTGTGCCGATCCTTCAGTGAGTGTGTGCAGTGCCTGTGGTGAATGCCGTGCCTGTGTTGAGGTCATACATAGAATCTGCTCGCTTCGAGGACATGAGCCCTCGTCCGTCCGTCATTCTTCTGCCATGACATTTGTCATCGGGTCGGCCGGTATCTGTTTCGGTGCACTCCGGCCGAGCCGGGCGAGGACCAACCCCGCGATGATTGCTGCGCCACCCACGGCTTGGAGTGCGGTCACGGATTCCCCGACCAGGATCCACGCGGCGACGACCGCGCACAGCACTTCGGTCAGTGCTACCAGAGATCCTATGGTCGGTCCCAGCAGTGTGATCGCGGCGATGCCGGTGAGATAGGCGATGACAGTGCTGACCAGGACCAGGACCGCCACGGGCAGCCACACGCCCACCGAGTGTTCTGCCACGACTGCGTTCGAGGCCGAGAACTCGAGGGGGAGGATGCCGACGAGCCCGAGTGCGCCGATGACCAGTGCGCTGACGGTCAGCCCCGATGCCGCGAGCACAACAGGATGGAGATCGCCGTCCGCACGTTCGGAAATGACGAAATAGACTGCAAGGCATGCCGCTGCGGCCAGTCCCCACGCGACTCCGACGGCACTGATCTCTGCCGATCCGAAGACGTCGATCACCACTGCGGCGCCGATCAAGGCAACCGCTGCACCGAGAAGTGTCTGCACGCTCGGCCGCGCGCCTTTGGTGATCCACACCCATCCGATGACGATGATCGGTGCAAGGTACTCGAGGAGTAATGCGACTCCGACCGAAAGATGTTGCACAGCATTGAAGAAGCACAGTTGAACGCCGGAAATCGCGAACACTCCGTACAGCAGTACGGTTCGCGTGTGGGCGCCGACCTGTCGTAGTCGAGGCCATTGGGTGGCTACCGCGATCACCATCATCACCAGTGCGCCGCCGGCAACGCGCGCGAACACTGCGCCGCCGGGGGACCATCCTGATTCGATGAGAGATTTCGCGAACGGGCCCGATACGCCGAACGTTGCCGCGGACAGCAGAGCGAAGATCAAGCCGTTGCGAGAGTTCACGTCGTCACCCGTCAGGAGTAAAAGCGATTACGATGCTGACATTAGGTTGATACGGCTCAGGAGTCAAAGTGCATTTTGCTGGTGACACGGAATCGGCGCTCGTCTTCGCTGCCTCGTTGGTCAACACGGCCCGCGGCGGGGCTGAACTGCTTCCGGATCAAGAGGAGCTGACGCGGTTTCTCGACGCTCATCATTGGACCGGCAGGCGGGACGGCACGCGGGAGGAATTGACGGCGGTTCGTGCGCTGCGTCCACGACTGCGAAAGTTCTGGGAAGCCGCGGGAGTGGACGACGCCGTCGAGGTGGTGAACACACTGCTACTCGAATCGGGCGCGAGGCCGCGGCTCACCAGGCACGACGACCTCGGCTGGCATCTGCACGTCACCGCTGACGATTCGCCACTGGTGGACCGGATGGCCGCAGAAGCGGCGATGGGTGTGCTCGATCTGATCCGAACCGACGAATTCTCGAGGTTGCGATGGTGCGAGGCCCCGGACTGCGAAGCGGTCTTCGTGGATTTGTCGCGCAATCGTTCGAAGCGATACTGCGACACCGGAAACTGTGGGAACAGGGCGCACGTCGCCGCCTATCGTGCCCGTAAATCCGGTGCGTGACCAAGCGGTGTTCGGAGGGATAGAACCAGGCTGAGTGAATACCTCGTCGGGAGCCAGGATCGGTCTAGCGTTGTGAATTCGGAACAGATTTCGCGAAGCCAGGAGGATGGTCGGTGGCCGATCGTAGGCGTCCACTCAAGACGGTGACCGGTGTCAGCGGGGCGGTGAGTATCTACGACGCCGCGATCGATCCGACGACTTCGACGGTCGCGTCCGCGATCGACGTCGCAAAGACGGCCGAGGCGAACAAGATCGACGGACTGTTTGCCGCCGACCTGCTGAGTTTCGGCGCGCAGGGCGCGATCGGCGCGCAGGAGCCGTTGATCTTCCTTGCCGCGCTGAGTGCGGTCACCACCCATGTGGGGCTGATCGCCACCGTCACGACGACGTTTCATCACCCTTTCAACCTGGCACGGTTGTTCGGCACCCTGGACCACGTCAGCAATGGTCGAGCCGCATGGAATGCCGTCACTTCCTCACTCGGAGAAGAGAACTACAGCGACCTGGATCTGCCGAGTCCGGAGGAGCGGTACGCCCGAGCGGCCGAATCGCTCGAGGTGGTCAACGCGCTTTTCGACAGTTGGAAGCCCGGCGCCCTGACCCGGGGAGAGGGCTCAGCGGTGCTCGATCCGTCGAGGGTGGTCCCCATCGAGCATCGAGGCAAGTACTTCACGGTGCAGGGGCCGCTGAACATCCCCTCCCTGCCGCAGCGTCGTCCGGTCCAATTCCAGGCCGGCCAATCTGCCGGAGGTATCGAACTGGGTGCTCGCTTCGCGGAGGTCGTATTCACTTCTCTCGCAACCTTCGAGGACGCGGTCACCTACACGAAGACGATCCGCGCCCGGGCGGCAGAGTTGGGGCGTGGGGACGAACTGCCACTGATTTTCAGCTCGTTCCACGCAACGTACGGCGCCACCGAAGCCGAAGTCGAACGATTGGTCAGAGAAGCCGAGGAATCGACGGACTTCGACGCCGGACGCACGAGGCTTGCCGACATGTTCGGCGGTGACGTGGATTTCCCGGAATTGCCGCTGGACCGGCCGATCCCGGAGTCGTTGTTGCCGGACCCGTCGTCGGTGAATCGACGACGGGGCCGGGTCGAGATCTTCGGCAAGCTCGCATCACAAGGAAAGACTCTGCGTGAGTTGATCATCGCGTCCAAGGACACCGGCCACTGGGCAGCGGCGGGCACCCCGGAACAGCTCGCGGACGCGATCGAGGAACGATACGACGCGGGCGTACTCGACGTCATCACGCTCGGTGACCTTGCCGATCCGCGTACTCACGATTTCGTCACGAACGGGCTGCTGCCGGAACTACGCAAGCGCAGAATCGTGGGAACAGATTACGTCGGGGGTACCTTCCGTGAGAACCTCGAGTTGCCACCGCTGCCGCCTGTTTCCAGCACCTAGTTGTTGGAGGCGAGTGAGCGCATGAAGAACATGAGGTTGGCCGGCCGTTCCGCCAGGCGACGCATGAAGTAGCCGTACCACTGGCTGCCGTAGGGAACGTAGACCCGCAGGTGATTGCCTTCGGCTACCAATCTGCGTTGTTCGCCGTCGCGGATGCCGTAGAGCATCTGAAACTCGAAATCCTCGGCTGTCCGTTCGGTCAATGTGGCGAGTTCGAGGGCGGCGTCGATCATGGTGGGATCGTGGGAGGCGACCATCGGGTACCCGTCACCTTCCATCAAGACCTTCAGGCAACGCAGGTACGACGCGTCGACTTCGCCGGGCTTTTGGAACGCGACGTCGGCCGGTTCCTTGTATGCACCCTTGCACAGCCGAATTCGTGAACCTGATCCGGAGAAGTGCCGGCAGTCGGCCTCGGTGCGGTGCAGATACGCCTGCAGGACCGTGCCGAGCGTCGGGAAGTCGCGGCGCAACTCTTCGACGATGGACAGTGTCGAGTCGGTGGTGGTGTGATCCTCCGCATCGACGGTGACCCACGCGCCCACTTCGTCTGCCGCTGTGACGATTCGGTGAGCGTTCGCCAGGGCGATCTTCTCGCCGTCACCGGGAAGTGACTGCCCTAACGCCGAGAGCTTGAGCGAAACCTCGAGGGTGTGTTGCGTCCCAGCCGCTTCGGAAAGCGTTGCGTACGAGCGGAGAAGGGACAGATAGGCGTCGACGGTAGCTGTTGCCTGGGCCGGATCGGTAGTGTCCTCGCCGAGGTAGTCGACCGTCGCGAACCGGCCACTGGTGAGGATGTCGCGTACGGCTGACACCGCTGCGGGTTCCGCGTCCCCGGCGACGAACCTGTCTACCAGCTTGCGGGTCAAGGTCATCCCGGAGACTGTCTTCTCCAATCGCGACGAGCGTGCCGCCGCAAGCAGTACCGGGCGCAGCGGGTTGCTCAGAGAGACGTTACTCATCAACGGTTCTCGCTCTCGGCTGGATCGATATCCTGGTGGGGGTAGCGATGATCGGTGGGAGGAACGAAGGTTTCCTTGACGGTACGCGTCGACGTCCAACGGAGCAGGTTCTGCGGTGAACCGGCCTTGTCGTTGGTGCCCGAAGCTCGCGCGCCCCCGAATGGCTGTTGTCCGACTACCGCGCCCGTCGGCTTGTCGTTGACGTAGAAGTTTCCGGCGGCGAACCGCAGACCGTGGTGAGCTTGATCGACGGCCGCACGGTCGGTGGCGATCACGGCACCGGTCAGGGCGTACGCGGATCCGCTGTCGATACGAGCGAGGATGTCGGCGTAGGCATTCGGTGCGGAGTCGTCGTAGACGTGCAGGGAGAGTATGGGGCCGAAGTACTCGGTGCTGAAGGCCTCGTCACTGGGGTCGTCACCGAGCAGGACCGTCGGCGAGATGAAGAATCCTTCGCGGTCGTCGTAGTCGCCGCCTGTTGCGATGGTGAGGCTGCCGGTCGACTTGGCGCGGACGATCGCGGCGGCGTTGCGGTCGAAGGAACGCTGGTCGATGACGGCGCCGCCGAAGTTCGTCAGGTCGGTGACGTCGCCGTACTTCAGTGACGACACTGTGTCGATGAACGTGTCGCCCATCCTGGCCCACACCGATTTCGGGACGAATGCCCGTGACGCGGCCGAGCATTTCTGTCCCTGATAGTCGAAGGCCCCGCGGATCAATGCCGTCGTGAGTACGTCGGGGTCTGCTGAACTGTGTGCGAGTACAAAATCTTTGCCGCCGGTTTCGCCGACGAGACGCGGATACGTCCGGTAGTTCGAGATGTTGGCTCCGACCTCACGCCACAAACGCTGGAAAGTTGCGGTCGATCCGGTGAAGTGGATGCCCGCCAGGCGAGGGTCGGCCAGCGCGACCTCGGACACCGTGGGTCCGTCGCCGAGAACAAGATTGATCACCCCGGGTGGGAGGCCGGCGGCTTCGAGTAGTTGCATCGTCAGGTACGCCGCGACGGCCTGCGTCGGTGACGGCTTCCAGATCACGGTGTTGCCCATCAGGGCCGGTGCGGTGGGGAGATTTCCGGCGATGGCGGTGAAGTTGAAGGGGGTGATCGCGTAGACAAAACCTTCGAGTGGTCGATATTCGACGCGATTCCACACTCCCGGAGCGGAAACGGGTTGGTCGGCGAGTATCTGACGTGCGAACGCGACGTTGAAACGCCAGAAATCGATCAGTTCGCACGGGGCATCGATCTCGGCCTGATATGCGGTCTTCGACTGACCGAGCATTGTTGCGGCGGCGATGGTTTCGCGCCACGGGCCGGAGAGTAGATCGGCGGCGCGGAGGAAGACCGCAGCTCGGTCGTCGAACGAGAGGTCGCGCCAGGCCGGGGCGGCGAGTGTAGCGGCGTCGATGGCATCACGAACATCCGAGTGCGTTGCGCCCGCAAACGATCCGATGACCGAGCTGTGACGGTGTGGTTGAACTACGTTCTCCCGCTTGCCCTCCGCAGTTCGGTGGACGCCCCCGATGACCTGTCGGATGTCGGTGGGAGTCTCGGCCAGTTCGGAAAGTTTGGTGCGTAGGCGTGATCGTTCCGGGCTTCCCGGCCCGTAATTGTTGACCGGCTCATTGGAGGGGTGGGGGACATTGGTGACGGCGTCCATGACGATCCTTCGGCAGACTGATGGGTGGGGCAGTTGTCGTGTCGTCATCAGTCAAGCCGAAAGGAGTCGGCGAGTAATCCGCTGATCGGCCAAACTTCTCGGACGCTGTTTGTTCGATCGGCTGAACCATTTCCGCAGGAAAATGCACTATTCTCGAAATTGAGGCGTTGGAACAGTCCGGAAAGTGGGTGGTACGTGGCTATCCGTGAGGTCAGGCTCGACGCGGTCCTTCGGGCGCTGGGCGGAGCCTTTGTCGAGCTCGTCCTCGCACCGTCAGGTGATGACGTCTTCGTCGACTCCGTGGTGTTCGCGGAGGTCGGGGACCTCACACGCCCCGGAACCGCGGACGTCGAATCCTCTGAGCTCTGGCTCGCTGTCGGTATCGGCGCAGCCGAATTGGCAGCCTGGCTGAACCGCGTCGATCAGAAGGGATCAGCGCCTCGGGCCGTCATGTCGAAGGAGGCCTCGGACACGTCGGTGCGCGCGGCGGCACAGCGCGCCGGGATCGCCTTGATAGCAGTCCATCCGGACGCTCGTTGGGATCGATTGTTCACCACGATCCGGGGCGTGCTCGATCATTCGGTATCCCGTCAGGATTCTGAGGACGTTGTATTCGGCAGTGACACAGACTTGTTCGAGCTGGCGCAGAACGTCGCGTCACTCACCCGGGGGATGGTCAGTATCGAGGACGAGCGTTCCCACGTCATGGCTTATTCGGCATCAGGAGATGCTGCGGACGAGCTCCGCCGGCAATCGATCCTCGGCCGCGAAGGGCCTCGGGAATACCTCCGGAAGCTGCAGGATTGGGGCGTCTTCGAAAGCTTGGGGCGAAGTGACGACGTGGTCGAGGTGCCCGCGCACGAAGACCTCGCGATCAGGCGACGGTTGGTGGTTCCGATTCGCAGAATATCCGAGAACGTCAAGGGGGAGAGCGGTTTCAGTTCTGATCTGCTCGGCACTATCTGGGTTCAGGAAGGCCCGCTTCCCATCGTCGGCGATGCCGAGAGAGTGCTCCGCGGTGCCGCGGCCGTTGCAGCTCGGCTGATTTCGCGCATCCGAGACGCGCCGAGTAACGAGGCGATACAGGTTCAGCGCTTGCTCGGGGTTCGGGGCGGCGGTGTCGATGTTCCTTCTCTGGCGGCCTCGTTGTCCATCCCGATGTCCGGACCCGCGATGGTGATCGGAGTGGCAAGTATCGGAAACGGTGGGCTGCCGTCTTCGGGCGAACTCGTGTCGTCGTTGCGCCTGCACGCCAGTGCCTTTCATCGTGAATCGCTGGTGAGTGCATTCGGCGCCCGGATCTATGTGCTGTTTCCGCGAACCCAATCCGTGAAATCCACAGTCTCGTGGACCCGTGAAGTTGTCGCGCGTTTGGACAAGGTGTCGCCCTCGGGTTTACGGGCCGCCGTGTCGTCTCCGGTTTCGACGCTCACTGAGGTGGCTAGGGCTCGCGCCGAAGTGGATCGGGTCTTGGACGGAACGTCGGGGGATGTTCGTGTGACCACCCTCGCGGACTCGCGCACTCCGGTGCTGCTGGGCGAAATCATGGACACGATTGCGGCCGACGAGCAACTGCACGATCCGAGAATCGACGCGCTCGACGTCTACGACAGGCGTAACGGGTCGAACATGCGTGAAAGCGTCTCCGTTTACCTCGCGCATTCGGGCGATGTCCGACGCGCGTCCGAGCAGCTTCGCATTCACCCGAACACACTCAGGTATCGGATCAAAAGGGTCGAGGAGATAACAGATACCGACCTGTCCGAGCCCTCGACGAGGCTGTTGATGGAGATTCAGTTGGCGGCGTCCGCTCGCGCAGTGAGTTCGCCGAACCTGTCGGACCCCAGCAGTACTCTTCGCGAATGATCGACTCAGCGAAGGTGCCAGGCGCAGCGCGCGCGTATTTCGACGGCGGAGACGTCCGCGATGTGTTCACCGAAGACGCCGTGGTGCGTGACGACGGCCGGACGTACGTCGGGATCGAAGAAATCGTGGCGTGGAAGTCCGCCGTGTCGACGGCGTTCACCTTCACCCAGAAGATCGAGTCGGTCAACACCCCAGGCTCGGCCGTTGTCGTGTCGGTGAAGGTCGAGGGTGATTTTCCCGGAAGCCCCGTCCAGTTACATCACCATTTCACTCTCGACGGTGATCGGATTTCCGCTCTCACGGTGTGCCCCTGATGCCCACCGCTGACGAACTGCTCGGGAAATCCGTCGTCGCCGATCTGGCAGGCTGTTTAGAGCGAGCCTCCGGTCACACACGCCTCGCCCTCGTTCGGGGTAGTACATCCGAATTCGACGGTATGAGTCTCGGCGAACGTACCCGCGTCGTGCGGGACGCGATGACTGCCGAACTGCCTCAGGATCTTCCGGCCTTCGCCGAGATCATCCGCCGTGCGCTTTCAGAGGAGACCTTCACTGGTTGGATGATCTGGCCGGTGACCGAAGCCGTCGCCGTCACGGCGACACGAAGTGGCTCCGAGTCGGATTTCGACGAGGGAATGGCTCTCCTTGCCGAGCTGACGTCGCGTCTGACGGCCGAATTCGCAATTCGCACATTTCTCGAGACGGACCTTGACCGTTCGCTGGCGATCGCACTCACCTGGACCGGCCATGAAGACGAACACGTCCGGCGCTTGGCAACCGAAGGCACTCGTACTCGTTTGCCCTGGGGAAGACGAGTGAAAGAATTGACGGCGCGTCCCGAGTCGACAATCGTCATTCTCGACGAGCTGTATCGGGATGATTCGGAATATGTACGACGTTCGGTCGCAAACCATCTCAACGATCTCAGTCGTGCTGACGCAGCGCTCGCCGTGTCGACTGCGAAGCGTTGGTTACAGACACCGGATCCCAACACACTGAGAATCGTCAAACATGCATTGCGGACGTTGATCAAGTCTGGCGATCCAGATGCTCTGTCTCTCTTGGGTTTCGCGCCGCCCACCGACGTCGTGGTCGAAGGTTTCGTCATCGACCGAGAAGTAGTCGATGCGGGTGGAGAACTCACCTTCGACTTCGCTGTCACGAACAACGGCAGCGATTCCGTCACCGTCGTGATCGATTACATCGTCCACCACGTGAAGGCCAACGGGCAGACGACGCCCAAGGTCTTCAAACTGACAACACGAACACTGGAACCTGGGGTGCCGGTCCGTATCGCGAAGAGGCATTCCTTCAAACCGATCAGTACCCGGAAGTACTACGCGGGCGACCATGCCGTCGAGGTACAGATCAACGGCGTACGCCAAGTGCGAGGCGTATTCCGTTTGGACGCGTGAATGACCCCACCCGTTGAGGCGGGGTCACTCGAGTCCTGAACGATGCCCGCACAGACGTCAGCGCATGACCTGTACTTGTTCGGCGATTCTGCTTCGACGGCACCGGGGTTCTGTAGCAACACGAAGTCGGCCTGGTCGAAGATGGCGAGCTCTTCGAGGCTGTAAAAGGTCGAAACCTTCCGATCGGGTGCAGCATGGGCGGTGTCGGTCACGACGTTCAAGCCGAGGTCCTGCGCAACCGACACTGCGAAGGTGTTGTTTTGCAGCCAGATCTGACCGCTGTCTGCGCCGGCGATCGCAATCGACTTGCCTTCGAGGAGACCACCGATCTTGGCTCGCGCTTGTGCAAGTTCGGCGTTGTATCGGGCGATGACGCGTTCGGCGACTTCGCGGCGATCGAGCGCCGTGAGCTGCGCGGTCATGGGCTGCTTCCAGGACGAGCCCGTCGTGCCCTCGTTGACGACGAGCGCCGCGGCGATGTCAGTGCCGAGCAGGCCCTTGTCCTGGTAGTGATCCCACCAGCCCTTCCCGACGACCAACAGATCGGGATCGTGGGGTGCCCAATTAACGTATTCGAACTTCGAAGCCGGAGCCTTACTCGAAAGCGCCAACCGCTCAGCGGATTTGGCCATTCTTCACGGACTCGTGCCACGGGACTCGCCCCTCGATTCGGCTTGTTGTGGAGGGGCGCGCCCATCTGATCCGAACTCGAGGTATCGTGGCCGTCATGCAGCGCGTCTATTTCTGGTTTAGCAGGCCGGCCCCGGGTGGGCCTGCCGGCGTAACCACGCGCTGACAACCTCCACCCAAGAGCCGGACTACAGACCGGCTCGCTGGAGTTTCTCTTCATCTCTGGGGTCGGCCTGAGAACAGGAAACCGAAAACCCCATGACTGTCACCATCGACACCACCGCAGCTTCGGACAGCCTCGACGATCAGCGCACTGTGAGTATCAGTCCGCTCGTGTCACCGGCGACTGTTCGTGCTCAGCACGCTCCGGACGAGGTCGCGGCCGCAACCGTGCGCACCGGTCGGGCCGACACGATCAACATCCTCAACGGTGACGACGATCGTTTGATCGTCATTGTCGGTCCGTGCTCCGTGCACGATCCGGAAGCGGCGATGGACTACGCCCGCCGGTTGGCCGCCAAGGCCGAAGAACTGCGGGACGACCTGCACATCGTCATGCGCGTCTACTTCGAAAAGCCGCGCACCACTCTCGGGTGGAAGGGCCTGCTCAACGACCCCCACCTCGACGGCACGTTCGACATCAACACCGGGCTCGGTATCGGCCGCAAGTTGCTTCTCGACGTGTCGAGTCTGGGCCTGCCTGTCGGCTGCGAGTTCCTTGATCCGATCATGCCGCAGTACATCGCCGACCTGGTCAGCTACGGTGCAATCGGCGCCCGGACCGCCGCCAGTCAGGTTCACCGTCAGCTGTGCAGCGCGCTGTCCATGCCCGTCGGCATCAAGAATTCCACCGAAGGTGATGTGCAGGTAGCCGTCGACGGTACCCGCGCCGCGGCGGCGAGCCACGTGTTCCCCGGAACGGATCTCGACGGCCAGGCTGCCTTGATTCGGACCGCGGGCAACCCGGACTGCCATGTCATTCTTCGTGGCGGCAGCGACGGACCGAACTACGATGCCGAGACCGTCGCGGATACCCTTGCTCGCCTGCGTAAGTCGAACCTGCCCGAGCGCGTGGTCATCGACGCGAGCCACGGTAACAGCAGCAAGGACCACGAGCGTCAGGTCATCGTGCTGGACGACATTGCTCGACGTCTGACCGAGGGCGAGCAGGGAATCGCCGGCGTCATGTTGGAGAGTTTCATCGAGGCCGGTCGTCAGGACCTGACCTTGGGTAAGGCGGACGAGCTCACCTACGGTCAGTCGATCACCGACGCGTGCATCGACTGGTCCACCACGGCAGCGCAGTTGGACCGTCTGGCGCAGGCCGTTGCGGCTCGGAGGGGCTGACGCCCCCGTGCGCCTTTTTAGTAGCGCCAACTACCAAAAAGGCGCACAGGGCCGCTAGGCCAGTACTTCTCGCGTGGCCGTGACCAGGCGCTCCAGCCAGGCGTCGGTGCCGACGGCCTGACGTAGCGGTTCATTGGGCAATTCGATGCTGACCGGCAGTCCGGCAGGCAGGGTCGACCAGATGTCGGCCAGGGCGATGCCGCCGGTGCCGGGCACCAGACGCTCTTCGCGGGCGTGACGGATCAGCTCTGCGTCATCGGTGGGAGCGGGGATCGAACCGTCACATATCTGGGCGTAGTGAAGCCACTCGCGCGGGATGGACGCAAGATCCTCCAGTGTGGTCGCTGAGCGGTCGGTGTGCAATGCGTCGACCAGGACACTACGAGCCGGACCGTCTGCCGCCGAGACGATCTCGATGGCCGCACGCGCATCGGGCACCGCAGTCCACGGCATGAATTCGAGCGAGGCGACGATGCCGTAGTTCGCGCACAGTTCCGCGAGGCGGGCATAGGAGTCCGTGAGCCGAGCGCGGTCGCGGTCGTCGCCGCCCACCAGAACGGCCTTGGCTCCGAGCTGTGCGCCCGCTTCGAGAAGCGGAACGTAGTCGGCGGGCTCGAATTCGGCTGCAAGGCGGATGATTTCGAGATCGAATACCTCCACCGGTGAATCTTCCAGTCGACGCACCAGTTCGTTCAACACGTGCTTGTCCTCGTGCAAGGGGTAAGCCGTCGTACCTGGTGCCGCGGGCATCAGACGGATGCCGATGGTATCGAAGCCGTGCTTTTCGGCCAAATCGACATGCTGCATCGGTGCGGTATCGAGCACGGTGAGGGCCGCCAGCCCGAGTGAGAGTGTCATGCGAGCGCTCCAACTGTTTTGGCGCCGGCCAGGTTCCGCCCGGCCAGGTAACCGAACGTCATGGCTGGTCCGAGGTTGATGCCGCCGGACGGGTAGTGCCCGCCCATCACGCTGGCCTGATCGACGCCGACGGCTAGCAATCCCTCGATGGGACGGTCGTTGTCGTCGAGCACATGCGACGACGAGTCGGTGACAAGCCCGGCGAAGGTACCGAAGCTACCCGGTGCAACTTTCACCGCGTAGTACGGACCCTTCTGCAAGGGCGCGAGTGACGGGTTCGGCCAGGGATTGGCGGTATCACCGGATCCCCGGTTGAACGGTGTTGTGCCGCGACCGAACTCGGGGTCGTCGCCACTGCGAGCTCCGGCGTTGAACGTCGAGACGGTCTTTTCCAACTGCGCCGCATCGACGCCGATCTTCTCGGCCAAGTCCCGAACAGTGCGACCACGGATGAGGTATCCCGAGCGCAGGTACGGCTGGATCGGGATCGGTAGTGGCTTGGCCATACCGAGCGGGAGGTAGCGCACGTACTGTTGATCGGCGATCAGCCACGAGCACACCTCTTCGCCCTCAGGAACCTGCTCGACCATCGCGAGGGTGTAGTCGTGGTAGCCGAGTGCCTCGTTGACAAAACGCTTGCCGCTCGCGAGAACTCCGATGACCCCGGGCTTTCCGCGGTCGAGGATGTGGGGGAACACACCTTCCTTGCCGTTGCGGTAACGAACGATGGAGACGGGGCAGTAGGCAACGGGGGAGGCGAGCGTGCGGTCAAGTCGTCCACCCACGGATTCGCCGAGGGTGATGCCGTCGCCGGTGGTTGTCTTCGGGGTGAGCGACCAGTGCTCGTGTCCGGTGGGGGTGCGCGGGAACAATTCGCGTCGTCGGTCGATGTCCTGTGCAAAGCCGCCGGTGGCGAGTACGACGCCACGCGTGGCTGTTACCGAGAACGCACCGTCCGGGCCTTCGAGGCGGACACCGACAACGCGACCGTCATCGTCAGTCTGCAGCGATGTTGCCGACGTTTTCACCCGAAACTCGACGCCGAGATCGAGCGCTGAGCGAAGCATCATGCCGACCAGGGCGGTGCCGTTGACGAGTTGCTGACCGCGACGCTTGGTGGCGAGGTCGAACATGTGCTTGGTGACACGTACACCGCAGTGCACAAAGGCTTTCGGGGATCGGGTCGAGTGCAGGAATGCCTGAAGGTCGGGGCCGGCCATGATGCCCATGCCGAGGAATGACGTCTCGTACAACTGTCGACGGAGCAGCGCCGCGACGTCGGGACCGAGCTTTCGCAAGCTCACCGGTTTCGGTCCGACGGAACGATGACCCGTGCCGGCTCCCGGTGTGTCGCCGTGAATATCGGCGATCTTGGCTCCGGGAACGAACTTCAGCGCAGTCTTGCGTTCGAAGAACTCGACCATCTCCGGTGCACCGTCGAGGAGTGCATCCACCTTGGCGGCGTCGAAGTTGTCGCCGAGTCGGTTCTCCAAATATGTCCGCGGCGCCGAACGATCCTCGACAACTCCGTCGGCTATGGCAAACATGTTGCGCGGGGTCCACATCCACCCGCCTGACCAGGCCGTTGCGCCGCCGCAGGTGTCGGCCTTCTCGACAACGAGTACCGACGCGCCGCCATGTGCTGCGGCAATTGCTGTGGAAAGCCCGCCTGCGCCGGAGCCCACGACAACCACGTCGTAGGTGAGGGGGGTACTGCTACTCATTTCTGCTCCTTGGCAGTTGTTGCGAGGGTCGGTGTCGATGTCAGTTCGACAACCTTCCCAGTTCGTGACGATTCGTAGATTGCGGCGATGATGGCCAGCGACGCGCGGGCGTCGCGTCCGGTGACAGCGGGTTCGCGCCCGCTCAGGACCGCGTCGGCGAAGTCTTGCACCTGCAGGGTGTGGAAGTCGGTCAGTGCCGCATTGACCGCGCCCACATCAAGATTCGCATCGATGTCCGCCGAGTACGGCGCTTGGAACTCCACTTCGCCTGGCACGGTCCACATTTCGTTGACACCCTCGTGCCCTTCGGGGAACTCGAGGACACTGGCGATTGCGCCGGTGCGCCCGATCACCGTGACGCGGTTGCCCAGATTGTGATTTGCACCGGTAGTCGCGGTGACGGTGGCGGTGCCGCCCGAGGCAAAGGAGATCACAGCTGACGCGCTGTCCTCGGTCTCGATGTGCTCACCGTGGGTGTGGGTGCGGATGAAGCCGCTGACCGAGACGGCTTCGCCCATGAACCAGGCCAGCATGTCGATCTGGTGCACGGCCTGCGTCATGAGGACGCCGCCGCCGTCGGTGTCCCACCGTCCACGCCAGGCGTCGGCCGAGTAGTAACTCGACGGGCGGTGCAGGATCACCGACGCCTCGCCGAGCGTGGGCAGTCCGATCCGGCCGTCGTCGATGGCGTCCCGGATACGACGCGCGGCCGGCCAGAAGCGGCGTTGGAAGAGGACGCCGAAGGTGATACCGGCGCGGTCGGCGGCCTCGATCATGCGGTCGGCGGCAGCAACATCGACCGCGATGGGCTTCTCGCACAACACATGTACACCCGCGTCGGCAGCGGCCACGACTACCTCTTCATGTACCGGGTGCGGCGTGCAAACGGTGCAGGCGTCGAGTCCGAGAGCGAGAAGTTGCTCCACTGAACTCACGGCTGCGGGAATGCCGTGCGCTGCCGCGAACTCCTGGGCGCGTCCGAGATCGGGATCGCAGCAGCCGATCACCTCGACGCCGGGGACTTGTTGCAGGGCTCGGGCATGGTTGCCGGCGATCTTGCCGCAGCCGACGATTCCGACTTTCAACGTCATCAGAAATGTTCCTCTGCTTCGACGTCCCGCGCCGCAGACTCGCCGCGGTCGAGACTGTTCAGTGCTTCGATGTCCTCGCCGGTGAGGGTCACGTCGAGTGCTGCCAGGTTCTCGGCCTGGCGCGTCGGATTCGCGGACCGCGCGACCGGAACCACGCCCTGCGCGACATGCCACGCGAGGACCACCTGCGCAGGGGTGCAACCCATTCGACCGGCGATCTCGCTCACAACGGCGTTGTCGAGCACATCGCCCCGGCCGAGCGGACTCCACGACTGAGTGAAGATGTCAAGTTCGTCGTTTGCGCGGCGAACCGGGATACGAGCGAGCGAAGGGTCCATCTGAATCTGGTTGACTGCCGGTGCCTCGCCGGTTTCAGCGACGACGCGGCGCAGGTGGTGCTCGAGGAAGTTCGACACTCCAACGTACCGAACCAGCCCGGCGTCGCGGCAGGCGAGCATCGCCTCGAATGACGAGACGTAACGATCGATTCGTGGGAGCGGCCAGTGAATCAGGAACAGATCCAGTCGGTCCAGTCCCAGTCGTTCCAGGCTCTGCTCGAGCGCTCCGCGGATGTCACCGGAAACCTGGTCGTTTCCACGAAGTTTGGTCGTGACGAACAGTTCGTCTCGCTGTACACCAGATTCTGCCAGCGCCACACCGACAGCATCCTCATTGCTGTAGATCGCGGCGGTGTCGATGAGGCGGTATCCAGCCTCGATGCCGGAGAGGACGGACTTCGTGGCGTCCGCGCCTACCAGGGGCCAGGTTCCGAGTCCGATGGGCGGCAATGCAGTTGCCACCGATGCGGCTGCCTGTGTAGTCATGCGTGAATCTCCTGACGGGCCGCAGCGGCGGCCGTGATCGTGACGGCGACATCGGCTGCGGTGACGAGTGCAGCGTGAATGGACCCGCCGTCTCCGCTCGCATCGCCGACCGTATGGACTCCGAGTCGTGGTGCCAGTGAACGGAGTTCGGCAAGAAGTTCCGAACGCGGCTCGACGCCCTGCGAGATCAGGAGTTCGCCGGGAGCATCAACCTCGCTCAGCACACCGGCCGTCGAGATCGTGACCGAGTCGGTGTCGACCTTGGTGACGATCGAGCTCAGGTAGGTCGTGAGGTTCTCACTTGCGGCCAGGCGCGGCAGCAGCACGATCTTTCCGCGGCGTCCGACGTCGTGCGCGATGGTTTCCTGCGGGCCGATCATGACGACCTGCGTACCCTTCTGGAGCAGCTCGTCGGCGACGGCGGCAGCCTCGCGGTCGGCGCCGAAAATGGTGATTGCTTCGGGGGCAGGATCGCCGGAGACGAGGAATTCGCGGACGTCGCGAACGGTACGGGATGCTGCTCCGGGGAGATCGACCACAGGGCCGACGCCGCCGGCGGCAAGAACTATGGCGTCGAAATCGCCACCAGAGAGCAAAGCAGCATCTGCCCGGGTCGAGGTGTGGCAGTGGACCCCGAGTTCAGCCAGTTCCGCGACGTACCAGTCCATGATTTGCCCGTATTCGGGATACTCGTGCAGCTTCGATGCCAGAGCGAAGTCGCCGCCGAGGCTGGGGCGTTCGTCGTACAGGTCGACGCGATGACCGGCAAGTGCGAGGTCGCGGGCAGCGGCCATTCCGGAGGGACCGGCACCGATGACGGCGACCCGCACGGTGGCATCAGCCGGCTTTGTAGGCTGGTCCAGTTCACGTCCGACCCACGGGTTGACGGAGCAGGGAATGGGGCCGGCGGCCAGGCTGTCGATGCAGTAATTGCAGGCGATACACGGGCGGTAGCGGCCACCGTCGATAGCGCGATTCGGGAAATCCGGATCAGCGTGCAACGTACGCGCCATGCTGACGAAGTTGGCCTGCCCGGATTCGATGATCTGCGCGGCGATCTCCGGCGACGTGATGCGTCCGGCCACACCCACCGGGATGTCGAAGTCTCGCTGGTACTGCTCGGAGTACGGCGCGAGGAGTCCGCGGGACCATTCACCGGGCTGGATGATCCACTGTCCCGCTTCGTAGTTGCCGGCCGAGACGTCGAGGAAATCGAGTCGGTCGGTCTCGATGGCGTCGATGCGCGCGCGGGTTGTCTCGGCGTCGAGCCCGCCGTCAATGCCTTCGAAGGCTGAGAATCGTAGTCCCAGAGTGATTCCCGGAGCATGTTCGTGGACGGAGGCGATGACCTTGTTGACGAACAAGGTGGGGTCGGCCCACTCGTCGTCGCGGTGATTGTAAGCAGGGGAGAGGAACTGGTGGATCAAGTACCCGTGGCCACCGTGCAGGGAGATGACGTCGACGCCCGCCTGCTGGCAGCGCGCCGCGGCTTCACCGAAACACTCGATGATGTGCTCGATATCGTCGCCGTCGAGTTGTTCTGGCATCTCGCCGCCGACAACCAAACACGGAATCGGTGTCGGGGCAACGGGAACAAATCCACTGACCGACCCCTGCGCCGTGCGTCCACCGTGGTTGAGTTCGACTCCGACGAGGGCGCCGTGAGCGTGGATCGCGTCGACCATCTTCTTGATGCCGGGAATCCGTTCGTCGACGTCGACGCCCATCTGCCGGATGCGTCCCTTGCCGTCGGCACGCACGTAGCTCGCTTCGGTGAAGATCAGTGCAGCACCACCTTCGGCGCGGCGGGCGAGGTACGCGATGTACTCGTCCGTCATGGTGCCGTCGACTTCGCAGTAGTTGCGTTCCATCGGGGCGGACACGAACCGGTTCCGGAGTCGGACGCTGCCCATGTCGAGAGGTTCGGCGAACGGCTGAGTCACGTTCATCAGTGCTCCTGGTACTTCGCGAGAAAGTAGGTGTTCGGTTGTGCTCATGCGCGTGCCGTCTCGGAGAGCAGTTCGCGCAGATGGCTGCGCATGCGATCTGTATCGGCTTCGATACCGGTCAGGAGAGTGAAGGTGTCCGAGGCTTGTGCCACCAGCATCTGGCCACCATCGAGAACCGAGCATCCGAGAGCGAGTGCAGCGTCGAGTAATTCGGTGCGCATCGGTCGATAAACGATGTCCGCGACCCATAACTCGGAGTGCAGTGCCGCGGGGTCGAAGGGGGTTCCGGGATGACCGACCATGCCGATTGGTGACGCATTGACGACTCCGTCGCACGTAGCCAGATTGTCGGCGATCTGATCGATCGTCAAAGCCGTTGTGCGCGTGCCAGGGAAGGCCGAGGTGACGCGAGAACACACATCGGCAGCGCGATCGGGATCAATATCTGCGATGCGAAGATCCGTGGTACCGGCGGCGGCGAGTGCGTATGCCACAGCGGAACCCGCCCCTCCTGCCCCTGCAAGCACCACTCGGTCCACGGCGGCGTCGGGCAAACCGCGCTGCAGTGCTGTGAGGAATCCGCTGTGGTCTGTGTTGTGGCCGATCAAACGCCCGTTGTCGACCACAACCGTGTTGACGGCACCGAGCAACCGCGCGTTGTCGGACAGCTTGTCGAGCGCGTCCACGACAACCTGCTTGCACGGGTGGGTGATGTTCAGTCCGGTGAAGTCGCTCGCGACGGCGCCACGCACCACCTCACCGGTTTTCTCGACCGAGATATTCAGGTTCTCGAGATCGATCAGTTCATAGCTGTAATCGTCGAGTCCGAGTGCTGCTGCTTCGTGTGCGTGCAACGCGGGCGAGAGTGAGGTGGCGATACCCGACCCGACCAGGCCGATGCGGTGACGTGTGTATTCGGTAGTCATGACATTCTCCTGCATAAGTGGGGACGGCCCCTCGCGGCAATTCAGCGCGAGGGGCCGGTCCGGTCAAGCGTTGTTGCTGGTGAGCTCTGAGGCCTGCGTGCTCGGCAGGCTCGGCTTCGGTTGGCCCAGTTCCGCTGTGGGCGTGCGGTACGTTTCCGGTCCGGTCATTGCCGCGATGGCTGAGATGACGGCGAAGCCCAGGCACATCCATGCAACCGGTGTCCAGTTGCTCTTGTCTCCGGCCGAAATCGCCTGGGCGATAGCCGGTGTGAAGCCGGCGACAAGGAGTCCGAGCATGAGGCTGACGGCCATTCCGGTGTATCGGACCTTCGCGGGGAACTGCTCCGGGAAGTATGCCGGGTACGTGCCGTTGGGCATCGCGTAGAAGATGCCGATCATGACGATTCCCGAAGCGAAGACCATGGGGACGCTTTGGGTTCCGATCGAATGGAAGAACACGAAGATCATCAGGCCGGCTCCGATGGCACCGACGACGAAGATGGGCTTACGTCCGTAGCGATCCGAGAGAATGCCGAACAGCGGCTGAGTCAGTACGGCAACAAAATTGGCGGTCGCGATGGCCCACAGCATCGTGGAGCGTTCGAATCCGGATTCGACGGCGTACGCCAGGGCGAAGACGTTGACGATGGTGTTGATCATCGCGAAGGTCGAGCTCATGCTGATACGGATTACGGTGCGCCAGTGCGAGCGGAACATCTCGACGACGGGAATTCCGGCCGTCTCGTCCTGTTCCTTGAGTTCTTCGAATACCTCAGGCTCATCAAGGGCTCGACGTAGCCACAGCGCAACGACGGTCACGATGATGCTGAGCCAGAAGGGAACTCGCCAACCCCACGAGTAGAGGTCTTCGTCGGGCAGGCTCGCCACTGGGATGAATACCAGGCTGGAGACGACGATGCCGAACATGATCCCGCTCATGGTGAACGAGGTGAAGAACGAACGACGGTGATCCGGTGCGTGTTCGAGCGTCAGTGCCGAAGAGCCGGGTGATTCACCGCCGGCAGAGAGCCCTTGAAGTAGGCGAAGCAAGACGAGAATGATCGGCGCGGCGATGCCGATCTGGTCGTAGGTCGGCAGGCAACCGACGATGACCGTCGCAACACCCATGAGGAGCAGGCAGGCGAGAAGCGCGTTCTTGCGTCCGTACCGATCGCCGAGGTGTCCCCACAGCACTGCGCCGAGTGGGCGCGCGACGTAGGCCACGCCCAGGGTGCTGATCGAGAGCAGCGTTGCCGTCGAGCCGCCGCCAGGAAAGAAGATCTTGGGGAACACGAGCGCGGCTGCGGAGCCGTAGATGAAGAAGTCATAGTACTCGAGGGTGCTGCCGAGGAAGCCCGAAACAGCGGCGCGGCGCGCATTCGAATTCGGGTGCTCCTCGGTGGAGTGCGTCGAACCGGTGGAGGTGATCGGTGGTGCCATGTGAAGTCCTTTCGTCCCGATGGGCCGGCCGTGGCGGCACGTTTGGTGATGCACCACGCATCGGTGACGTCCCTCACCTTTCGGCGGCTGAGACGACAGTGCCACGAAGGACTATGGCGCGTCCAACACTAAATGAGTCTCAGATAATGACGTTTTTGGTCTCAATATCCGGCGTAGGCAGAATCTCCTCGGATGTCTCCAGTGCGACGGCGAGCGCATCGGTCATATGTCGGGGTGACCAGGCAATTCCGTGATTCATGAACGTCGGCTCGCCGGTGAGCGGGACGAACACACTGCCAGGTGGGGTGATGGCAGCCATGCCGGACGTCATCAGGGCTACACCGACGCCGGCGGCAACGAGCATGAGGATCATGTACGGATCGGTGATCTCCTGAACCACGCGAGGTCTGAAGTCTGCGTTCATGCAGGCGCGCATCGCGGTTTCCTGGAGGGCAGAGCCGGCTGAGAGCGGGGTGGTCACGAATCCGTCGTCGGCCAATTCGCGGAGATCGATCGCGTCCCTCTCGGCAAGGGGATGGTCGATCGGAAGCACGGCGCCGAACGCCTCCCGTCGAATAAGTCGGGTAGAGAGCGATGTGGATTCCACCGGTAGCCCGACGAAGGCGAGATCGAGGGCGCCGCTCTCGAGTTGAATGACCGCGTCGCGCGTCATGATCCGGCCGAGAAGTGTCAGTTCGACTTCGGGATAGCGCTGACGCAACGCGCGGGTGAGCGGCGGAAGTGCTTGATAGTTGAGCACTCCGGTGAATCCGATCGTGACTCGTCCGTAGACGCCTCCCGAGGATGCACGCGTAGCGTGCCGTGCGGTTTCCATGTTCTCGATGACGCGATAGGCGTGGGGGAGAAAGGCGTGTCCGCCGGACGTGAGCGCGACGCTACGGGTGCTTCGTTCGAACAACTTGACGCCGATGTCTTTTTCGAGCTTTCGGATCATTTGGCTGAGCGGCGACTGCGCCATCTGGAGCCGTGACGCGGCCCGTCCGAAGTGAAGTTCTTCCGCAACCGCGACGAACGCGTGCAACCAGCGGGTTTCCATCGACAACGCCTCCAGGTATTTGACGTCGAGGACGAACGCCATATATTCAGAATTTCTACACAGTGTGACGGCAATTATGCCTATTTGCAACATAAATTGAGTGCGTAGCGCACAGAAACTCAGGAGTGAAGAGGATGCAGAGTTACCCGGAAGGTGTCACCGCGCTCATTACCGGCGGTGCGAGCGGAATCGGCGCCGCCAGCGCAAAGTTGCTGACGGAGAGGGGGGTTCGGGTGATAACGGCAGATCTTACCGAGGGAGCGCACGAACAACTCGACGTGAGTGACCCGGTCGCCGTCGACGCGCTTCGTGCCCGAGTCGGCAGTGTCGACATCTTGATCAACAGTGCGGGAATTGTCGGGCCGTCAGCGCCGCTGGTCGACGTCGATCTTGCGGCCTGGCAGCGTACGTTCCGCATCAACGTCGAGGGAACATTCCTCATGTGCCGGGCATTCGTGCCGGGGATGGTCGCGTCGGGGTGGGGGCGGGTCGTCAATCTCGCGAGTATTGCTGCCAAGGACGGAAACCCGAATCAGAGTGCGTATTCGGCGTCCAAGGCGGCCGTTGTCGCGCTGACTAAATCACTCGGCAAAGAGGTCGCCACCACCGGCGTGCTGGTCAACGCGATAGCGCCGGCGGCCGTGGAAAGCCCCATGAATGCCGGCACCGATCCGGCCATTCTCGCCCGTTCGCAATCATTGACGCCGATGGCGCGGATGGGGAAGGCGGACGAGATCGCCGAACTGATCTCCTGGCTGTCGTCGTCTGCGGTGAGTTACTCGACCGGTGCCGTGTACGACGCCAGCGGTGGCCGCGCAACGTACTGAAATCCCTTCTGGAGGAAGCCGATCAGAATTGGAGCAGCGACTGCCACAGTTCACGAGACGCATCCTGGTACTCGAGCATGTGCGAGATCAGGTCTCGCAGTGGCTGCGTTGGTTCCAGCTCTTCCGGAAGTAGTGGATTGCGGACGATGACCGCGATGATCGCACTGCCCAGGGCAAGTGATTCGCGGGCGGCTTCCTCGCGGCCGATTGCCGCCAGGCGGGTTTGCGCCTGTGTGAGTGCTTGGCGAGCCTCGGCAATGTCGGCCAACAGGGCCTCCGAGTTCCAGAGTGTGCGGATTGTCGAATCATCTTCGGGGGCAAGGTGATCAACTTTCATGAGCGACGATTCGGGAGCGGCGCCGAGTCGACGGAGAGTGCGGCGAGCGATGTCGATTCCGCCGGCGAGATTGTTCGGACGGACTGCCAGTGTGGGCTTCCAGTCCTCGTAGCCCGCCAGGCGCAACGCTTGATCGTGCCGGCGGGCGGCGGTGCGATCGCTTCGTTTGAGCCCTGAGTGCTCGACGGCGATCCAGGTGCCGTCCCATGGACGTATGCGATCGGTACGAGTTCGCCACCCCTCGACCTCGCTGTAGGTGGGGATGCCGTCCGGGTTGAGGACGTACGTTCCCCGGGCGGTGCGACGCAGTTTGTCCTCGCGGCACAGACGGCCCGCTGCCACGCGAATGCTCGATGCGCTGACGCCGACAATCTCGCCGGCCCGGGTCAGCACGGCGGTGCTGAACTCGGCGTCCGGGCTCGCCGTTGCGAGGTCCAGCACAACACGGGTTGCGGACATTCCCCGATCAGTTTGTAACACCTTTGGAACAACTCCTGACAAATCATGTTACAAGTGGCATGGTGGGTACCGGGAAACCTTATCCGCGAGCAGTGAGGAAATATCGTGACCGACTCCGATCGACCAGGTGGCGATGTCTATGTGGAGCGTGACGGTGGCGTCACCGTTGTCGTGATGAATCGCCCCGATCGCAAGAATGCGGTTGACGGACCGATGGCGGCGCAGTTGCGTGATGCCTTCCTGGAGTTCGAGTCGGACGAGAGCCAGAAGGTGGCGATTCTGTGGGGTGCGGGCGGCACATTTTGTGCCGGTGCGGATTTGACCGCAGTCTCCGATCCCGCCCGCGTGCACGAGTTGCATCCGGAAGGCGGCGGCACCGGTCCGATGGGGCCGAGTCGGTTGGTGTTGTCCAAACCGTTGATCGCCGCCGTCAGTGGATACGCGGTTGCAGGAGGGCTCGAGCTGTCGTTGCTCGCGGACCTGAGGATCTGCGAGGAAGATTCCGTGTTCGGAGTCTTCTGCCGACGCTGGGGAGTTCCACTCATCGACGGCGGGACCGTGCGACTGCCGCGAATTGTCGGGCAGGGGCGAGCGCTCGACATGATCTTGACCGGTCGTCCGGTTGACGCTCCGGAGGCGCTGACCTTCGGACTGGCCAATCGTGTTGTTCCAGTGGGTCAATCACTCCAGGCGGCCAAGGACCTTGCGCACCAGTTGACCGCTTTTCCTCAACTCTGCATGCTCGCGGATCGCGCGTCGGCCTACCGATCTTTTGATCGACCACTTGCGGAAGCCTTGCGAGCCGAGGGCGTCGCAGGAAATCCCATTGTCATCGCTGAAGGTGTGCGCGGCGCTGCTGCGTTCGCCGCGGGCGCCGGCCGGCACGGCCGATTCGAGAACAACCCGAATTCGAACGAGGAAACTGAACCATGATGCCCATAACCAAAGACCTGATCGCCCGTGGCGCGCGACAGCACGGACCGCGAACAGCCGTCGTCTTCGGCGATCGATCGATGACGTTCACGGAAGTGGACGAACTCAGCAGCCGATTGGCGCATACATTCATCGCCCTCGGTATCGGGCGGGGTGCACGGGTTGCGTTGCTGGTCAACAACTCTCTTGCCAGCGTGCCTGTCGATTTTGCGTGTGTCAAAGCCGGCATCAACAGGGTTCCGCTCAACTCGCGACTGTCGCTGGACGAGCACGCGAGAATGCTCGAGGACACCGACACCTCGCACGTCGTTTTCGGTACTGACCTTGCGGACCGAGCTGCTGAACTGTCCGCCAGGTTCCCGGATCGGACGTTCGTCGGGCTGGAAACGAGCTCGGAGGGACAGCTTTCGCTGTTGGATCGAGCGCAGAGCATGCCTTCGGACATGCCGGACATCGAGGTGGCTCCCGACGATGTGATCCTGACGCTGTTCACGTCCGGCACTACGGGAACATTGAAGGCCGCGCAGCACACTCAGCGCAGTTACGCCGCCATCTGCCGCAATGTGCTGCTCAATCTTCTTCCGGCGACTCAGGACGACACCATGCTGCATGCGGCATCGCTGATCCATGCCAGCGGTGTGTTCGTGCTTCCGTTCTGGCTCCGCGGCGGAAAAACCGTCATCCTTCCCGGTTTCGACCCGTCGACGTTCTTGAACTCGATAACCGAGCATCGTGCCACCGCGATCAATCTGGTGCCGACGATGATTCAGATGCTCCTCGAACGCCCTGATTTCGCCAGCGCAGACGTCTCGAGTCTGAAATCCGTGATCTACGGTGCGTCGCCGATGCCACTGGCCACCATCGAACGGGCAATGCAGGCGTGGGGGCAACACCGCTTCCTGCAGTACTACGGGCAGACCGAGGCGCCGCTGTGTATCGCAGTCCTTCGGCCCGAAGACCATACGGAGGATCGACTACTGTCCTGTGGTCAGCCCGCCATCGACGTCGAGATCAGGCTGCTCGACGGCGAAGGAAACGAAGTGCCGCAGGGAGAGCCAGGCGAAATCGTGATCCGCTCGCCATCGGCGATCGCCGGATACTTCAATGCGCCGGAACTGAATGCGGACACCTTCACCGAAGACGGCTGGGTCCACACACGCGACATCGGCCAGTTCGATGCCGAGGGATTCCTGTTCTTGAAGGACCGCGCTTCGGACATGATCATCAGCGGCGGATACAACGTCTACCCCCGTGAAGTCGAGGATGCACTCCTGACACATCCGTCTGTCCGTGAGGTCGCCGTGGTGGGCACCGCAGATGCCAAGTGGGTGGAGGCGGTCACGGCCGTGGTTGTCCTCGCGGACGGGACCGTCGAAAACGACTCACTGCAAGCATCATTGGTCGCGCACGTCGGCGAGCGACTGGCGTCGTACAAGAAGCCGCGTCGGGTTGTTTTCGCAGAATCCATACCGAAGACGGCCGTCGGCAAGCTCAATCGGAAGGCGCTGCGAGACGAACGCCGCGACGCTATCTGACTCCGCGAGTGCGGAATTGAACGCTGATTCTCGGCCCGAGGGCCCGCGCACTCTTGGGGACGCAGTGTTCCCACGTGCGTTGGCAGGATCCGCCCATCACGAGGAGATCGCCGTGCCCGAGATTGAACCGGATGGATTCGCCGCCCCCACGGGGACGCAGTAGTAGTGGGCGAGCGGCGCCGAGAGACAGGATGGCAACCATCGTGTCCTCGGTGCGGCTTCGTCCGGTGTCGTCCCCGTGCCAGGCAACGCTGTCGGAACCGTCGCGATAGAAACACAGACCCGATGTGGTGAATGGTTCGCCGAGTTCGTTGAAGTAGTGCCTGCTCAGCACGTCCTTCGCTTCGGTGAGAAGTGCGTCCGGCAGTCGTTGATTCTCCGCGTAGAAACACACGAGACGAGGGACGTCGACAACGCGGTCGTACATCTGACGCCGTTCGGATCGCCACGGGACCGTAGCTTCCAGATTGTCGAACACGGCCTCCGATCCGGTCAGCCAGGCCGGGCGATGGTCGACCCATGCGCCGGCGGTGAGAATACGTCGCTGCACTGTTCCGTCGAGATCGGCCAAAGAAACGCCGAGGTCACCGTTGTCGAACAGAGACGGTTGCATCGTGGCGGTCATAGGCTCCACCGTACACTGAAATCGAACATATGTTCCCATGAATTTTGATTGCAGTGCTGGACGGCTGTTCATCCTTGCTGGGTGATGTCCGGCGGCGTGAACCTTTGAATACTGTTCTCACGCTGTTTCGCCGATGAAGGGGATGTCATGACTGCTCCGCACCAATCTCATGCGAACCACCCTGTCCGACAAGGCTTTGCCATCGGGACCACGGTGGCGGCAGCCTGCCTGCTCTTCGTCGCGGGAATCGTCGCGTTGCTGCAGGGCATCGCGGCTCTCGCAGACAACGACCTGCTGATCGTCGGAGTCAACTACACCTTCGAATTCGATGTCACGACATGGGGTTGGATCCACATCGTGCTCGGAATCATCGGCGTCGCGGTGTCGTTGGGATTGTTCGTCGGCATCGCGTGGGCCCGCGGGATGGCATTCGTCATCGCGGCACTTTCGATCGTGGCGAATTTCCTGTGGATGCCGTACTACCCGCTGTGGTCGATCGTGATCATCGCCCTCGACGTCGCTGTGATCTGGGCTGTCGCGACCTGGCGACCTGACGAGGTGTGATCCTCTGACCAGAGTGAGTGGTTCACCTGCGACAGGCGAACCACTCACTCCGCTGTGTCCGGGCCTCCACGGTTGGCCTCGTCACTGTGCGGCGTCAACGCCGTTTCGGTGACTCGCGATCCTGGTTCTCGCGCGGACGCATGTCCTTCGTCGATCGGTGTGGGAAGCCGTGGATCATCGAGCAAGAAATCCAGCAGATCACGACCGTTACTATTCCGAGTCCGATCGACGCGAATGGTTCCTGTGTGGCCAGCCAGACGCTCAGTCCGATTGCCGTCCCGACGATCAGAATCAGGATGGTGTCGATTCGTGTCGTTTGCATCGAAATCATCGCCTGGCGCAAATCGTTTTCGGCGGCTCGCTTGTTTTTGGCGGCCCGCCACCCGGCGAGTGACAGCCGGGGGCAGACCTTGCGCGGCTGACCCCTCGCTTTGGAAATCGCCGCCGCAAGTGATCAATACCCGGCAAATTCGTCCGTGAAACTCCTGGCCGGTAGAACAGGACCTTTGGCCGGTCAGATCGATTCCGCGCGGTTGGCCGCCTCGATGAATCGGGACCAGAATGGTACGCGGACGCTAATGGGAGAGAGTGTCTTTCGGCCCTGTCCGAGGGGGAACTCATTGGCGAGGTATTCGAGGAGGTTTGCCCCGTAGTAGACCATGTCGGTCTGCCACGCGGAGATCACCGGCGATCCCGAGGGGGAGGGTGCGGCGGGCGTGAAGCGGTGTCCGAAGACCGGGACAAGGCGCGGCCACGCTCCGATCTGTTGACGCACGATTGTGGCGACGTCCTCGGGTGAGGCGGGCATTCTGCCCCACGATGCCGGCCAGAACGGTGGTTGTTGATGCAGTGCATCCCAAATGAAACCTTCGGTGACTCTATCCAGCCAAGCACCCAACTCGAGGTCGTCGGCGCTACGCCAGTTCGGCCAACGGTCGCCAAGTGGTAACGCAGTGGCAAGAAGGCTGCGGTGGTCTGGGTTGAAGTGAAATCCAAAGCGTTCGTGGACGGAATCGAACTCAGCGTCGGTCAGGCCCTCGCCGAGTTCTATCCCCGCTCCGTTGAGCAGTGCCGCTGCTTCGTGCCCGACGTGCTTCATTTCAGGAGTCTCGCAGATGCTGTGTCCAGAACGGCAACGATGCTCTGGTCGATCACCGCAGAATTGCCCGGCTGATCTGTCTGTCGAACCCACCGTTGATGTTGTACATACTAGTTGTTACAGTCGTTTCGTGAACTCAAAGGACCAGCTGACGGGTGCGATGGCAGAGCTGTTGTGGGAGCGCGGCTATGCAGCGACGAGTCCACGAGACGTGATGGCACGTGCCGGGGTCGGTCAGGGCAGCATGTATCACCATTTCAGTGGGAAGCACGAGCTCGCGGTCGAAGCTCTGTCTGCCGTTACCGGAGAAATGACGGGCGAGTCATTGCTTTTGGACGGAGATGGTTCTCCGCTCGAGCAGATCAAGCGCTATCTCTTGTTGCCACGGCCGGGTACGCGGGGATGTCGGGTGGGTCGGATGACCCAGGACCCGCAGGTTGTCGCAGATGTGGAACTCATCGCAGTCGTTGCGAATGCCTTCGACACGACGCTGGACCGCTGGGAGCGGGCGATCACCGCCGCGATTGCCGCAGGAGAGCTCCCTGCGAGCGTCGTCCCGGCCGATCTTGCACGAACGCTGGCGGCCGTCCTGCAGGGCGGCTATGTACTTGCCCGCGCGAAGGGTGAACAGGGGCCGATGGACGCGGCGGTTCGGGGGGCCGTTTCCCTGCTCGACGCCGCCCGGTCCGCTGTCCGCATCGATCACTGACCTACTCGAGAAAGAGAAACCAATGTCAGTTCGGATCGGAATCAACGGCTTCGGCCGCATCGGTCGCAGCTACCTGCGGGCCGCGCTAAGCAGTGATGCGGATGTCGAGATCGTCGCGATCAACGACATCGCCGACGCCGCAACCCTCGCTTCGCTCCTGGAGTGGGACTCGGTGTCCGGTCATCTGGACGGCGTTCAGGTCGATGGGGACACGATTCTCGTTGCAGGGAAGCGCATTCGCGTCACCTCTGAGCGCGAGCCGTCCCTCATTCCCTGGAGAGCCGAACGCGTCGATGTCGTCATAGAGTCGACCGGCCGATTCACGGACTCGGTCAAAGCCCGCCAACACCTCACCGCGGGAGCGCGAAAGGTGATCATTTCGGCTCCCGCCGACAGTGATGTACCTGCAGTTGTACTCGGGGTAAACGACGACGCCCTCGACATGACGGAGGACGTGTTCTCGAACGGATCCTGCACGACCAACTGCCTCGCACCGATGGTGAAGGTGCTGCACGAGGCGTTCGGCATCGAGTCCGGACTTATGACGACGATCCACGCCTACACCAGCGACCAACGCCTCCACGATGCTCCTCACAGCGATCTCCGGCGCGCCCGCGCCGCGGCATTGTCCACGATCCCGACTTCCTCCGGCGCCGCAGCCACCATCGGGCGGATCATCCCAGAGCTTGACGGGAAATTGACCGGACTCTCGCTGCGCGTCCCCGTGCCGGTCGGATCTATCACCGACCTCACTGCCCATCTCTCTCGGCCGGCGACGGTAGTGGAGATCAACGAAGCATTCCGCGCCGCAGCGCAGACTCCCGAACTCTCGTCTTACCTTGCCTATTCGGAGGCACCGCTTGTCTCTGCCGACATCGTCGGCAATCCGCACTCGGCAATCTTCGATGCGCCCCTTACTCAGGTGGTCGGCGAACAAGTCAAGGTCTTCGCCTGGTACGACAACGAGTGGGGATTCTCGAATCGACTCGTCGACCTCTCGCAGCGTGTGGGCTCATAGAGACCGGACGCAGCGGCGGAAGGCTTTGCTCGTGGAGGCTGAGCGAGGGGAACTGATGTCCGGTGGGAACCCTCGCCCCTCGCACGGGCGCGGTGCCCAGGCGTGGCGCCCGCAATACCAAAGCCGCCACGGTCTCAACTTGACCAAGGGCGCGGGATCAAGATGGGTTTCAGGGCCCGCTCACAACTACCGAACCTGACAGGTCTCGCCAGACCCTGGAAAGGCTCACGAGAAGTTGATGCGTACGTCCTGGTGGAGAAACTCACCGGAGCGGATCGACAACCAGCCACTCCACCGTGCCACCGACATTCCACAGTGCGTCGGGGTTGTCGAGCGAGGCTGAGTACGTTGCCGCAGCTTGGTTGCCGACGATTTCACCGCTCTCGCCCGACGGCGGGTTGGGCCGCAGGAATTCGGTGGGGTGCGGACCCGGCCATGCGGGAACGTCGAACGGGGAAATGCTGGTGTCGATGAAGCCAGGTCGGTGCACGGTCACCCGGTCGGGAGCCGGTGTGGTTTCCGCCGCCACGGCGACGCCTGGTCCTTCGGCAGCTTTGTCGTCGCTGCTACCGCGGCCTGCCACTGCGAGAACAAGTCCCGTGATCGCCAAACCCGCTACCGCGTGACGTACCTGCACTGTTTGCTCCTCGCCGGGGCTGTTGCCTCTACGAGCTCCACTATTGCATCTCACCAACTCCGCAGGATGCGCCTTCCGATAAGTAAGTGAAAGCCGCTGAACATGCCCGACAAGTGAATTGGATTGCGAATCACGTGGACAGTCGAGTCTGCGACCTCTGCCCATTTCGGTTGATCGACCAGGGGGCAATTCCGCCCGTTGTACTGTGAGCCATGCCGACCCCGCTCCGACGTGCATTCAAGATTGGCGTGTTAGCGCTGGCAACGATTGTGGTGGCGGCCTATCTGTATTTGGCCTTCACTTATCGCAGCGCTGATGTCTTTGCGCCGCCGGGACGCATAGAGTCTCTCGGACGGACCTATCTGATCAGCAATTTCCCGCCGCACACTCGTCAAGATATCGAAGAGCGATACGCGCAAGGCCACAGTGAGCGGTACACCTTGGAACGAGTGAGTTCCGTATTTCCGTGGCGCGCTGTCTACCAGTGGCAGAACGACCAGATCCGCGGCCAGGCGACGTCGAGTGCGTACCTGAAATGGGGCGAGACGTACATCAGCTATTCGCTTTCGGGCGGCCCATGATTCCCGCGTAGACCGAGTCGGACTCACATCGCTTCGTCCGCTGTCGCTCGTCGTGCTACTGCTACACCGGACTGCGCTTGCCACCGTTCTTCGATGCGGCCGTACCGCCACACGAGTAGAGCAATCAGCCAGGTGGCGACAAAGAGTCCGACGATGATGAAGCCCATCGCACCGAGATCTAGGTTTCCGACAGCGCCGAGAATCCCGTCGTGGATGTCGAGTTTGTCGGTGAAGATCGAGATGATTTCCTGGGTCCCGATCAGCAGGGCGACTGCCACCGAGAGTCCGGTGATCACCATGTTGTAGTAGATCTTTCGGACCGGCTGAGCAAATGCCCAACCGTAGGCGAAGTTCATGAACGATCCGTCGATCGAGTCGAAAAGCGACATCCCGGCGCAGAAGAGGATCGGCAGAACGAGGATCGAATACCACGGGAGCCCTGTCGCCGCCGCGCCGCCGGCGATCACCAACAGTCCGACTTCGGTGACGGTGTCGAATCCCAGTCCGAACAGGAGACCGACCGGGTACATGTGCCAGGGCTTGCGAACCATCTTCATCACCGGGCCCAGAATCTTGTTCAGGGCGCCGCGGCTGTCGAGTTCCTTCTCGAGTTGTTCCTCGTCGAAGGTTCCGGCCTTGTACTTCGTGTACACCCGATGAATCCCGATGAGAGAGAAAAGGTTCAAGATTCCGATCAAAATCAGGAACGTGCCGGAAATGGTGGTGCCGAACAAGCCGGTCCACTTCTCCAGATCGGAGTTGTCGTCGGAAAGGCTGGTGGCCAGTTGCCGCACACCCAAAGCCAAGAGGGCGACGAGAACGAAGACGATGGTCGAATGTCCGAGCGAAAACCAGAACCCGACGGACATCGGTTTCTTGCCGTCCGCCACCAACTTCCGAGTGGTGTTGTCGATAGCGGCGATGTGCTCGGCGTCGAATGCATGACGCATGCCGAGCGTGTACGCCGTGACACCGAGTCCGATGCCGAAGACACTGCCTTCGATCGTGTAGTGGCCGGGGACAACCAGACCGAGAAGAACTGCCCACCCGACGACGTTGAGCGCTACGACGGTGACGGTCATCCCGATGATGGATCGACGCTGGCCTCGATCCAGACTGTGCCAAGCGCTGGCGATTCGAGTGCCCGTCGTGGTCATTGTCGTGGACATCGAACCTCACCGATCCTTCAGTCGCGGCCGGCGGCCACGCTACTGAAATCGTATAAGTGTTCAACTGTTCAGATAAGCGCCTGGAGGTTACAAATTGCCCATTCGGGAGTAAAGATATTTTGCGCGTCGATGGGAAATGCTCAGGCGAACACGGTATTGACCAGCGCGACGTAGATCGTCGTTCCGACGACGATGCTCAGGACGGCATTCTTTCGCCAGAGGTGCGCGGCGATCGTGGCGCACACTGCAATCAGTTCGGGTAGGCCGTGAGAAGGAGCGGTGATCGACACCCCTTTGAGTGAATACATGACGAGGATCAACATGACGCCTGCTGGCATGTAGATGCCGAGGTACCCGACCAGGGCGGAGGAGCGCAGTGGCATGAGCGCGGCGAACGGAATCGCCCGCAGCGCGAAGGTGACCACGGCCATGACGGCGACCGCCGCAAAGATGTACGAGGTGTCAGGCATCGATCTTCGCCTTGCGCGAGTCGTAGACGAAGCGGCAGATCAGGAAGAGCACGAAGGCGCCCATCGCAATTGGCAACATGTGGTCCGGCGCTGCCAGCCGGGCGACCAGAGCGCAGGTGACCGCGGCGACCGGCACCGCGAATCCTTTTTGCGCGCGAATTGCTTCGATCGAGAGGACGACGAACAACGCCGTCAGGGCGAAGTCGAGGCCGACGATCGAGTCCGGAATCCATTGTCCTGCTGTCGCACCCAGAATCGCGCCACCGATCCAGTAGCCGTGGAGGTACAGCTGGGAGTAGACGATGGTGCGGCCGGTGAGTGCCTTGGGATCGGCAGTCACCGACATCGCGTACGCCTCGTCGGTCAGCGCGAACATGCTGTAGAAGCGAGCGAAGGGATTTCGAATCTTCTCCAGCGGAAAACTCAAGGCGTAGAACACATGTCGAAAGTTGACCAGAAGTGCAGTCAGAGCGACGTACGGCAGTGGTGTCATGGCCGCGACCATTCCGACGGCGAGAAATTCCAGCGATCCTGCGTAGATCAGCGAGGTGAAAGCGACTGCCCACCAAGGGCTGAGCCCTTGTTGGACCACAAGAACACCAAGTGCGATCCCGAGTGGAAGCAGGCCGAATCCGACCGGTAGCGACAGCTGGAAGGCGTGCCGCCACGCCGGGGTTCGCGGTGGGAGTTCGACGGCTGGTGCGGCCGTCGACGATGCTGGTTCGATCACGACGCAAATCTATAACAAAGATCGAGGTGATCGATTGCTCAGAATGCCCACATATTGAACAGTGCGCAATAATAGTGCGATGGATGCCATGGATGACGCAATTTTATTTCACCTCCGTCAGGACTCGAGTTTGACGAACACGGAATTGGCGGATCTGGTGGGTCTGACACCGTCCCCTTGCCTGCGCCGCGTGAAAAAGCTCGAAGCCGATGGAATCATCACCGGGTACCGCGCGATCGTCAGTCAGGAGGCGCTCGGTCGAGGATTTCAGGTGATCGTCACCGCCGAGATCGGAGTCAACGATCAGGCGACCATCGAGGACTTCGAATCCCAGGTCGCAGCCTTCGACGAAGTGATCGAATGTCGGCGATTGTTCGGAATTCCCGACTACTTCATTCGGGTCGCGGTGAAAGATCTCGCGACGTACGAGAACTTCATGGTCACCAAGCTCAGCGGGCTTCCGGCTGTCTCGCGGGTGACGTCGCTGATCACCATGAAGACCATCAAGAGTGTCGACTGACGCCCGGACTCGGCTGAACCTGCTCCAGGTGTCGGTGGTCGGCGTTAACGTCGGAACATGGGATACGAATTTCAAGTCACAGTAGATTCGGCACATCCGCACGAACAAGCGAAGTGGTGGGCCGCAGCACTCGGGTGGGCAGCGGAGCCTAGCGACGAAGACTTCATCAGGGGCCTCGTCGCCGCTGGTCACGCCAAGGAATCCGACACCACGACCTTCGAGGGAGTCCTCGTCTGGCGCGAAGGTGCGGCCATCAGCGATCCGGAGCATCCCGAACGTCCCCGCGTTCTGTTCCAACTGGTTCCGGAATCGAAGACGGTGAAGAACCGACTCCATTTCGACATACGCGTGGGCGACAAGCGCGAGGACGTTGCAGCGCAACTCGAGAAGGCGGGGGCGACGATCCTGCACCGAGGAGCGCAGGGGCCGAGCGTGTGGATCACGATGACCGATCCCGAAGGAAACGAGTTCTGCGTCGGCTAGCGGTACGAACTCGGAGTGTCGCCGGTCCATCGTTTGAAGGCCCGACGGAACGCGCTGGGCTCGGAGAATCCCAATCGCGCCGAGAGTACTTCGACGGATTCTCCGCGCCGCAAACCAGCGATGGCTACGTCGCGGAGCACTTCCTCCCGTAGTTGATTCAGCGATGTTCCGTCACGCCGCAGCAGTCGACGCAGATGGGGAACACTGATCGAGAGCATCTCGGCGATCTCCTCGGCCGTGGAGGTTCGGCCTTTCACCCCGAGTTCCAGGACCCGTCGCACCTGCGCCGACGCGGTGCTGTCGTAATCGCGTTCTGACATGAGCTGAATCGGAGATTCTCGGAGGTACTCCTCCAATGTCTCCTCGGTTTGGATGATCGGTGCACGCATTGCCGAGTTGTCGAACTCCAGTGCCGCTCGCTGCGCGCCGAAGGTGACGGGCGCTCCGAAGATGTAGTCGTAGTCCTGCGCCAACCGCGCATCCGGTGCCGAGTACGGAAATTCGACTGCCCGAAGTCGGACGCGCTTTCCGATCAACCACGCGGAAAATCGGTGCAGCAAGATCAGGACAAAATCGGTCGTGACACGTTCTGCGACATCAGGTTCGGCGACGCCTTCGCGAGCTCGGACAGCGAAACTCACCCGAGTGCTTTCCTCACCCTTCTCGATCGACAGTGGTGCCAGAGCCGGTAGCGCACGGATCACGTCGGACATTCGAGCGAAGGCTGATCCGAGGTCAGGGCAATGGATCAATGTCAGGCAGATCAATCGGAAAGTGCCACGGGGGACCGGGGCGGATCCGAGGCCGAACAATTCGTCGTCGGTGATCTGCCAGGTGGATTGAATGAACCTGGTGACCTGAGTCGGGGTCAGCCGGGCGCGCGGGTCGGACAATGTCTCGAGGTCGATCCCAGCAGCTCGCAGTGCACCTGACAAGTCGACGTCGTTGTCCGGCGAGAACGCGAGATAGCGGTGGACGAATGCGGTCGGGATGGTCCGCGCTGTCATGGGTGCGCTGCTCCTTGGAGCAGGTGGAGACGGCGTGCAGCTTCGGACAGAATGTGGTCCTGCTTGCAGAAGGCGAAGCGCACCAGGTGCTTCCAATCGTCGCGGTTGTCCGCGAACACGTCGACCGGAACGGCTGCGACGCCGATACGCTCGGGCAGTGCGCGGCAGAAATCTCCCGCATCTGTTTCGCCCAACGGTCTGATGTCGGCAAGGAGGAAGTACGTGCCGCCGCCGGAATGCACCGTGAAACCGGCCTCGGTCAGAGCTTTTCCGAGTACGTCCCGTTTGCCCTGCAAGCTCTGTCGAAGTTCGACGACCCACGGCTGTTCGTTGGTCAGCGCGTAGGCAACGGCCGGTTGGAATGGTGCACCGGCAACAAATGACATGAACTGCTTGGCAGCGCGGACTCCGTCGATGAGTTCTCGGGGGCCGATCGCCCAGCCGGTCTTCCAGCCGGTGACATTGAAAGTCTTTGCGGCACTGGACACGGTGACGGTGCGCTCACGCATGCCCGGGAGCGACGCCATCGGTGTGTGGGTGAGGCCGTCGAAGACCAAGTGCTCGTAGACCTCGTCACTCAACACGATCAGGTCGCGTTCGCACGCGAGTTCGGCGATCGCTCGAAGTTCGTGATCGGTGAATACGGTGCCGGTGGGGTTGTGAGGACTGTTGACGATCAGCATCTTCGTCTTGGTGGTGATCGCGCCGCGCAATGCATCGAGATCGACCGCGAATCCGTCTCCCGCGGCAACCAGCGGAACTGTGCGACGCACAGCGCCTGCCAATGCGACGGATGCAGCGTAGGAGTCGTAGTAAGGCTCGATCAGCACTACTTCTTCGCCGGGTTCGACCAGTCCGAGAATCGCAGCACTGATCGCCTCGGTGGCGCCGACGGTGACCAGAACTTCGGAGTCGGGATCACTGTCGAGTCCGTAGCGGATGCGCCGATCCTCCGCGATGGCCCGACGCAAGACGGGCATGCCCGGACCGGGCGGGTATTGATTGACGCCTTCGGCGATGGCTCGACGCGCTACATCGAGCATGGCCGCAGGACCGTCGGTATCCGGAAAGCCCTGACCGAGGTTGACCGCGTCGTGAAGTGTGGCCAACGCTGTCATCTCGGCGAAGATCGTGGATGCGAACGGCTGCAGACGCGAGACGGTGCGGTTGCGGGGCGTCGAAGGCATCTTTGCAGCTTAGTCGGCTGACACCGCATCCTCACATCCGCTCGGACGCGGTGCTTGTCACGTTTGAATCGCCGCCATCGTCCAACTCTGTAGAGAGCATCGAATCCGGTGCCCCAGAACATACGGAGGCTTGCCATGACTCGCATTCCCGCAGTGACACCGTCAGAAGCCAGTCCGTTGATCAAAGTGGCATACAAATTCGCCGCCAGGCAGTACGACGAAGTCCCCGAGCCCTTTGCCGTCCTGGCCAACCATCGGAAATTGTTCGTCGCCGCTGCCCGTCACGAGATGGCCGTGCAGAAGGCGTCGAAGGTGCTGCCGTCGAACATTCGTGAACTGGCCGTCTATCGCGTCGCCTGGACGGTCGGCTGCTCGTGGTGTGTCGACTTCGGGACGATGCTCTCGCGCCTGGACGGTTTGGACATCGACAAGCTGAAAGGGATCGCGAATTACCGGGATTCACCGAAGTACAGCGAGGACGAGCGGGCCGCGATCGCCTACGCCGATGCCATGACCGGTGACCCCCACGGGGAGAACGGGGTGACGGACGAGCAGGTCGCGGATCTCGAGCGCAGGTTCGGGCGAGCGGGCGTCGTGGAACTGACCTATCAGATCGGGCTCGAAAACATGCGCGCACGGATGTATTCGGCGTTGGGGATCATCGAGCAAGGGTTCAGCACAGACTCCTGCCGCGTGCCCTGGGCCGAAGAATGATGCGCTGACTCGTCTACGGCAACTATCGACAATGCTCCGCAGATACGTGATCATGATTGACTAGCTCACGCATCTGCGGAGTGTTTCGGCTTGTTAGGTCCGCACTTGCGACCTACGATCACCTGGTGCCCAACATTCGAATCCGCGAAGCTGCCGGTCTGCTCGGTGTCAGTGACGACACCGTTCGACGGTGGGTCGACGGTGGGCTTCTCACCGCGACGACGGACGACTCCGGCCGCAAGGTCATCGACGGTGCCGAGTTGGCGGGCTTCGCCCGGTCCAACGCCGGACCCGCACCGGCCGATCCGCTCACGGGTGCGAGTTCGGCCCGCAACCGGTTCGCCGGCCTCGTCACCAAGGTCGTCACCGACAAGGTGATGGCCCAGGTCGAAATGCAGTGTGGGCCCTTCACTGTCGTCTCGTTGATGAGCACCGACGCGGTTCGGGAGCTCGGACTCGAGGTCGGGAGTATCGGAGTCGCAATCGTGAAGGCCACCACGGTCATCGTGGAAACGCCGTAACTCTGCAAAAACATACTGGAGGAAATTCGTGAAGCGTGTAGTCGGACTTGTTGCAGCAGGTGCCTTTTCGCTTGCTCTGGTGACCGGTTGTAGTTCCTCCGACAATTCGGCGTCGGAGACGTCGTCGGCCGCTCCGACCACGACCACTTCCAGTGATAGTGCCACGGGAAGCATCACCGTCTTCGCGGCGGCGTCACTCAAGAACAGCTTCACCGAACTCGGTAAGGAGTTCGAGTCCGAGAACCCCGGTTCATCGGTCACATTCAGCTTTGCCGGGTCCTCGGATCTGGTCGCCCAGATCACCCAGGGCGCACCGGCTGACGTGTTCGCCTCGGCTGACGCCGCCAACATGACCAAGGCCACCGATGCCGGTGTCGTCGCGGGGTCGCCCTCGGATTTCGCGAGCAATACCTTGACGATCGTTGTACCGCCTGGCAATCCGAAGGGCATCGCGTCCTTCGCCGATCTGGCAAAGGAGGGGACGCAACTGGTGATCTGCGCTCCGCAGGTCCCGTGTGGCGCGGCTACGAAGAAGGTCGAGACGGCCACAGGTGAGACCCTCTCGCCCGTCAGTGAGGAATCGTCGGTGACCGACGTTCTCAACAAGGTGACGTCCGGGCAGGCCGATGCCGGCATCGTTTACGTCACCGACGCTAAGTCCGCGGGTGACAAGGTGCAGACGGTCGCGTTCCCGGAAGCCACCACGGTGGTCAACCTGTACCAGATTGCGGTGCTGAAGGATTCGAAGAATTCGGAAACGGCAACTAAGTTCGTCGGTCTCGTGAAGGGGCCCAAGGGCTTGGCAGTTCTGAGTAACGCGGGATTCGCTGCCCCGTGATACACCTAAGACCGGCAGCCCGGGCTCCGCTCGGGTTGCCGGTATGGATTTACCTTCCGGCGCTGATCGGCGGGGCGTTTGTCATCGCGCCCTTGGCTGCGATGCTGGCCACCGTGCAGTGGTCGCAGTTCTGGGAACTCGTGACTTCCGAATCGTCGGTTGCCGCGTTGAAACTGAGTTTGAAGACAGCGGCAATGAGCACGCTGCTGTGCATCCTGTTCGGGGTACCGATGGCCGCGGTTTTGGCGCGCAGTCATTTTCGGGGACTGTCCGTTCTTCGATCCTTGATTCTGCTCCCGCTGGTTCTGCCGCCAGTGGTGGGCGGTATCGCGTTGCTGTACACGTTCGGGCGCAAAGGGCTGATCGGTGAGCAGTTGGAAGTGCTCGGCATCCAGATAGCATTCTCGACAACCGCGGTGGTCCTGGCGCAGACGTTTGTTGCGCTACCGTTCCTCGTTGTCAGCCTCGAAGGTGCACTACGCACTGCGGGTACAAGATACGAGGCCGTTGCCTCGACGCTCGGAGCCCGCCCGACCACTGTGCTTCGCCGGGTGACTCTGCCGCTGGTGCTTCCCGGTCTGGTGTCAGGGGCAGTTCTGGCTTTCGCTCGCGCACTGGGGGAATTCGGTGCGACGCTGACCTTCGCGGGAAGTCTGCAAGGGGTGACGCGTACCCTGCCGCTGGAGATCTATCTCCAGCGTGAGACCGATCCGTATGCAGCGGTAGCGCTTTCGCTGGTGTTGGTCGTAGTCGCGGTGGTCATCGTGGTTGCGGTGCGTGGACGCGGATCGGCGGGTTCGTTGTGAGTGGCCTCCACGTCGACATCGAGATCCCGGAGCGCGACGTCGTTGCGACGTTCGACGTCGCGGCGGGCGAGGTGACCGCCATCCTCGGGCCGAACGGCGCCGGCAAGTCGACGGTACTGGCGGCGGTTGCCGGACTGCATCATCCGCGGCGCGGGTTGATCGAACTCAATTCCCGCGTTCTCACCGATACCCGTAGGGGAGTCGCGTTGGCACCCCATCGGCGCGGCACTGCCCTACTCGCGCAAGAGGCACTTCTCTTTCCCCATCTCAGTGCGGCTGCGAACGTGGCGTTCGCGCCGCGCAGTGCAGGGCGGTCGCGTCGCGATTCCGCCGAGTCCGCGCGCCATTGGCTGGACGCAGTCGACGCCGGCGATTTGGCTGACCGCAGGCCTTCACAGCTCTCCGGCGGCCAAGCGCAACGGGTTGCAGTGGCGAGGGCATTGGCTGCTGAACCCGAACTGCTTCTGCTCGACGAACCGATGTCCGCGCTCGATGTCGCCTCCGCCCCCGCGCTGCGGTCGTTACTGCGCCGAGTGCTCAGGACCGGCGATCGCACGGCCGTACTGGTCACGCACGACGCTCTGGACGCACTGGCGCTGGCCGACACGGTTGTCGTCATGGACGGTGGCCGGGTCGTCGAACGTGGTGACGTACGAACAGTTCTGACCCGCCCGCGTAGTGCATTCGCAGCACGGATCGCCGGGATCAATTTGCGCAGCGGCACGATGGCCGGAGGCGGAGTGCTCAGAAGTCCGGTCGGGGTGGATATCGCGGGCCAGACGGAGACCGACCTACCGGCCGGCAGTGCCGCCGTGGCGGTCTTCGAGCCGCGAGCAGTGTCGGTCTACCTGGATCCGCCGCACGGCAGCCCACGAAACGCGTTTGCGGTCACGATCGCGGAGATCGAAAACCGAGGCGATGTCGTCCGAGTGCGAGCCGAGGACGAAGCCGGCCAGCCGGGCTTGTCTGCCGACATCACGGCGAGCGCAGCGGCCGAACTCGATCTGGTTCCGGGATCGGCCGCTACGTTTGTGGTCAAGGCCACCGAGACGCTGATCTATGCGCAAGGTGCAGGCTCGTAGACGTCCTCTACGACCGAATCCGCATAGAGGGCTGCAATTTCGGACGCGTACTTCTCGGCTATCGGCTTGCGCCTGAGCTTCATCGTCGGCGTCAGCTCGTCGCCGCCTGGCTCCCAGAACGTGGTGAGCACGTGAAACCGCTTGATCTGCTCGGCCCTCGACAGACGCGAGTTTCCCTCGGCGACAGCAGTTGCAACGATGTCGACGATCCGAGCGTCCTTGGCGAGTACCGCGGCCTCGGCCGCAAGTCCCAGTGAGCGTGCCGCTCCGACCGAGGCGTCGGCGCTGAGAGTGATCAACGCTGTGTTGAACTTTCGGCCGTCTCCGATCGTCACGACCTCACCGATCAACGACGACGACGTCTTCACTGCCGTCTCGATGGCGGCTGGTGACATGTTCTTTCCCGACGCATTGATGATCAGCTCCTTCTTGCGATCGATCACCGTGAGGTAGCCGTCCGCGTCGGCGGTGACGACATCTCCGGTCGAGAGCCACCCGTCTGCACTGATCGCTTCGGCCGTTTTTGCCGGTTCGCCGCGGTACCCCTTCATGACCAACGGGCCTCGAACCAGTAGCTCGCCGTCCGCCTCGATGCGCATTTCCATGCCTGGAAGCAACTTTCCGACCGTTCCGAGCTTGGTCGGCTCGGCCGGCGCGGTACTCGCGATGCATGTCAGCTCGGACATTCCCCAGATCTCCGAGATCGGAACTCCCAGGGCTGCAAAGAATGCCAATGTGTCCGGCGGAATCGGTGCGGCGCCAGAGATGGCCCACTTCAGTTCGGCAAAACCGAGTTTCGCACGCATAGCGGACAGGACCATCGCATCTGCTCGGGCGTAGTCCGCCTCCAGGTCGGCGGGAACGGATTCACCGGCTCGCAAGTGCGCGAGACGGGTGCGACCGACATCGAGGGCCCACTGCAATGCCGTTCGCCGCGCGTCGTCCGGTTCGTTGGCGACGGCCGATTCGACGGCAACCTTCAGTTTCTCCCACACACGGGGGACGCTGCCCCAGATCGTGGGGCGACAGTCCGGAAGCGCGGCCGCTACCTGGCTCGGATCCGGCACGACAGTGATCTGGGTGCCGAACACCATCTGCATGTACAGGCAGGTGAGCCGATCGGCGATGTGCGCCGACGGCATGTACGAGGTGATGCGGTCACCGAATTCGACGGGGAGTACAGCGCTTACGGCGTTGGTTTCGAACAACAGGCATGCATGAGTCGTCTCGACGCCCTTGGGGTTGCCGGTCGTGCCGGAGGTGTAGATCAACGTGGCGACGTCGTTCGGTTTCACCGAACGCCAGGTACCCTCGAAATCGAAATCAGTGGCGGCAGACGCCTTCATCTGCTCCAGGGTCACGGTGCCGGGCCGGTGGACATGCGATTGCGCGTCGACGACCACGATCGTCTCGAGTGTGGCACCCGAGCGGCGGACCGTATCCACGTACCGGTCTTCGCAGACGAGAACCCGTGCACCGGAATTGGCAAGGATGTAACGGATGGCTTCGGGTGCCGACGTGTTGTAGATGGAGAAGGACGTCGCGCCGAGATGTTGGGCACCGACGTCGATCGGGTAGAACTCGATGCGGTTGCTCATCATCAAGGCAACCGTATCGCCTTGTCCCACGCCGATTCCGGCCAATCCTGCGGCAACCTCGCGGACCTGTTCGGCGTACTCGCGCCACGTCAGTGTTCGCGCATCGGCGATATCACGTAGGGCCACCGCGTCAGGCGCTACTGCTGACACTCGCTGAAAGGCTGCACACAACGTGGTCATGATGTTCTCCTGGATGCCTTTGTCAGGGCTGATGCATTCGTCGGGGCCGCAGCGGTGGTTCTGTCTTCGAGTTCGCGGATCAGGTCGTGTGCCTGTTTGTCCCTGGCCAGATAGCCGTCGGCAAGGACATTGATGAAACCGCGTCCCCACGCCCAGGGTTCCCAGGCAGCGGGGGCAAGGGTCCGGGCGGCGCGGCGAGCGATCGCGTCGGCGATCACTGTCGCGGCACGGTCCGGGGAGATTCGATGACGGAGGGGACCGGGTAGTCGAGCGTCAAGTTTGCGCCCGATCTCGTCGTCGTCGAGAGTTGCGCGCGCAAGTTGTGTGTCCACCATCCCGAAGTACGCGATGCCGGCAGTGGCGCCGTAGCCGGCAACCTCGAGACGCAGCGCCCGGCCGAGCGCTTCGACCCCAGCCTTGCTGATCATGTACGAAGCGCCGCCCAAACCGGGGGCGAACGACGCTGCCGAGGACACGACGACGATGTGCCCACTGTTGCGGATCACCTCGTCGATGGTCGGATGCACGGTGTTGAAGACGCCGGTGAGATTGACGTCGAGCACGCGATCGAAGGCGTCGGGATCGATCTGGCGCAATGTTGCCGGGGGAGGGGTGATTCCGGCGTTGGCCACCACGACGTCGATTCTGCCCAGCTGCTCGATGATCGTTTGCACGGCTGCTTTCATGCCGTTCCGATCTCGGACATCGGCCGTCACCGTCACGACTCGCTGTGACCCGAATGAGCGCTCGGCCGTTGCCAATGAACTCTCGTTGACGTCGACCAGCGCCACGGTGGCCCCACGCCGGTGGAGAGTGCGCGCCAACGCGGAACCGATACCGTCGCCTCCGCCGGTGATGAGTACGACCTTTCCGGCGACGTCGTAGTCAATTCGGCGTCCGGGCAGTGGAATGCCCAGATCGCGGACTGTTCCCGCAATTGCGGACAAGCGTCCCGTCATTGCTTCAGTGCCTTCCGTGTAGAGCGCGGATGAGAACCTTGACCAGCCAGTCGATTCGGGCGGTCCTTCGAAATGTCGTCAGTGGTAAGGGCGAACGGAATCGTTGCCGGGTCATCGAACGAGCGTAGGTGAACTCCTTCAGACCATCTGGGCCGTGAACGCGCCCGAAACCAGATGCTCCGACCCCACCCAGCGGCAGGTTGGGAACCGCGGCATACATCACGTAAGAGTTCACCGACGCTCCTCCGGATCGGAGCCGATCGGCAACAGCCGCTCCATCCTTGCCGAAGACGCTTGCTCCCAATGCGTATGGCGACGCATTGACCAACTCCACCGCCTCGTCCATCGAGGCGACCTTGGTGATCGTCATCGTCGGGCCGAAAGTTTCCTCCGTGGCGGCGAGGCTGTCTTCGGGGACGTCGACCATGATGGTCGGTTGCACGTACTGACCGGAGATCGAGCCGAGCCCTCCGAGAACGACACGTCCACCTCGCGACACCGCGTCGTCGATGTGGCGCCGGATGACGGAGACTTGAGAGGGCATGGTGATCGGACCGATCTTGTCGTCGGCATTAGGACCCGCATGAACGCGGGCGGCCAAAGTGATTGTCTTGTCGACAAACTGGTCGTAGACCTGTTCGTGCACGTACACACGCTCGACGCCCAGACAGGTTTGACCGGAGTTGGACAATGCGCCCCACACCGCAGCATCCGCGGCGGCGCCAACATTTCCGTCGGCATCAAGGATGAGTGCGTCCTTACCGCCACATTCCATCAACACCGGTGTGAGGGTCTCGGCGCACGCTGCCATGACTTTCTTGCCCGTCGCGGTCGATCCCGTGAACCCGATCTTGTCGACACCGGCCAGGCACAGCGCCGCGCCGACCGAACCGTCGCCTGTGACAACTTGCAGCACAGGATGTTCAGGGACGACCTCGGCAAACGCTCGGACCAACCATTGCCCGACTGCCGGCGCGAACTCACTCGGCTTGTAGACCACGGCATTGCCTGCAGCCAGCGAAAACGAGAGCGAACCGAGCGGGGTGAAGACCGGATAGTTCCACGGACCGATCACACCGACCACTCCGAGAGGCCGATACTCCACCGAGGCAGCCTGATTGATCGTCAACAGACTGGAACCGACGGTGCGCTTGCCCAACACCTTTCGAGCGTTCTTCGACGCCCACGCGAGATGTTCGAGTGCCATGGCGATTTCGAGCATCGCGTCGGGGTGCGGCTTGCCCATGTCCCGGTGCACGACGTCGGCGAGTTCGGATGCTCGACGAGCGATGATTCCTCGCCACCGATCAAGTCGGCGGGCGCGTTGCTCGAAAGTCAGTTCCGCCCACCACGCGGCGGCGACTCGCGCTTCGCGCACTGCCTGTGTCACCGTGTGGTCGGTCGCATGCGCGGCCGTGTCGATCTCGTTTGTTGTCATCGCGGAGTCCCCTGAAGTGTGTGGTGGACGGCGCCGTCGGCCCAGTTGCGGGTCACGCGGCCGAGGATCGGTCTGGCAAGGGACAGAATCGGGGCGAACCACGGCTGCGCCTGCACAGCGAACGTCCAGGTGAGACGGCTTCCAGTCGAAGTCGGTTCCAGCACAAGGTCTTCGGCGAAACGCTTGAATCCCGGAAGTGACGCCGACTCCACATAGAACGACATCCGGTTCCCCTCGTCCCAGCGAAAGAATCTCTCGTCCAGTGCAGCAAAAGCGCCGGCCCGCACAGTTCGCGTGGTCCCGATGCCGAATGGTCTGGCCGAGGTCCAGTCGGCTCCGGTGATCCCGCGCGCCCACGACGCGATCGAACCGTTCGAGGTCAATGTCTGCCACAAGCTCTCACATGTCGCTTCGGATTCGATCCGGTGAGTGATCACCAGCGGAGCGGATCGGATGAAGGCTGCGTCGGCCGCCGCAAGAGAGAATTTTCCCTTCACAGGTCCACCACCAAAGACCCACCGGTGGAACGTGATCGACAGGTCAACATCGAATCGGCACGTTCGGATTCGGTGAGCAAGGTGTCTCGATGATCGACGCTCCCCGAGAGCACCCGAACCTTGCACGTACCGCAGAAGCCCTGTTGGCAGGAATACGCTACTCCGGGAAGTGCACGACGTATCGCAGCCAAAGCACTTTCGGACTCGCCCACATCGACGGTGAGACCGGTGCGCGCCAGATGCACCGTGAACTCCTTGCCGTCGACTACCGGGAGTGGGGAGAACCTCTCGCTGTGCACCGATCCGGTCGGATTGCCGGCGAAGGTCGCCGCGCGCACCATGTTCATCAGCGGCGCCGGTCCGCACGTGTACACCGCGGCACCGGGATCCGCAGCAGCGACCAGTGTTTCGATATCCGTCGGGCCCAACTCGTCGTCCGGTCGGATGGTTACCCGGCCGCTGGAGTATTCCTCGATCTCGTCGAGAAATGGCATGGCCGTCCGAGTTCGTCCGAGATAATCCAAACGCCACGGGATTCCGCGGCGGTGACAACGTTGCACCATGGGAAGGAGCGGAGTGATCCCGATTCCGCCCGCAACAAAGAGGTACGACGGAGCAGCGACAAACGGAAATGCATTGCGTGGCCCTCGTACGTCGACAACCATGCCGGGTTTCAGCGACTCGTGTATCTCGCGCGAGCCGCCCCCACCCTCGTCGATCCTCCGGACGGCGATCCGATACGAGGACAAGTCGTCGGGGTCGCCGCACAACGAATACTGTCGTTGCCTTCCCGAGGGGAGAAAGATGTCGAGGTGGGCGCCGGGAATCCACGACGGAAGGGTGATTCCTTCCCTCGGGGTCAAGGTGACACTCAGGACGTCGTCGCACTCTGACCGGACGGACTTCACGTCCAGAGTCATGTCGAACCCGCTGTAGCGGACCGGGCTGGGGCGCGAAAGTATGTGCGCTGCCGGACTTGCTGCAAAGATTCGGCGGTATGCGCCCGTCGCCTGTGCGGCAAACCTCAACGACCGGGTCGGTGTGAAGTCGTGTGCGTCGTGGGGGCTGTCGGCAGTCGTCTTGCTCATCTTTCACTCACTTCGGAGGAACGATTGGCGGCAGGCGAGCGAGCGAGGTAACGCATGGCGACGTCCATGTCCCCGATCTGGGAAGGATGGAAGCTCGGCCGCAGATACGGAGGAATCTCGGTGATCAGGAACTTCATGTTGGGTACCAGGCCGCGGCGAGTGGCGCTGATCAGTTGGAGAGGCCACAGTCGGCCCTTCGTCGTGGACGGGTCCTGTCGGAACAGGTAATTCATCGAGGCGATGAACAGCACGAACAACGTGAAGCTGGCCAGCAGCGCCGTGCGAACGCGTCTGGCGTAGCTGCCGTCCACGTACATGTAGGCGTCGAAGGCTACGTTGCGGTGTTCGACCTCCTCGGCACCGTGCCACTTGACCATGTCGAGCATCATCGGGTGCATGCCGGCATCTTCGAGGGCGGGATCGGTGAGCAGCCATTCCCCGACCACTGCCGTGTAGTGCTCCATGGCGGCAAACAAGCCGAGACGTTCACAGAGCCAGGCGTGCTTGGCTTTTCCGGTCAATCCTTTGTCGCCCAATATCTTGTCCACGAGCCAGTCCATCCGGCGTGACATCGGTTTCATGTCCATGCCGAGGTCCGCAAGATGCTCGCGGGCGCCTTTGTGCGACGACGCGTGTGTTGCTTCCTGGCCGACGAATCCCACCACCTCTTCGTGCAGGCGGGTGTCCTCGATGAGCGGGAGTGCTTCGGCGAGCGTTGCGGACATGGCCCGCTCTCCCTCGGGTAACACGAGATGCATGAAGTTGATGACGTGGGTGACCATCGGTTCGTTCGGCACGTAATGCAGTGGTACGCCGTCCCAGTCGAAATCGACGTCACGGGCGGCGATCGCATGTGCTTCGTCGGTGTAGCGGCGAGCGCCGGACGGTGCGACGACGGGTGTGCCTCGGAAGGCGTTGATGCCGAGCATTATCGGCTCCTCACGGTTTCTCGAGCAGTGGTGAGCGCTGCGGACGAGACGGGTTGTACCTGCGCGTAGTGAGCGAGGTCGGCTCGTTTGGTCCTGGCGCGGAAGGATCGGTTGAATCCGGGATAGAAGGTGTAATTGCGGCCGCCGTCGACGAGGTAGTAACTACTGCACCCGCCGGCGTTCCACACGCTGGTGGCGAGTCGGCGGTCTGTTGCGCGCACGAACTCATGTTGCACGTCTGCGCGGACGTCGATGCTGCCGATGCCGCGCTCGTCCATTTGAAGAATGCAGCTCACGATGTACTCGACCTGCGCTTCGATCGTGACGACCTGCGAGGTGTAGACCACGGAATTGGGGCCGAGGATCATGAAGAAGTTCGGAAAACCGCTGATGGTGGTGCCGAGGAAGGCCTCGGCACTGCCGTTCCATGTCTGCGCGAGGCTGCGGCCGTCCTGGCCTCGGATGATGTCGAACGACGGGTTGTCTCCCATCCGAAAGCCGGTTCCCATGACTATGGTGTCGATTTCCCGGAAGGTTCCGTCCGCGGTGAGAACTCCGCGCTCCTGCACCTCGACGATTCCGTCCGTCACCACCTCCACATTGGGTGACGCCAGCGCGGGATAGTAGGTGTTCGAGAACGTCGGACGCTTGCATCCGAATGCGTAGTGGGGGAGCAGCTTTGCGCGAAGCTCCGGGTCCCGCACCTGCCGTCGGAGGTGTGCTCGGCCGAGTGCAGCCAAACCTTTGAGCAGTGACGGCTTGTACACGAATCCGGGTACCAGGGCTTCTTGAAGCAGGTCGAGTCCCTTGCGTGCCAGTCGTTGGGTGAGCGGCACCCGCTCGAAGAGAGCGCTTGGCCAGCCTGTCATCGGCTGATCCGGATGCGGCAGGATCCACGTCGGTGTCCGCTGGAACACGGTCAACGTGTCCGCGAGCGGTTGCAGTCTGGGGATGATCTGCACCGCAGAGGCGCCGGTGCCGACCACGGCTATCCGCTCACCGCGAAGATCGTGGTCGTGGTTCCAGTCCGCGGTGTGGAACATCTGACCACGAAACGATTCGAGCCCGGGAAGGTCGGGTGTGGCGGGGGCACTGAACGGGCCGGTGGCCGCGACCAGGAACTGTGCCTCCCAGACGGTTTCCGCAGTGTGTACCCGCCAGATCTGGGCTTGCTCGTCCCACGAAGCTTCTGTCACGTCCTGGTTGCAGTGGAAATGACCGGCCAGTCCGAAGCGATGGACGCAATCCCGGAGATAGTCGTAGATCTCGGGCTGTAGCGGATACAGCCGCGTCCAGTTCGGATTGGGCGCAAACGAGAACGAGTACAGAATCGACGGGATGTCGCACTGTGCACCGGGGTAGGTATTGACCTGCCAGGTCCCCCCGGGCTCCGCGGCACGTTCCAGAACGACGAAGTCGTCGATCCCGGACTGCTTCAAGCGGACAGCCGTTCCGATGCCGCCGAAACCGGCTCCGATGACGACGACTCGTGTTCGGCGAGTTCGAGTTTCCTCGTCACCGGCCGATGGCCCCGAGGTTGGGTCGATGTCGACCATGTGTGACGCCTCCTGATTGCTGCGTGAACAACTGAACGAAGAGTAAGGCTGACATCAAGTGATGTCAACAGCGATTGATGTCAGAATTGAATTGATTGACATCGTGCGATGTCAGTTCGCTCGCGGGAGTCGGCGCGATAACCTGAGGTCGAGAGCACTGCCGGTCAGTGAGAACATGGGGACATGACGGATACCGAGGCTCGGCGCACCGGCTCGCGCAGGTGGCGTGGGCAGGAACCAGAAGATCGCCGCGCCGCGCGCCGGGCACAGCTGATCGAAGCCGGGTTGCAGATCATGGGCACCGAGGGTGCGGCCGCCGCGACCATGCGTGCGACCTGCCGCGAGGCTGCGCTGACCGAACGGTACTTCTACGAGAGCTTCGCCAATCGTGACGAACTGCTGGTCGCCGTGCTCGACGAGGTCGTTCTCGGGGCACGCGACACTATTCTGGACGCTCTCGAGGCGGCGCCTTCCGAACCGTCGGCCCTGATCCGTCACGTGGTGAAGGCCTTCACCACCTATGTATTCAAGGATCCGCGCCGTGGACGCATCATGTTCGTCGAATCCCAGGCGGAACCTGCGCTGTGGGAGCGAGGGCGAGAATTGATGGCGGAGTTCACCAATCCGATCTCCGCGTCGCTCGAGCTGATGTACGGCGGCGAGGCAACCGACTCCGCGAACTCCGAACTCAATTCGGTGGGGCTGTTCGGTGCCCTCGCGTTCATCTATCAGGCGCACACCCCGTCCTCCAAGATCTCTCGAAAGCGTTTGGTGGAACACATTTCGCTCATGGTCGAAGCGCAGGCGACGGTCAACAGCACGCCCGCGAGAAAAGAATGACGTCCGCGTCGGCCACAGGCGGAAAGCGTCTCGGTCCTGAAGACCGGCGTGAGCAGATCATTGTCAGCGCGGCAAAGGTTTTCGAGGAGAAGTCTTTTGCCGACGTCTCGATGACCGAGTTGGCCAAGGCGGCCGGGGTCGGTCGTCCGCTGCTCAATCATTACTTCGGCTCCAAGCGGGAGTTGTACCTCGACGTCGTGCGGCGATTCGTCTTCATTCCCGAAGTGGCGGTGGACCGTATTCAGCGATCGGCGAGCCAGGAGAAGCGGATCGGCGCCGTGATCGATCGGTGGCTCGACGTCGCCTGGCGTCATCGCGACATGTGGATCTCGACAGTCATGTCCGACGACCTCCGCCGTGATCCCGAGATGGATCGGATCCTGCAGGACGCTGACGACGTTGCTGCGCGACGCATGATGGATGCGCTCGAGATTCGACCGAGTGAAGGCAGCGAGGCTGCTGTTCATTCGATGATCGTGGCGTACGGAGGATTGGCGAAGGCTGCCAGTAAGCAGTGGTTGGTGACGGGAGCGCTCGACCGCGAACAGGTGCACCTTCTGCTGGTACGCAGTTTGCTCGCCATCGTGCGTGACGTTCTGCCGGCGTGCGATGCGGATTCCTGATTGCTCAGAGTGATCTCGCCACGAGGTCCTTCATGACTTCGTTCGATCCGGCGTAGATTCGCTGAATGCGAGCGTCGGCGTACATCTGGGCGATGGGATATTCGAGGATGTAGCCGTACCCGCCGTGTAGTTGCACGCAGCGGTCGATCACGGCGCACTGCTGATCGGTGAGCCAGTACTTGGCCATCGCGGCGGTAGTCGCATCGAGCTGCCCGGCAAGGTATTTGACGATGCAGTCGTCGATGAACGTTCGTGAGATACGAGCGATGGACGCGCACTCGGCAAGTTCGAAGCGGGTGTTCTGCAGATCGAAGAGCGTTTGCCCGAACATGTTTCGGGATTTGGTGTACTCGACGGTGAGGGCGACTGCACGCTCCATTGCCGCAGTGGCTGCAACCCCACAGATCAATCGTTCAGGCAGTAGCTGCTGCATCAGCTGGGCAAACCCTGTGCCTTCGCGGTCCCCGAGCAGGTTTGTTGCAGGCACCCGCAAGCGGTCGAAGAACAGCTCGGTGGTGTCCTGGCCCTTCTGTCCGACCTTCTCGAGTATTCGCCCCCGCTCGAAACCCGGTGTGTTGTAATCGACCTCGGCCACGATGAGCGACACTCCACGCGCTCCGAGGCTGGGATCGGTCTTGGCGGCAATGATCACCAGATCACAATTGCGACCGTTGGAGATGAATGTCTTTGCGCCGCTGATCAGATAGTCGTCACCGTCGCGGACGGCGCGGGTGGTGATGTTCTGCAAGTCGGATCCGGTGCCGGGCTCGGTCATGGCGATTGCGCCCACCCACTCGCCACTCACCAGCTTCGGTAGCCAGCGCAGTTTGTGCTCGTGATCGGCGTAGGCATTGAGGTAGTGCGGCACGATTCCCGAGTGCACGCCGAGTTGGAGCGAATGATCACCCGCCATGACCTGCTCGTGGAACAGCACGGCGTCGTGCGCAAACGTTCCTCCGCCACCGCCGTACTCGGTGGGGATCGACATGCCGGCGAGCCCGAGCGTCCCGAGTTCTCGATATGCGGATTTGTCGGGAAAACCCTGGGACGCGAAGCGTTTCTGATGCGGTGTGACGTGTTTGGCGAAGAAGTTCCTTGCCAGGTCGGCCACGGCCTCCAATTCGTCGTCCATCCACGGGGACCGGCGTTCGGTGGTTCGGGTTGCGGTAGATCCTTGCGTCATCGTGATTCTCCCGATCGATGAAATGCGACCCGCGAGCGGATCCGACTCCACCTATCATCCACACTGTTGACAGAGTGTCAATAAAGGGTGGTCGAATCGACCTCCGGACCCGCCTCGAATTCCACGTCGGCCGCCCGCAAGAATGGGACGACACAGACACGAACAGGCCGGCGCGAAGGATGGGCAGTGGACCCCGAAGAAACATCAGCGGGTCACGAGTCCAACCTCCCGGCTCCGCGGCCGGCGCGCAGCGTCCTGTTCGGATTGCCGCCGGTGGGAAACCGGTACCCCGGAGCGGTTCGCGTCGCCCTCGCGCTGGCGATTCCGGCGGCCATCGCCACACTTCTCGGATTCGGGTCAGCGTCGCTCCTGGTCGGCCTCGGTGCATTTGCATCGATCTACGGTGAGGGCCGTCCCTACCGGAGCAGGTGGAAGGCAGTCGGTATCGCCGCGACGGCGCTGACGATCCTGTCCTTCATCGGGGCATCAGTGGGCGAGCCCGTCCACCGAGCCATCGCCGAGGGAGCGCCGACGGTGCTGCTCGTCTTTGTCGTGCTGATCATGGCCGTCATGGTGTCGACCTGCGCCTTCACCGTCGACGCGCTTCGATTGGGCCCACCGGGCGCTTTCTTTCTGTTGCTCACCACCGAGATCAGCTCCGTGATCGCCACTCCCGGCCAGCCGCCGGTCGAGGTCGCGATGTGGACGGCAATCGGTGGGATCAGCGCGGTGGTCGTCTCGATGACGGGAATCCTGTGGGCACCGAGAACTGTCGAACGCAGCACTGTACAGGCAGCCGTCTCGGCCGTTTCGGACTACACGGACGCCCAGGCGGCGTACGCCCCACCCGAACTCACGCGAGACAAACGCCACGCTGCAGCACTTCGGCTGCACGACGCGTGGCAGTGCCTTTACCGCGGCGCAATCGTCGGGAAAGACCACCCGTTGACCCGTGAACTCGAACGAGCGCAGATCTCGATGGCCAGAGCGATCTCCGACGACCACGATCCGGAGCTCATGGCGGACCCCGCGTTCGACGTCGACGAGGTCGGGGCTCACCCGCCTCTGCCCGACCCGAATATCCGATATCGGTTCCTCCGCGCCTGCAATCCGTCCAGCCGAGCGTCGGTCACGGCACTTCGGCTGTCCATTGCCTGCATGGCCGCGGGAACCCTCACCGTCCTGCTCGGCATCGATCGCCCGGACTGGGCGGTGATCGCCGCGGCGATGGTCCTTCATCAAGGACCGGATCGAATACTGGGCACCTATCGCGGAATCCACCGCATCGGCGGAACCGTCCTCGGGTTGATTCTGTTGGGTGCCATCTACGCCTGGAGTCCGACCGGTCTGTGGTTGGTGGCGGTACTTGCCGTCCTGATGGCCGGGATCGAGCTGTTCCTGGTGCGGAATTACGGGATAGCCGTCATCTTCATCACCGCCCTCGCGATTCTCCTCGGCGCGGCCGGTGGTGCGCACGGGACCGTCCAACATCTGATCCTCAGCCGCATGCTCGAGACGGCAATTGGCGTCGTCGTGGCGTTGGTGGTCCTGTGGACGGTGGGGCGCGGTGCGCATCGACGCACTCTGATCTGGGTCGACGAACGGGCGAGTAGCGTCCTGTTCAAGCTACTGACCGAAATTCGCGCGAGGCACTATGCACCACAGGCGAATTGGTCGGAGCTTTCGGAGCTTCGACGGGACCTGGACTTCGAACTGCGAGGTAGCGCGATGGCCGGGATCGACGCCGCCCACAACGAACCCGAGTGGGCGTCGCAGCAGTGGAGGACGCACACCGAATTGCATCATCTGGGATCGGATGTACTGCACCGACTGTGGTTCGGAACGCAGGTGTCCAGATCACACCTCGAGGAATGGGAGTCTCGTTACTTGCGTTCGGGTTCGGTGTGATCGAGCATCGGCACAGCGCTGAACTTGGCTGGATTCGCAATATCGTAGGCTGCGCACACAACTCCGTCGCGGACAGTGAAGCCGGCAACGCGAGCGGCGAACTGCGGGTACTGGTCATCCCCTGGTGAGCCGGCGAATACACCGCCGAGCCGTCCGTTGACGAGAACCGGTGTCATCGAGAACAGCGCCGCCGGTCCGTACTTGCGGGCCAACCCCAGATAGAACCGCGCCACACGATCACTGCCGCGGACGACGTTGACTGCCGTGCGGGTAGTTCCGCCTGCGTCACCGATCAGGACGGCATCGGGATCGAGTGCATCGATCACGGCGTTCAGATCTCCACTCGCGATAGCCGTCACCAATCGCTCGACGGCGGCAGCATGCTCCTCGCTACTGACCGGGACCGGCGCCGAGGCTGCGGCTTTACGGGCCCGCGAGGCCAACTGACGGGCAGTGGCAACTTCGATGTCGAGGATTCGCGCAACCTCGGCGAAGGGCACGTCGAAGCCGTCATGCAGGACGAAGGCAACGCGTTGAGCGGGAGTAAGGGTGTCCAGGACGACGAGGGCAGCGAAACGATTCTGCTCCTGCGTCACGACGTACTCCAGCGGATCGGGTGTCGCTGAGGGTGTGCCCGCGGTGGCGTCGACGGGCGTGACGATCGGCTCCGGAAGCCACTGTCCGACATAGCTTTCTCTTCTGACCGCGGCCGATTTGAGATGATCGAGGCAGATCCGTCCGACAACAGTGGTGAGCCATCCGCGCAGTTCGCGGATCTGCAGCTCTTCGCCTCGCGTGGTTTCGGCAACTTGAAGCCGTATCCACGCTTCCTGCACCGCATCCTGAGCGTCGCTGAAACTTCCGGTGAGACGGTAGGCCACCGACGTCAGGTGGCCACGGTGTTGCTCGAAGTCCTGCGCAGTCGTCGGCGAAAGCATGCCCTCATGATACGGACCTCACACATTAAATCCGGCATGAATGTAACCGTTGACCCAGGTAGTGGGTGCCGACGTATGGTTTCGGCACTGCTAACGGCTCGATTCCGTCGTCACATTCATTGGAGTCCCACGTGTTTCGGTCTTTCCCGCTCATGTCGCTCAACTGTTGTCGTTGAACTGACATTCCCCACACCTGCCTGTGCCGAGCGCCGCACACGGCGCTCCGGACAGGTGTAGCCGAGAACTGAACCAATCATCTTCTACAGGAAGCAACTTCATGATTCGCCCTCGTTTCGCGCGCTCGGTAGCCGCGGCCGTCGCCTTTGTCACTCTGTCCAGCCTTGCCGTTGCCTGCTCGGGCTCCTCCGACGAAGTCGTCAAGACCGCCGACGGCAAGACCGTCCTGCGGTACGAGGGCAGCACCGGACAGGTCATCTACCCCGAACTGGCCGCTGACCTCGGCTACTTCAACGACGTGGAGCTCAACTGGATCGGTGACACGACCAGCGGCCCTCAGAGCATCCAGAACGCAGCGACTGGTCAAACCGAGTTCGGCGGAGCGTTCAACGGTGCGGTGGTGAAGTTGGCTTCCGCCGGTTCACCGATCACCTCGGTCATCGGGTACTACGGCTCCGACAAGGAGAGCTTCAACGGGTACTACGTACTCGACGACAGTCCGATCAAGTCGGCGAAGGACTTGATCGGCAAGAAGGTCGGGATGAACACCCTCGGTGCGCACCACGAGTTCGTCGTCCGTGAATGGCTTGCGCGGCAGGGACTTACGCCTGACGAGATCAAGCAGGTTGAATTGATCGTCGTTCCGCCGGTCAACACGGAACAGGCGCTGCGCCAGGGACAGATCGATGTCGCCACCCTCGGCTCGGTCTTCCGTGACTCAGCGCTCGAACGCGGTGGTCTTCGCGAGCTGTTCACCGACGAATCGCTGTTCGGCTCGTTCACCTACGGCACGTTGGTGTTCCGTGACGACTACATCGCGCAGAACAAGGAGGCGGTCGCCGATTTCGTACAGGGAACAGCGAGGGCCATCCGCTGGACGCAGACGCACCCACGAGAAGAAGTGATCGCGAAGCTGACGTCGATCATCAACAGCCGCGGACGCAACGAGGACACCAAGCTCATCAGTTACTGGAAGAGCCCAGGAGTCGCCGGTCCCGGCGGAACGATCACCGATACCGAGATCAGCACGTGGATCGACTGGCTCACCCGTAACGGCGAACTCGAAGAAGGAAAGTTGAAGCCGTCGGACATCTACACCAACGAATTCAACCCGTACGCCAACGGAACGTATTCACCCGACAGCGGCGCTGACGGACAGGCACTGGAGGCAGCAAAATGAGCACAGAACCGAAACTACGGCTCGAGCACGTCACCAAACAGTTCGACATTCGTGGGACCGACGAAGTTTTCACCGCGGTCGAGGACATCAACATCGACGTGGCGCCGGGGGAGTTCCTGGTCCTCGTCGGGCCGAGTGGTTGCGGCAAGTCGACTCTGCTGGACCTCCTCGGAGGACTTAGTTCGCCCACTTCCGGTCGAATCCTTCTGGACGGCAAGCAGATCACGGGCCCAGGCTTGGATCGGGGAATCGTCTTCCAGCAATACGCGCTACTTCCATGGCGAACTGCACGTCACAATATCGAGTTCGGACTCGAAGCGAAGGGCGTGAAGAAGAGCGAGCGACGCGAACTCGCCGAGCATTACCTCGAACTGGTCGGTCTGCAAGGTTTCGCGGATCGCTATCCGCACGAGTTGTCCGGTGGAATGAAGCAGCGAGTCGCGATCGCCCGCAGCTTGGCATTCGATCCCGAAGTGTTGCTGATGGACGAACCATTTGCTGCGCTGGACGCACAGACGCGAGAGTCGCTGCAGGACGAGCTTCTGCGCATCTGGAAGGCCACCGGCAAGACCATCCTGTTCATCACCCACGGAATCGACGAGGCCATCTACCTCGGGCAACGTGTTGCAGTACTGACTTCGCGCCCGGGGCGCGTCAAGACGATCGTCGACATCGACATCGACCGGTCCGGCGACGACGTGCGATCAGGCGAGGAGTTCCGTGTGTTCCGGCACCGGATCTGGACGCTGCTGCACGGTGAAGTCGAGCGCGCTCGGGCCGGCGAACTCGATCCTGCCAAGGAGGTTGCACATGTCTAGCGCATTGGCGACGCCGGAGGTGGTCGCCACCCCGAAACCGTTGGCCGACAGAACACCTGACATTGCGCAGCGGAGCCAGGCCGGCGGCAAGGCGGCGCGCTACATCGGTTCCACCGCCTGGCGGATTGCCAAGCCGTCGATTGCGATCGCGATCTTCCTCGGGATCTGGGAAGCGGCACCTCGGCTCGGGCTGGTGGACAAGGTCTTCCTGCCGCCCTTCGCCGAAGTTGTGTCCGCATTCTTCACTCTCGCCGAGAACGGACAATTGCAAGAGCATGTTTCGGCCAGTCTGACGCGTGCGCTGACCGGCTTCTTCGTGGCCATTGCGATCGCGATTCCGTTGGGAATCGCGATCGCCTGGTACCGCCCGGTCTCCGACTTCCTCAACCCGATTCTCGAATTGTTCCGCAACACAGCAGCCTTGGCTCTGCTTCCCGTCTTCGTGCTGATTCTCGGAATCGGTGAGGAATCGAAGATCGCTCTGGTGATCTACGCCTGCACCTTCCCGATTCTGCTCAACACGATCTCCGGTGTGCGAACAGTGGACCCCCTGCTGATCAAGTCCGCTGCCTCGCTGGGGTTCTCCTCGATTCGGCTGTTCCAGAAGGTGGTTCTGCCCGCCGCAGTTCCCACGATCTTCACGGGTATCCGCATGGCCGCCGCGTCGTCGATTCTCGTGCTGATCGCCGCCGAAATGGTCGGGGCCAAAGCCGGTCTCGGGTATCTGATCACCGCTTCCCAACTCAACTTCCAGATCCCGAACATGTATGCGGGCATCGTCGCGATCTCGTTGTTGGGTCTGACAATCAACGCGATTCTGGTCCTGATCGAACGTCGGCTCTCGCGCTGGCGCGTCACCACCTGACCACACTTTCACGGAAAGATTCTGCGAACTCATGTCCGAACGACAATTTCATCTGAACGCCTTCCTGATGGGCGTCGGCCATCATGAGGCGGCGTGGCGCCACCCTCGCACAAATGCGGCCAACCTTCTGGACGTCAAGCACTTCCAGGAACTGGGGAGAATCGCCGAGCGTGGAAAGCTGGACTCGGTGTTCTTCGCCGACGGTCTAGCAGTCGGTCCGCGGGTCAAATACAACACTCAGGCGATCTTCGAACCCGTCACCTTGCTGTCGGCGATCGCTGCGGCCACCGAGAAGGTGGGGTTGATTGCAACCGCGTCGACCAGTTACAGCGATCCGTACACTCTCGCAAGGAAGTTCGCTTCCCTCGATCACATCAGTGGCGGACGAGGCGGGTGGAACATCGTGACGTCGGCCGGCGCCGACGAGGCCGCGAACTTCGGCCTCGATGCGGTACCGACGCACAGCGGTCGTTACGAGCGCGCCGAGGAGTTTCTCGACGTGACGCTCGGACTCTGGGACAGCTGGGAAGAGGGGGCAGTTGTCCTGGACGAAGAGACCGGAATCTTCGCCGATCCTGATCGTGTCCATCGCATCGACCATGACGGTCAACGATTCACGGTGGCTGGCCCGCTCAATTCGCCGAGGTCTCCACAGGGACGTCCGCTGCTTGTACAGGCCGGTTCCTCCGAGAGCGGTAAGGATTTCGCGGCGAGGTATGCCGAAGCCGTGTTCACCGCTCAAAGAAGACTCGAGCAGGGGCAGGATTTCTACACCGACCTCAAAGCGCGGCTGATCAAGTACGGGCGTAGTCCCGACGAGATCAAGGTGCTGCCGGGCATCGTGCCCTTCATCGCGGATACGGAAGAAGAAGCGAAGGCTCTGGAGCAGTCGTTCACGGACCTGATCTCTCCCGAGTATTCGCTGCGCCAGCTCTCGAACATGGTGGGTGTCGATCTCACCGAGCATTCTCTGGATGCCCCGCTGCCACCGTTGCCGGACATCGATCGCATCCAAGGGAACAAGAGTCGATACCAGCTCGTCAAAGATCTTGCAGCGAGCGAAAACCTCACCGTCCGTGAATTGATCGGCAAACTCGGCGGTGGCCGTGGGCATCGGACATTTGCCGGGACACCGGAGCAGGTCGCGGACGAGTTGACCGCATGGTTCGACAAGGGCGCAGCGGACGGCTTCAACATCATGCCGCCCTATCTGCCCGGAGGGCTCGAGGTGTTCGTCGACCGGGTCGTGCCGATTCTGCAGGCGCGTGGGCTCTTCCGAACCGAGTACGCCGAATCGACCCTGCGGGGCCACTACGGCCTCGATCGTCCGGCGAACCGGTTCTCGCGGGCCGCTGACGCGGCAGAAGTGAGCGCGTGACGGAAACACTGCCCAAGGAACAGCCGGCGATTGCCGGACTCAAGCCACTGGTCACAACGGTTTTCGTGCCGGCGGCCATCTTCGGGATCGGTCAGGGTGCGGCTGCCCCCATCGTGGCCGTCACCGCGCGCGACCTGGGTGCATCGGTCGCCGTCGCCGGCCTGATCGTTGCGCTCGGTGGCTTGGGTGCCGTACTCGGTGACCTCCCTGCCGGCCGGATAGTGTCGCGTTTCGGTGAGCGTAGATCGATCATCGGCGGAAGTTCGTTGGGTGCAACAGGAGTGGTGATCTGTCTGCTTGCACAGACTCCGTGGATGCTCGGTATCGGCGCACTGTTGACCGGACTGGCGAATGCGGTGTGGGGCCTTGCGCGGCAGAGCTACCTCGCCGAGACCGTGCCACTCGGTCTTCGGGCCCGAGCAATGTCGTCGTTCGCCGCGATGTGGCGGTTGGGTTTCTTCCTGGGACCGCTCATCGGTGCCGGCGTGATTCTCCTGGTGGGAGCGCGCGGAGGATTCCTCGTCCAGTTGGTGGGCGTCGTGCTCGCCGGGGCGCTGATGGCCCGCGTTCCCGACCCGCCACGAAAGGTGCAGGCGGGCAACAGCGATCACGGGCACGTCACCCTCCCGGAGATCCTTCGCCGTCATCGTGCCGCTCTGTCGACGCTCGGGACAGGCTCCCTTCTGATGGGCGCCGCCCGCGCTTCGCGTGAGGCCGTTCTTCCATTGTGGGCATTGCACCTCGGGTTGGATGCAGCCCAGGTGAGTGTGATCTTCGGTATCGGTGCGGCCGTGGACCTGCTGTGCTCGTATCCGGCCGGACACATCATGGACCGATACGGACGTAGGTTGGTCGCGGTGCCTTCGCTGACGGTGATCGGTGTGTCGTACCTGATGTTGCCGTTTTCGACGGGCGCAGTGGAATTGACGGTGGTTGCTGTCGTGATGGGGATCGGCAACGGACTGGGCAACGGCGTGATCATGACTCTCGGTGCTGATATCGCCCCGCCCGAAGAGCGCGCCGAGTTCCTCGCTGCATGGCGTTTGACGCACGACACGGGCATGCTCGGTGGGCCGCTCGCGATCGGTCTTCTCGCCGCGGTGTTCCCGCTCGGGTGGGCATTTGCCGCACTGGGCGCGACTTCGTTTGCCGGCGCGGCGATGATGTTCCGCTTCATTCCGGTCTATTCTCCGCGGGTGTCACCCCTCTCGCGCGTCGGGAAACTGTAGGTAGGCTCGCTACATGCGATTCGGACTGTTCGTACCTCAAGGCTGGCGTCTGGACCTGGTCGGCATCGACCCCGCGAAGCAGTGGGAGGTGATGCGAGACTTCACGCTGCGCGCGGAAGCAGGGCCGTGGGAGTCGGTGTGGGTCTACGACCACTTTCACACCGTTCCCCAGCCGACGGAAGAAGCGACTCACGAGGCGTGGACGTTGATGGCCGCACTCGGTGCGTCGACCTCGCGTATCCGACTCGGCCAGATGTGTACCGCCATGAGCTACCGAAACCCGGCGTACCTCGCCAAGGTCGCTGCGACCACCGACCTGATCACGGGTGGACGCGTCGAGATGGGCATCGGCGGCGGTTGGTACGAGCAGGAGTGGCGCGCGTACGGCTACGGTTTCCCCTCTGCCGGTGAGCGTCTGGGCCGCCTCGACGAAGGAATCCAGATCATGCAGCAGGCGTGGTCGACCGGCAGCGCGACGCTCGACGGCAAGTACTACCAGGTCGACGGAGCGCTGTGCCGTCCACTTCCTTTGCAAGAGGGCGGAATTCCCATCTGGGTTGCCGGTGGCGGCGAGAAGGTCACACTCAAGATCGCGGCCAAGTACGCGCAGTACACGAACTTCGACGGCACCCCGGCCGGCTTCGCGCCCAAGTCCGAGATCCTGAAGAAGCACTGCGACACCGTCGGTACCGATTTCGACGCCATCGTCCGTTCGGCCAACTACAACGTGGCCATCGGCGCGACGGAATCCGAGGTGGCTCAGCGGTTGGAGACACTGAAGGCCCGACTGACGCCGTTGGTCGGCGAAGCTGCCGCCGATGCGTCGCTCGATGCGTTCCGCGGAATGCCTGCCGTAGGTACACCCGAGCAGATCATCGAGAACCTGTCGGCGCTCAAGGCGCAGGGACTCGAGTACGGAATCTTCTACTTCCCCGAGGCCGCGTACGACACGTCGGGAATCGAGATGTTCGAGAAGGAAGTGCTGCCCGCGCTCGCGTAACCGTTTGGGCTAGCGCAGGGAGTCAGGAAGATCGGCCGGGTTGATCAGAACCCGGCGATCGGGGTGGGTGCGAACTTCTTCGGAGTCGGGGATCCGGCTCTGCAGGAAGTTCCACTCGCTCGCACTGACAGCTGCGATCGCGCGTGCCAGCACTGCCGAGTCCTTGGTCCCCCACTCGATCGGCATGGGGCTGACCATCTGCCAAGTGTCAGCCTTGCTTCGGGTGGAACGATCCGAACGCAGTGCCACCGACGGAATGCGGTCGCCGACTCGCCACTTCGGATTGAGTCGAACATTGCGGCTGACGAGCGCGTACTTCGGTGCTCCGGCCGCCGGCTTCGCGATGTCGATCAGTGCCGTCAGGGTCGCCGCTCGAGGGTGAACCTCGGTGACGATCGAGGGAACCAGTGGGTTGTCCGCATACAGAGATTCGACGCTCCCCACCTTGCGAGGTGCCCACACGGCGACCCACAGTGAACTGGCCGCACCGATGGCGAGGACCGCGCCGATGATGATGGACCACACCTCGCCCATGCTGATCAGCCAGGCTCCGACCGCGGCGAGGACGATCGCAAAGATCACTGCGGAAATCTGCAGGCGGCGTACGTCGGCCAGTGTGTCGTTGACCGACTTGGCGTGGGCCTTGTCGACGGTGAACTGGAAGTCAGCCACGAAAAAAATCCTTCGGGTGGTGCCGGACGATCTAGGACCGGCCCCCGATCTTCCGGGAGCCGTCCACCAGCGTAGCTAGTTTCGTGCTCGCTCCCACATCTGCAGGTAGGCCTCGGCGCCGCGGCTCATGTCCTCGATGATCGTGTCGCCGTCGGCGCCCGCAGCAATACGCATGTCCGCGATCCAGTCGGGAATCATCCCGTACTGGGCAACGCCATCGGTGTTCACGTCGAAAACCCTGGTGCCTGCGCGCTGCTGGTCCATGATGGTGCCGTCGAAGGCGGTGTACGGATACTGCAGCGGATTTTCGGCGGCGTCACCGCGCGGTGCGGCCTGCGGCCCGAAGCCGTTGGTGTCGGCGCCGTAGCCGAAACCGAAGTAGTAGTTCTCGCTTCGCATTGCCCGCGCGTCGCGCCACTGGTCGATGAATCCGCGCTCTTCGGGCTTGTCGTCCGAGGCGTCGAGTTGCCCGGCGTACAGGGCGACGAATCCTCCCAGCGCGTAGATCCGCTTGTACAGGCTCGGGTCGCTCCAGCTGTGACTGGAAACAACACCGGAATAGTTCGCGGCTTCGAGAATATCGAGGGCTGCTTCGGCGGTCTTGACGCTCATGTGATCGATGTCGACGATCATCCCTCGGTCCATCAAACCGCTGATCGTGTATGCACCCAGGTCGGTCAGGCCGTGTGAATTGCATTGCGGACCAGCGGGGTACACCGGAAGCGTCACTCCGGGTGGAAGTACTGCGAGAAGAATTTGTGCCCCGTCGACCTTCGTGGGCAGCACGTTGTCCTCGGCAACGCCGGTGCATGGTTCCGACTGCCAGAACTCCCCGGTGCCCAGGTAGTTGCCGATGTTGACGGCCACTCCGGTGACTCCGCCGTCGAAACGGGCACCGCCGAGGGCGTTGTCGAACTTGTGCGTGACGATCATCTGCCGGACACCGAGGTCGTACAACTCGTCCAGACCGCGGTCGATGTCGTCCTCGGTGCACTGCGGAATACCGTTGCGCACAGAGCAACCGAAGGGTTCGGACACCTCCACCCCGAGGGTGACGGCCAGCTTTCCATCGGCCGCCACCTGCCTGGCCTGTTCCGGCGAGCTCACGATGCGGAACCAACCCCGGCCGGGACCACCGTACTGGGCGTCGATGTAGTCCTGGAGTTCGCGTGTCTGCTGCGCCTGGATTCGGACGGTCTCCATCTCGTCACAGGGATTTCGCTTGCTCGGATACAGCTCGCACAGGACACGATTGGCGACAAAGAGATTGGTGAAGATTCGCAGCCCCCCGCGCCAAGCCCGCTCGACCCACTTGTAGTACGTCTGCTCGTGGGTCAGTGAATCGTGCGCCGGCCAGTCGGCGAAACTCGGCCAGCCGGTGGTGTCGTGAGTTTCGAAGGGATTGCCGTACGACAGAACGTTTTCGAGGAGCGCCGGTATCCCGTCAGGTTGATGGTCCGGGCAGTCGACGAGCGCTGCGGTGACGCCCTGAGGATCGAAAGGTCGGCCGCAGTGCAGGTTTCCGCCCATGAACTCGGAAGCGTTCATGTGCACGTGTGTGTCGATGAATCCGGTGACTTCACCGTTCGGTCCGATTTCTCCTGGAACGCCGTTTGCGCCCACCTCCGCTTCGGGGAAATCGGCGCAGCCGTCGCGCGGGATCAGCGTGAACGCAGATTCGGGAACGTCACCGGGATCGGACATCGTGAGCGTCAAGTCGCGCGAGATCAGTTGACGGCCGTTCGAGGTCGCGGTCAGAACGAACGATTCACCGGTGGACATCACGGTCCAGTCGGTGGAGGGAGTTGCTTCGGAAGTGGCGAGTACCGAGTCCGCGCCGTCGTGCGAGAGCATCGACCCGTCCGGGCCGTACAGCATGAAACGACCCAACTGGGCCGCATGTAGCCGGAACGGTTCGGCGTCTGCGGCTTTCGTTACGTCGGTGAGGTACGCCGACCCGTCACGACGGACGAAATCACCAGACTCGGTGCGCAGCGCGAAGCAACCGTTCGCAAGTGCATACACCGAGTTCTGCGCAGTAGGAGCAGGACTCGGTGCCGCGGCGCTGACGCCGGTCGTGGCGACGACGACGGCGGCAGTCAGCAGCGAGATGGTTCCGGCGAGCCGACCCCGTAGACGTGGAACTGAGCGCATGGTGCTGGTGACCCCCGGCCGATGGACACGACTGTGACAGGGGACACTCTACAGATAACTGGACGTATGTCCATTTGCTTCTGAAACGTGTTGCAGAAATGCTCAGCCGATGGCAGGTCCGAGCAGGTCGTCGGCGTCGGTGATCCGGTAGGCGTAGCCCTGTTCGGCGAGGAATCGCTGACGATGTGCCGCATATTCCGCATCGAGAGTGTCGCGGGAAACCACCGAATAGAAGTGGGCCTGACCACCGTCGTGCTTGGGTCGCAACAGTCGTCCGAGCCGCTGAGCTTCTTCCTGTCTCGATCCGAAGGTTCCCGAAACCTGCACGGCGACAGACGCCTCCGGAAGGTCGATCGAGAAGTTCGCGACCTTACTCACCACCAGCGTCTGGATCTCACCGTTACGAAACTGATCGAACAGGATCTCACGTTCCTTGTTCTTGGTGGATCCCTTGATCACCGGCGCGTTCAGGGCTTCGCCGAGTTCGTCGAGCTGATCGAGATACGCACCGATCACCAAGGTCGGTGAATCCGGGTGCTTCGCCAGAATCGACTTCACGACAGCAATTTTGGTGTGCGCCGTCGAGCACAGTTTGTAGCGCTCCTCCGGTTCGGCGACGGCATAGGACATGCGCTCGGCGTCCGTCATCGTCACTCGCACCTCGACGCAGTCGGCCGGCGCGATCCAGCCCTGCGCTTCGATGTCCTTCCACGGAGCGTCGTAGCGCTTGGGGCCGATGAGCGAGAAGACGTCGCCTTCGCGGCCGTCCTCACGAACCAGCGTTGCGGTCAGGCCGAGACGGCGGCGCGACTGCAGGTCTGCCGTCATCCGGAAGACGGGCGCGGGCAGCAAGTGGACCTCGTCGTAGATCACCAGTCCCCAGTCGCGGGAGTCGAAAAGTTCGAGGTGCTTGTACTCGCCCTTCGTGCGACGCGTGATCACCTGGTAGGTCGCGATCGTGACCGGCCGAATCTCCTTACGCTCGCCGGAGTATTCGCCGATTTCTTCCTCGGTCAACGACGTGCGGGCGATGAGCTCACGCTTCCACTGACGACCGGCGACGGTATTGGTGACGAGGATGAGTGTGGTGGCCTTGGCCTTTGCCATGGCTGCTGCGCCCACCATCGTCTTACCGGCGCCACATGGCAGCACGACGACGCCTGAGCCGCCGGCCCAGAACGAATCCGCTGCCATCTGCTGGTAGTCGCGCAGTTCCCAGTGGCCCTCTTCGAAAGCGAGATCGATCGGGTGCGCTTCGCCGTCCACATAGCCGGCGAGGTCCTCGGCCGGCCAGCCCACCTTGAGCAGCATCTGCTTGAGGCGGCCGCGTTCGCTCGGGTGGACGATCACGGTGTCGTCGTCGACCTTCTCACCGAGCATCGGTGAGATCTTCTTGTGTCGCATCACCTCGGTGAGGACTGCCCGGTCGAGGCTGACCAGGATGAGGCCGTGCACCGGGCTCTTGACCAGCTGCAAGCGTCCGTACCTGGCCATCGTGTCGACGATGTCGACCAGCAGCGGTTGCGGAACTGCGAATCGTGAGAACGAAACCAGAGCGTCGACAACCTGCTCGGCGTCGTGTCCGGCGGCGCGGGCATTCCACAAGGCCAGGGGAGTGATGCGATACGTGTGGACGTGCTCGGGGGCGCGTTCGAGTTCCGCGAAGGGGGCGATTGCCTGCCTGGCATCGCCGGCGCGCTCGTGGTCGACCTCCAACAGCAGCGTCTTGTCGGATTGGACGATCAACGGTCCGTCGGTCACGGAAGCCTCCTAGTGAAACAAACGCAGCAGCCACAGAGCGTTGCACCGCGTTGTCGGCTGACGCCAACCCTGCCATTGTCCTGGTATCGGAGCGCAACGCCAACATGCGACGCTCGCACAGCCAGAAGTAGAGGTGCCCGAGTTCGGGCACCCCTACGTCAACAGGGCAGGACCATCCGCTATTCCGGACGACCTGCGGCGGGCAGGACGAGGATCTTCACGTGCTCGTCGGGTGCGCGAAGAGCCGCAAAAGCATCCGAGACTCCGTCGAGCCCGACACGGCCGGTAATGATCGCTTCGGCGTCGATCTCGCCGGCGGCCAACCGAGCAAGGGTGATGTCGTACGCGTTCTCGTAGGGGCCATGACCGAAGTTGATCGAGATCCTTCGGAACTGACCGATGACGGGAACGATGGTCTCGTCGCCGAACGGCGCAGCCAGGACCTGAATCCGCGAGTTGAACGGCAGGGTGCGCATCAGTTCGCCGATGACCCCCGCCCGGCCGCTGCATTCGTAGGCGATCAGGATGCCGTTCGCGGCCTGGCCCACGAGCGGGTTGCCTTCGGCGACCATCTGATTCCACAGTTCGATCGGATCCTGTGTGAAGGGGTCGACGACGATGTCCGCACCCATCTTCTTGGCGAGCTCGCGGCGTTTGGGGGAGGGCTCGGACGCGATGACGATCTGTGCCCCTCTCGCTTTCGCAGCGACGATGGCACCCAGTCCGATCGTCCCGCAACCGACGACGAGCGCTGAATCGGCCGAGGTGAGGCCGGACTGTTGGAGATGCATCTCGCCGACGTGTAGAGGTTCGGCCAGTGTGGCGTGCTCGAGTGACAGATGGTCGGGAACCTTGCGAACCCAGAATGCGTCGACAACGATGTGATCGCCGAACGCGCCGTGGTATTCGTTCGAGTAACCGATGATCGTCGGTATTCCGGTAGCCGTGTCGGTGGCCAAGCCGATGCCGGCCACCCGATCACTGATCATGAAATCGTCTACTGCAGAACCGGTCTCGGAGACGATACCCGCGTATTCGTGACCCAGCACCACGGGTGCGTCTGGATCGAAGGTGGCGAGCGGGTAGCCACCGTTGTGTGCGACCTCGACGAATCGGCACGGGTCCTTCGACATGCTCAGGTCGCTGCCGCAGATTCCGCAGGCGACGACGTCGACGCGGATCTGATGGGGTGCCAACGGCGGCGCGTCGGCCATCTCGGCGACGGCGAATTCTCCCTGTTGGAATCGGACGGCCCTCATGCGCGCACGGCTCCCGTCTCGGCTGGTTGGCCGTAGTAGTCGGTATGGGCTTTGGTGATCGCTCCGACCAGCCCGCCGATCAGGTATTCGCGGTTGTCCTCGGCGAACTGCATGCTCGCCTGACGTCCGACATTCCGCTTCCGGAAGTGCGGGACCACCTCGGAGGCGAACAATTCGTAGCTGCGTTTGGTGTCCTCCCAGCTCGCCATGTCCACGTGAAGGATCAGGAACGTGCCGAACCCTCCTGTCTTCTCGATCAGACGCTCGATCTGAGCGATCGCATCTTCGGGCGTACCGATGATCGCCTGACCGAACTCGCCGAGTGTGTCGTTGCGCCACTGGTCGATGATTCCGGCAGGTGTATCTGCCCAGGCCGGGTTCTGGCCGGTCTGTCGATTCACGTAGGAGGCCATCGATCCGATCCGTCGGCTCACGGCGCGCTCGGCCTCGGCTCGGGTCTCGGCGATGAACATCGGATTGACCACACGCCACGTCGCCCGGTCGGCGCGGTGGCCGTGCTCGGCCGAGACCTTCTCGTACACATCCCAGTTGCGGTCCAGTGCGTCGAATCCGCTGGGTGAACTCGCCGCGAGTGAGAGCAGGGAGAGCCCGTTCTTTCCGGCGAGCACCGAACCGTTGGGTGAAATCGTCGACGCTGTCACGGTCTCGATGCCGTCCGCACGATAGGTGGGCAGCTGTGCGCGTGCGTCACGCAACGTGAACCAGTCGGTTTCCATGTTGACGACCTCGCCGCGGAGCAGCGCGAGAATGGCCTCGAGCGCTTCGCCCTGGCGACGACGCTGGTCCGACGGGTTGATGCCCATCATGTGTGCATCGAGGGGGATCTTGCCTGGGCCGGTGCCGAAGATGAGCCGTCCGCGGGTCTGCAGATCGAGCTGAGTGATGCGGTCGGCCGTGATCAGTGGGTGGTGATAGGGCAGGGACGTCACACCTGTGCCGAACTGGATACGCTCGGTCCGCTCTGCGGCGGCCGCGATGAACATGTCCGGAGCAGGCACGATCTCGGCACCGGTCGAATGATGCTCACCCATCCACGCTTCCTCGAATCCGAGGTGGTCCAGGTGTGTCATGAGGTCGATATCGCGTCTGAGTTGCAGGGCGGGATCGGCGTCGAGCGGATGGTATGGGGCGAGGAAGGCTCCGAAGCGGATGGACGATGCGGACCACACGATGACATCTCCTGTCGACAGGGGAGTGATTTGGATCACTCGCTCTGGTTGAGATGTCTAACATGGATCAACTGATCCAATAAGTTGAGCCTCCCGCACAGTGGGACGTTTGTAATCACTTGTAGTTCAACGCCATCTGGCGCAGTGACGTCGGTTATCGTTGTTACAAGTCGATCAACTGAACCAGGATTTTGAGAAGGAGTGTTGAAGAGGTCATGCAACTGGACGTCATAATCACCCCCACCTCCTCGACCGTCGAACTGAATAATGTCGACGACTTCACCAGTCTCTCGGTCGTCGTCGTTGGCGGCGACGATCGATCCGAGACTCTGAGTCGGGTATTGGAACCGTGGGGGGAACTCGAGGACGATCACATCTGGCTCGACATCGCTCACCTGGAGCAAGCCGTCGCGGCCCGGATCGGAAACACCGAGTGGAGGCAGAAGTTCTCGGCGATGGTGGACTACGCACGCGCCCACGGCTGGGTCGATCGCGACAACAGGGTGCGAGCACACCGTGAATCACTCTGACTCTGCGTTCACCATTGTGGAGCCGTTTGTCGAGCCCGTGCGAAGCTCGTTCGTATGACCGACTCCCGGCAGAACCGTCAAGGCGACGCGACGCGTCTGCGTTTGCTCAAAACTGCTGAACGGCTTTTCGCGACAGAGGGATTGGATGCAGTTTCGCTGCGCTCGGTCAACGCCGCGGCCGGTCTCGGGCCGTCATCAGTCCACTACCATTTCGGAACCAAGGACGATCTGGTCGCCGCGGTGCTGTTGGACATGGGAACGTCGGTGCGAGATCAGATCAGCGCGAACGTGGACGCCCTCGCCGCCGACAAGACGCCGCCGACGGTCGAGGCGCTGGTACGGGCCGTCACTGCGCCCTACAAGACAATGCTCCTTCGCCATCGCACGCGGGGAATGCGATGGATCAGAATCGTCACGCAGATCTCGCAGCCGCAGATGTCGCGACCGGGCCATCCAGCCCTCGAAGCGACCGAGCTGCACCTGCGTGATCATCTTCTCGAACAGGTCCGTCGTACCTTTCCTGCTACCGATCCGGAAAGGCTCGAGACTCGCTGGGCGATTGCCTTGATGGGCTTCCTCCAGGCGCTGAGCCGGGCGGACGATTGGAGCGGAAGTGGCAAGCCGCTCGCGCCGGAGCGGCTTGCCGACTTCTACGAGGACCAGGTCGTCTTTCTGGTGGGTGGTGTGCGGCAGTTATTGGGGTGAGCGCCTAATCGATGCGCCTCCTATTTCTGTGCGACCACTGACTTCCGCATTTCCATTACATGAGTAATAGCTTCGGAAATTCCGGACCGATAACCGATATTCTTTTCGGAATCACCCGGAGTGGAATCAAGCTCCGATTCGAGTCTCGTTTGAATACGGTCCAGGGTGTGGATTGTTCTTTTCACGATGGTTGATTCTCTTTCTGCGGTAAATCCGATAGAAGTATTCCGGATTGCCGAGCGTGTTCGTCGAGGACGCAGAGTGAAGCGAGAGTCATGCCCGCTGCGTAGCCGCGCGAGCGTGCGTCAGTTCCTCGATTGCGCGACTTGAACAGGTTGAATGTTTCGTGCAGGTGCACGAGGGTGTCGGTGGAGGTAGGCATTGGTCAGCTTCGCAGTCAGCTCGTCTTCCTCTGGACTTTGCTGTCAGCTCCGCTTCCGCTTACGGATGAACTCGGAAGACTCCGCAGTTTTCGCCCGCTTTTCCGCGCGGCGTTCCTTGATCGACTGGGCGGGTTTCTTCATGTTCTTACCCGGCGCCTTGTCAGCCATTGTCGCTCCTCATTTTTCGAAGTGGCAATCACAAACTGACCTCGACCATACTTCATTTACAGAAAAATGCCAGTTGCTTCTTTTTTGCTACTTTTTTCCGGAGTCGACGGGGCTGACGGAAGTAATGCGGTGCAACGTGAAACGGCGAACCGCGCCGCTTGCCGGGTCGAAGGCGTCCAGCTGTCCGCCGCCCACGCTGACGGGGTCGACGATGCGATGCGTCGCGACCCCCTGAGCGTCGACGTAGCCGATGTTGACGCTGGAATTGTCTCGTGCCGCCGTGGCCAGCAAGGCGATGGTGGCAGCGTTGTTCTCGCGCGAACCGTCCGTTCGAACGCCGCCACGGCCGGGGGCGGAAGCGCGGTCGCCCGCACGCATCGTGCGTACCAACGACGCCAGCTGATCCGCCGACGGGCTCGCAGGCATTCTCGACGCCGGTCGGCTGCGACGGTTCGGTACGCGAGCCCCGCGTGGGCGAAGATCGACCAGCGTTCCCGAGGAGTCTTCGCCGGCCGGCGCAAATCCGGCTGCGCGCAATTCGGCCAGGACCTCGCGTAGCGGGGCTTGGGAGATCGCGACCGTGGGAGCCAACGCGCGCAATGCCAGGGACTCGGCCACCGCCGATGCGAGTACCTCCGCCAACAGTGATGCGTCCTCGCACCGGATGAACGACGCTGCGACCCCGGCGCGCAGTCGTCCGTGCCGACGCGCAACATCGTCAATCAGATACGAAAGCGATTGGGGGACAGGTGTCTTCGATTTCGAGGCGAACATGGCATGCAGTTCGGTGGCCGTCAGACCGGCGTCGAGAGCACGACGCACACTGTCCTCGCTGATGCGGTACATGGAGGCCGATCCTGCCGACTCGATGTCCGCGACCAGGCTCACCTGCTCGAGCAGATCCGGTACGAGCGGGCCGGGCGCAACCAAAGTCAGATCTGCCTGGACCAGGATGTAGTCGATCGGGTCGGGTAGCGCGGACTGCATTTCGGCTTCGGCGTCCCCGCCGTGTAGCAATGCTCGTCCCGGTGACGACAAAGCGCCGCGGGCTACCAGTCCGAGTGCGGCGGCCTCGTCCAGAGTCCGCTCGATCGCGAAGGTCCGTAGGCGTCCGCTCCACCGCGGACGTCGCCACGCCAACAGCCGACTGACCTCGACGGCCGACGCAGTCTGACCACTGTCGAGTTCGGCTAGCAGCCCCAGAATGGCCTGACGATCTCGCGGTGCCGCCGGTGCCCGGCCCTCCTCGGACAGTGCCGCGATCGGCTTGTCGGTGGAATCGCGCAGCCCGATCATCCACGGAACACGCGGTACATCGACCCAGGCGGACGCCAGGACCTCCCACCGTCGCGCTGTGGACGCGTTCAGCCAGCCGTCGACGGCGAGTGTGGGCGTCCAGTATTCGTCCGCGTTGTCCGAGATCGGCGCCGGGTCGGGCGTTCCGCTCGCGATGAGTCCGGCTGCGGAGAGTAATTCGACAAGCAGGCTCACACGCGCTTCGTCGAGATCGGCAGTTTTGGCTACACGTCGTAGTTCTCGAACGCCGAGTCCACCGGCTCGCAGGGCGGGGGCCGGTGCTACTCCCAGAACTGCGATCACGTTCTCGCATTGGCGTACCAACTCGAGCGCCTCGCCGGCTGCTGCGGCGTTCACGTCCGCCGGTTTGAGTTTGTCGCCCCCGATGACCGGTGCGGTCAGTGTCGTCGGATCGAAAACCGGCTCGCCGCGGATGGCCTGACGAACCGTCGCCGGGAGTTCGACGGTTTGCTCGTCGAGCCACCGCAACAGGCCGGCTGCCAGCAGTCGCTGAACCGGGCGCTCGGGCGGCGTTCCAGGGGCAGCGTCGCGGGTGCGGCCGATCGGGCTGGAGTTGGCAAGAGTCTCGAGGAGATCCCGTTCTCGGGTGTCCAGAGCGTCGAGGGCCGCCGAGATCTCGGTCTCGGACATCGCCTCGGCAGGTTCGAGGGCACGACCCACACGCCAGGGAATCATCCCGATGACTGCCGGGACGACGCTGATGGGATCGACACCCCAGATGAGGGCGGACTCGCGCATCTTCGACAGCGACTTGTCGACGGCCTTCTTGGTGACCTTGCCCTTGCCGGTAAGTGCGCGGTCGGCGATTGCACTGTTGAGTTCCGCCCGAGTCATCGGAGTTTCCTCAGCGCCACCGAGTGCCAACAATTCGAGAAGACCGAAATCGAGGGTGTCGAGCTCGTCGGCCGCTCGGCTGACCGACGCGCGTTGCTGCGCCCGACCGCTGAGAACCACCATCGTGCTCGGCGGTGGCACGGCCAGATCGGGGCGCAGACGCAGCAACTCCGTCAACTCGGCGTCACTGCGCGCCGAGAGCCAATCGGTCAGACTTTCGGCTGCGGAACTGCCCGCCGGGGTGCCACGTGTTTCGGTCATCAGGTATCAGATTAGAGACCTGGTCTGTACGGCGTAACGGCGTCCTGTCAAAATGACTTCGTGGCCAACAATTCGAAGCAACACTATGTAGATCCAGGATGGCCGGAAACTGCAGACGGAGATCACGCAGTGACCGAATTGTCATCGACCCGTGCAGGTGGACTTTCACCCTTCGGCGAGGACACCACTTTTCCGGTTCCGGTGGAGTCACTCCCTTACGTACACCCGCACACAGTCATCAACCGATAACAACTCGACAAGAAGAAGGCCCGCACCGATTCGGTGCGGGCCTTCTCTAGTTCGAGCGTCCGAGCGGACAGTCTTGCCGGTGTTACTTGAGGAACGTCTTCGCGGTGTCTGCGGCTGCGAGGATCTGCGGGTCGACCGGGATGCCGTTGGCCTTGGCGAACGCGATTGCCTGATCGATGGCGTCGGCAACCGGGTGCGCAACGGTCTGAGCGACCTGCTGAGCCGGAGCCGGAGCTGCCTGAGGAGCCGTGGTGGCTGGAGCGGAACGCTCGGTGGCGCCGCTGCTCAGTCCGAGGCTGGAGGAGCAGGAGGGCCATGCGCCCCAACCCTGGTTTGCAAGAACACGCTCGGCAACAACGATCTGCTGCTCGCGAGAGGCCTGGTTTGCGGTGGCTGCATACTGTCCGCCGCCGTGTGCGTTCCACGTGCTGGGGGAGAACTGCAATCCGCCCTGGTAACCGTTGCCGGTGTTGATGGCCCAGTTTCCGCCGGCCTCACACTGGGCGAGACGATCCCAGTCGGAGTCGGGGGCAGCGTTTGCGGTTCCGGTGGCTGCAATTCCTGCTACGCCCATGATGGCGCCGGTGACGGCGACCTTGGCGACAGTGCGGCCGGTGGTGGTGGGCTTGCGATGGCGTCCGCTCATGATGGTCGAAATCCTCTCCACACGCGCCTGCGAGGTCAGCTGTCGGGTTCGGGCTGAGAGGTCGCCCGGCCTCGCCTTTCCTGGCTGGAAAGGGTCTGGCTTCACCCCAAGATTCGGTCTTGCGATCGAACCGGTGTCCACTGGAGAACTTTTCTGTTCTCACAGAGGACTTTGGGTCCCCCGTCCTCGTCCCTGGAATGCTCTGTCGGAAGTCCGGTACCCGCGGGACAAGGCTTGGCGCGGCGGGCCGGAGGTGGCCGAGTTTCCCGGCCGAAAACGACGGTAACGGCTCGAGTCGCTCGTGTCACCATTTGATAACGCGGCGTGGCGAAAGACGTACAACGCGTCACACAAAGCGCAGGAGACTCTTCCCAGGTAGGTGGGGGTGCTTCAGTGAATGTCCGGTTGTGTCCGTTCTGTTATCCATCCGTAATGTGATCAAGGTCACATCGTTACAGGGATGGATTCGACGGCTATGCGTAATTGACGCGGTCCACGTCGACAATCTCCTTGCCGAGCGGCATCAGCGAGATCGGAATCATCTTCAGGTTCGCGACCGCGAGCGGAATTCCGATGATCGTGATTGCCATCGCGACGGCGGTGACGATGTGTCCGATCGCCAACCAGATGCCGGCGATGATCACCCAGATGACGTTGCCGATCATCGAACCGACACCGGCGGTCGGCTTGTCGACGACGGTCTTACCGAACGGCCACAGTGCGTAGATGCCGATGCGGAACGCTGCGATTCCGAAGGGAATCGTGATGATGAGGATGCAGCAGATGATGCCTGCGGCGAAGTAACCCAATGCCAGCCAGAAGCCGCCGAACACCAGCCAGATCACGTTCAGGAGGATTCTCATGGTCAGTGACCTTTCGGTTGGAGGCGGGAGAGATCAGCGCACGCGTCGACCGGATCTCAGCGTGTAGACGATCGCGAGCAGGAAGCCGATCGGGCATGCGAGTGCGACGAGATACAAGGCCAGGCCGGGCGGAGTGTCGCTGAAGATGTGGACCGCGAAGATGGCCACGATCGCCAGGAATCCGACGATGAACAGTGCCATCGCCGTACGGAACAGACCGTTTCCGGTGCCGGAAGTGCGCGGGTTCGGTTGAGGGTCCACACCTACGAGGATAGTGCCTGTAAACCTGGGTGCCGACCCGGGTTCGTCACAGGTAGACTGTTAACAGACTGCGCGCCCCGCTGAAGCAAGTGTGGGGCGCGTTCTTTTGCATTCTTCCACCGGAAGCGATGCGAGCAAGGCCATGAGGCTCTTTCGAGAGCCTCCCGAGCACATTGGGGCAGATGCCCCAGTCGAGTGATGAGCAGGTGAACGCGGTGCCGACCGGCAAGGTGAAGTGGTACGACGTCGAAAAGGGTTTCGGCTTTCTGTCGCAGGAAGAGGGCGAGGACGTCTACGTCCGTGCTTCCGCTCTCCCCGAGGGCGTCGAGGGCTTGAAGGCCGGCCAGCGCGTCGAGTTCGGCATGGCTGCAGGTCGCCGCGGTCCGCAGGCGCTGAGCCTGAAGGTGCTCGAGCCGGCGCCGTCATTGCGCGGCGCTACGGCGACGCGTCGTGAGCCCGTCGAGCGTAAGCACACCCCTGACCAGCTGCACGGCATGGTCGAGGACATGATCACGTTGCTCGAGGCGAAGGTCCAGCCGGATCTGCGCAACGGCAAGTACCCGGACCGCAAGACCGCTCAGCGGATCTCCGAGGTCGTCCGGGCTGTCGCGCGCGAGCTCGACACCTGATCGCTTCGACACGAGCTGCCGTACACAGCTGCTGACAAAATGCCCTGCACACCAATCGGTGTACAGGGCATTTTCATGGTCCGGGGATCAGGCGGTCTTGATCGACCAGATCAGCAGTCCCTGCTCGCTTCCCTCACCGACGGCGAGGTGGATTTCGACGCCGACGAGTTGTTTGACGGGATCGCTCGAAGATTCGACCGTCACTGCCAGGGCCTCGCCGGGCTCGAAGACTCGGGGTTCGCCGGTCTGGTTGCCGTCGGCATCCTCGTAGACCGCCAGCAGGGCCCACTGCGCATCGGAGACGTCCGTCGACAACGACAGCTGCAACGGATAGCCCGCGGGAACGTCGAGTGCGTAGATGTCGCCCACCTGGGCGCACTGGGACAGATCGATGGTGCAGAACCCGGCAGGGTTGGTCTCGATCGTCTTGCCGTGTGCGTATGCAGTGATGACCGGCAGCTTGTCGGGGTCGTCGTTGATGTTCTTGATGATCACGAAAAGAACGGAGACGTAAGCAACCAGTGCCACCACCATCAGGACACTGATCGCTGCCACGATCTTCTTTGTTCTCGAGCGCATCATCACTGCGGAGTACTTCCTTGTCCTCGGTTGGATTTACCGGTGTAAATCACTTCGGTCACTTCTTGTTCGGCCAGATCGGGTCGCTTCCCGCCGAGGCCGGGCAGGAGGCTGTTTCCTCGGTAGCTCAGGAAGGTCTGTAGTAGCCCGATCGTCAGGAACACCGATACAACAGTGAACCCGATCCAGTATTCGGTCGGAAGCAGAACCCCCAATGCGCCGCCGAGTACCCAGCTCAACTGCAGAACCGTCTCGGATCTGCCGAATCCGGACGCGATCGATTCCTCGGGCAGGTCGTGCTGCAGTGATGCGTCGAGCGAGACCTTGGCGAGGGCGCTGGCGGCGGAAGCGATGAGCGTGGCCAGGGCGGCGGTCATCAGGTTGTCCGTCAGAGCGGCGATCACGGCGATGATCCATACCGAGGCCGTGCACCGAAGCACGATCAACGCGGGCCGGCCGAGCTTGAGTCGAGCGCCCGCGGCATTGCCGGCGAAGTTACCCAGACCGGCGGCTGCGCCGACCAAGCCGAGCATCATGGCCTGCTGGAGTGGCTCGTGATCGGTACGTGATTTGGCGACGAACGCGATGTAGAGCGTCAGAAAGCCGGTGAGCACTCGGATGGTTCCGTTGCCCCAGAGTCCGATGATCACTGCCCGTCCGAGAGGCTGACGGACCTTGGCCGGTTTCGCGTTCGGCTGTGGTGGGGCGCTGCCGGCGTGATGTGCCTCGTCCGGGTGGTAAGTGATGGTCGCGGGAACCTCGCCCTCGGTGACCTCGACCCACGACGGGATTCGCATGCTCAGATATGCGCCGAAGACGGTGACGGCAACCGCGAACCACAAGGCGCCGGTGGAGCCGAAAGCGAGGGCGAGCGCACCCGCGACAGCGCCGGCCCCGATCGTTCCACCGATCAACCCGAAGACTGTCAGGCGCGAATTGACTCGTACCAAGTCTATTTCCGGTGGTAGCACGCGTGGAGTCACTGCACTCTTGAGTACCGAGAACGATTTACTGAGCACCATCATGCCGAGCGCGGCCGGATACAAAATCCAGCTGTCGAAGTTGAAGACCAGGATCACCGCGAGGAGCGTCCGGACTCCGAACGACGACGCGAGCGCGATTCGGCGGCCACGCTGCAAGCGGTCGAGCATCGGACCGATGAGCGGCGCGATCACGGCGAACGGCGCGATCGTGATCAGGAGATATAGCGCGACCTTGGTCTTGTCCTCACCCGTCGCGGCAGAGAAGAACAGCGTGTTGGCGAGGGCGACGGCGATGGCCGCGTCGGTGGCATTGTTCGTCATCACCGCGTAGGTGAGTGCGGTCAGACCGGACTTGTCCGCGCCGTCGGCCTTCGCTGCGCGCTGGAAGGTCGCGATGCCCTTGTTCGTCAGTTCACGGCTGCGCATCGCTGCGACGCGGGTGACGGTGAGCTTGCGAGGCATCGGGGGAGCTTTGGGAGCGTCCGCACCCGGTGCCTTCGAGCCGGAAGCGGAATCCGAGTCTCCCCGTGATTCCGGGATCGGATGCAGCGGAGGCAAAGGCGTGCGACGGGCCGCGGGACGGGCCGAAGGCGGGTAGTTGTCCTGGCGGGCCGCGGGTGGGTAATTGTCGTAACCGGGGTGCACCTGTTGCCCCTCCGGCTCGTCGTGGATTCGCCGAGTTTCGGGGTCGTAGGGTTCACGCGGTCCGGTCACCACTCAATTCTGTCCTAGTGTCGGCGCGGCTACCACGCACACCCCTGCGAGTCCTGTGTCATGTCGGACTCAGTTAACGAAACGGACTTCGAACATCTGCGGCCAATACTTACCGGTGAGCAGGAATCGATCGGTACCGGGAATCTGCGCGATGCCGTTCAGAACGTCGACGGTACTGGTCGATCCGTCCGTGACGAGTTCTTCGCGGAGCAGCGACGCGTCGTACACGTTCATGACGCTGCCGTCCGACGGGTCGATCCGGACGACGGTGTCCGTGGTCCAGACATTGGCGTAGACGGAGCCGTCTTCGGCGCATTCCAGTTCGTTCAGTTTGCCGACGGACTCCGAAGACCTGGTGACGTCGATCGTGGAGATCGACGCGAAGGTTTCGGGATCGCGAAAGGTCAACGTGGCCGAACCGTCGCTGGAGACCAGCCGATCCCCGAGCGAACAGACTCCCCATCCCTCGGTGTCGAGTGGGAACCGCCCGCGTTCGATCAAGGTGTCCTTGTCACGGGCGATGGCAACGCCGTCTTTCCAGGTGAGTTGCCACAGTGTGTCTCCGGCGACCGTGATGCCCTCACCGAACAACGGCGGGTCGAGATCGGCACGTGCGACTTCCGGTCCCGAAGCGGGAGCCTGCTCGTCCGAGATCCCAGTCGAGCGGACCCAGGACCGGCCGACGCGCCCGGTACTTTCGTAGAGACGATTTCCGTCGATCTCGAGGCCTTGTGTGAACGCGTCGGGGTCATGCGCGGACACTCGAACGATCTCGACGGAGCCGGTTTCGGTCGTGAGGTTGTCGGGAGCGCAGGGGGAATCGGAGCACCCCGTCAGCGCCGACGCGATCACGGCGACCGCTGCGAAACTGCGCACGGAATTGGCGTGTGACCTACTCATCTGCCCAGCATGGCAGCCCAGTGCGTTGCGGACTTGCGGTGGTGCGGCAAACTGGAGGAGTGAGTGTTGCTACTTCTCCAGAGCGTGCAGTGCCGCGCCCAGTACTGGCCGATGCGGTCGAGCTTGCCCGAACGGCAGTCGTCGACCTGCATGAAGGCGGTGTGGGGGCATACCTCGGCGTGACGTCGGAGGACGAATTTGCCGCCACCCATCGATTTGCAGCAGACATTCCGGGATACCGCGGTTGGCAGTGGGCGGTTGTCGTCGCTGCCGGACCGGAGGACACCCACGCCACGGTCAGTGAGTTGGCGCTGTTGCCAGGTCCCGACGCGTTGGTTGCGCCGGAATGGCTGCCATGGGATCAGCGGATTCGTCCCGGCGATCTCTCCGTCGGTGACCTGTTGGCTCCGCCGGCCGAGGATCCTCGCCTCGTTCCCGGCTACGTCGCCACCGGTGACCCGGAAGTCGACGAGGTAGCTCTCGAAATCGGGCTCGGCCGCAAACAGGTCATGAGCCTCGAGGGCCGACTCGATGCCGCACAGCGTTGGTTCGACGGTGACTTCGGCCCGGAGTCGGAAATGGCGAAGGCCGCGCCGTCGACGTGTGGGCTGTGTGGGTTCTTCCTTCCGCTCGCCGGTTCGCTGCACGCAGCGTTCGGCGTGTGCGGCAACGAACTCTCCGCAGACGGTCGTGTGGTCAGCGTGTCCTACGGTTGTGGCGCGCACTCGGACACCAGCTTGCCGCTCGGTGCGGGTTCGCCGCAGTTCGACGCATTCGACGACGGAGCAGTCGAGCTGATTGCGGCGCCAGCTCGCCCGTCGAGCGTTGTTGCAGTTGAGGATTCGGTATCCACCGAGTAGAAGATCCGTTCGGCACGGACGCACTCAGGGCGGCGACGCTGCGCGCGTGGTCGGAATCTCCGACGCGATTGCGTGAAGACGCGGCTGCTGAATCCGATCTCGCGAAGGCCGGGTACCGCGACCGTCTGCTCACCGAGTTGGCACAGAACGCTGCCGATGCGGCTGCACGTGAGGGCATCGCAGGCTCTTTGTGGGTGGACCTGGACGGTCAGACGCTGACCGTGGCGAACACGGGCCGTCCGCTGGACGAATCCGGCGTGCACGCGCTCACGGCGCTGCGAGCGTCGAACAAGGTCGATGCCGACGAAGGCGTCACGGGTCGGTTCGGCGTCGGATTCTCGGCAGTTCTCTCGGTCAGTGACGAGGTGGAACTGCGCTCGTCGACGGGATCGATTCGGTTCTCTGCCTCGCAAACCCTGCGCGAGATCGAGTCTCACGAACTTCCCGTGCCGGAAACCGGTGTCCCCGTACTCCGTTTGGTGTGGCCCTCGGTCGAATTGCCCAGCGACGGTGCCGATTCAGAAGTGGTGCTGACACTGCGGCCGGATGTCGATGCCGCGGCGCTGCTTGGGCAGATGACGCGCGAGGCCGTCGACTTGCTGCTCGAACTCCCGGCCCTCGGATCTATTCGTCTGGGCGAGAAGACTTTTCAGCGATCGGAACGAGTGCTGGAATCCGGTCTCGTGGAGATAGCGATCGGAGATCGTACGTGGTGGCAGTACTCGGCGCCGAACGCACGATGGTTGGTACCGGTCCACGACGGGATCGTCGAGCCGGTGTCCGACGACGTCCTGCGTGCCCCGACGCGATCCGACGAGGAGCTGTCGATCCCGGCGATCGTCATCGCCGACATAGCGATGCAACCCGATCGCCGACGCATCATGCCCGCTGCGCCGATCGCTCCGCTCGCCGAGGGATACGCGAAGTTCCTTGCCGCACTGCCGTCCCGGCAGCGCACGGCGCTCGTCCCGATTCCTGCCTTCGCCCGAAGCGAAACGGATTCGCTTCTGCGCGAAGCGCTTCTGAAGGAGTTACAGGAGAACGAGTGGCTTCCGGTGGTCGGTGAACCCGACCGGGCGCCGCAGCGAGCATCCGTGGTTCCCGGGCTCAGTGACGAACTCGCCGATTTGCTCACCGACATCATCGGCGGACTGGTTGTCCCCGAACTCTCCGGCCCCAAGCACGAGCGAGCACTTGCGGCGGTGTCGACGCACCGCATCGGGCTCGCGCGCATCGCGGAACTGCTCAGTGGACTCGAACGTGAACCGAGTTGGTGGAATCGACTCTATGCGGCCCTCGAGCCCTTGGTGATCGACACTCTTGCGGTGGAAGAACTTGGAACGCTGCCGGTTCCACTATCCGACGGACGGATCGTGACCGGTCCACGGACCGTCGTCGTCGGCGTCGAACTGGGTGAAGACGCACCGTCGGTGCAGTGGACGAGGTTGGTTCATCCTGTCGCGGCTCACCCGTTGCTGTCTCGATTGGGAGCACAGACCGCGAGTGCCACCGACCTGCTGTCCGATCCGGCACTGCGCGCATTGATCGAAGATGCTGCGGATCAGGATGATTCGGTAGTGACGGGCTTGGCGCAGGTGGTGCTCGGATTGGCGGCCCACGTGGCGCCGGGGGCGCTGCCGTCATGGATCGGTGAAGTGCTGCTTCCTGCTTCGGAGGGAGAATTGCGTTCCGCCGACCAGCTTCTGCTTCCGGGGGCTCCCCTCGCGGGTGTCCTGGTCGAGGATTCTCCCTTCGGCACAGTCGACGCTGATTTCGTGCAGCAGGTGGGGGAGCAGGCACTTCGGGTAGTCGGTGTCGGGTGGGGCTTCACTGTGGTCCGCGAGGAATTGCCGTCCGGCCCGGATCACGATCTCGACGCCGAAGACGCATGGTGGGACACCCTCGACGAGGATCCCGAATACATCGAAGCCGTGCGCGATCTCGATCTCGTGGACGAAGACCGCTGGGCTCAGGCGTTGTCGCTGCTGGTCGAGTCGCCGGCGACGCGGGCGCTGCTCGTCGACCGCCGCGGATACACGGCGTGGTGGTTGCGTTCGAATGCGGAACTGGGCGGTGAGGTTCTGGGGCTGCTGCGAGCTCCGGGCGATCGCACTTTCGAAGGATTGCTCGACGCTGCCGAACACCCCGACGCCGGATTCTTTTCCGGACTGCTGGCATCGGATACCGTCGACGATCCGGAACTGGCTCAGCTGCTGCTCGATCGGCTTGCCGACCCACTACGGATGCCGGCCTCCGCCGTCGTTGCGCGGACGCACCGACTACTGGGTGAGGCAGCGCAGCGACGGGTTCTCGACCTCGAGGAACTGCGCCTACCGCCATTCGTACGCGGTCTTTCCGGTGACCTGGTGGATCCCGGCGACGCTCTTGTTCTCGACCAGCCATGGCTGGGAGCGGCACTGCCTGCGCAACGAGTGGTGCTCGGCAGCTTCGAGACGGCCGACGCACTGGCGGATCTCCTCGACATCGCAACGGCGTCTGCATCCGTTCACGGACGAGTGAGCAGTGCCGGCGTCGTCACGACTTGGGCGAACGAACCACAGGCAGTTCTCGGCTTCGCAGCCCTCGGCCGTGAGGTTCCCGGCGGCGAGGTAGTGATCCATCACGAACTGTCGGTGGAACTGACAGGAGCAGTGGAGGCGACAGTGACCGTGCCGTGGTGGGTGGACTCGGACGGCGTTCATCACGTGATGCGCACGTGGACACTGCCGCAAGGAATGTGAGGACAGATGTCTTTTGATCAGTGGGTGCTCGACAGCGCAGTGAGTCAGCGGACGGCGTGGCTCGTGGACGTGGTCGACGTCATCACCGACAGTGGCGGAACACTCGCGTCGTGGCTGATCGCGACGCTGCTGACGATCGTGCTTCTGGTTCGAGGGCTGCGCACCGAAGCTCTGTTGATCGCCGGGTCGATGTTGACCGGACTACTCGTGATGAGCGGATTGAAGCGCATCTTCACCCGAACCCGTCCACCCGTTCCGGAGCGTTTGATCGAAATCGATTCGTATTCGTTCCCGTCGGGCCACGCGATGATGAGCGCGATCCTCGCGACTTCGGTTGCCGCCGTGATTCTTCGGCTTGTCCTGCCGAGGCTCGCGAAGTTGGTAATGTTCGCGAGCCTCGGCCTGTACATGATCGCCGTCGGATTCTCCCGCGTCTACCTGGCTGCCCATTGGATGACCGACGTTCTGGCAGGTTGGGCGTTCGGGATGATGTGGGCCGGAGTGTGGATCTGGGGAACTGCGCAGATCAAGGCGCGCCGGACGCCGGTTGCTTCGTAAGTTCGGCGAGTAGTTCGCTTGTAGCCCAAGGCAAGCTCAGCGCTGAGCTTGCGGTCAGGGCAGCGCCGACCTGCGGGGCCTGATCGTCGTTGACGTAAACGACACGGTTGTTCTTGGCCACGTCGAGTTGCTGGAAGCCGAGATTGTTCCGGACCGCCTGGGCGGCATCGGGATTGCCGATGACCACGAGACGGTCCACATCGAGGAGATCGAGTCGTTCGGTGGAGATCGGAGCGTAGAACTCGCCGTTCATCAACGCCTCGACCGCGAGAGCAGGTTTGAATCCGAGGCTGCCGAGGATCCGTCCGCGGGCATCCTCGGAGGAGAAGGCGTAGAACTCCGGAGTCGTGTCGACGCTGATGATCACCGCGGTCTGATCCGCGAATTCGGGGTGAGCGCTTCTCGCGTCGGCGAACTGCTTGTCGATGTCGGCGACCAACTTCTCGCCGTCGGCTTCGCGGCCCACTGCCTTTGCCGCGGTCTTGGTCGTGATCTGCCACGGGGTTGCTTAGTCGCCGTAGGCCGGATCCTTCGCAACGGTGGGGGCGATCGCGGAAAGTGTGCTGTTCAGGTCTTTGTCGATGCTCGAGTAGAGCCCGAGCGTGCTCATCGTTGTAGCCGACGGTGACGATCCGCTGTGGTTCGGAATCGATCGTGGTGCTGCCGAAGGCGTGATCGATCGTGACGGGGAAGACGCCGCCTCCGGAAGTCGACGAACTATTTGTCGCGTCGTCGTCGCCCGATCCGCAGGAGACGAGTGCTGTGCCGACCAGTGCGACCAGGGCAACGGACGTCAGTCCTCGGCTTTTACTACGGTCGAGGCTTTTCCAACGATTTCGGAGGGAGATCCTCACGGTGGCGTGTTTCCTTTCAGCGGCGGCAAGCCGGGATCCGCACAAAAATGCAGGGTAGGCTTACCATACTGGAGGGGTGAATCGACCCGCTCAGTCGACCAGACCGGCGCCCTGTTGCGCGCCCTTGTCGCCGCGTACGGCTGCGCGCCGTTGGATCGAGAACAGAGCGAAACCGAGGAAACCGACTCCGATGCCCGCGTAACAGATCGGGAGTGCATCCGACCAACGATCGCCGCTCACCGCGACCACGATCGTGGCGACCACCCACAACGCGGTGCCGACGATCAGTGCCGGCGCGGGTGCGGACAATTTGCCGATCAGGCTGGTTGTGTTGCGAGTCTCGGTCACAAAATTAACGCTACCCGTACCCCGGTGGCCTACTCTCCCTAGTGCGACCGGCTTCATGTGCGCCGGCACACGGCGACCTACAGCGATGGGGAAAGAACAAACATGGCGGCACCCGGCAAGATCCTCGACACCTATTTCAAGATCAGCGAACGAGGGTCGACGATCTCGACCGAGATTCGCGGCGGTGTCGTCACCTTCGTGGCGATGGCTTACATCGTGGTCCTCAACCCCCTGATCCTCGGCAGTTTCTCGGCTGACGACGCCGCAGCGAAGACCGACGTTCTCGGCAACATCCTTCCGGTCAACCAGGTGGCTGCGGTCACCGCTCTGGTTGCCGGCCTGATGAGCATCGTCTTCGGTGTCGTTGCCAACTATCCGTTTGCCATTGCCGCGGGTCTCGGCATCAACAGCCTGCTCGCCGTCACCATCGCACCTCAGGTCACCTGGCCCGAGGCGATGGGCCTGGTGGTCATCGACGGTGTGATCATCGTTCTGTTGGCACTCACCGGTTTCCGAACTGCGGTGTTCAATGCGATTCCCTCGGCATTGAAGTCCGCGATCGCGGCCGGTATCGGCATGTTCATCGCCTTCATCGGGCTCGTCGACGCCGGGTTCGTCCGCCGTATCCCCGACGCCGCCGGTACGACGGTTCCCGTCGGACTCGGAATCAACGGCTCCATCGCTTCGTGGCCGACCGTGGTGTTCATCTTCGGTGTCCTGCTCATGGGTGTTCTGGTCGTGCGCAAGGTTCGTGGTGGACTGCTGATCGGCATCGTCGTCACGACGATCCTCGCCGCGATCATCGAGGCAGTCGCTGACGTCGGACCCTCGCTCGGAACCAACCCCAAGGGCTGGAACCTCAGCATCCCCGCGATCCCGGAGATGCTCGGCGGTATGCCTGATCTGAGCCTGGTCGGCGACGTCAGCATCTTCGGCGCATTCACCCGCATCGGTGTTCTGGCCGCCAGCCTGCTTGTCTTCACCCTCGTACTCGCGAACTTCTTCGACGCCATGGGCACGATGACGGGTCTCGGTAAGGAAGCCGGCCTGACCGACAAGGACGGAAACCTCCCCAACGTCGGTCGCGCGCTTGTCGTCGAAGGCGCGGGCGCGATCGTCGGCGGTGGCGCTTCGGCGTCGTCGAACACCGTGTTCGTGGAATCCGCGTCGGGTATCGCCGAAGGCGCCCGCACGGGTCTGGCAAACGTGGTCACCGGACTGCTCTTCCTCGTCGCGATGTTCCTGACGCCGCTGTACTCCGTTGTGCCGATCGAGGCAGCTGCGCCTGCCCTCGTCGTCGTCGGTGCGCTGATGATCGGACAGGTCCGAGACATCGATTTCACCAAGTTCTCGGTGGCACTCCCGGCGTTCCTGACCATGATCGTCATGCCGTTCACCTACTCGATCGCCAACGGCATCGGCGTCGGCTTCATTTCGTGGGTGGTCCTGCACGCTGCCAGCGGTGGTATCAAGAAAATCCACCCGTTGCTGTGGATCGTGGCGGCACTTTTTGTGGCCTACTTCACTGTCGGACCCATTACCGACGCCCTTACGTGAAATCGGGGTTGACCGGTATTCGATTACGTGAGCTACCGGCCAGCTCGTGACGTATTGTCTGACGCGTGACCACCGAAACTCGTGCGCTGGCCAGCGATCTTTCCCTGGCTGTAGTGCGTCTCACCAGGCATCTGCGCGGCCGCAGAGTCGACGCTCAGGTATCGCTGACGCAACTGTCCGCTTTGGCGAGCCTGGATCAGTACGGCCCGATGACTCCTGGCGTACTCGCAGCACGTGAGAAGGTTCAGCCGCCGTCGATGACGCGGGTTGTTGCTTCTCTCGCCGAGCTCGGTTTGGTCGAGCGTTCGCCGCATCCCACGGACGGTCGTCAGATCATCGTCAACCTCTCCGACGCCGGGCAGGCGTTGCTGGCGGACGAGACCCATGCGCGTGAAGTGTGGATGAACGAGCAGCTGGCGGGGTTGGGTGGCGAAGAACTCGCGACGCTGCGCGGGGCTGTCGAGATCATCACAGAGATGGTCAACAAGACGGAGTAGCTCCGCAATGCCATAGGTCGCGTAGCTCCGCTACATAGAGGTCGTTGCCCAAACGAATTACTCGAGGGGCAAGATGGTGTGGTGCCCCGAGATCCCGATTCCGGCATGTTTGCCGCGCTCCACAACCGTAACTACCGCCTTTGGGCTTCCGGACAGATCGTTTCTCTGGTCGGCACGTGGATGCAACGCATCGCCCAGGACTGGCTGGTACTGACGCTCTCGGACGGCAACGCGTTGGCGGTGGGCATCGTCATGGCCTTGCAGTTCGGCCCGACGCTGTTCCTCTCTGTGTGGGGCGGTGTGCTGGCCGATCGGTACGACAAGCGTCGGATCCTGATCTTCACGCAGTGGGCGAGTGCGGTGTGCGCGCTCGTACTGGGTGTGTTGGACGTCGGCGGACTGGTCGCGTTGTGGCACGTCTTCTTGATTGCCTTTGCACTCGGCTGTGTCTCGGCGCTCGACGCACCGGTGCGTCAGTCGTTCACTATCGAAATGGTAGGCAAGGAGCACCTTTCCAACGCCATCGCGCTCAACTCCATGACATTCAACACGGCCCGCATCGTCGGTCCGGCCATCTCGGGTGTTCTGATCAACCTGATCGGTACCGGGTGGGTGTTCCTGCTCAACGTCGCGACGTTCGGTGGGGTGCTTATCGCGCTCTACCTCATGAACAAGAAGGAGTTGATCCCGTCCGAACCGGCTCCGCGTACCAAGGGGCAGGTGCGCGACGGGTTCCGATATGTGTGGGGCCGCAAGGACCTTCGGGTGATCATGGTGTCCGTCTTCATGGTCTCGACGTTCGGACTGAACTTCGCGATCAGCCTGGCGGTGATGGCGCGTAACACGTTCGGTCTCGAGGCAGACGGCTACGGACTCCTGTCGACGACGCTCGCCGTCGGAACTCTTGCCGGCGCTGCGTATGCCGCAAGGCGCAAGGAAGCGCCGCGACTGCGAACGTTCCTCGGTGCCGCCGTGGCTTTCGGCGTGTTCGAGGTCGCGGTGGGATTGATGCCTACCTACGCGTTGGTGGCGCTGATGTTGATTCCCACGGGCGCACTGACGTTGACGTTCACGACGTCCGCGATGAACATCCTGCAGATGTCGGTCCCCTCCGAGATGCGCGGGCGGGTGATGGGCATCTACATGCTCAGTTTCCTCGGTGGCACACCGCTGGGAAGTCCGCTGCTGGGTTGGCTCGCCGACTCCGTGGACCCACGTGCACCCCTGATCGTGGGCGGAGTGATCTCGCTCGTCTCGGGCACTGTGGCCGGGGTGTACCTGCTACGTAGCGAAGGGCTGAAACTTCGGCTCGCGCGACCGGAAGACGGTGGCAGGCTGCCGGTGTTCGTCCTGCGCCCGGTGATCGTGTGCGATGCGACCGAACAGGCAGTCGAGGCTAGCCGCGCGCCATGACCTTCTCACGCTTGGGAAATACCGTGTAGCTCAATGCGATTGCTCCCCAGATTCCCAGCACCACAGTCAGCTTGCTGATCCATCCGTCGAGGGCCCCCGTACGGGCGGGGTCGTCGACGAGGAAGATGGCGGCGGCGAGAAGCCCGCACGCGATCGCCCAGGCGATCGCGGCTTTGCCGAACTCGCGCCATTCGCGCAGGGCCCGCGCACTCCCGTACTTGGGCGGTGCCACGGGCGTTGGGCCACCGGCAAATCGGTAGGCGAACCTGGCGTCGGCCCAGGAGATGAGGCTGTGTCCGAACGCAACGGAGAATCCGATGTAGGCCGCGGCAAGCCCGTGGGCGAAGTTCGCCTCGCCACCTCCACGAAGGTCCAGGGCTGTGGCGACGAGCAGCACGACATCCACCAGGGGAGCGCAGATGAGCAGCGCGGCACCCAGTGTCTTGCGGCGCAGCAGATATCGGGCGGTGAGACCGGCGGCGATGAACACCCAGAACATGATTTCGCACGCGATGATCAAGTGGACGATCATGACATCAGCTCATTTCTAGTACGACTGTATTAGTGATGGGAAACTAGCACAGTTGTGTTAGTTTTGTGAAGTGGTGAAACGAAGCAGTCCGGACGAGCGGCGGGAAGAGATAGCCGAGGCCGTCTGGCGTGTGATTCGACGAGACGGTGTCGCGAGCGCCAGCGTCCGGGCCGTCGCGGACGAGGCAAAGATGTCGACGGGCTCGCTACGTCACTTCTTCGCCACGCAGTCCGAACTCTTGCTGTTCGCGATGACGCTCGTGACTGTCCGGGTGGAGAAGAGGATTGCCGGCATCGACTTTGACCCCGACATCCGCCGCGCGATCCGTCAGTTCACCGATCAGTTCGTTCCCCTCGACGAAGACCGGCGTGAAGAAATGCAGGTCTGGGAGGCCTTTGCTGCTGCCGCTCAGACCGATCCGGCGTTGACGGCGGTGCGTGACGAGACGGATCGGACTTTGTTCGAACACTTCTTTTCGTTCGTCGAAGCAGTGGACCAAGCGGGATTTCTACGGCCGGGCGCCTCGGTCGAGATCGAGGCGATGAGATTGCATGCGGTGGCTGACGGGCTCGCGTCGCACGGCGTCGACAATCCCGACCGAACCAATCAGGACGTGATCAGCCGGGTGCTCGACGCGCATTTCGCCACAATGCTGCGCTAGATCGGGAGTACTGACGGGAGCTCGCGGTGCGTACGGCACGATAGACCCGTGGTTCACGTCATCGACATCTCAGATCCCGCCGACCCCCGGCTGGATGACTTTCGCGATCTCAACTCCTCGGATCGACGCCCTGACCTGCCGGAGGGCAAGGGGTTGGTGATCGCCGAGGGAGTGTTCGTCACCCAGCGGCTGCTGACCTCGCGGTTCGAGCCGATCAGTCTCCTCGGCGTCGAACGACGGCTCGTGGAGTTGGCCGACGACCTCGATGGGGTGGACGTGCCGTTCTACCGTACGAGCGCCGAAGTGATGGCCGAGGTCGTCGGATTCCACCTGAACCGTGGCGTCCTCGCTGCAGCGGCACGTCCGGCACCGCTCGCGGTCTCGGACGTGTTGAAGGACGCGAAGACGGTAGCGATCCTCGAAGGCGTCAACGATCACGAGAACCTCGGCTCGATGTTCCGTAACGCTGCGGGGCTCGGCGTCGACGCCGTTCTGTTCGGGAAGGGCTGTGCCGACCCGCTGTATCGGCGCTCGGTCCGCGTGTCGATGGGGCACGTGCTGCGAGTGCCCTTCGCGCATGTGGCGAAATGGCCGCACGACCTGGAGGAGCTGCGTGGCAACGGTTTTCAGCTCATCTCCTTGACCCCGAACCCGGAGGCTGTCACTCTGGCCGAAGCGATGACCGGGGAGAAGGTGGCGCTACTCCTGGGCGCCGAGGGGCCAGGACTGACCGAACATGCGATGCGCGCCACCGACATTCGCGCCAAGATACCGATGGCACCAGGCACCGATTCGCTCAACGTCGCGACCGCAGCGGCGATGGCCTTCTACGAACGTGTGAGGACCGGTCAGTGACTCAGGACCGCACTCCCTGGTTCACCGGAATCGCGGTGTCGGTATTCGCCGCGATGCTCTCGACCAGTGCCGTAGCGGCGTTCTGCATCGCGCTGGGCAACGTAAACGTGCTCCTGGCGATTGTCGTCAATCTCATTGCGGTAGGCGGACTTGCGCCGACCGTGTGGCGCTGGCGAGCGATTCCCGTCTGGCGATGGGTGGTCTTCGGGGCAGTTGTCGGCGTGCCGCTCGGGTGGATCGCAGCGATAGCCGCGTGAACGTCTGAGAGGCAGCTCGCCACTACTTGAACCCGAAGTACCGGGCGAGGCGTCTGCGCGGCTTGGCTGCCGGTGATTCGTGGATCGGCGGCATGTTCTCTTGCATGGTTACCTCGGTCGGTGCCTGCTCGGGTACCGACACGGAAGCTGGTGGCGCAGGTTTGGGCGCCTCGCCGGGGCGGTGAATCTTGAAGCCCCACAGGAGAATCTGCGTCGTGTCCAGTTCGTGTTCTCGCGGAGCGCCGGTGTATCGGAATCCCAGCCACTCGAGGTTGGCGGACTCCGCGAACTGTTGCGGGTGGAACGGCAGTGACTGTGGATCGGGCAGGATCCCAGGCGGATAGCGTAGAGGATGATCGCCGGCCCAGAATTCCCGTTCCCAGGTCTGTGGGATCCCCACATTTTCGACGATGTCGATCGGGATGGCACTGAACGAGCGCCGTAGCTCGCCGTCCTCCCACAGTGCAAACGAGCCCTGCGCGGTTTCGGGGACGGAGCTGATCAGCAGCGTCGAACCACCCCCGGCCGAAAGGTGCCAGGACTCAGGCAGTTTCGAGGGGACGAAGGTGCTGAGTTCGGCGCTGCACACGACGCTCACCTGGTTGTACGCGCCGATGAAGACGTAGCCGGGGCTCACCGTCGCGGCCATCGACAGCGGCTGGGGCCCGAGGGATTCGAACTCCTTGTCCGGGTACAGCGACATGGCGATTTTCAGCGCCTCTGTCTGATCCGGCTGAGGGTACTTGCTCAATTCGGTGCGAGCGTCTGCGCCGCCCAGAAACCAGATCGTCGACACCCGTGCAGCCACCGGCAGCCCTCTCTCCTCAGCCTCGCTCGAAAGAAGAATACTTTCCTTCGGCTCAGCGACCGCTGCTGCGGACCCCGAGAAGAACGTCGTCCCACGAGGGCAGAGCAGGCCTTCCGCGCTTGTCCTTGGTCTGCGTCTGTTGCGGCGCGGTTTTCGGCGTCACATCCGGTGCGGGTTCGGGAACCTCTTCGGCGACGACGGTTTCCGGTTCGACGGCAATCGGCTCGGGCGCCACGATCCGTTCCGCCACTACCGTCCGCTCGGGGACTATTGCGGGCTCCGGCTCGATCTCCGCCACAGGTTCGACGTCGAACCTGGACAGTTCGAGCTGTTCCGGCTCGTTCGAGACCACCGGTACCAGGCCGCGGAGCGGGCGACCGAAGTCGGGATCGATCAAGTCGAATGCCGCGTCGTCGAGTGCGACGATCGTTCCGCCGTGCGCGTCGGGCTGGTAGCGCCAGTGTGCGGCGTTGGTGGTGCGACCGGCCTGCCACTGCAACTGGGCGACCCACTGATTGTCCTCGTCACGCCAGGCATCCCAGGTGGCCTCGTCGATGCTGTGGCCGCGGGCGCGGAATGCGTGAGTCACGATTTCGGAGAGGGTCGGAACCGTCGGGCCGTTGTCGCGCACCGGGTGTCCGCCCTGAGCCATCTCCGCGGCGCGAGAACGCTCGAGCAGAACGGGGTACGCAAAGCGCTCGACTTTGCTGATGGGGATCTTCGCTTCTTCGGCGACCTGCTCTACGGAAGCACCGGAACGAATGCGCGCCTGAATTTCGCGGGGACGGAGTTGGCTTTCCATTTCGATCTCAATCTGGCCGAGTCGAGCCACGTCTCCGCGGGAAGCTGCACGAAGTTTGTCATCGGCGGGAAGCCGGAATTTCTGGCCGGTTTCAGCATCTGCGCACACCACATGCGATCCATCGGGTTCAAGTCCGATCACTCGAAGCTCTCGCACATTGACCTCCTTATCGCGCCGGCTCGCGACTTTGCGCCGCGCTCAACTGTAATTCATTCGTGACCATGGACTCGGCAGGACACGCAGGGCGAGATGACCTCGCATCCGCCTGCCGGTGTGGTAGCTCACAAGGTCTTGCGCAAACGACGTCTTGCGCAAACGGCGTCTTGCGCAAACGACGTCTTGCACAAACGACGCTCGGCCCCCGACACGATGTCGAGGGCCGAGCGGTGAAGCAGTGCGAAAATCAGCCGAGCTGAGAAACGACCCAGTCGATGCTCTTGGTGAGAGCGGTGACGTCATCGGGGTCGATGGCCGGGAACATGCCGACACGCAACTGGTTGCGTCCGAGCTTGCGGTACGGCTCGGTATCGACGATTCCGTTGGCGCGCAGGATCTTTGCGACCTCGGCAGCGTCGACGTCGTCGTTGAAGTCGATGGTGCCGACAACCTGCGAGCGGTGTGCCGGATCAGCGACGAACGGCGTTGCGAACTCGCTGGCCTCGGCCCAGTTGTACAGGCGCGAGGACGAATCCGCGGTGCGAGCGGTGGTCCAGTCGAGGCCGCCGTTGCTGTTCATCCACTCGATCTGGTTGGCGAAGAGCAACAGCGTGGCCAGGGCCGGGGTGTTGTACGTCTGATCCTTGGAGCTGTTGTCCACGGCGATGGGCAGCGAGAGGAAGTCAGGCGTCCAGCGTCCCGAATCCTTGATCTCCGCGACGCGCTCGAGGGCGGCCGGGCTCATCAGCGCGATCCACAGTCCGCCGTCTGCAGCGAAGCACTTCTGCGGAGCGAAGTAGTAGACGTCGGAATCGGCGACGTTGACCGGGAGTCCACCGGCGCCCGAGGTGGCGTCGATGGCGATCAGGGCGTTCTCCGAACCCGCGGGACGCGAGACGGGGATCGACACACCGGTGGAGGTCTCGTTGTGCGCCCAGCCGATGAGATCGACGGATGGGTCCGAGACCGGCACCGGAGCGCTGCCCGGATCGGCGGAAACGACGATCGGGTCACCGATGAACGGGTTGGCCTTTGCGACCGAAGCGAACTTGGAGCTGAATTCGCCGTTGGTCAGGTGCAGCGACTTCTCGCGGATGAGGCCGAATGCAGCCGCATCCCAGAACGCAGTGGTTCCGCCGTTGCCGAGGACGACCTCGTAGCCCTCGGGCAGTGAGAACAGATCGGCGAGGCCGGAACGAATGCTGGCGACAACGTTCTTGACCGGCTTCTGGCGATGGCTGGTGCCGAACACCGAAGCGCCCACCTCGACCAGGGACTGCAGCTGCTCGGGGCGAACCTTGGAAGGACCGCAGCCGAAGCGTCCGTCGGCGGGCTTGAGGTCGGCGGGGATGATCGGTGTGGAGGTCATCGCTTCTTTCTGTTCCTTCACTTGTGTTCTGTACTACCGTGATTGGCGAATTCGAGCGGGTGTCACGCGTGGCTGATCTGGTCCCAGCCCTCGACGGACTCAGGAGTGCGGGGCTCCGGGCCGGTGTAGATGGCGGCCGGGCGTACCAGCTTACCGAGACGCTTCTGCTCGAGGATGTGTGCACACCAACCGGCGGTGCGACCACAGGTGAACATGGCGGGCATCATGTGCGCGGGAACCTCGGCGAAGTCGAGGATGACTGCAGCCCAGAACTCGACGTTGGTCTCGATCGCGCGATCGGGACGACGCTCACGCAGTTCCGTCAGTGCTGCCTGCTCGAGAGCTGCGGCAGCCTCGTAGCGGGGAGCGTTGAGGCGCTTCGCGGTGGCGCGGAGCACGCGTGCACGGGGATCTTCGGCGCGGTAGACGCGGTGTCCGAAGCCCATGAGCTTTTCCTTACGGTCGAGGATTCCCTTGACCAGTGCGCGGGCGTCGCCGGTCTTCTCGGTCTCTTCGATCATCGGAAGAACGCGGGCCGGAGCGCCACCGTGCAGCGGGCCGGACATCGCGCCGATGGCGCCGGAGAGCGAGGCCGCGACGTCGGCGCCGGTGGATGCGATGACGCGGGCCGTGAAGGTGGAGGCGTTCATGCCGTGCTCGGCTGCGGAGACCCAGTACGCGTCGATTGCCTCGACGTGTGCCGGATCGGGCTCACCCTTCCAGCGCACCATGAAGCGCTCGGTGACCGTCTTGGCCTCGTCGATGCGGCTCTGGGGGACTGCGGGCTGGTAGATGCCGCGAGCGGACTGCGCGACGTAGGACAGTGCCATGACGGATGCGCGGGCGAGCTGGTCGCGGGCGGTCTCGTCATCGATGTCGAGGAGCGGCTGGTAGCCCCAGATGGGAGCCAGCATCGCAAGTCCGGCCTGGACGTCGACACGGACGTCGCCGGTGTGAATGGGGAGGGGGAACGGCTCGGCCGGCGGGAGGCCGGGGCCGAAGCGGCCGTCGACGAGAAGGGCCCATACGTTGCCGAAGGTGACCCTCTGGCCGACCAGGTCTTCGATGTCGACTCCGCGGTAGCGCAGTGCGCCGCCGTCTTTGTCGGGTTCTGCGATATCGCTGGTGAAGGCGACGACGCCTTCGAGTCCGCTCACAAAATCGTCCGGTATTGCTGCGCTCGCTGCCATTCTCGTGGACTCTCCTCGTTCGAGTGCGCCAGGTCTACAGTCGCACTGCCTCAGCTTCAGTGACTGCGCCTCGGTGCTCGCAGGGATGAGCACGCACCGTGTTTAGTACTGCGCAATCGTCTCGTCCCGATTCGGTTGCTGTCGCTGGTGCGGCTCGCGGTCCGGGTCGGGTCTAGCCACGGCAAACTTTAGCGCGTGCCGCGTAGCCGTTGGCCAGTGAGTACCCGGGAGTAGCGTTCTCGGCTGTGTCGAATGAACGTCAGGACCCGCAGGCGGTGGACAACGAACTCGCGGCCATGCGTGTGGGCTATCCGCAAGCAGGCAGCGAATCGGAGTCCGTCGAGGACCGCGTGAGTGCGGAATTGGATACCTCGGTCGTCGAGACCGGTTGGCTGCCCCTCATGCGTCAATGGCTCGTGGACGCCGTCGAAGCGGACGCGCCGGAACCGAACGCCATGACTCTGTCGACGGTGGACGACCGTGGACACCCGGCGTCGCGCACCGTGCTCTGCAAGGGCCTCAGCGAAGACGGCGTGCTCTTCTTCACCAACTATGGATCCGACAAGGCTCGTCAACTCGACGCCCATCCGTACGCGTCGGCCAACTTCACGTGGCTGACTCTTGCCAGGCAGGTGATCGTTCGCGGCGCCACCGAACGGGTGAGTGCTCAACTGACGCAAGAGTACTGGCGAACCAGGCCTCGTGGATCGCAGCTCGGCGCGTGGGCGTCGTCGCAGTCTCGTCCGATCGGCTCGCGTGCCGATCTCGACGAGCAACTACGTGAGGTTGCTGCTCGATTCGGCGTGGACGGTGAGATTCCGGTGCCACCGAACTGGGGCGGGATTCTGATCCGGCCGGAGTCTGTCGAGTTCTGGCAAGGACGCGCGAACCGCATGCACAATCGAGTTCGCACGAGTCTGGTCGACGGTCAGTGGTCCGCCGTCCGACTCCAGCCGTGAGCAGGCTACTTGCGGACACGACTCCGCTCGAGAATCGCGACTATCGACGACTGTGGACGGCCGGCATCGTCACTGTCATCGGCGCTCAGCTCAGTGTGGTCGCGGTACCGCAGCAGGTGTATCAGATCACCTTGAGCTCGGCCTATGTTGGTCTGACGGGAATTTTCGGCCTGGTACCGCTGATCGTTTTCGGTCTGTGGGGCGGCGCTCTCGCCGACGTCATGGATCGACGACGGCTGTTGATGATCACCTCGATCGGACTCGGTGTCACGTCGGTTCTGTTCTGGATCCAAGCCGCGCTGAACGTGAACAACGTGTGGTTGGTGCTCGGCTTGTTCTCGGTTCAACAGGCGTTCTTTGCCGTCAACCAGCCGACGCGAGCGGCGATCATTCCTCGGCTGATTCCGGGCCGACAGTTACCTGCCGCGAACTCGCTGAACATGACCGTCGTGCAGTTCGGTGCGATAGCCGGCCCGCTGCTGGCCGGCGTTCTGATTCCGAAGGCAGGTCTGCAGCTGCTGTACCTGGTCGACTCGATCTTTCTGCTCGCCACGTTGTGGGCAGTGTGGAAGCTCCCGGCGATTCCGCCGACCGGGACCTCTCGGCGGGCCGGATTGAGCGAGGTGCTGGGCGGCTTCACGTATCTGGCGACGCAGAAGGTTCTGCTCGCATCGTTTGTGGTGGACATCATCGCGATGGTGTTCGGGATGTCGCGAGCACTGTTCCCGGAGATCGCCCACGAATCCTTCGGTGACCCCGCCAGCGGTGGTTTTGCCCTCGGACTGCTGTTCGCGGCGATGTCGGTGGGAGCTGTTCTGGGCGGAGTCTTCTCGGGCTGGTTGCCGCGGGTGCAGTACCAGGGACGCGCCGTGCTGGTCTGCATCGCGCTGTGGGGACTGTCCATGGTCGGCTTCGGCGTTGCCGTGTACTTCGCGAGTCCGGGTTCCAGCGTGATTCTGCTCTGGGTCGCGGTGGCGTTCCTGGCTTTCGGCGGCGCCGTCGACATGGTCTCGGCCGCATTCCGCAGCACGATGCTCCAGCAAGTGGCAACCGACGATATGCGTGGAAGATTGCAGGGCGTCTTCATCGTGGTCGTGGCAGGTGGTCCGCGCATCGGTGACGTACTGCACGGCGGAGCGGCCTTCTTGCTCGGAACCGGTGTCGCGGCGGCCGGCGGCGGCTTCCTGGTGATTGTCGGCGTTGTCCTTTCTGCTCTCGCATTTCCGGCGTTCGTTCGTTACAAGGTGGGACGCGCCGCCTGACGTTCTGGTTAACCGGTCGCTCGTGGTGGAAACTGGTACGTATGACTGCGCCGCACAGCACGGGTAGGGGAGGGTTCGAGATCCGTGGTGGCGGCTATCGAGCCGAGATCGCCGCGGCCGGTGCCGGGTTGCGGCTTCTCGATCACGAAGGACCGAACGGTCAGCGCGCGCTGACCGAGACCTGGGCACTCGGATCGAAGCCACCGCTGTCGGCCGGATTGGTTCTCGCGCCGTGGCCCAACCGAATTCGCGACGGGCACTTCATGTTCGACGGCATCGAGCATCAACTCGAGATCACCGAACCTGCACTGGGGAACGCGAGCCACGGGTTCGTCCGTCGTCGCAATTGGAGCCTCGTGGACCACACCTACGAGCGCGTCGAACTGTCGGTGGACGTCGGACTGCACAAGGGTTGGCCGTATCCGTTGCAGCTGACGATCGCCTACGCAGTCGGTGCCGACGGGTTGACCGTCACGCATACGGCCACGAACAAGGGTGCGACCTCGTCGCCGTTCGGGCTCGGAATGCACACATTCATTCGCGCCGGCGACTTTCCGCTCGACGAATGTGCGCTGCATCTGGCGGCCGGCACGCGGTTACCGATCGATCCGGCGAGGATGCTGCCGAATGCGTATTCGCAGGCAGTCGCCGGTACGGACTACGACTTCCGGACACCGAGACCGCTCGCCGGAGTTCAGTTGGACACGCCGTACAGCGCGTTGGACGTCGTCGACGGGAGTGGTCGCACTCAGCACGAATTGCTCGCGCCGGACGGAACGGGCACCGCGCTGTGGACCAACCGCGAGTTCCCGTGGGTTCAGGCATTCATCGCAGATCCTGCCAATGACAAGGGATATCCCGACCGTGGACGCGCATTGGCATTGGAACCGATGACATGCCCGCCCGACGCCTTCAACTCGGGCATCGATCTCCTGGTCCTTCAACCGAATCAGTCGTGGACGGGTAGCTGGGGCATCAAGGCTCTGTGATCCGGCTCTCATACCGTGGGATCGTGTAACGCCAAGTAGGCATCAGCCGATAACAATCGGTTTTCAGTACACGGTGTCAGTGGTACGGAAGGTCCATCGTTCGTCCATATCGTGTGCTCCTGTCGAGACGTGCAGATCAGTGTGGGTGAACGCATGATTCCGTAGACTGGAGTATCGGTCGCGCGAGGGAGAAAATTCAGCCTGTAACGTGTTTCAGTTTCGGCGGGTATGTCGGGTTCGTGAGTACCCGAAAAATAGCCGTGGAGCGACCCTCCTTCGGCACGATCTCGCCCGTGCGACTAGTTTCTAGTTGATCGCATGTAGTTACTCGTTGGTTCGAGCTTGAGAGGGATCCTTCGTGCCCGCTGACAATGACACAAAGCCCACGCTTACTTACCCCGGTGGTGAGTACACGATGTCCATTGCCAGGGCAACTGAGGGCAATGACGGCATCGAGCTGGGAAAGCTGCTGGCCACAACGGGGTACACCACCCTTGACCCCGGTTTTGTGAACACTGCATCCACCAGTTCTGCAATCACCTATATCGACGGCGAGAAGGGGATCCTGCGTTACCGCGGATATCCCATCGAGCAGTTGGCGGGTAAGTCGACGTTCATCGAGGTCAGCTACCTGCTGATCTACGGGGAACTTCCGACCGACGCCCAACTCGAGTCCTTCACGGACCGCATTCGTCGACACACCCTGCTCCACGAGGACCTCAAGCGGTTCTTCGACGGTTTCCCGCGCAACGCTCACCCGATGCCGGTTCTCTCGTCCGCAGTGAACGCACTGTCGGCGTACTACCAGGATTCGCTCGATCCCGAGGATCCGGAACAAGTGGAACTGTCCACCATCCGTCTTCTCGCGAAGCTGCCGACCATCGCTGCGTACGCGTACAAGAAGTCCGTCGGACAGCCGTTCCTGTATCCGGACAACTCGTTGAACCTGGTCGAGAACTTCATGCGTATGACGTTCGGCTTCCCCGCCGAGCCGTACCAGGGTGATCCCGAGGTCGCCAAGGCACTCGACATGCTGCTGATCCTGCACGCGGACCACGAGCAGAACTGCTCGACGTCGACCGTGCGTATGGTCGGCTCGTCGGACGCCAACCTGTTCACCTCCGTCTCTGCCGGCATCAACGCACTGTGGGGCCCGCTGCACGGCGGCGCGAACCAGGCAGTGCTCGAGATGCTCGACGAGATCAAGGCCAGCGGCAGCACCGCAGCCGAGTTCGTCCGCAAGGTCAAGAACAAGGAAGACGGCGTGAAGCTCATGGGCTTCGGGCACCGCGTCTACCGCAACTACGATCCGCGCGCTGCGCTGGTCCGCGAAACCGCGCACACCATCCTCGCCAAGCTCGGCGGCGACGACGAACTGCTCAACATCGCAATGCAACTCGAAGAAGCCGCCCTCACGGACGACTACTTCATCGAGCGCAAGCTCTACCCGAACGTCGATTTCTACACCGGCCTCATCTACCGCGCGATGGGCTTCCCGCCGCGTATGTTCACGGTGCTGTTCGCCATGGGCCGGCTGCCCGGTTGGATTGCGCACTGGCGTGAAATGCACGAGGATCCGGCTACGAAGATCGGCCGCCCACGCCAGATCTACACCGGCTACACCGAGCGCGACTATCGGGAAATCACCACCCGCTAGCCCCTGCCCACAATTTTCGCCTCAACGAGGAGGACCCATGAGTAGCAAGCCCGTAATCGAGTTCCAGGAAGGCCCCGCGCCGACCGATCTGGTTATCAAGGACCTGGTTGTCGGAGAAGGCGCCGAAGCCGTTCCCGGTGGCACCGTCGACGTTCACTACGTCGGTGTCGAGTTCGAATCCGGCGAAGAGTTCGACTCTTCCTGGAGCCGTGGCGAGTCCATTCAGTTCCCGCTTCGTGGCCTGATCAAGGGCTGGCAGGACGGCATCCCGGGCATGAAGGTCGGCGGACGTCGTCAGCTCACCATTCCGCCGGAGCTGGCATACGGCCCCGCCGGTGCAGGGCACCAGCTTTCCGGCAAGACTTTGGTCTTCGTGATCGATCTGCTGGAAGCCAAGTAATTCACTGTGCGCTTTGTTAACCCCCGTCGTTAACAAAGCGCACAGCAAGCGAGCCCCGCACCATCAGGTGTGGGGCTTTCTTGTGACCCCTACGATCAGGACATCTACTTCTACGACACCTGTGAGATCGCGCCTGACGGAGCAATCCGTAGTCTCAGCGCCGCCACGCCCGTCGAGCCGATCAAAACTGGCATAGCTTGCCTCATCCGATGGGATGAAGTCGCGTACGCTGAGTTCATCGAAGAGCTGTGAAGAAGGCTCACGATGCCCAACGGCAAAGCCAGGACCATGACCGGCCGCCAGTCGTCGAAGGACAACACTTTCGGCTACGCCGCCGACAAGCCTGCCTCCAAAATCGGACCCATCACCGCCAAGGTGAAGGTGCAGGTTGTCGACAGGAATGGCGAGGTCGTCAAGACCGACGCCAACAACTGACTGACCTATTTGCCCCAACTGAGCAGCAAACGCGCCAGGTCTTCGAGACCTGGCGCGTTTCCTATCAACCGAGATTCGATCAGTGGTTCACACGCCGGGAAGAGGATCCACACGCGCGAAGCCATCAATTCTTCTCAGCGACAACGAGACAACCCAGCCAGCCATGCTGACAGGGTTGTCTCGTTCTGCGAATGAACTCAGAGCTAAATTCCAGTCGTGCTCACGATCTGCGACGTGCACACCTTCCAACCGTCCCCGGAATCGAGCAGGGCGAAGAAAGCGACAGCGTCGGCATCGCCGGTAGGGTCGTCGGGGCGGCCGATCGTCACCCGCGCGAACGTGTACGCGTTCATTGCGCTGTCGACCGTGGTGAACTCGAAGTCGTCCAGCCCGATGATGCGGACCTCGTCGTCAGCTCTGTTCGTTGCGAGACCGCCTCGTGACTCCTCCAAGGTTCGGGCCGCGACGTCGCCGCAGCTTCCCTGCGCGACCGCCTCCCAATCACCGGCGTTGTACGCGTTCACGACCGACTGCACAGCAAATTCCACAGGCTGTTCGGCGTCGGCGGAGGTAATCGATCCCGTCCGACTGCCGTCGTCGGTGTCCTTCGAGTCACCGAAGAGCCACACCGATGCGAACCCCGCCACCAGTGCGACGGACACACACAGGAGCAGGGTGATCCCTGCACTGATTTTTCGATCGAACAGGCGCACTCTAGTTCTCCTCGTTATCGCTCTCTGCGGAAATCGGGGTCAACTCGTCCCTTGACGACGAGATAGACAATTCTGCCCAACAACACCAGGCTCGATACCAGCATGACGTAGACAATGAAGGTGCTCGATCCGCCAATCAACTGCCAGATCGAATATATGAAAAACAATAATGCAGAGAGCCCCATCAAAATTTCCGACAGATCTAGAATTTTCATCGTTCACCTCCAAAGATGTGTTCTGAAATGATACTTTCACAAATCATAGTAGACGTGCGAACTTTAGGACACCTGAGATATCTATTCGCAACTGTCGTATTTCCAATCTCCGTTCTCCAACGTCCAGAGTCTGGAATATCCTTCGAGGATCGGTACGTCGATCCCGTCGAAGGTGATATCGACAGTGGCTTGACCGGGGGCACGAGTCGTGACGCGGTATTCGATCGATCCCTTGCCGGTGTCTTGTCCTTCGAAGAGTTCGGTGATCGCATCGTTGTATTGCTCCTCGTTCAGGGCACGGCGGCAACGCTCCGAACGGTACTGATACGCGCTACGCGTATCACCGCGCAGCAGATCGCTGTACATGCCGTCGACCGCTTGCCCAAGTCTTGCGTCCTGATCGACTACCGGATCGGAATCATCACGCACTGCCGCGATCAGCGCGATGCCGAGAACTACCGCGAGTAGCGCCACTACGGCGCCGATAATTGCAGTCTTCCGGCGGCGGGTTGGGTTCGCCGTTGCCGATGGAAAAGCCTCGTCCACAACTGTTTCCGAGGAGGTTTTCGTGTCACGGGTCATGTCGTTCAACTCCTTTCGCATGTCGTGATCTCAGGTCAGAGGGCGCACGTGGGCCAGGGCTCGCAGGAATGTGGCTTTGCGGTCGGCGGTGGGGTCGATTCGACGGTCGGCGGCGGAGTCTGCGCGGTGGGTTCAGGCTCCTGAGTCTGGGGCTGAGTCTGCGGCGGCGGGGTGTAGGTCTGTTGGGGGGCTTGGGTCTGTTGAGCCTGCTGGGTTTGCTGCGGCGCGGTGGTGGGGGCCGCTTCTCCGCCTTGTCCGCCGGCACCGTCGCCGTTGCCGTTTCCTGCGCCGTTCCCGGCTCCGTCGCCGTCGCCGGTGTCGCCGTCGCCGTTTCCGCCATCGTCCCCGAAAGCCTCATCCAGGAATGGGCCGCAAGTTTTGATGACGCCGCCGATTCCCAAAAGCTCCTGAATAAGAGAGAGGATATCGGGTTGCCCCTTTAATATGTTCCAGATCGAGTACGGGCTGGGATTCCGTTCAATCTTTTCGATAATCTCGTCTATTTGCCATGCGAGATCCGCACGTCGTTTCGCGATCTGAGCAAGAATTTTTGCTATTCGGGCGACTTTCAGAATCGGAACGATGATGTTGAGAATAGACACAGCACACACGGCGCCGTTGAATACGCAGGACCAGGACCAGCAACCGATCATCGATATCTGGCCGCTGTCGCCCATTCGGAACGAGTACGTTCCCGCAACCTGGTTAAGCGCCTCGCGGGATGGATCGATCTTATTCGGTGCGGAAGCGCCTTCCCCGGAGAGCGGATTCGCAGAATCGCGTGGTGTCGTAGGTTCTACCGCTCCGGAGGGGTCGCCCGTAGGCGTCGGAGCCGCAGAACCTTCGGGCGCACGACCGGTCGTCGGAACGACCGGATCGCCAGACGTGGAAACCCCGGGGACCGGGACGATAGGGGTTCCGTTGTACGTCGGCCAATTCGTCGGCGCGTTCGCACCTGCATTGGGCCCGCCGCCCGGGGACTGGGCTGTGGGCAGCCCCTGGGTCGTTGTCGGAGGTGACGACGTCGTTGTCGGAGGGCTACCAGGATCGACGCACACGTAAGGCACCGGCGGCGCAGGTGCCGGCCCAGGATTGCCTGGATGAGAAGCGGCCCAGCTGGCAGCCCACGCACTGTTGTACGCCGAGGTCTCACGAGAGCAACGCTCAGCCGGTGTTTCTGCTTCCGCGACCGTCGGCGACAACCCCGCGACAAGGCCGACGACCACCACAGCGCCGACAAAGGCGGATACAGCAGGCAACCATTTCATCCGATACCCCTGATCACAGATAGCTGAATACTAACTTGTCGGCAGACCGTACCAATCATCCCGATTTTTGCATGGTGGTACCGAGGCTGAAAGGGCCGCGAAATGAGATTCGGGAGAGAAGTCTGAAGCGCAACCATGCTTCTGAGCAGGGCAAAGTTAGGCGGGCTGGCTTGTGGTGCGCGTCACCGTCACGACATGATTACGGATCACCAACTTGTAACTGAAGGTCCGGGGCCGCGCCAGCTAGGAGGCGGCGACCTGCGTCGCTTTGTGACCGAAAGCGACCATTCTGAGCTGGCAGCGCAGTGGGATCGCAGCGCCCCCGAAATCCAGGCATACCGCGAGCGCTACACCATCACCGACATCACCTCAGTGGCCGGCGCGCCCGACCCGAAAACAAAGCCGACGCCGCGCCGAGCACGAACACGATCGAACACGAACAGCAACGCCGCGGACCGCGTCTGTAGACATCGGATCGGACAGACATCCCTGAAGGTGCTGAGATGTTTCTCCAATCATGTTCGTGTTCCTACGTCTTCTGTGAACCTGGCCGAGCCTGTGATGGCGCAAATGTGCCGCCTACCTAACCGAATTTGTAACCACGCACAATGAATCCCGGCGCCCGCACGTCGTGCTGTCCGGGGATCTGGGGTTCGAGTATCGATCCGGAGTTGTCGTGCTCCTCTACCGCGAGGACTTTCCCTACCTCAGTGCTGCAATCGAGGAGGGCGGCTTCGAGGACGGCAGTCCGGAGGGCGAGGCCGCCGGCGATGATGCTTTCGATTTCGGTTTCTCGCTGGGCCTTCTGCTCGACGGAACCGAGACGTTGGTTCAGCGGTCAGGACACCAGCGCGGTGGCACTGACGTCGTCGATGATCAGGTCGGTGATCAGCCCGCCCCGTAGTGCTCCCTCCAGGGCGGGCAGTTTTGCTGTTCCGGCGACGATACACACGCGTCTGGCGACCTTCTCGAAAAGGTCGAGTCGCGGTCCACTCGCGCGCTCGTTGAGTTCTATGCCGCGATAGCTCCCGTCGGACCGGAAGAACACAGTTGCGATGTCCCCGACCACTCCGTCGCGTCGAAGTGCTTCTGCTTCATCGGGTTCGAGGTATCCGGCGGTGTAGACGTGACTCGGTACGTTGCCACCCGGGACGCCGATGCTGAAGACCGCCAGGTCCATTCGCTTCTGCATGTCCAGTACTCGCTTGATGCTACGTTCGCGCCACAACTGTTCCCGGGTTTCCGGGTAGTCGAAGAATGCAGGGACCGGAAATCCTTGTGGCAGAGCGCCGTAGGCGTCGGCGATGGTTCTGATGATGTCGCTGGCGTAGGAAATTCCCGTGGTGCGGGTATTGGCAGCACCGTTGAGTTGCACGACGTAGGAGTTGTACGTGCGTTTGGGGGCGAGGTGCTTGCTGACTTCACTGAGAGTGGTTCCCCAGGCGATTCCCATCACCATGTCGCTGTCGAAGAACGAGGCCAACAGGCGCCCCGCGAAAGTAGCGACCTTCTCGAGTCGCTCGAGATCCCCCACCAGTTCCGGCACGGTCACTACGTGCGCGCGTACTCCGTACCGTTCCGAGAACTCGCGTTCGATGCGAGGCGCCTGGCCGTGCGGCGTGCTGATCTTGATCTCGACGAGTCCCGAAGTGCGTGCGTAGGTGATCAGCCTGGAGACGGTGGATCTGGAGACTCCCATGTCGCGCCCGATGGCAGCCATCGTCTGATCTTGGAAGTAGTAGAGGCGAGCGGCCTGAACGGCGTCGGCGATTCGTGGGTCCGCCGGGTCGGAGGTTGGGGAGTCGGAAGTGGGAGTTTCCATGGTTTCGTCCTGTCTGCACGTACGTGCAAGAGCACTGAACCGAATCTTATCCGAGTAGGACCAGGCTGAACCGTGCGATCACGCAAAGTCCCTGAAGTGTGTCTGTTACCCGCGTTACGGTGCGTCAATTGGCAATTTGCACATATGTGCATGAGCTATGCGTGAATGTGCAAAGGGCCTTACGCTACGAATGCAGCAGTCCAAACTATGACATGCATCACAACGAAGTGAGGGTGGGGATGGAGAAAGCCAAGCGATTGGGGCTTCTCGGTGAATTGGCGGCCGAGTTCGCGGGAACGATGATCTTGATCTTGTTCGGTGTCGGAGTGGTGGCGCAGGTGGTGTCCGGCGGGAGCGCAGGGGGTCTCGGTGGGCACGACAGCATTGCGTGGGCCTGGGGGCTCGGCGTGATGTTCGGCATCTATGTAGCAGGCCGGGCGACGGGTGCTCATCTCAACCCTGCTGTCACGTTCGCCTTCGCGATCTTCCGGGACTTCTCCTGGCGCAAGGTGCTGCCATACACGCTGGCGCAGACTGCGGGAGCCTTCGTGGCGGCGTTGATCGTTCGATGGAATTACAACGACATGCTCAACGCCATCGATCCCGGACACACCACGGCCACTCAGACGATCTTCTCGACCATGCCCGGAAACGGAACGCTTCCGGTCAGTCTCGGCTCGGCACTGATCGATCAGATCATCGGTACGGCCATCCTGCTGTTTCTCATCGTTGCCGTGACGGATTCCCGCGGCACTCCGCCGCTTGCGAATCTGGCGCCCTTCGTCGTCGGATTGATCGTGGTGGGAATCGGATTCGCCTGGGCGACCAACGCGGGTTACGCCATCAATCCGGCCCGTGACTTCGGCCCGCGACTGGCGTCGTACCTCACTGGCTACGGCAGTGCGTGGCGGGATCAGTACGGAAGTTTGTACTTTTGGGTGCCCATCGTGGGACCGCTGATCGGCGCTCCGATCGGGGTGTTCCTCTACGACAAGCTGGTTGGACGATTCCTGCCTGACGAATCGGTGGAGCAGGCGGCCGAGGAGCCGGCCACAATACCGGCGTGATGGCGAATCATCATCTCTGACAGTAAATCTTTCGCACTTTCTTCGACACCAAAGGGGTAGCACGATGGCGCAGTTCGTAGCCGCGATAGACCAGGGAACCACCTCCACTCGTTGCATGATCTTCGATCACAGTGGGCACGTGGTTGCCGTCGAACAGCATGAGCACTCGCAGATCTTCCCGCAGGCGGGTTGGGTCGAGCACGATCCGATCGAGATCTGGGACAACGTCCGCAATGTCACGGCGGGCGCCCTGGCCAATGCAGACCTGACCGCAGCCGACATCGCATCCGTCGGAATCACCAATCAGCGTGAGACGGCAGTGGTCTGGGAACGAGCAACCGGAAAGCCCGTTTACAACGCGATCGTCTGGCAGGACACGCGCACTGATCGGATCTGCACGGCGCTTGCGGGCGAAGACGGTCCCAAGAAGTACACCGAGGTCACCGGACTGCCGTTGGCAACGTACTTCTCGGGCCCCAAGGTCAAGTGGATCCTCGACAACGTCGAGGGCGCTCGCGACAAGGCCGAAGCCGGTGAGTTGTGCTTCGGCACGATGGACACCTGGGTGTTGTGGAACATGACCGGCGGCGTCCAAGGCGGAGTGCACGCCACCGATCCGACCAACGCCTCGCGCACCCTGCTGATGGATCTCGACACTCTCGCTTGGGATTCGGCGATCTGTGCCGACATGGGAATTCCGGAGTCCATGCTTCCCGAGATCCGCAGCTCGTCCGAGGTCTTCGGATTCGTCCGTGAACGTGGCACCCTGTCCGGCGTGCCGATCGCCGGAATCCTCGGTGATCAGCAGGCTGCAACCTTCGGCCAGGCCTGCCTCTCGCCCGGAGAAGCGAAGAACACCTACGGAACCGGCAACTTCGTGCTCCTCAACACCGGCACCGAAAAGGTGATGAGCAAGAACGGATTGCTGACAACGGTCTGTTACAAGATCGGCGAGCAGCCCACTGTCTATGCGCTGGAAGGATCGATCGCCGTGACGGGTTCGCTGGTGCAGTGGCTTCGCGACAATCTCGGCATGATCGACAATGCGGCTGACATCGAGGTGAACGCTCGCTCCGTGGAGGACAACGGCGGCGCGTACTTCGTGCCCGCGTTCTCGGGTCTGTTCGCACCGCACTGGCGCGCGGATGCACGCGGCGCGATCGTCGGTCTGACCCGGTTCGTGAACAAGGGGCACCTTGCCCGGGCGGTACTCGAAGCGACTGCGTACCAGAGCCGTGAGGTGATCGAGGCGATGAACCTCGACTCGGGTGTCGACTTGAAGGTGCTCAAGGTCGACGGCGGAATGGTCGCGAACGAACTCCTCATGCAATTCCAGGCCGATCTGCTCGACGTCGAGGTGATCCGCCCTGTCGTTGCGGAGACCACGGCATTGGGTGCCGCATACGCCGCTGGTCTCGCGGTCGGGTACTGGGAGAGCGAGGACGACATTCGCAGCAACTGGGCGAAGGACAAGAGTTGGACGCCGTCGATGGATTCGGCGGAGCGTGACCGGTTGTACGCAGGCTGGCAGAAGGCCGTCACTCGGACGCTGGACTGGGTCGACGCAGACTGATCGCGGCGCCCGCATTTCTACCTATTTTCAAGTGAAGGAACAGTTTTCATGAGCACAGCACAAGCATTGAGTCCGTCCTCGCGGGCGGAGTCGCTGAAGAAGTTGGAAGAAACCGAACTCGACGTCCTGGTCATCGGCGGTGGCGTGGTCGGTGCGGGTAGCGCGCTCGATGCCGCAACCCGCGGTCTGAAGGTGGGCTTGGTGGAGGCTCGCGACTTCGCGTCCGGAACCTCGAGCAGGTCCAGCAAGTTGTTCCACGGTGGACTGCGTTACCTCGAGCAGTTCAATTTTGCGCTCGTGTTCGAGGCGCTGCGTGAGCGGTCGCTGGTTCTGAACTCGCTGTGCCCGCATCTCGCGAAGCCGGTGCCGTTCATCTACCCGCTCGAGAAGTTGATCGACCGGCCGTACGTCGGTCTGGGCATCGGCGTCTACGACGTGATGGGCGCAGGCCGTGGGGTTCCTTCACACCACAAGCATGTGGGCAAGAAGAAGACTCTCGAATCGTTCCCTTCCGGAAAGCGTTCTGCTATAAGGGGTTCGGTCAAGTTCTACGAGGGTCAGGTAGATGACGCCCGCCACACGATGATGCTGGCGCGCACGGCGGCTGAGTACGGCGCCCTGTGCGTCAACAGCACTCGCGTCATCGGTTTTCTCCGTGAGGAGGACCGCGTCGTCGGAGTGAAGGCCGTGGATCTGGAAACGGGTCGCGCCTTCGAGATCCGTGCTCGCCAGGTCATCAACGCGGCCGGCGTGTGGACTGACGAGATTCAGGAAATGGTCGGTGGACGAGGACAATTCCAGGTTCGTGCCTCCAAGGGCGTGCACCTGGTTGTCCCGCGAAACCGGATCAATTCTTCGACCGGGATCATCACGCGGACCGAGAAGAGCCTGCTGTTCGTGATCCCGTGGGGAAGCCACTGGATCATCGGTACGACGGACACCGATTGGAACCTCGACCTCGCGCATCCGGCAGCGAGCCGAAGCGATATCGACTACATCCTCGGACATGTCAACAAGCTCCTTCAGGACGAGTTGACGCACGAGGACGTCGTCGGTGTGTACGCGGGGTTGCGTCCGTTGCTGTTCGGCGAATCGGATTCGACCAGCACTCTCTCGCGTGAGCACGCGGTGTCGAGTCCGGTCCGAGGTTTGACGGTGGTCGCCGGTGGCAAGTACACCACTTACCGCGTGATGGCCAAGGACGCTGTCGATTCCGCGGTGCACGGATTGGAACAGAAGGTGCCGAAGTCCTGCACCGAGCGTATCCAACTGGTGGGTGCCGACGGCTACTTCGCCGCGCACAACAATCGGCATCTCACCGCTGAGCGCACGGGTCTGCACGTTTCGACCATCGAGCACCTACTGGGTCGGTACGGCACTTTGGCTGACGAGTTGTTCGAACTCGTCGAGGCGCGACCGGAACTGGGGCAACCGTTGGACTCTGCTCCCGAGTACCTCAAGGCAGAGATTCACTACGCTGCGAGCCACGAGGGTGCACAGCATCTCGACGACATCCTGACCCGTCGTACTCGAATCTCCATCGAGGTGACCGACCGTGGCGACGCGGCAGCCGCGGAAGTGGCCGAACTGGTTGCGCCCGTGCTTGGTTGGACACCCGAGCACATTGCCGAGGAGATCGAGCACTACCGGTTGCGCGTTGCAGCCGAGCGGGAATCGCAGGAGCAGCCCGATGACTTGACGGCTGATGCGGCGCGCCTCGGTGCACCGGACGTTCGCACCGGAGTTACTGTCGGACAGGTTTGAGTTTGAGACACCAATGATCGGCCGGGACGCTGCGTCCCGGCCGATTTTTTGTGGAGTTGGTCAAGATCAGACGCGACTGCCTCAGCGGCACCTGAATCAACGCTCGAAAGTCAACAGCTGCAACCCTTCGCAACTCCCGGCAACCGTACGCAACTCTTTCTCTTCGTCCGTGACCTAAACGACACTGCATGGCGACGAGTGATCGAGAACGAGGAGTGTGACGGTGGTTCAACGGACGGCGCAGAAGCCGACAACGCCAGGATCGAAAAAGACCGGGGCCAAGCCTCATTCAGGGTTGGGTCGGGAAGCATTGCTGAAGGCGTACGAGAAGATGTCACGTATCCGTGCCTTCGAGGATCGCTTGCACGAAGAGAATGCAACCGGCGACATCCCCGGCTTCATTCACCTCTACTCGGGCCAGGAAGCCATCGCCGTCGGAGTGTGCGAGAACCTCAGCGACGCCGACTACATCGGATCCACACACCGCGGTCACGGGCACTGCATTGCCAAGGGCTGTGACCTCAACGGAATGATGGCGGAGATCTTCGGCAAGGACGACGGCCTGTGTCGCGGCAAGGGTGGTTCGATGCACATCGCCGACCTGTCCGTGGGAATGCTCGGCGCCAACGCGATTGTCGGCGGCGCACCGTCGTTGGCGATCGGTGCAGCACTGAGTGGTAAGACGCTCGGAAACGGAGTCATCGCAGCCTCGTTCACGGGTGACGGTGGATCCAACCAGGGAACCGTCTTCGAGGCGATGAACATGGCTGTGGTGCTGGATCTTCCGATCGTCTTCGTGATCGAGAACAACGGATTCGGGGAAGCCACCGGAACCGACTACGCCGTCGGTGCACCCGACATCGCGGCGCGCGCCGCATCCTTCGGCATGCCTGCCGTCAAGGTGGACGGCACCGACTTCTTCGCGGTCTACGACGCAATGGCGGAAGCATCCGAGCGTGCCAGGACCGGCGGTGGACCCACCACGATCGAGGCGGCGGCATTCCGTTGGCACGGCCACTTCGAGGGCGACGCGCAGCTGTACCGCACAGCGGAACAGGTTGCGCAACTGCGGGAAACCAAAGATCCGCTCAAGAACTTCCGTAGCAGTGTCGACGCGAAGAAGGTCAGCGCCGCTGATCTGGACGCGGTGGACGAGCAGTCGCGAGTGTTGGTGGACGAGGCGGTCGCGAAGGCGCGCGCCGCGGCGTATCCGCCCGTCGAGAATCTGCTGACCGATGTCTACGTGTCGTACTGAGGAGCCCGAGATGACAAGCGTGGAAGCCAAGAACGTGTCGAAGAAGACTTACCGCGAGGCCGTCAAAGAGGCCATCGCCCAAGAGATGCAACGAGATCCGAGCGTCGTCCTCATCGGTGAGGACGTACGCGGCGGGCATGCCGGTACCAATCCCGACCTGGAGACGAAGAAGATCGAGGCGTTCGGCGGTGTCCTCGGTGTCACCAAGGGCCTGTGGACGGAGTTCGGATCGGAGCGTGTGATCGACACCCCGATCACCGAATCCGCGATCATCGGAATGGCTGCCGGAGCCGCACTGACCGGACTGCGGCCGGTCGCCGAGTTGATGTTCATGGACTTCTTCGGAGTTTCCTACGACGCGCTCTACAACCAGGCTGCCAAGTTCCGCTACATGTTCGGTGGCAAGGCCAGAACTCCGCTGGTGGTGCGAGGCATGATCGGCGCAGGATTCTCCGCCGCTGCACAGCATTCTCAGTCCCCGTACAACGTGTTCGCGGCGGTGCCTGGTCTGAAGGTGGTCGCTCCGTCCAATGCCTACGACGCCAAAGGTCTTCTCATCCAAGCTATCCGGGACGACGATCCCGTCGTCTTCTGTGAGCACAAGGTTCTCTACGACCTCAAGGGCGAAGTGCCGGACGAGCCGTACGCGATTCCGTTCGGCGTCGCCAACTACACCAGGCAGGGCGACGACGTCACGATCATCGCTTTGTCCGCGATGGTGAACCGCGCCAACGATGTTGCGGACAAGCTGGCAGCAGAGGGTATTTCGGTGGAGGTCGTCGATCCTCGTACCGTCTCTCCCTTGGATGAGGACGGCATCCTCGAATCCGTCGCGTCGACCGGACGCGTCGTGATCGTCGACGAATCCGCCGCGCGCTGCGGCTTCGGGCACGACGTGGCCGCGCTGATCGCCACCAAGGGTTTCAACTACCTGAAAGCGCCGATCGAACTGATCACGCCGCCGCACACGCCGGTTCCGTTCTCACCGACCCTCGAAACTGCTTGGCTGCCTGACGCGGCGCGCATCGAAGAGTCGGTTCGCAAGCTGGTGAGAGCCTGATCATGGCGGATATCAAAGCTATCGACATCCCCAAATGGGGGCTCTCCATGGAGGAGGGATTGGTCAACGCCTGGCTCATCGGGGAAGGCGACTCCTTCACCAAGGGCCAATTGATCTGTGAGATCGAGACCAGCAAGATCACTAACGAGCTGGAGGCGCCGTTCGACGGTGTTCTCCGCAAGATCGTCGGCACACCGGGGCAGACTCTGCCCGTCGGTGCCGTGATCGGTGTGTCCGCCGACGCGTCCACGACGGATGCGGAGATCGAGCAGTTCCTCGCCGCGCGCGGCGCAACCGCGCCGGCGGAAGAGCCGTCACTGTCACCAGCTGCCGCGCCGGCGGCTCCCGCGGCACCTCTGCCGACTCCGGCTGCGAAGGTGGTTGTTGCACCGAAACCTGCACCAACCGGCGCCACCGTCGCACCAAGCACCGTCGTACCGAGCGTTCTACAGGGCACGACGCAGAGTGACGTGTTTGCTAGTCCTCGCGCACTCCGACGTGCCGAAGCACTCGGAATCGATCTCGCCGCCGTGGTGGGTACGGGCCCACTCGGCCGGGTCAGTGTCCGAGACATCGACGACGCGATTCGCGATGCCGGTGGCACTGTTGCGCCCGCGGCGACGGTCACGAGATCCGGACTTCCGCTGCGATCGACTATCGATGACAGCGCCGTGCCGGCCACCCCGGTCGCACGCAGAACTGCGCGATCGCTGGGCGTCAATTTGCATGACTGTCGTCCGACGGGCTCGAGGGGGCGCGTCTGCGTCGCCGACGTGCACGACGCCGCCCGTTCCGCGCAGCTCCTGCCAGACCCGGTGGCTGAGACGGGAACCGTTGCCGTCGAACCCGATTACGAGACAGTTCCTTTCACACCCATGCGATCGGCAATCGCCGGTAGGTTGCAGGCGTCCAAGCAGCAGGCTCCCCATTTCCGGCTCTCGACGGATCTCGAGCTCGATGCGCTCCTCGCTCTGCGCAAGGAGATCAATTCGTCCGTCCCGGCGGTCAAGCTGTCGGTCAACGACTTCATCGTGAAAGCCTGCGCCGCTGCGTTGATGAAGGTGCCGGACGTGAACGTTCAGTTCGATGCTGCGAACGAATCGGTTCTTCGATTCGCGTCGGCGGATGTCTCGGTGGCAGTTGCACTTCCGACCGGGCTGATCACGCCCATCGTGCACAGTGCGAACACCAAGTCGTTGGCGGACATCTCAGGTGAGGTGCTCTCGTTGGCCACCAAGGCGAAGACCGGCAAACTCCGTCCCGAAGAATTCCAGGGTGGGACCTTCACGGTGTCCAACCTCGGTATGTTCGGGATCAAGGCCTTCGACGCGATCATCAATCCGCCCCAGGGCGCGATCCTCGCCGTTGGTGCGGGGGAGAAGCGGGCCGTGGTGGTCGGCGACACCGTCTCGGTTCGGACGCTGATGACCGTGACTCTCTCGTGCGATCACAGGGTGATCGACGGAGCGTTGGGTGCAACCTTCCTTCGGGAACTCCAGCGCTTTGTTGCGTCTCCCGCGCTGATGTTGGTGTAAGGGGCTGTGGTGGAAAGCAATACGTCTCAGAAGTATGACGTTCTTGTCATCGGCGGCGGCCCGGGTGGGTACGTTGCGGCGATCCGGGCTGCCCAGTTGGGGTTGAGCGTTGCGCTGGTCGAACGTGATCGCCTCGGTGGTATCTGCCTCAACTGGGGCTGTATCCCCACCAAGGCGATGCTTCACGGCGCGGATGTTGCGCATACCTTGAGCGAACTCGACAAATACGGATTCAGTTCGGCGTCTGTTGAATTCGACATCTCGAAGTTGGTGGCGTTCAGCCGTGGCGTTTCGGAGCGGTTGTCCGGCGGTGTTGCCTATCTGATGAAGAAGAACGCCGTCGACGTCATCTCCGGCACTGCGAAGCTGGTGGACAAGGGCGTCGTATCCGTGGAAGATCGGACGTATCGAGCCGACCACGTGATCATTGCAACCGGCGCCCGGCCGCGCTCGATTCCCGGTGTCGCTCCGGACGGCGACCGGGTGTGGACCTACTTCGACGCACTCGTCCCGACGGAACTGCCGAAGTCGCTGCTCGTGATCGGGTCCGGCGCGATCGGAGTCGAATTCGCCAGCCTGTACCGCGATCTCGGCACCGAGGTGACCATCGTGGAGATGGCACCGCACATCATGCCGGTCGAAGACGAGGAGATCTGCGGCTTCGTTCGCAAGCAGTTCGAGAAACGGGGCATCACGATTCACACCGGGGCCTCGGTGTCGTCGGTGACCGTTGGCGCCGACGCCGTCGAGGTGAGTGTGCAGACGAGCAACGGTGTCCAGGCGTTGACCGTGGACCGGGTGTTGGTGGCGGCCGGAATTACCGGCAACGTCGAGGATCTCGGGTTGGAGGCCGTGGGCGTCGAGATCGAGCGCGGTGCGATCGTCACCGACGAGTGGTGCCGTACCAGTGCTTTCGGGATCTACGCCATCGGTGACGTGGCGGGCGCTCCGTGTTTGGCGCACAAGGCAAGTCACGAGGCCGTCTTGTGCGTCGAAAAGCTTGCCGGTGTGCCCGACGTTCACCCGCTCGATCGCGACTACGTTCCTGGTTGCACGTATGCCCGCCCGCAGGTAGCGAGTCTCGGTCTGACGGAGAAGCAATGCGCCGACTCTGGTCGCACGTTGCGGGTCGGGCACTTCGACCTGCAAGCGAACGGCAAGGCATTGGCGATCGGTGAGGCAGAAGGCTTCGTCAAGACGATCTTCGACGCCGATACCGGGGAACTGCTCGGCGCGCACATGGTCGGTCCGGATGTGACCGAGCAGATTCAGGGCTTCGGAATCGCCAGATCCCTCGAAGCCACCGGCGAGGATCTCGCCGAGGTCGTGTTTGCTCATCCGACGCTCTCGGAGGCAATGCACGAGTCGGTGCTCTCGGCGCTGGGGAGACCCCTCAACGCGTGAGCACAGTCCGCGTGCGCGAACGCCGTCCTACGTTCACGCACGCGGACAACGCTGCAACCGGGTGCAACGCTCGCTTTCGGTGACCCCGTCGCATAGGACTGGAGTGTGATCGGCGCAACGAATCGACTCGAACCGGCTCTGGGTAGTGGTGAAGACCCGGCGCAGTACGCACGTGTTCTCGAATCCGTGTACGAAGCGACGATGTCGGGGCGCAAGCCGCCTGCACGTCCGCGCTCCGTCATCGCGAATTCGTGGTCGCGTCTGCGCGCACTCGGACTCGATCCAGAGCGGTGCTCGATCACCAAGACGGGCCGCGAATCCGAGATCGAAGAGGGCAGACGCGCCGCCGGCATGACGGAGATCTTCGACGTGGCGGTGCACGGTCTGGCGCCACTCGTCGGCCCAGGCGACGCGAGTCTGATCGTGGTGGCGGACCGCCACGGGCGCATCCTTTGGCGACACGGGCCCAGTCGAATGTTGGATCGGGCCGAACGGCTCGGGATGATCGAGGGTGCGTCGTGGACCGAGGAAGCTGTCGGGACCAACGGGATCGGCACTTCCTTGGCGTCAGGTTCGGCAGTACAGGTGTTCTCGGCCGAGCACTACTCACGCTCGCAGCATCCGTGGACCTGCTCCGGAGCGACGGTTCGGGATCCGCGTAGTCGCCGGGCCATCGCCGTCGTCAACGTCGCCGGCGCAGCAGACACGGTCCACCCGTCGACTCTCGCGCTGGTGGACAGTGTGGCCAGGCTGGCGGAATCCGCACTGCGGGAGAAGCATCGAATCGGATTGGATCAGCTCCGGATGATCTCGGCGTCGACACTGGCTCGCGCGAGTCAGCCGACAGTGGTCGTGGACCGTAGTGGCTGGGTCGCGGCCGTGGATTCGATGGCGCCGATCTACCGCATCGCGCTGCCGAAAGTGATGAGCAGCGGCGAGCATTGGCTCCCGTCGCTCGGTTTATGTATGTGCGAGCCGCTTCCGGGTGGTTGGCTCATCCGTCCTCAGCTGGACCCGACATCCGGAACTGTCTGTGCCGAAGTCGAATTGGACCTGCGAGATCCGAATGCGATGGAACTGCGATACTCCTCGGCCATGGGAAGTTGGAGTATCGACCTCAGCCCGCGCCATTCGCAGATCCTCCTCGCTCTGACGCAGACGTCCGAGGGCCTCACGGCCTCGCAGCTCGCCTCACAGCTGTTCGGCGATCCGCGCAAGACGGTGACCGTTCGGGCCGAGATGTCGAGGTTGCGTAAGCGATTGGCCGGAATCCTATTGGCGCAGCCTTATCGCTACGACCCGGCTATGCGGGTAAAGACCATCCCTGCTGTGCGCCTTTATTAACCGCGGGGGCTTAGTAAAGGCGCACAGCAGAGCGGCGCGAACGCCTCACCTGCGCGTACTCGTAGCCGTTCTGCCAGGTCACGGTGGCCACCAGCACCCAGATGATCCACATGGTGGCCTTGCACGATCACTACGGCTGCCCCAACACCACGTTCCTCGCCGGTCCGACCTTCACGACGGACTTCGCCGATCCGAATCCGGTGGCGACGGGCGGATCACGCCGATCCTCGACGAGTACCAAGCGCATTGGTACCTCGACGACGTCGAAGGTGTTGCCGCGATGGTCGATTACGCGCAGAGCAAAGGCTGGGTCGACGAGGACGGAGAAGCGCTGCCGGCGCACATCGTTCGCCGGCAGTAAAAGGGGAACGGCTCAGACCATGTCGTTCTTCTGCAGCCATCGCAGCGTCGGCCAACCGCAGAACACCGGGAGCCAACAGGTCAGCACTCGGTAGAGCAGGACCGACGGGACCGCGATGCTCACAGGAAGTCCGAATGCGGACAGGCCGCCGATGAGGGCGGCCTCGACGGCTCCGACGCCACCCGGTGTCGGAGCTGCCGAGGCCAGCGTGCCGCCGATCATCGTCACGATGGTGACGGTGATGAACGTCGTTCCGCCGCCGAATGCTTCGACGCTCGCCCACAGCGCCAGAGCGGCACCGAGAGTTGTTGCGGCGCTGCCGCCCACGATGATGAGGAAACGCGTGGGGTTTCGCGCGAGCTGGCTCAGTTCACCCAACACTTCGGTGATCTGAGGACGCAGATCGTCGCGCAGCCACCCACGGAGCTTCGGGATGAACATGAATGCGCCGAGAACTCCGAGCGCGACTCCGCCCGCCAGATACAGAACAGTGGATCCGGGGATGAAGTGCGAGAGATTTGTATCGCGGCCGGCGACGACAGAGAAGAAGATCAGCAAGCCGACATGGGTGACCACCTGAACCGTCTGTTGAAGCGCGACAGCGGCCGTTGCGCGGACGGTACCGAGCCCGCCCTTCTGCAGGAACCGCACACTCAGGGCGAGCCCGCCCACTCCGGCGGGAGTTGTCGTCGCCGCAAAAGTGTTGGCCACCTGCATGATCAGGAGGTTGCGGTAACTGACCATCGACGACGCGCACGCCCACAGGGCCGCTGCTGCGCCGACGTACGTCAGCGCGGAGACGCCGAGGCCGAGCATCGCCCACCACCAGTTGGCTGTCTTCAGTTCGGTGATGAATGCCGGTACCTGGCTGATGAACGGATAGGCGACGTAGACCAGACCGATGAGCAGAACGAGCTGGATGAGTTGATTGCGACTGAACCGGGTGACCTGTGCGGGAGCGACTTTCTCGATCCCGTTCTTCGTACCGACCTCGTCTCGGATCTCGGTCATCAGTTTCGCGGAATCCGCGACGGTCCGCCGGATGCGGTTGGGCAACGCCGCAGTGGTCAATCGGCCCGACGCCGCGAGAATCGTGTCTGCGCCTTGCGCGCGAATCGCGGCGTCCACCGCCGCGTCGACGCCGAACAGTGATGCGGTGGCGAAAAGAAGTTGAGCGTTGTCGGACTGCATCTGAACTTCGGTGGCGCCGAATTCGGAGTATGCGTACCCGCCGAAGAGGATGGTCCCGCCTTCGACACGAATCTCGGAAGCGCGCAGGTCGCCGTGCGCCATCTGGTGCACATGAGCGGTATGCAGTGTTTGCCACAGCGCGTCGATCAGTTTGGTGGATTCTTCCTCGCCCGCCTGGTTCTCGACCGCGACGGCCAGGGGGATGCCGCGAGGACTCGGGCGCGCGTACATCTCCCACCCGCGATCGAGGACCGAGATGGCGACGGCTTTGGAGCTGGCCAGACCGATGTCGGCGAACGCGATGCCCATGAGCGCCCGGTGTTCGACGGCACGACGAAGCGATCCGTAGGGCGGAGGAGTTTCCCGGTTCCGGAACGAGATCCAGCGAAATGTCTGTCGAATTGCTCCGCTACTTCGCTGGTTCTGTCCGTACAACTCGACGATCAATTCGTCGAAGGGTTCATCGTCCGGTGCTTTGTCGATGGCGGCAGACATGACGAGAGGCCCGATTCCGGAAGGGCTCACGACGCGGAAAGTGGTGACCCGGTATCCACGCCGCGCGAGTACGCGCACTGCCGAGTCCAGCGGCACTTCGAGGGCTGGTGTGCCGACGACCAGAACGATCACAGCGCCGATCAGATACCCGACCGCGAGACCCAGCATCGAGCGGGCGGGAACGATCGAGCTGACGATCAGGTGAATGGGAGCAAAAAGCAGAAGCAGCGTCCACCAGGCTCGTCGCCACTTTTTCGGAAGCCACGGGCCCGAGACGGTGAGCACCGCCGCGAGCATCGCGATCCATCGTGGATCGTCGAGGAATTGAGACAGGAACGTGGCGTCGAGTCTGTCCGGGACGTCGAGGTGCCACTTGGGCGCGGCGAGGCCCGTTCCGGTGAAGGAGAGCGCGACACCGGCGCAGAGGCCGGCGGCGGCGTATCCGGCCAGCAACTTCCATCGGCGACCGACGATCAGTCCGATCAGAATGGCGAACGGTAGCGCCAGAATTGCGATGCCGTAGAGCAGATACACGGTGTCTGACAGGCTCGGCGACAGAACGCCGACGATGTTGGACACCGACGTCTCGAGGGCGTCCCACTGACTTCGAGTGATCAGAGATCCCGCGATAACGCCGCCGAGCAGCACGGCAGCGATGGCGACCCGCATGATATCGCTTGTACGGCGGTGCAGTGGTGGCAGGAGACTTCCCGTTACCGGGATCTCCCGTCCGTCTACTCGCATCTCGCCAGAACTCTCTTCTCTCGGGGATACTGACCGTCTCAGTTACCTCGATCAAGGTACCGCGTGGGGGTTCGGAGACTGGGAAGCCGGACCTGTCGTTACCTCCTCGATGCCAAGCAACATTCGCTTCGGCCCCGCGGCGGCGGGCTTCGGCGCGTAAAATTCACTTTCCGGACGTTCGTTCATTTCGACGACAGGGAGTGCGTATTCATGAGCCCCGACGCCAGCGGTGTGGACGGTCGGGTTCCTGACCTGCCGACCCCGTCGACCAGAATTTCCGTCACCGAGGACTATGCGGCCGAGATCGACGAGCTCTCGAGTCTCAAGCACAAGCTGGGCGTGCTGGAGCCTTCGGAGTTCGCGGATGCCTGGAAGCAGGGTTACCCCTACGAGAAGAAGATGTCTCGCCGCGAGTACGAGCGGAAGAAGCGGCGTCTGCAGATCGAGCTGCTCAAGCTGCAGCTGTGGGTCAAGGAAACCGGTCAGAAGGTGCTCATCATCTTCGAAGGTCGCGATGCTGCCGGTAAGGGCGGCTCGATCAAGAGGTTCACAGAGCATCTCAATCCCCGTGGTGCCCGCGTCGTCGCGCTCGAGAAGCCCACGGACATCGAGCGCACCCAGTGGTATTTCCAACGCTATGTCGCTCACCTGCCTAGCGGCGGCGAGATCGTGATGATGGACCGGTCCTGGTACAACCGGGCCGGCGTCGAACGTGTGATGGGTTACTGCACGCCGACGCAGTATCTCGAGTTCATGAGAGAGACCCCGGACTTCGAGCGGATGCTCGTCAACTCCGGGATTCATCTGCACAAGCTGTGGTTCTCGGTCAGCCGCGAAGAGCAGTTGGCGCGGTTCGCTGCCCGTCGAACGGACCCGGTGCGTCAGTGGAAGCTCTCACCGACCGACCTGGCTTCGCTGGACAAATGGGACGACTACACGCAGGCCAAGGAAGCGATGTTCTTCTACACCGATACCGGGGATGCGCCCTGGACGGTGATCAAGAGCAACGACAAGAAGCGCGCCCGCCTCGAAGCGATGCGTCACGTGCTCGCCAGCTTCGACTATCCCAACAAGGATCACCGGGCAGTCGGTACTCCGGATCCCTTGATCGTCGGGCCGGCCTCGGCCGTATTCGAAGAGGGCGAGCACGTGAACGTGGAGTTGCCTGCGCTCTAGCTGGAGTTCTCACTCAGATCGAGCTGGCCTCTGCCCACAGATTGATGCCGCTGTCCTTGGCGTGCTGATCGATGGAGGCCAGTTCGGCTGCGCTGAATTCGAGATTGTCGAGCGCGCCGACGTTGGCTTCGAGCTGCGCGACGCTGGACGCACCGATCAATACCGAGGTGACCCGCGAATCGCGAAGTGCCCAGCTCAGTGCAAGCTGGGCCAGCGACTGGCCGCGAGCTGACGCGATGTCGTTGAGCGCACGAATGTGGGTGAGAGCGTCGTCGGTCAGCCACGAAGGGTCGAGTGACTTGCCTTGGGCGGCACGAGAATTCTCGGGAACACCGTTCAGATACCGGTCGGTGAGCATGCCTTGCGCGAGCGGTGAGAACGCGATGACGCCCACTCCCAGATCGTCGACAGCCGAAAGCAGTTCCTGTTCGATCCACCGATTCAGCATCGAATAGCTCGGCTGGTGGATCAACAACGGAACCCCGGCAGCGGCGAGCAGTGCGGCGATTTCACGGGTGCGCTCCGGTGAATACGAACTGATACCCGCGTACAGGGCTTTGCCCTGCTGGACGGCACTGATCAGGGCGCCTGCGGTCTCGTCGATCGGAGTCTCGGCGTCGGGGCGATGGCTGTAGAAGATGTCGACATAGTCGACTCCGAGTCGACCGAGCGACTGATCGAGAGACGAGAGCAAGTACTTGCGGGAACCGCCGAATCCGTAGGGGCCGGGCCACATGTCCCAGCCGGCTTTGGACGAGATGACCAATTCCGCGCGGTACGAAGAGAAATCCTCACGCAGGATCCTGCCGAAGTTCGTCTCGGCGCTTCCGTAGGGAGGTCCGTAGTTGTTGGCAAGATCGAAGTGGGTGATTCCGAGATCGAACGCCCGTCGCAGAACTGCGCGCTGGTTGTCGATCGGTGCGTCGTCGCCGAAGTTGTGCCAGAGGCCGAGCGAGATCGCCGGGAGTTTGAGACCGCTCCGGCCGGTCCGGCGGTACGGCATGGCTTCGTAGCGGTCCTGCGCGGCGACGTACTGATCGGACATGGTGCCTGCCTTCACATCGTTGTGGTTGCGGTTGAGCGTCCACCCATTATCGCCGATGCCACTCAGGTGCGCTGGTCGCTGGGAGGTGTCTCAGTCAGAATGCTTGCGGTTTAAAGCAATTCGATCGATCTTTTGGACCGACGTTCAGGTTCGAGTCACAGCGTCAGGCGGCGGTGACGTCGACCACGTCTGGGTGCGCATCTAAGGGAACGGTAAGGAATCGCGGTTACCATGGTCACAGTCGATCGGCGATACCGATCGCCGATTCGCTTCGAACATGTTGCCCAGCAGCCGGATCCGGGGTCCGGCGAGGAGATCTATGTCGACGCAGTCCGTAGTGCACGCACAATCATCCGCAGACGAGAGCGTCGTCGGGGATCCGTCTCCGCCGGGTGGTGGAAGCCGGCGTTATCTCGAGCAACTGATCAGATACGACGTGCCGGCGTCGCTGGTCGTCTTCCTGGTAGCGCTTCCCTTGTCCCTGGGAATTGCTATCGCGTCCGGGGCGCCGATCATGGCAGGTCTGATCGCCGCCATCGTCGGCGGAGTGGTGGCCGGAGCGGTGGGAGGTTCACCGCTGCAAGTCAGTGGTCCCGCGGCAGGACTGACCGTGGTGGTCGCCGAACTGATCGGCAAGTTCGGGTGGAAAGTCACCTGCTTGATCACCGTCGGCGCCGGTCTTCTGCAGATCGTGTTCGGGCTCAGCCGAATTGCCCGTGCGGCACTCGCTATTGCACCGGTGGTGGTGCACGCGATGCTCGCCGGTATCGGCATCACCATTGCGCTACAACAGGTTCACGTGTTGCTAGGCGGAAGCTCGGCCAGTTCGGCGCTGGACAATCTACGGCAGTTGCCCGCGCAGATCGGTGCCTTGCACGTCGAGGACTTGATGATCGGGCTCGTCGTCGTCGCCACCCTTGTCGGCTGGCGTTACCTCCCCGCGGGTGTTCGAAAGGTTCCGGCTGCGCTGGTCGGCATCGTATTGGCAACTTTCGCTTCGCTCGTGCTGCCGATCGACGTCGAGCGAATTGCTCTCGACGGGTCGCTGCTGGATTCGATCGGACTTCCTGCCCTGCCGGACGGCCAGTGGCTCGGCGTCGCAACCGGCATCCTGACCATCGCCCTGATTGCGAGCGTCGAGAGTCTGCTCTCGGCTGTGGCCGTCGACAAGATGCACTCGGGACCGCGCTCGAACTTCGACCGCGAGATGCTCGGTCAAGGTACTGCGAACATGGTGTCAGGGGCGATCGGCGGGCTGCCCGTCACGGGAGTGATCGTGCGCAGCGCCACCAACGTCGAAGCCGGTGCGAAGTCCCGTGCGTCGTCGATCATGCACGGCCTGTGGATCCTGCTGTTCTCGGCCGCGCTGGCCGGGTTGGTTCAGCAGATTCCGAAGTCTGCGCTTGCCGGTCTGTTGATCGTCATCGGTATTCAACTGGTCAAGCTGGCGCACATTCGGTTGGCCCGGCGGACCGGTGACCTGTGGGTGTACGGCATCACGGTGGTCGGAGTCGTGTTCCTGAACCTGCTCGAGGGCGTACTCATCGGACTGGCGCTGGCGATCGCCCTCCTGGTGTGGCGTGTCATCCGTGCGTCGGTCACGGCAGAAGAGTTGGGTGACAAGGATTCCGGGAAGTGGCGGGTGCTGGTCGAGGGGTCGTGCACCTTCCTCGTGCTGCCCAAGCTCACGTCGGTGCTCGCCGGCATTCCGCCGCGGTCCGACGTCACGGTCGAGTTGTCCGTCGACTTTCTCGACCACGCCGTCTTCGACGTCATCGAAGAGTGGGCGAGGCAGTACGAGTTGGCAGGTGGGTCGGTGACTATCGACGAAGTCGGATCGGTGAGCATGGAGAGCGCGACCACCGGACCGCCCAAGCGCGGGGCCGCAGTCACCGACCTGCGCGGATTGCTGGCTCCGTGGGGTAGTTGGCAACCACAGGCTTCGGGAAGGAATCTGAGCAGCCCGCCAGCCTTGCGACCCATTCTCGACGGGGTGTCCAACTACCATCGCCATCGCGCCGAAGCGATACGGCCACACATGGATCAGTTGCGCGACGGGCAAAATCCGGACTCCCTTTTCCTCACCTGCGCAGACTCGCGAGTGGTGCCGAACATCATCACGAGCAGTGGCCCAGGAGACCTGTTCACTGTGCGCAACGTCGGAAACTTGGTTCCTGCCGGCGGCCGCGATACGTCGGTGGAAGCGGCACTGGCCTTCGGGATCGACGAGTTGGGTGTCAGTTCGGTGATCGTGTGCGGACATTCGGGCTGCGGAGCGATGCAAGCACTCCTGACGAACAGTTCGTCGGAATCGGGAGTTGTCGGGGAATGGCTGCGTCACGCCGAAACGAGTCTGCAGGCGTACACGAGCGGCCATCCGGTCGCGCGTGCTGCAGCCGAGGCGGGTTTCTCGGAGGTCGATCAGCTCGGAATGGTCAACGTTGCAGTCCAATTGCAGACTCTCGAACGGCATCCTCTGGTCGGTCAGGCCCGTGTGGATGGTCGCCTGCGTATCGCCGGACTGTTCTTCGACATCGGATCCGCTCGGGTTATCGAAGTGACAGCGTCAGGGATCGGGGAGCTGATCGAGACCTGAAGGGATTAAACGGATCCGGGTTGATCCCTGAGTTCGACCAGCAGGCGAGCCCCGCCGAGCGGACTGTCGTGGAATGTCGTGCGTCCGCCGTGCAGGGCCGCCTGCTGCGCCACCAGCGCCAGGCCCAAACCGGAGCCCGTCTTGCCTGCCGTCGACCCGCGGGTGAACCTTTCGAAGACGCTCGAGCGTTCCTCGGCCGGTATTCCACAACCGTTGTCGTCGATCGTGATCGTGACTGTGTCCGGTGAATCGGTCGGGCGTGCGAGGGTGATGCGCACGGTGCTCGCGCCGCCGTGGCGGACGGCATTGGTGATCGCGTTGTCGAGGATCAACCGGATTCCGCCGGGAAGAGCCCGGATGCAATAGGGGAGTGGAGAATCCACGGTGACGACGCTGACGTCGAGGCCGCGATGATGTCGGCGTGCGTCGTCGGCAGCGATGTCGCAGACCTCGGTCAGATCCGTGTCCTTGAAATCCTCGGCAGTCGAGAGTTCACCCTTCGCCAGTCGCTCGAGGTCTCGCAGAGTTGATTCGACGCGGCCCTGCGCGCGGGCCAGATCTGTGAGTATCTCGCGTCTTTGTTCGTGATCGAGGTCGTGAATGGACAACACCTCGATGTCGGTTCGCATCGCCGTCAACGGAGTTCGGAGTTCGTGAGCTGAGGCGGACGCGAAGTCCCGAGCGGCGGCAAGGGCCGAGTTGGTCGCGGCCTGTGCCCGGGCGACATCGCTGAGCATCGATTCTGCTGCTGCGGCAAGCTCGTCCGCTTCACGGATGCCGGAAATTTCGGTGGCGAGATCGGGATCGCGTCGGGCGATTCGGCGGGTCAATTCCACGAGTGGGCGCACGGCCGGACCACCGAACAACCACCCGAGAGCCGCAGCGGCCCCGACGGCACCGACGCCGAAGAAAGCGACCTGGCGTTGTTGGTCGACGGTGATGTCCCGCGCTTCGGCGTAGGGAACTGCCAGTGAGACAAGGGCATTGATGCCGTCGGCCTCGGCGGTGTATGCCCGGTACTTGGTGCCGTCCACATCGACGGTGGCCGAGCCGACCGGTAGTTCGGGCAGACGGGTCGGGGTGCTGGATTTGACGGTTCCGTCGGTGTCGGAGCGGATGGTCACGGAAAATGCGCCGCCATCTCCGAATGCTCCCAGGAATGGTCCGGCAGTGGCCGCATTGGCCACGATCACTGTCGATGCGGTCTCGAGGCGACGGTCCAGCTGGGACAGGTTGTTTCGAGCGATGGCCAACGCAACGACAACACCGAGGGCGATGACGATGAACGTCGCCCCCAGTGCCGCGGCTGCGGCAACGCGGGTTCGTAGTGAGAAGCGGCGACGCTTCACGGGTTCTCCCGAAGCACAAACCCGACGCCGCGAACGGTATGCAGCAGACGAGGTGAACCGCCGGATTCGAACTTTCGACGCAGATAGCCGATGAAGACGTCCACGACGTTCGTGTCGGCGACGAAGTCGTAGCCCCACACCAGTTCGAGGAGACGTTCGCGAGTGAGCACGATGCCGGAATTGTGTGCGAGCACTTCGAGTAGCTCGAATTCGCGCTTGGTGAGCGGTACTTCCTTGCCGTCGACACGAACTCTGCGGCCGGAGAGGTCGATGTCGAGGTTTCCGACGCGCAAGGAGTTCGTACCCTCCACGTGATCGCCGGCCGGAGTGTTGCTGCGCCGGAGCATCGCGCGGATCCGGGCAACCAGTTCGGCAAGGACAAAAGGTTTGACCATGTAGTCGTCTGCACCCGATTCGAGCCCGGCGATGCGATCGTCGACCGAGTTGCGTGCGCTGAGTACGCAGATCGGGATTTCGTTGCCTGCGGCACGAAGTGCCGTCACCACGCCGGTGCCGTCGAGCACCGGCATGTTGATGTCGAGGACCACTGCGTCCGGTCGCTTGTCGGAGATCACGCGGAGCGCGTCGGCGCCGTCCACTGCAGTCAGTACGGTGAATCCCGAGAGCCGCAATCCGCGTTCGAGTGAGGTCAGGACGTCTGCGTCGTCGTCGACTACGAGGATTTTCGGTATCTCGGTCACAGCCCCATTGTGCCTTGCCTGGTACGTCGGGTTTCGCCGATCAGACCGGCAATTCGGTACCGTCCGGACGTAGACCGGCCATGAACACCGCGACCAACCGCGGGACGAGGTTCGGCATGGCCTCGTCAGACAATTCGATTTGGGGGCGCGTCAGTTTGGCCAGAGCCATGACAAATTCGAGGGGTTGAAGATCGGGGCGGACCAGTCCGGCGCTCTGAGCGGCGCCGATCGTCGCGGTCATCTTCGCTTTCGTCACCTCACGCACGGCCAGAACTTCAGGGGCCAGCTCGGTGAAACTGCGTTCCACCAGTGCAGGAATGAGTGCACCCAGGCGCAGTTCCACGAGTCGGTCCACCAACGAGTGCCACGCGTTTGTCGGGTCGGCGGACATTCCCGTGAGTGCGATGTCGGCAGCCTCGCGGACATCGGTCAGTGTTGCGACGGCGACGGCGGTCACCAGTTCCTCGCGCGTCGGAAAGTTCCGATACAGCGTGGCGATGCCCACTTTCGCGAGTTCTGCGACTGCGTCGAGGGGCGCGTCGTGCCCGCGCTCGGTGAACACCGCTCGTGCGGCGTCGACTATTGAGTTCCTGCGTTCACGTGCATCGGCTCGCACAGTCACCTCCGGTATTGACAGTTCATCATAACCGGAGGAATATCTTCCACAAATAGTGGAGGAAAAACCTCCACTTAGGGAAGGTAGTTATGAACGCCGAAGTTGAAGCACGGGACCGCAAGAAGTTGGTGGCTGTGGTGTTGGGCTTGTCCGCCGTGATCGGGCTGATGCTGCTTGCCTTCGTACTGCCCTCGGTCAACAGTGGCCCGCACGAACTGAAGTTGGGCATCACCGGTCCAGCTCCGGCAACCGAACAGATCAGCACCTCGCTCGAGGCGAGTAAGCAAGGCGCCTTCGATACTCGAGAATTCGCTGACGCCGACGCCCTGCGCGACGCGATTCGGAATCACGACGTGGTCGGCGGAATCGCCGTTGATGCCACTGGTCCTCACGTACTGATCGCGACTGCAGGCGGAATCCCCATCGCCCAAACCTTGACCGGTGTGGCCAGTGGGCTCGCGGAGAGATCGGGGGCGAAGGTGCCCGTCGAAGACGTTGTGCCTTTGACGGCGGACGACCCGACCGGTGCGGGGCTCACAGCCCTGGCCTTGCCTCTGGTGTTCGGTGGAATCATGCCCGCTGTTGTTCTTGTACAACTGTTTCCGCGCAGCATTGTCAAGCGAGTACTGGGCGCCGTCGGCGTTGCGGTTGTCGCGGGCTTTGCACTGACTGCCATTCTGCAGTTCGGCACGAACAGCATTGACGGAAACTACCTACTCACCGCCCTCGCGCTCACAGTGGGCATTTCGGCTATCTCGCTTCCCATTCTGGGACTCGAATCCCTGCTCGGGATGAAGGGATTCGCGTTGGGTGCCGTCACGATGATGTTCGTCGGAAACCCACTCTCGGGGATGGCGACAACTGCCGCGTGGTTGCCCGCGGGCTGGGGTGCATTGGGGCAACTGCTCCCACCTGGAGCCGCAGGAGCATCCGTCCGGTCGATGGCGTTCTTCGACGGCCATGGCGCCGCCACGCCACTTCTGGTGCTGGTGTGCTGGATTGCCGTCGGGATCGCGCTGTGCGTCGCCGCCGGCCGGAAGAAGGCGTTGACCCCCGTGGTCGAACCCGAGGCTGCGCTGGTCTAGCCGGCGCGGTTTGCGTACGGGGTCAGGTCGGGAATCGGCCAGACCCCGTCAACGCGTTCCACGACCAGTTCGGCGACCACGGTGTCCTCGTCCATCGGTAGGGGTCGGAGGATTCGGGGCTTTCCCGCCTCCCACTCGACGTCGATACCTGCTGAGGTCAGGGCGTCCTCGTCGATGACGGCGACGATCAGTGGCAAGGCGAGGTCGCCGAACACCAGATCGAGCACCGAAGCGAGTGCGTCCGGGGTGGTTGCGCGAATGAATCCTGCCTCGTCGTAACTGATTCCGCGCGTCGAGACCTCGTACTCACCGAAACGCTTGCATGCTTCCCAGTCGTCGGCGATGGCGACGTGGACGAGTCGTTGTCCGGTCATGCAGTGCTCCTGTAGTGTTCGAAATAATGAAACGTCAACGTAGCATTAATTGAGTGGCACGGTAGCAGGGGACTTGATGGAGCAACCTCGTAGACGTGGGAGAACCAGCGACGCGGAGCGAGCTGATCGACGCAACGAGATTCTCGACGTCGCGGTCGACTCGTTTCGAGAAGTCGGGTTCGCTCGAACGACCATCGACGCCATTGCCACGGCGGCCGGCGTCGCCAAGCGCACCGTGTACAGCTATTTCGGCGACAAATCCGCGGTCTTCGCTGCTGCTGTTTCGCGTCAGCACGCGTATGTCGAGAACGCCGGTGGCGACCAGTCGGACCTGCTCGCCGCTGCAGTGGACATCGTCATCGCCCTGCACAGCGACAATTCGATTGCGCTGCACCGCATGATGATCGGCGAGGCCGTGCAGTTCCCGGAACTGGCTACCGCGTTCTACGAATCCGGCCCGGCCAAGTCGATTGCCTTTCTGGAGAAAACTTTGCTCGATCAGCATGGTCGGAAGGCTGCGCTGCGTGCGGATCAGTTGTACACGTTGCTGCTCGGGGAGGAGCACCGGCAGCGACTGCTCGGGCTCGCTTCCGAACCGACAGCAGAAAGAGCTGCGCAACTTGCGGCTCGTGCGGTGGGATGCGTTCTGGGATCTGATCGGTAGGCTCGACTGGGTGAGTAACTCTGTGGTCTGGTTTCGACGTGATCTGAGGGTAGGTGACCTTCCCACCCTGAGTGCAGCGTCGGATGCCGGCGGGCAGACGTTGGGTTTGTTCGTTCTCGACGAGAACCTGCTCGGACCGGCAGGCTCACCCCGTCAGGATCAACTGTTCGCCAACTTGACGGCGCTCGATCATCAACTCGACGGAAAACTGATGGTTGTTCGAGGTGATCCGGCGGACGTGGTGCCCCGTGTAGCGGAATCCGTTGGTGCCGAAGAAGTTCACATCAGTGCCGACTACGGACCTTACGGCCGACGGCGCGACGCGGCCGTGGCGGAGCAGGTGGAGTTGATCGCCACCGGATCTCCGTACGCCGTCGCACCCGGACGCGTCACCAAGGCGGACGGTGACCCGTACAAGGTGTTCACGCCGTACTTCCGTCAGTGGATGGAACACGGTTGGCGGGGCCCCGCGTCGACCGATGCGCAGACGGTCCGTTGGTTCGATCCGAGCGACAAGGACGGTGGCCCGCGCCGGGTGAGTATCCCCGCGCCATCCGCCGCCGTCAGCGATTTCGTCGGTGAGGTCGGCGCCCTCGAACAGTGGAAAGAATACTGTGAGAACGATCTTGACCGGTACGACGACGAACGAAATCGGCCTGACCTCGACACCACGAGCCGGATGTCGATTCCGCTCAAGTACGGCACGATCCATCCTCGAACGATGTTGGCAGATCTCTCCAAGCGACTCGGCGACGGCGCTCAGGCTTACCGTCGCCAGTTGGCGTGGCGAGACTTCTACGCAGACATCCTGTTTCAACGCCCCGACAGCGCGCGGAAAAACTACGACGACAAGTTCGACCGTTTACGTCACGACGGGGGAGTCGACGCAGACGCCGCCTTCACTGCCTGGTGTGAGGGCAAGACCGGCTTCCCGATCGTGGATGCCGGCATGCGGCAACTCGCTGCCGAGAACTGGATGCACAATCGGGTGCGAATGATCGTCGCGTCTTTTCTGGTGAAGGACCTGCACATTCCGTGGTGGCGTGGCGCACGGTTCTTCATGTCGCATCTGGTGGACGGTGACTTGGCCTCCAATCAGCACGGGTGGCAGTGGACTGCAGGGTCGGGCACAGATGCTTCGCCCTTCTTCCGCGTCTTCAACCCCATCACGCAGGGAGAGAAGTTCGATCCCGACGGCACATACGTCCGTCGGTGGGTTCCCGAACTCCGCGATGTTCCCGGGAAGGCCGTCCACTCGTTGAAGGCGATGCGCCCGGTCGACTACCCGGACCCGATCGTCGATCACGCGCATGAGCGTGAGGAAGCCTTGCGCCGGTACGGCGAGGTCAAGGGCTGAGTGCTCAGTGATCTGCGGGCGCTACGCGGAGGCGGTTTCCGTCCAGATCTGAAATGACGAATGTCAGACCGAAGACATCTTCGTTTGGCTCTTCGACGACCTCGACACCCTTGGCCACCCACTTGTCGTAGATCGCCCGAATTTCATTGCTCCCGCCGTCGACCAACATGCCGACTTCGAAATTGCGCGGTGTCGCGGGATCGAGGTCGCGTGACTTGCCGCTCCACAGTGCAAGGACCACACCGCCGCCGAGGTCGAAGGTCATGTACCGAGGGCTGAGGACCTCAGGCTTCGCGTCGAACAATTCGCCGTAGAACGCTGCTGCGGAGGCGGCATCGCTGACGTAGATCAGAAACTGGTTGGGTAGTCGCACTGTGGTTTTCCCTCTCCCGTTGATTTCGGGTCACCGGCAGCGGAGCGTGTGCCTGGTCGTGCGGGGCTGTGTTCAACAATCCCCGCGCGCCGGACGAATGTCCAAGAACAAGTGCGTCTGAGAGGCAGATGGATTACTTATGACGACTGCTGCAGTCACACCGCACTGAGGTGGTACCCGACGCTCAGGTTCGGGTAGTAGCCGTCGATGTAGCTCGAGATGAAGTAGTGATCACGGTCGGTGGTGCGAGTTCCGTCGGTGTCGAACTGCGGATAGTCGTTGGCCATGAAGACGGCTTGTCCGCCGCCGTGAGTGGAATAGACGACGTCGACGGTCAGGCCGCGCGGGTCCTGGTTGTATGCCGTGACGATCTCGGTCTCGTGGGGCGCGAGCGACTGGCGTGGGCTCTGCATCCACTGTCCGTAGGGGTTGTCGGCGCCTTGGAGATGAATTGTCTGTTCGGTGTCGTTGCTGATCGTCATCGTGATGGTGTTGCCGGTCGCGGGAAGGGTTCCGGCACTGGCGATTCCGCTCAACCCCAAAGTGAGGGCACCAGCGGCCAGAGCCGTGATTGCGGCAACTACGTAGCGTGGGTTCGTCATCGTTGATGTCCTTGTCCGGGTGGGCGTTCGGTTGTCTGTCTCGAAGACAACTATGTCGGAGCGGATCGATGTCGTATGTCCACTCCCTGGACCCTGTGCAGGAGGAACGGTGTGTCCACCGATCGGGGGACACCTACTCCGACACGGAGACAGCTTCGACCTTTCGCTCGCCGGTGACCAGCAGACCGATCAGTGCGGCGGCCGCGAGAACCATGACGAGTGCTCCGTAGCCACGCGTCGTATCCACCAACCCCACCTTGCCGACCAGGTAGCCGGCCAGCAATGCCGGAAGGCTGTTGGCCAGATATGCGATGACGTAGACGGTGGACAACAACCCCGCGCGTTCGTGGTTCTCGGCCAGCGGCATGACAGTGCGGATGGTTCCCTGGAATCCTGCTCCGAAGCCGATCCCGGCAACAGCCGTACCGACCAGAATCAATACTGCAGAGGATGTTTCAGCACCGATGAGTGTGACGGCCACCCCGAGCACTAATGCGGTGGTTCCGATCAGCATCACGGTTCGGCCGCCGAGTTTGCGGAAGGTGAGCACCGCTGCGGCTCCGAATCCCGTCAGTGTTGCGACCATGATGGCACCGATGAGCGAGCTGTGAACGTCAAGTGCGTTGCGCGCCAGCGCCGGTCCGAGTGAGAGGTAGAAACCGCCCAGTGCCCAGACCGCGATCAGGCACGGTGCGGTGAGCGCAATCATGGTTCGGGCCTCGCGAGGAACAGCAAGGGTGGGGCGTAGCGACTGCCAAGCTCCGGGGCGACCGCCCGAAGTCTCGGGAGCGGCCCAAACCCCGAGGATTTCGAGAACGACCAGTACGAGAAGGACCAGGTAGACAGTGCTGGTGGGTCGTGGCAGGTGCTCGCTGATGAGACTCGAACCCACGGCTCCGAGGGCAAGTCCCACGGTCGGAGCGACGCTGTTGATGATCGATCCGCGGCCAGGAGTGCGTTCGAGGTCGATCAACGCCGAACCCAGAGCGCTGATTGCGGCGCCGGTGGCAACACCCTGTACGACCCGGGCGATGAGCAGGATGGTCAAACCGTCGGCCGAGGCGAACAGTGCAAGCGAGACTGCCTCGAGCGCGAGTGCTCCGAGCAGGACCGGGCGCCTGCCGATGTGATCGGACAGGGATCCGGCGGTCAAGAGCGTGGCGAGCAATGCGAGAGCGTAGATGCCGAACACGAGCGTCGACGCCAGCGAGGAGAATCCCCATAACTGTTGGTAGTGCTCGTACAGCGGCGTCGGGGTCGCGGAGGCGCCCAGGAACGTGGCGATGATGACGGCGATGAGTGTGAAAGCGACGCCTCGCCCCAAGCGTGGGCGCGAAGTGCTCTCGGCCGGTGGTGAAGTGGTCGTTGTCATTGTCGTGGCGCTTCCCGTGCGGGTGATGAAGACTTCAAACGCAAATGCTTTGCTTTTGGGACGCTACGCCTGGCCGTATCCTAATGCAACATCTTTGCGTTAGTATTGGAATCATGAGTCCGTCCGCAGGTCCGCGCCCCGGTGGCCGCAGTGCGCGTATCCAACAGGCCGTCCACGCGTCGGCGCGCAAGTTACTGGAACAGCGTGATCGAGCCGAGATCACGGTGCCGATGATCGCGACCGATGCGGGAGTGACCCCGTCGACCATCTATCGGCGTTGGGGCGACATCAACGAAGTTTTTGCCGATGTCTCGATTGAGCGATTGCGTCCGGACGCCGACCCTCGCGAAACGGGTTCACTCCGAGGAGATCTGACGGTCTGGGCGCAGGAATATCTCGAGGAGATGTCCGCGCCCGTCGGTCGCGCGTCGCTGCGAGATGTGCTGATGAGCGACGATCAGACGCACGCGCCCGACGGTACGAAGAAGTTCAAGTGCGCCTTCTTCTGTCGAACGCAGATCGACGTGATCCTCGCACGTTGGCCGGAAGCTGCCGCCGTGGATGGTGATTCGGTAGTGGACCACGTGGTGGCGCCGATCATCTACCGAATTCTGTTCGACCTCGAACCGGTCGCGCCGCAGCGCGTTGCGGAATTGGTGGATCAGACACTTGCCCTCGCGGCGCGGGTCGTTGTCGAAGGTTGATCGCTGCGTAGGCGGGCGTGGACGTGCATGTCGTGCCAGCCGTCAGCATGCCTGGCGGAGCCTCGTCGAACACCTTCTTCGCTGAACCCTGCTTTGGTGGCGACTCGGCACGATCGTGGGTTGTGGATCGAGTGTTCGAGTTCCAGGCGGTGAAACCCGGCATCGCGGAATGCCCACTCGGACAGTGTGGTTACAGCCTGGGTGCAGAGTCCGCGGCCGCGCGCCGCTGGCGTCATCCAATACGCGAGCTCAGCAGTGCCGTCCCACAAATTCACCCCCTTTGCCGTGATTCGGCCGAGGAGTTCATTCGTCTCGGGGGCGGCAATCGCCCAATGGCATTCGGATTCGCTTGCCCACCCGTCTCGCCACTGGGTGAGCCAATTCCGTGCTTCGTCGATCGAGTCGGCGCGGCGTACGTGCCAACGCTGAATCGACGGATCTCGAAAGGCTTCCACGACAGCCGGGGCGTCGTCGTAGGTCCACGGCCGGAGAATCGCTGAAGTCCCGACGTGGATCGAGGGTTGGTCTATCCCCCCGAGATAGCCACTGGCGATCGCGGGCGTAGTCAACTTGGGCATGTGAAGCATCATTGCTTACCCGTTCGATTGTGGGTAACGATGCGAGCTACATGTTCCGGCTCTGCCACTCTGCGTTCAGTCGGCGCGCGGATTTCAGAGTTGCGATCGCCTCTTCGGTATCAACTCGCGCGAGGACTAGTGCACTTACGTTGCAGGAGAGAAGGATTCGAGTGCGATCCGTCAGGGCAGCGTCTGTCTCGGTCGGAAATGTGGCTTGTAGCCCGCTGCGAATGGCAACAGCAAGTTCTTGCCGATAAGCGCGGATCACGGCTGCCGCCGCGTCATCGTGCGCGCCGAGTCCGGCAGCAGTATTGAGAAGTAGGCAACCTCGCCGCGGTGAGTCGGCGGTCATGGTGCCGATCGCTTGTTCCAGCGAGGAAAGGTAGTCGTCGATGACGTCCGGTCCCGGATTCGTAGTGAGGCTGCGCAGACGTGGCCGGATGACATGTTCGAGGTACATCTGCACGGCGGCGTCGAACAATCCGCGCTTGTTGGTGAACGAGTTGTAGAGACTTGACCGACTCAGCCCCGTCGCGGATTCGAGGTCGCCGAGTGAGGCGCCTTCGTATCCGCGTGCCCAGAAGACGTCCAACGCGGCAGCGACCACGGCTGTTGTGTCGAATTCTTGTGATCTGCCCATCAAAGCCTCGCTCTTTCTGTATCGTTCGGTCCAGTATATATTGGACTGAACGATACAGAATTCACTCGAAGCAACAGGAGCTCACCGATGAACGTCGCCGGCTACATCTTCGCGGGACTGGCCGCAGCAGTGCACGTATACATTTTTGTCCTCGAATCGATTCTCTGGACGGCCCCGAAGACCCGCGCCGCGTTCGGCGTGAAGTCCGAGGAAGAGGCGATCACCACGCAGCCGCTCGCCTTCAACCAGGGCTTTTACAATCTTTTCCTGGCGATCGTGTCGGCGGTCGGCATCGTGATTGCGGCGACCGGCTCCGCGTCGGTCGGAATTGCCCTCGTCCTGGCAGGCACAGGATCGATGGTTGCCGCGGGGTTGGTGCTGATTCTCTCGTCTCCCGACAAAGCCCGCGCAGCCGTCGTGCAGATGCTTTTCCCAGCTATTGCCGTTGTTCTGCTGGTAATCCACCTGCTCTGAGTGGTCTCTATCCGCCGCCGAGCACCAGTGATTCGATCAACGCAAAAGCCCCGTTGAGTGCTCCACAATCGAAGGCTTCGGCCAGGGCGTATCCGATGACAAGTTCGTCGGTGCTCGGCATGCTCGACCAGACTGCGTCGGTCTGCCTAGGATCGGATTCCTCGTTCTTGGAGAAGAGCCCGATCCGCAATCCGTCGCGGGTGAAGGCACTGTTCGCGTCGTCGACTGGGGCGAAGTTCAAACTCACGCCGTCGACGAGTGCCGAGACAGAGTACGAGCGACGGGACAGAAACCCTTTGCCGACAGTGAGTTCGACTTCGTCGCCACCGACAGTGAAGAACAAGTCGGCGGCGGCGCGCGTTCCGATGGGTGTACCTTCACGGCGTGGGGAATCGACTCGACGCGTCAACAGAGCGTGTGAGTTGCCGTTTCGGACGTCGACGACCCCCGTGTCGACATCGAACGAGATCTCGACTTTTCCGTGAATCGGGTCCATTACGGCGTATTTGACCGTCACTGTGCCTACCCCCTGTAAGTGTGAACTCGGGTCCATAATACGTGGTGGGAGCGTTGTCCAGTATGCCCGAATCCAAAAAAATAGTGCCGAATGACGCGCGTTTGCGGCCAAATGCTTCTACGCTGGGTCTTGGGTTTGTTGCGCATCCCACAACGGTTTTTCCCACGCCAGACGAGGAGCGCCTATGAGGTTGTCGACTACTTGTTCTGTTGCTACGAAGGCTTGATCAAGCCGGAATTGCCTCTGCCGGATGGTGCTCGAGACCCATCCGGCAGAGGCAATTCTGCATCAGTTCGGGCCTTCAGCCGCCGGCGAATTTTTCCGAGGTGCCGAGATCGATCGGTAGGGCGATCCCGGTGATCCCGCGCCCGGCCGGCCCCACCAGATAGAACACCGCATCCGCAATCACTTCGGGGTCGACCCACGGGTGGGGCAGCAGATTCAGCTTCGACATGATCGGAGCGGTATCGGCGAGGACAGGATTCTCCAAGTCTGGACGGAACGCACGAACCATCGGTTCGTTGTCGATCATCGTCGTTCGCACATTGCCCGGGTGTACGGAGTTGACCCGAATGTCCGCCCAGCCGAGTTCGTTGGCCAGAGACTTCGCCAGCCCCCGAACGGCGTGCTTCGACGCGGAATAGTGTGCGATACCCGGCACGCCTCGAAGCCCGGCCATCGAGCTGATCAACACGATCGATCCACCTCGATTGCCGTTCATGATGTGCGGAATCGATACTTTGGTCGTCAACCATACGCCCGTGACGTTGATGTCCATCAGCTCGCGGAACTCTTCGGCGCTCAAGTCCCAGGATAATTTTGCCGACGCCGCGATGCCTGCGTTGGCGATCACGATGTCCAGTCGGCCGAGTTCCTCGACTCCGGCGTCGACAGCTGATTTCAGGGCATCGAGGTCGCGAGTGTCCGCTACGGACGCGACGATGCGCCGGCCCTGAGCTTCGACCAGGGCGACGGTCTGGGCGAGGTCGGCCTCGGTGGCCATGTCGTAGCCCGCCGTGGCGACCGGCGCGCAGAGATCCACCGCGATGATGTCCGCGCCCTCGGATGCGAGCTTGACGGCATGCGCGCGCCCTTGACCACGCGCCGCTCCGGTGATGAATGCGACCTGACCGTCCAAATTGCCCATCGAACTTCCCCTGCCCGTGTGAATCGCCAGAACTGGAACGTGTTCATACTGCTACGTCCGGAGTCAGACAGGCAGGGGAATTCGCTGAATCCTTATCCGCGAAGGAGTTTGGACAACTCGTCCAGTACGCTCGCGTCTTCGATGGTCGACGGGACCGTGTACTCCTCGTTGTCGGCGATCTGCCGCATGGTCTTGCGGAGGATCTTGCCGGAGCGCGTCTTCGGCAGGGCCGCGACGACTGTGACGTCCCGGAACGTGGCGACGGCACCGATCTGGTCTCGCACCCGCGCGACCAGTTCCTGTCGGAGTGTTTCGGGATCGATGTCGACGCCGGACTTGAGCACGACGTAGCCGCTCGGCCGTTGCCCCTTGAGTTCGTCGTGAATGCCGATGACGGCGCACTCGGCGACGGCCGGGTGGCCGGCGACGACAGCCTCCATGCTTCCGGTCGAAAGGCGGTGTCCGGCAACGTTGATCACGTCGTCGCTACGTCCGAGGACGAAGACGTAGTTGTTCTCGTCGATGTATCCGGAGTCGCCGGTGAGGTAGTAGCCTTCGAATGTCGACAGGTAGGACTTCACGTAACGGTCCTCGTCACGCCACAGTCCGGCGAGCGTTCCGGGAGGAAGCGGCAGGCCGATCACGATGTTGCCCTCGGTGCCCGGACCCACGAGTTCGCCCTTGCCGTCGACGATTTCGACGCGGTATCCAGGGCAGGCGACGGTGGGGGAGCCTGCTTTGATCGCCATGGGTTCGAGGCCGCGCAGGTTGGCGCAGATGGCCCAACCGGTTTCGGTCTGCCACCAGTGATCGACCACCGGGCGATCGAGAATCCGAGTAGCCCACTCGTAGGTGTCGGGGTCCAAGCGCTCGCCGGCAGCGAACAGTGTGTCGAGCGACGAGATGTCGTACTTGGCAAGCTCTTTTGCGTCCGGGTCGGCCTTGCGGACCGCGCGGATCGCTGTCGGAGCGGTGAAGAGTGCCGACACGTTGTATTCGGAAATGATGCGCCAGAAGGCACCGGCGTCGGGGGTCCCGACGGGCTTGCCTTCGTACATGACCGTCGTGGCTCCGGCGAGCAGAGGTCCGTAGACGATGTAGGAGTGGCCGACCACCCAGCCGACGTCGGAGGCGGTCCACCACACCTGTCCTGGGCTGATGTCGTACAGATTCTTCATGGTCCACGTCAGCGCAACGGCATGGCCACCGTTGTCCCGGACGACGCCCTTGGGCTTGCCGGTCGTTCCGGAGGTGTAGAGGATGTAGAGCGGATCCGTCGCGGCGACCGACACCGGGTCGGCCGCGGTGGCGTCGGCGATCAGCTCGTCCCAATCGAACCAGGCTGCGGCACTTGACTTGTAGTCGGCAGCGGCGCCGGGAATCTGCTCACGATTCTTCACGATCACGGTGTGCGCGGGCGTAGCCGACAGTTGCAGAGCCTTCTCGACCATCGGCAGATACTCGATGGTTCGTCCCGGCTCGAGGCCACCGGACGCCGTCACGAGCACCACTGGACCGGCGTCGTCGATACGGGTTGCGAGTTCCTTGGCCGCAAAGCCGCCGAACACCACCGAATGCACAGCGCCGATACGCGCACACGCGAGCATCGCAATCGCGGCTTCGGGGATCATCGGCATGTAGATGATGACTCGGTCACCTGCCACGACGCCCTGATCTTTCAAGACACCGGCGAAGAGCGAGACCTGCTCGAGGAGTTCGGCGTAGGTGTACGTGGCCTTGGTGGGGACCATCGCGGAGTCGAAGATCAACGCGGTCTGATCGCCGCGGCCGTCGCGGACGTGCCGATCGAGTGCATTGAAGCTGGTGTTGAGCGAAGCATCCGGGAACCAGCGATAGATCGGTGCGGCGGAATCGTCGAGAGCCCTCGTTGGGGCGACATCCCAGTCGACGGCACGCGCAGCGTCGAGCCAGAACTTCTCCGGCTGATCCATGCTCTCGCGATATGCGTCGGCATACGTGGTGTGGGACGCCTGCTCAGAAGAGCTCATCGACGTGTGTCCTCTCGTGAACTTCGCTTACTGGTGACCTGAAACACCTTAGGTCACCGTCAGTGTGGTGCGCCTCAGTAGCGGTGCGGGTACCGTCCCTTTGCGCCGGGCGGGCCTGTCCCGTCGGTCAGTGGTGTGTGCGGGTGGGGCGGGATAGGCCAGGGATTGGAAGGGGGATCGATGTGACAGGTGCAGCGCAACGCGCAGGCTTCTGGGGAGTCCTCGCTCAGCGTGACTTCCGACTTCTGTGGACCGGCGACGCAGTCAGCGGCATCGGAAACGGTGTCACGACCGTCGTACTGCCTCTGATCGCGCTTCGTGAACTCGACGCGAGTAACTTCCAGATCGGTGTGCTGGCCTCGGCGGTCTGGTTGCCGTGGTTGATCGTCGGATTACCTGCCGGTGCCTGGATCGACCGGCTGCGCCGCCGTCCGATCATGATGATCGCAAACGCTGCGTGCGCGGTGCTCTTCGCGAGCGTCGCGATTGCGGGCCTCATGGGGGCGGTGACGTACGGCCACCTGCTTCTGGTTGCGCTGCTCACCGGCACCGCCACCGTTTTCTTCCAGGCGGCCTACCACGCGTATCTCCCCACGGTGCTTGCCGAAGCGGATCTTGTCGAAGGGAACTCGAAGATTCAGGGCGCCGAGGCAGCAACCCGGGTGATCGGCCCCAGTTTCGGCGGGCTGTTGGTAGCGACGGTCGGGCTCGCTGCCGGTCTGCTGGTCGACGCGTTCACCTTCGTCTTCTGCTTCGTGTGTATCTGGCTGATTCGTGCGCAGGAAACGGTTGATCGCGGGCTCGGCGGCCGAGAGCCGTTGCGGCGCCAGATAGCGCTCGGACTGCGATTCGTCGCCGCTGATCCGTATCTGCGGTCGATCGTCGTCTACGGCACTCTGCTCAATTTCGGTCTCACCGGGTACTCCACGATTCAGATCGTGTTCCTGGAAAAGACGGTTGGTGTGGGGGAGTTCGGACTCGGGCTTCTCCTGGCGATTGCCGGGGTGGGCGGAATTGTCGGATCGATGATCGCGCGACCGCTCGGCCGCAGATTCGGCACTGCCCGAAGTGTTCTGATCTGTCAGTTGGTGACGGGACCGTTCATCCTGTTGGCACCTCTGACGACGTACGGTGCCGGCCTGTTCTGGTTCTGTGCCGGTGGCATGGTGATGGTTGCGGGCGTCGTGTCGTGCAACGTGGTGCTCGGCAGTTTCCGTCAAAGTTACTGTCCGCCGGACCGTCTCGGTCGAGTAGTGGCAACGAGTATGTTCCTGCTGCACAGCAGCATTCCGCTCGGTGCTCTGGCGGCAGGATACCTCGGCGACGCGGTGGGACTGCGCGGGGCAATGTGGATCATGGCCTGCCTGATCGCGCCGTGCGGATTGGTCCTGCTCTTCAGCCCGCTCCGCGGGATCCGCGATCTACCGAGTCGGCCTGCGGTCTCACTGCGGTAGAGGATTACTGCGGTAGAGCTGCGGCGGCCTCTTCGCTTCGAATCGCGATGCGAAGAGTCGCGAGCATGAACAGTGACACTGCGAATCCGAACAGCGCGCCGAGCTGGTCCTGTGTGAACAGATACACCTGCGTCACAAGGAGGCTGACGATGAGGGATGCACGCAGGAGCCTCAGGGCTCGCAGGTACGGACCTCGGAAGAGGAACCACACTCCCAGAACCACAAGAATTCCGGTTGCGACGGTGGAGATCTGGACCACCAGATCGGAGACGTCGTCGGCCTCGACGACGTTCTCGGACACCAACGCGTAGATCACCTGGACTATCGCCAGAAGAGCCTGCAGTACGAACAGGGTCAGTACCAGTCGGCGGACGACACGGTGTCGGAGCAGTTCCTCGGCGCGGTGGAAGAAGGCATTGCGGCCACGAGTGATCTTCGATTCCATACCGCCTACCGGCGGAGTCTGTGTGTGCAGGCCGGCCTTGATCGAGTCGACGAGGTCCGTGAGGCTGCGGTCTTCGACGCCGTCGAGCACTCGGAGGGCGTGGTTGTACTGGATCTCGTCGAGCTGGCCGAGTGCGAGGTCCGAGAGCGCTCGCGCGCCGATGGCGAGCCGATGACGATCATTCATACCGCGCCGAATCACCACCTCGCGCGCGGCCAGATAGAAGAGTACGAAGACGACGTACATGATCGCGATGGCAGGCTGGTAGAAGTAGTCGACGTCGGCGGTGACAAATTTTCCGACCTCGTCGATGAAGAGGCCGAATCCGATTCCGCCGACGAAGGTCGCCAGGTCACGCGTGCGAGAGCCTTCGGTGATGGCGGTAGCGACGATGGCGACGGCCAACAGCAATCCGCCCCACAAAACGTGTGCGATGTGGAGGGCGCCGCCCCCGATCTGGGGATAGCCCGTTGCTGCCAGATAGACGCGGGTGATCAGCACGGTCGCGACGCCGGCGAACAGGAACAATTCGAAACGAGCCAGTGCCGCGCGGTCGTAACTGTGCGGCAGCGTCAGCGCATTCCGGTCCTTCGTCGTCATTGCGGAACTCCCAGGTTTCGATAGCGCGCGATACGGGAGGACTGGCGATCGGTGTCCGACTCTTCGGCAAGCATGAAGAGCTCGTGCGCTATCGCAGCCCCTACCCTCTTGGAGAATTCCACGGGTTCGTCGGCCGCGTCAGGCGTTTCGGGAATGATCGCGTCGATCACGCCGTCTCGAAGCAGATCCAACGAACGAATGCCCTGCGCGGCGGCCATCTCCGGTGCGTGACTGATGTCGCGATGGACGATCGCGCTGGCGCCTTCCGGCGGCAGGGGAGCGAGCCACCCGTTCTGTGCCGCGAGCACCCGATCGGCGGGCAGCAGCGCGAGAGCCCCGCCGCCTGTCCCCTGGCCGAGCAACACCGACACTGTCGGGGTCTTCAGCGTCACGAGGTCGGCGATGCAGCGGGCGATCTCAGGGGCCAGTCCACGTTCCTCGGCTTCCTTGGACAGCGACGCGCCCAAAGTGTCGATCACGAGGACAAGCGGGAGTTGTAGTTCTTCGGCAAGTTTCATGCCCCGTCTGGCTTCACGAAGCGCGGCCGGTCCCATCGTGGTGAGCGCGGATTGGCCACTGCGGTCCTGGCCGAGCAGGATGCACGGAAAGCCTCGGAAGCGGGCGAGCGAGAGCAAGATCGTCGTGTCGGTTTCACCCTGCCCGGTGCCGCTGAGCGGTACCTGTTCGGTCGCGGCATGGCGGAGCAACTGCCGAATGCCTGGTCGATCGGCCCGGCGCGAGAGCATCACCGACTGCCAGGCGGGAACATCGGGAATCTCGGGTGAGGGAATCGGGTCCGCGGTCGCCGGAGCCGGGGGATCGGTGAGCACGCACAACGCTCGATTGACCAGCAGACGGAGGCGGTCGACGGGTACGACGCCGTCGATAACGCCGTTGCGATACAAGTTTTCGGACGTCTGGATGCCGTCGGGAAACTTTTCGCCGTAGAGCGATTCGTAGACACGGGGTCCGAGGAATCCCACCAGAGCACCGGGTTCCGCGACGGTGATGTGACCGAGGGATCCCCACGAGGCAAAGACCCCGCCGGTGGTGGGATTGCGCAGGTAAACCAGGTAAGGCAGGTGTGCCGCTTTGTGAACGGCCACTGCCGCAGCGATCTTCACCATCTGAACGAAGGCGACGGTGCCCTCCTGCATCCGCGTTCCGCCAGAGGTGGGCGAGGCGAGCAGCGGGAGTTGTTCTGCCGTAGCACGTTCGACGGCAGTCACGATCCGCTCGGCCGCGGCGACTCCGATGGAACCGGCGAGAAAGCTGAATTCACAGGCAATTACCGCGACCCGACGGCCCCGAACTGTACCGACACCGGTGACGACGGACTCGTCCACTCCACTTTTCTCGCGGGCCTTCGCCAGGTCTTCCGCGTATTTCGGGCCGGGCCCGACGTCGACGGGCGGGGAGTCCCAGGAGGCGAAGCTCTCGGGATCGAGTACCGCAGTGAGTAGTTCTTCGGCCGAGATTCGCACAACGTCCTCCAAGTAAGCAGCACCCCGTCCAGGATGAACCTACCTGGACGGGGTGCTGCCGGGGTCGCGTGGCGCCAGTTGTGCGCCGGAGAATCAGCGTCCGAACGCCTCTTTCCATGAAACGACCTTGCCGATGCGAAGGATGGAGCGCTGGTAGATCTTTGCCGCGATCATCGACAGTGCAGCAGTCACGACCAGCATCAGCAGAATGGTTCCCACGATCTGGAAAGGTGAAGCAACACCGGCGGAAATGCGCAGGGGCATGAGGATCGCCGAGAACGGCGGAATCCAACTCAGGACGTTGCTCAGGGTTCCTTCTGGATTGCTCACCGAGACGAAAGCCACGCTGACCATTGCCATGACAAGCAGCGCGAGTGGCATCGCGGTGGCATTGACGTCCTCCTGTCGCGAGACCATGGACCCGGCCGCTGCGTACAGCACGGCGAAGAAGAGGAAGCCGAGAATGAACCACCCGAGAGTGCCGAACAGAACACCGATCGCGGTGCCCGTCACGGTCAGGACGCCCGTCGCCAATCCGGTGGCGACGCCCGCGACAGCATAAGCAGCCATCTGAATCAGGCCGACAGCGCCGATTCCGAGAACCTTGCCCCACAACAACTGCAGCGGACGCAGAGTGGAGAGCAGCAACTCGACGACGCGACTGGACTTCTCCTCGACGACGCCCATCGCCACGTACGTTCCGAACAGCAAGATCTGCATGTACAGCAGCACCACGGCAGCGATCGACATCGCTATGCGTTGGCCCTGTTCGGGATCCGGGGGATCGATGGCATCGATGGTGACCACAGCAGTGGACGTGGCTTCGGCGAGTTGGGCCGGATCGATCCCTGCAGCGGAAAGCGCATTCGATTGTGCCTGTTGTGCAACGGAACTCTCGATGACGGCCCGCAGATTCGTGGGCACTTCCTTCTTGGTCACAACAGTGACGCCGCCGCCTGATCCAGCGATTACGGCCACGTCGAGGTCGCCGTCCTTGACCTGATCACGCGCGGTCCCGTCGTCGGAAACCTCCGTCACCGTCACCGGATTTCCGAGGGTGTCGCCGATGGACACCATCGTGGCACTGAGCGACTGGTTGCCGACCAAGCCGATCTTCGACTTGTCCTCGTCGCCACCGGAAAAGAGTGAGAAGGCAATGATGCCGCCGATGATCGCGACCAGAATGATGACGTTGCTGATCACGAAACTCTTCTTCGAGATCTGCGTCATGAATTCGCGTCGAGCGACCAACCCGATGGCTCGACCTCCACTCAACTGGTTGCTCATGCGGCCACTACCTCTCGGAACAGATCAGTCAGTGACGGACGTCGTAGCGTGAACTCGTGCACCGGACCGGTTTTCAACGCTGCATGCAGGATTTGCTGATCGTCGGCGGTGCCGTCGACGCTCAGGAGTGTTCGACCGTCGAGGTGGCTCAGCGTGGTGACACCGATCAGATGGTGTGCCCAGCCGACCGGAGCGTCAGGGGCGAAGACTTCGATTCGGCCGTCCCCCTTGCCTCGTAGTTCGTCGACAGTTCCGATCTCTCGCATGCTGCCGCGGCTGATGATGCCCACGCGATCGCACAGGCGCTCCACCAGATCCAGCTGATGGCTCGAGAAAATAACGGGAACACCGGTGCGAGCCTTCTCGACCAACACGTCACTCATGACGTCGACCGCTACCGGGTCCAAGCCCGAAAACGGTTCGTCCAGAACGAGTACCGAGGGATCGTGAATCAGCGCCGCTGCAAGCTGCACTCGTTGCTGATTACCGAGGGAGAGGGAGTCAACGGTGTCCTTGACGCGTTCGGCGATGCCCAGACGTTCGGTCCACCGCTCAGTGGCCGCATGCGCGTCGGCTTTCGAGAGGCCATGTAGCTCGGCCAGATAGGAGAGTTGCGCGCCCACCTTCATCTTGGGGTAGAGGCCGCGTTCCTCCGGCATGTATCCGATAGTGCGACGCACGTCGAGGTCGACGGGTTTGCCGCCGAGACGAACTTCGCCCGAATCTGCTCCGAGCACACCCAACGCAATGCGCATCGTGGTCGTCTTGCCGGCGCCGTTACTGCCGACAAATCCGAAGATCTCGCCTGGGCGGACTTCGAAACTCAGGTTGTCGAGTGCAACGACGTCGCCGTAGCGTTTCGAGATGCCGTCGATCGTGAGGGTGGCTGACATGGGTCCTTCCCATCGGTCGAGTGGTGCGCTTCGGTAATACGGTTCAGAGGTCGAACTCTTCCGAATCGATCGGATCCGGGTCTGGATTGGTCCACGAGAGAATCATCGCGGGCGTGCACGCGCCGATCAGCATTGCAGTCAGTGCCAATAAACCTCCCGTGTAAGGCAGCCTCTCTACATTCCACTGCACTGACGAGGTGAAAATGAGGAAAATGGCGACAATGAACACCAACGTTTGGGTCACGCTCAGCCCGACGGAGCGAGCGTCGTTGCGTTGCTGGATCTCCCATTCGTCCAAAGCCTGCCGCGGAGCATCCCCTTGCCGGCCCGACACGATTTGAAGTGAGGACCACGTCGGCAGGAACAATAGGGTGAGGACCGGCCATGCCACCGCGAAGAGCGGATTGAACAGGCACGCTATGCCGACGGCAACCATCGTGGTGAACAGGACTCCGAGGGCGACGACGAGTACGCGCCGACGTCGACGGGTTCGCCAATTCGGGAGCCAATGTCGGAACGTCTCCTCGTTCTGCAGGAACCGCCGAGTGCGGTGGGCCTGGTAGCGGTCGATCAGATTTGATTCAGGCACTTGGCTTTTCACTCCCCTCGGTAGTGCGGTCAGATCGGTAGACCTCCGTCGACAGCGGCCCGAACTCCGTCCGCGAGAACACCGCCTCGACCGGTAGGTCGAATACCCAGCAGATCCGAAATGCAAGATCCAGGCTGGGGTAGTGGTCGCCGCGTTCGAGTGCCCCCACCGTCTGCGGATTGACGTCGACGAGTTGTGCAAGCTGGGCCCGACTCATCTTCCGCTCGGCGCGAAGCACTCCGATGCGATTGAAGATAGGGAGCGCGTCTCCCCGCCGGACTGGGCTCATGCATCAAAGTGTTGTAAAAACCCAACAGTTTGTCAACACGAACCGCGATTGTCCCGCTTCTGGGTGATGCCGGCGGATAAGGTTCGGGCAGTGGAAGGGGCTTCGCATGGTGGTCGAACAGTTGGTGCTCGAGAAGTCCCGCCTGGTCGTGCAGGTGCGCGAGGACGGTAGCTACAGCGTGGGACCGCAAGGGCGCGAACCGCTCTGGCGCGATCCGATGGAGAAAGGTGCCGTCCTCGGTATCGGTCAGCACACTCCGGGGGATGTCGAAGGTGAGTCATGGTGGGTCGTCTACGGCCAATCGGACACCACGGGTGACGTCACCGTTCGACTCGAGGACGGGTCGCACGTGCCGGTTTCGCGCCTCGGTGAGATCTTCGCCAGTGAATGGGTGAGCACCCCACAGCAGGCGTTGTTGTACCGGTCCGATCGCCCGGTGGAGTCGCAGCCCACCAAGCTGTCGGTGTTGTTCGCCAGGCCGAAGTTCATGCCCAAAGCGGCGTTTCCGGAGAATGATCGTTTGTAGGCATCGCGAGGTCGGCTGTGGAGGGGCGGCCGGGCCTGTGCTCGAAACATTACGGTACGTACTGTATCGTTTGGATATGACAACTTGGCCGAACGACCTCGCAGTAGTGCAAGTGCGCATAGCGCGACCCACCGACAGGCTCGACGACGTGATTGCGTTCTATCGCGACTGTCTGGGATTGCCAGAGCTCTACCGGTTCTCCGGTCATGCCGGGTACGACGGAATCATGCTGGGGCTGCCGGATTCGAACTATCACCTCGAATTCACGACCCACGAAGACGGAAGCCCGTGCCCGGCGCCGACGCAGGACAACCTGTTGGTGCTCTACTTCGCCGGCGAGTCGGCGATGTACGAGGTAGTTCAGCGGTTGGGTGAAGCAGGGCACGAACCCGTTGGCGCCGAGAATCCGTATTGGGAGGAGAATGCGGGGATGACTTTCGAAGATCCCGACGGCTGGCGTCTGGTGCTCATGCCGCGACCGGTGCTGTAGATGGTGCGCGCCCGCGACGAGCGGATCGACGACGCCGTACTGGCGGCAACCCTGGAGTTGTTGGGGGAGAACGGTTATGCGGAGCTGTCGATCGGTTCGGTGGCGACGAGAGCTGGCGTGCACCGACCCGCCATCTACCGGAGATGGCCGTCGAAGCGGCATCTGGTGGTCGACGTCGTCGTGGCGCATATCGGCACTGATCCAACGCCGGACACCGGCGATCTCAGGGCAGACCTGGTCGCCGGCATCACGACATTGGTTGTGGGGCTGAGTGAAACGACAGTTGGGCGGATCCTGCCCGCGTTGGTTGCGGATCTGGCGGCGGACCCGGAATTGGCGCGGGATTTCCAGTCGGCATTCTTTCAGCCACGACGCGATTCCACTGCGGCAGTGCTGGAATCGGCGCGGCTACGCGGCGACATTCGGAGCGATTTCGACCTGGACTTCGTCCTGGATGCCCTGGCGTCGCCGATCTATTACCGAGCATTGTTCCGTCACTTACCGCTGGACGCGCTCCTGGCCGAGCAGTCCGTCGATTCTGTGCTGCTGACTTTGACTCCCCACGAAAATTCCTGAAGCCGTTTCGATTCAGTTCAATTCGACTGGATCGGGTCCGACACGGCTGTCGGTGTTCAGCGCCGCGATGGCAGCTGACTCGTCGGTATCGAGTGCGAAGTCGAAGATTGCGGCGTTGTCGCGCATGCGGGCAGGTGTAACCGACTTCGACAGAACGGTGTGTCCCTGTTCGAGATGCCAGCGCAGAATGATCTGCGCTGGGCTCTTTCCGTGTGCGGCAGCGATTTTCCCGATGGTCGGGTCGTCGAGGATAGTTCCCTGTCCCAGTGGGCTCCATGCCTCGATTTCGATGCCGCGACTCTGTGCGTACTCCCGTGAAGTGCGCTGGTGCAGTCTGGGGTGCAATTCGATCTGGTTGACGGCCGGGGTGATCGAGCTGTGCTCGGCCAGCAGTTCGAGGTGCTCCGGCAGGAAGTTGGACACGCCGATCGCACGGGCACGGCCGGAGCCGAGGATCTCCTCGAAAGCGGCCCACGTCTCCACGAACAGGCCCTTTGCCGGTGCCGGCCAGTGGATCAGATACAGGTCGACGAAGTCGAGGCCGAGCGTGTCGAGGCTCGTGTCGAACGCGGCGAGCGCTCGGTCGTGGCCCTGATCGTCATTCCACAACTTGGTGGTGACAAAAAGCTCTGACCTCGGAACACCCGAACTAGCTATGGCGCGGCCGACACCGGCTTCGTTTCCGTAAATTGCGGCCGTGTCGATGTGGCGGTAACCGATCTCGAGAGCGGTGGCAGTGACCTCTTCGGTCTGTGCGTCCGGTACCTGGAAAACGCCGTACCCGAGTTGTGGGATGGTGATCGGCTCGCCGGTGGTTCCGTGAGTCAGTGTGCGGTCGGGGATCGACAACATTGAAGAGCGCCTTTCAGGACTGGCTGTGGCGGTCCGACGGGCGATCGTGCCGCCCGTGAACCACCTATGCCGCGCATGCAACTATTGCGCACGCCTGATAAATAGTTGCACACGCGGGTTTTCTGCGCAAGCAGCGCCGTTGGCTACTCCTCGAAGAGTTGTCCGTTCTCCATCCGCCACCGGCGCGTGCTGCGGGTGGATTGGAGCATGCGTCGATCGTGAGTGACGAGGAGGAGGGTTCCCTCGAACGACTCCATCGCCTGCTCGAGTTGTTCGATCGCCGGAAGGTCGAGGTGGTTCGTCGGCTCGTCCAGTACCAGTAGGTTCACGCCGCGAGCTTGGAGCAAAGCAAGTGCAGCCCTTGTTCTTTCGCCGGGGGACAGGGAAGCGGCAGATCTGAGTACGTGGTGTCCGCGCAGGCCGAACTTGGCGAGCAGAGTACGGACATCGGCATCGGCCCAGTCCGGAACCTGAGCGCCGAAGGCCTCCACGACTGGTTGATCACCTTCGAACAATCCACGCGCCTGATCGATCTCACCGATCGCGACACCGGAACCCAAGGACGCGATGCCCTCGTCCGGGACGAGTTTGCCGAGCAAAACGTTCAGGAGGGTGGTCTTGCCTGCCCCGTTCGCGCCCGTGACGAGGATTCGATCGCCCCAGTCGATCTGTGTCGTGACCGGACCGAACGTGAACTGACCACGCGTTACCTTGGCACCATTCGTGGTTGCGACAACGGATCCGGACCGCGGAGCCGCCGCGATCTCCATGCGAAGTTCCCACTCCTTGCGCGGTTCCTCGACCACTTCGAGTCGCTCGATGCGACGTTGGGTCTGGCGTGCCTTCGCGGCTTGCTTCTCCGTAGACTCGGTCCGCAATCCGCGTCCGATCTTGTCGTTGTCCTTGGCCTTACGACGCGCATTGCGGACGCCGTGTTCCATCCAGTTGCGCTGCATCTGCGCGCGATCTTCGAGATCGGAGCGGGTGCCGGCATATTCCTCGAAGGCCTCGCGTGCGTGCTGGCGGGCTATCTCACGTTCGGCGAGGTACGACTCGTAGCCGCCGTCGTACACGGCGATGTCCTGTTGTGCCAGATCGAGTTCCACGATCCCCGTGACGGTGCGCGAGAGGAACTCGCGATCGTGGCTCACGACGACCAACGCCGCTCGGGTCTCGGCGACAAATCGTTCCAACTGCTCGAGACCCCGCAGGTCGAGATCGTTGGTGGGCTCGTCCAACAGGAGAATGTCGTAGCGCGAGAGCAGCAGCGACGCGAGGCCGGCGCGTGCGGCCTGACCGCCGGACAGTGCCGTCATGTGAGCGTCGAGGGATACGCCAAGTCCGAGTTCTTCGACTACTTTCTCGGCGCGCTCGAACAGATCGGCGCCGCCCAGCGCGAGCCAGCGTTCGAGCGCCGGGGAGTACAGATCCTCTTCGGCTTCAGCCAGCGTTTCGGCCGCGGTGTTCATAACCGCTTCGGCGTGCGCGACGCCGGTGCGTCGGCCGAGGAACTCGAGGACGGTCTCGCCCTCGATGCGGTCGGGTTCCTGCGCGAGGTAACCCACCGCAGCGTCTGGCGGGCTGAGGATGATCGAACCCTCGACGTCGGCGGTTCCGATTCCGGCCAGTGCAGTGAGAAGCGTCGACTTGCCGGCGCCGTTCGCCCCGACGAGGCCGATGACGTCGCCGGGCGCCACCGTCAGATCGAGGTCGGAGAACAGGGTGCGTTCTCCCCGGGAAGCAGAGAGGCCGCTGATGCGCAGTGTTGCAGTCACCCGAGAAGTATCCCCGGTGCTGTGCGCCAGTGTTAATCGGTGCTGTGCGCCATTGTTTAACCCGGGCGGTTGACAAAGGCGCACAGCCGTCAGTGCCCCCCCCCGGGGGTCCCCCCCGGCTGGGCCGCCCGGCCCGGCACTGGCGCTTGC
>NZ_JAWLSC010000013.1:230399-234156 GCF_033142465.1 Rhodococcus sp. IEGM 1318
GATGTTTTGCTGACCCCGGTTATGTACCCCGGGTGCGGGGCGCTTGTGTTATTGGGTGGTGTGCGCTTTTGTTAACCGGGGGCGTTTAAAAAAGGCGCACAGCAGTCAGTCCCGAACCAGGTGATACCAGCACGGATGCGCCGCACGGACCGGAAGTGGCGATTCACTCACGTCGGCGGCCGTACTCGAGGCCATCGACCAACCATCGAATGCTCGCATGACTTCCTCCTCGGAGACGCCATGTGGCATCGGCCAACGGTGACCTGGCCCGAATGCGAACATCACCATGGACGCTCCCGGTGCGGTGATCGCGTTGACCGACCTCCCGTAGTCCCGTCGTTGATGATCGGTGAGCCCGTGAAAGCAGCCGATGTCGAGCACCAGCATGTGTCCACCGTCGACGGCTATGTGCAGGTCTGCCGCGTCCTCGTGGAGGAACCGGACGTCGACGTGGGCTTCACGTGCATGTATGCGCGCTTTGTCCAACGGTGCCTGCTCGGCATCGACGCCGGTGACGTGCCAACCGCGTTGCGCCAGCTCGATGGAATGGCGTCCGGTGCCGCAGCCGATATCGAGGGCACGGCCGCCTTCCGGAACGGAAATTTCGTCCAGGAGTCCGGCCAGTTGAGCGTCGAACCCATGCCCGGTGTGCTCCCACGGAGTGACGCCGACCTTGTAGGCGAGACGATATGAAAGATTCATCGCTCTCTCTTTTCTCGAGGCGATTCCAATACTTGTCTTCCAAGGTAGACCGGCATTTCGGGCGGTACAAGGGCGCTGCCCGGAGGTTCGGCGGGGAATGCCTCCATGCTCTGCCGCGTTGGTTACGAATATGACCGAAACCAACGATGTGACCTCCGTACCGACAATTGTTCTGAACGACGGTAAGACGATCCCCGCACTGGGATTCGGTGTGTTCCAGGTTCCGGACGACGAAACGCAGGAAGCCGTCTCCACCGCTCTGCAGACCGGCTACCGCAGTATCGACACCGCCAAGATCTACGGCAACGAGGTGGGCGTCGGCCGCGCGATCTCCGAATCCGGCATCGCCCGCGAAGACCTGTACATCACGACAAAATTGTGGAACGACGACCAGGGCTACGACTCGACGCTTGCCGCATTCGACGCCAGTCTCGACAAGTTGGGTCTCGACTACCTCGATCTGTACCTGATCCACTGGCCGGTTCCGTCCAAGGACCTGTACGTCGAGACCTTCAAGGCATTCCAGAAGCTCAAGGCGGACGGACGGGTTCGTTCCATCGGTGTCTCCAACTTCACCATCGAGAACCTCGAGCGTGTCATCGGTGAAACCGGTGAGGTGCCGGTCCTCAACCAGATCGAGCTTCACCCCAAGTTCAACCAAGCCGAACTGCGCGCCTTCCACACCGGCAAGGGAATTGCGACGGAAGCGTGGAGCCCGCTCGGCCAAGGAACTGTTCTCGGTGACCCCGTCATCACCGCTATCGCCGATGCTCATGGCGTCACGGCGGCTCAGGTGATCATTCGCTGGCACCTGCAGATCGGAAACGTGGTGATTCCGAAGTCGGTGACCCCCGAACGTATCGCCGCCAACTTCGATGTCTTCGGATTCGAATTGACGCCGGAACAGATCAACGCGATCGGTGCTCTCGACGACGCGGCCGGCCGCATCGGCCCCGACCCGGTCACGCTCGGCAGCTAGGGCTTCCGGTAGACCCACAAACGGCACTCCCGCAATCGCGGGAGTGCCGTTCTGTCGTGCGAGGTCAGTTCAGGTGCGTGCGATGTTCTGCAGTGAATGCGATGTGCTCATCTGTGCGTCCGGTGCGGAGCTTGTCGACCCACTCGGGATCGGCGAGCAGCGCGCGTCCGATGGCAACCATGTCGAATTCACCCCTCTCGTACTGAGCTTCGAGACGCTCCAGCCCGGTGACAGCAGATGCAGCGTCGCCGGTGAATGCCGTCGTGAACACGGAATCGAGTCCGACCGAACCGACGGTGATGGTCGGCAACCCGGTCAGCTTCTTGGTCCAACCGGCGAGGCCGAGCTTGCCGTCTTCGCCTTCGAGTTCAGCGAACGCCGGTTCCCAATGACGCCTCGTCGACGGATGCAGGACGTCGACGCCGGCGTCGACCAGGGGAGTGAGGATGCGGCCGAGCTCTGCCGGGCTCTGGGCGATACGGGCGTCGTAGTGGCCGGACTTCCACTGCGAGAATCGGTATACGATCGCGAACTCGTTTCCGACAGCCTCTCGGATTGCGGCAACGACCTCGGACGGGAAGCGGGTGCGAGCTTCCAGTGATCCGCCGTATTCATCGGTGCGGACATTGGTTCCGGCCCAAAGGAATTCGTCGAGCAGGTAACCGTGCGCTCCGTGCAACTCGAGACCGTCGAAACCGGTGTTCTTCGCGTTGAGTGCGGCGTCGACCCACGACTGCTTCAAGGTGTCGAGATCCGAGGTGGTGAATTCTCGTCCCAGACGGGTGCCGTCCAGCGCCAGGCCGGAGGGGCTGACGGTCTCGACCTCGGGGTTCAGACGCGAGTTCTCGCCGCGTTCGACTCCGAGGTGCCACAGCTGAGGAATGATCGATCCGCCCTCGGCGTGGACGGCGTCGACTACCGACTTCCAGCCGCCCAGGCTCGAATCGCCGTAGATGCGCGGTACGCGGGTGTGCGGGCCGGCTGCCGGGTCCGGGATGTACGTGCCTTCGGTGATGATCAAGCCGACACCACCTGCTGCACGACGACGGTAGTACTCGGCCACGTCGGCGCCGGGGATTCCGTCCGGCGAGAAGGCGCGCGTCATCGGGGCCATCGCAAAACGGTTGCGCAACGAGAGTGATTTAACCTCGAAAGGCTCGAAGAGGCCGCGCAACGCGGAGGCCTCGGGTGCTGTCGATGTGTCGGGAAGAGTCACGGGTTTGTTCAACGCGGCGGACCCTCGACCTATTCCGCCGCCTGCCTTTGTCTCACCGAAATCTGCAAAAGCTTGCGTACGTTCGGTTTTCGATTGATGCCTACGTCGATCACACTTAGTTTGTGCATTAACTATTAACATGCGATATGGTCGTGCGGAAAGTTCTTGACGGCGGTATCGAGCACGAAAGAGGACGCGCGAGCATGACAACAACGGTGCCGGACGAGCGGACCGGAGAGTTGGAGCCGATTCCGGAGCGGCCGTACCCGAAGCGCCGTGATCCCAAGGGATCGTGGATGTTCGACATGATCAAGACCACCGATCACAAGAAGATCGGGATCATGTACATGATCACGGCTTTCGTGTTCTTCCTGATCGGCGGCCTGATGGCCCTGTTCATGCGTGCGGAACTGGCTGTCCCCGGAATGCAGTTCCTCTCGAACGAACAGTTCAACCAGTTGTTCACCATGCACGGCACGATCATGTTGCTGCTGTATGCGACGCCCGTCGTTTTCGGCTTCGCGAACTACATACTTCCGCTGCAGATCGGTGCCCCGGACGTGGCGTTCCCGCGTTTGAACGCATTCGGGTTCTGGCTCTTCACTTTTGGTGGTCTCATCGTTCTCGGCGGATTCCTCACGCCGGGCGGCGCTGCCGACTTCGGTTGGACCGCGTACACCCCACTGTCGGGTGCGGTGCACAGTCCCGGCGTCGGAGCCGACCTGTGGGTATTCGGCCTGACAGTGGGCGGTCTCGGCACCATTCTCGGTGCGGTCAACATGATCACCACGGTGATCTGTTTGCGCGCGCCAGGCATGACGATGTTCCGGATGTCGATCTTCACGTGGAATATCTTCATC
>NZ_JAWLSC010000014.1:0-1833 GCF_033142465.1 Rhodococcus sp. IEGM 1318
TTTTCTCGTTCCCACAACACCCCCGGCACCCCCGCATCGAGCCAACGGCACTTCCGTCGCCTCAGACCGACCCAACGCACCGTTCGCACGATAAGGGCAGGGCAAAGGCAGGCGGGGTGAGGAAGATGCCGGCGCCGACGCACGTAGCGACTTGTTAGCCAAAGTACGGATTGTGAACCGTCTCATAAGTCCGAAGTACTCTCCGATTTTGTGCCTTCGTCCCTAGCACTTTGGCCTAGGCTGAGTCTCATGGTGGGGTTGAGCAGCTCGAGGGTGTCGCATTTGCGACTCGTTCCGACGGAACCGGAAGAACTGCAAAGGTTTGTTCAAGAAGTAGGTGGAAGGCGTGGGGGCTTTCCGTTTGCACGATCGTTGCGTTCGAAGAGGCGCTCGGTACCGGCGCAATACGCGATACGGATCAGCGTCGACAATGTTTCCACTCAGATCTGGCGACGAATCCTCGTCGCGTCGGATCTGAATCTGGATGACCTGCATTCGGTGGTTCAACGGGCAATGGGGTGGAGTGACCGTCATTCGCACGCGTGGTCCAAGTCCGGCAGCCGATTTCCCGGCGAGGTCGAAGAGTACGTAGCTTCCGGAAGCAACGCCGAGCAGCGTCGCGCCGGACGAGTGGCGATCGTAGAGTCCGCCGTACGTCTGGATGAGGTCATGGTCGCGCCCGGAGATGAAATCAGTTATCGCTACGGACGCTTCGGGAACTGGCGTCACACGCTGACACTTGAATCTTCCGAAGTACTGCCCGCCGGATTCCAAGTTATGTGCGCCGCGGGTCGCGGTGCTTGTCCGCCGGAGGAATGTGTTGGCCCTGACGAGTACGAACAGCTTCTCGGTGTTCTCGCGTCAGAAAAGTTACGCTCCCACGAGTGGACCCTGGAATGGCCGAAAACTGACTTCGAGCCGACACGATTCGAGATCGCCGAGGTCAACGATCGCTTGTCTTACAGTCGTACTTCTCGTCCGGACGACATCGTTTCTACCGACGGCGGAGCCAGCCCGTACGACATCGCAACCCTCGTCGAATGCCTGAGTCCACATCGAGTCCCGGATTTGCACGCGGTCCTCTCCCGAGCTGGAGTCGACGATCAGTCGGCAGTTGGGGATGTGGTCCAGGTCGAGGCAAGTCAACGCGTTCAGGCGGTTTTGACATTGATCGGTGTCGAGGGGATCGAGTCCGATGATTTCTTCACGACGGTTGATGCGATGCTCGATGAACCTGAACTGGGTCCTGTCAATCTGCCCAAAGGACGATCGCTCTACGCGGTGCTCAAAACCTTCGGCCTGGCGCGCAAGCACAAAGGACTCATTCTCCTGACGAAGAGGGGTCAGTCAGCTCAGCGGGACGAGTCGGCGATGTGGTCGGTGATCGTCGAGGGAGTTCCAGTCGCGACAGGCGGCTCTCAAAGAGCAGTGGAACTTCTTGTCTTGTTGGCCGTAGCCGCGGGTTTGTCGCCGGCTGAACGTCATCTGTTCGTTTCACGAGCGCTCGAGCCGATTCGCTCGTCGAGCGTTCTGATGTCCGGGTCTTTGCCATCGAAACGAGACATAACCGGGAGCACTGTGGAGGTACTCGGTTTGATCGGCGCTACGGGGTACGAGTTGGGGAAGTTCGGCACCAAAGAGGATTCGTCCTGGGCTGCTCATCTCGCGAGAGCGATTCTGCAGCGTTAACCCGAACACTGAAGCAGACAACCGAAACGGGGGGGGGGGGGGGGGCGCCACGGGCGCTCCCCCCGGCGGTGGTGGGGGGTGTTTTGGTTTTTGGGCCCGCGTGGGGGGGGGGGGGGGGGGGGCGCGGGGGGGGGGGGGGCGCAC
>NZ_JAWLSC010000014.1:1843-183681 GCF_033142465.1 Rhodococcus sp. IEGM 1318
GTCGGTCGCCAACAAAGTGTTTTGGGGGTGGGGCGCAAAATCCCGGGTGCGTCTTTGTCGCTTTAAACCCCAACACACAAACACCAAAACACCCGGGGGGTCGCCCCCGCACCGCCCGCCCCCAACCCCGTTTCGTGTCCTGGTAGAGATCAGATGCTGACGCCGTAGTCGCGGGCGATGCCGGCGAGTCCGGATGCGTATCCCTGTCCGACTGCGCGGAACTTCCACTCGCCGTTGTGGCGGTAGAGCTCACCGAAAAGCATGGCGGTCTCGGTGGAAGCGTCTTCCGAGAGGTCGTAGCGTGCCAGTTCTGAGCCGTTCGACAGATCTACGACGCGGATGTAGGCGTTGGTGACCTGTCCGAAGGACTGGAGTCGGGCATCGGCGTCGTGAATCGAGACAGGGAAGAAGATGTTGGTGACGTTGGGCGGTACAGCAGGGAGGTCGACGTTGATGACTTCGTCGTCGCCGTCGCCTTCACCCGTGAGATTGTCGCCGGTGTGCTCGATGGATCCGTCGGGCGAGCGAAGGTTGTTGTAGAAGACGAAGTGCAGGTCGGAAAGGACCTTGCGTTCCGGACCGGTGACCAACGCGCTGGCGTCGAGGTCGAAGTCGGCACCACTGGTACTGCGTGCATCCCAGCCGAGGCCGACTGCGACCTTGGTCAGGTTGGGTGCGGCCTTCGACAGAGATACGTTGCCGCCCTTGGCAAGTGTGACGCCCATTCAGGTTCCTCTCGTTCGAACGAAGTGGATTTCTTCGTTCGGGAGTTCTGTGTTGTCTGTTCTGCACTCACATTACCGTGGGTAGGTAGGTGAGGTTCGACCGAATAGGCACCTCACTCGAACAGCGCGCGAAGATCCTCGGCGTCGAGTCCGGTGCCGAGTGTGCCTTCGGCGTCCGTGACATTCGAGAACAATGCCGACTTCTTGGCCTTAAGCGCCATGACCTTCTCTTCGATCGTGTCTTTGGCAATGAGGCGGTAGACCATGACGTTTCGCGTCTGCCCGATGCGGTGAGTACGGTCGACCGCTTGTGCCTCGGCGGCCGGGTTCCACCAAGGGTCGAGAATGAAGCAGTAGTCCGCCTCGGTGAGATTCAGGCCGAAGCCACCAGCTTTGAGGCTGATCAGAAAGACTGGGACTGAGCCAGATTTGAACTCCTCCAACACTTCACCGCGATTCCGCGTCGAACCGTCGAGATAGCTGTACGGGATGTTTTCCGCGTCGAGTCGGGTGCGCACCGAGCCGAGGAACCCGGTGAACTGACTGAAGATCAACGCTCGGTGTCCGCCGGCAATGACGTCGTTCAATTGCTCGACGACAGCGTCGACCTTGGCCGACGGGACAGGTCCGTTTTCCTCGTCGACGAGTGAGACGTCGAGACTGAGTTGGCGCAGTATCGTCAGTGATTGCAGGATCGTGAATCGGTTCTTGTCGACGTCATCGAGCAGTCCGAGAATCTTCTGCCGTTCGCGTTGCAGGTGGGTGTCGTAGATCGCGCGATGGCTCGGATGCAACTCGATCTCGAGTATCTGTTCCTGCTTCGGCGGCAAGTCTGCAGCCACCTGTTCCTTGGTGCGCCGAACCATCAGCGGTTTGACGCGCCGCCGAAGTTGCGCCAATCGCTCTGTGTCGCCTTCTTTTTCGATGGGAGTGCGGTAGACATCGGTGAACGTGGTGGGGCTGGGAAACAGTCCTGGTGCAGTGATCGCGAGCAGCGACCACAACTCCAAAAGATTGTTTTCCATGGGTGTGCCGGTGATCGCGAGTTTGAAAGGTGCGTTCACTGCCCTCGCACACTGGTGGACCTTTGACTTGTGGTTCTTGGCGAATTGGGCTTCGTCGAGTACCAGTCCGGACCAGCGGCCCGCGGAATACGCATCGGTGTCGAGGCGAAAGAGGGCGTACGACGTCACGACGATGTCCGCCCCGTCGACGAGTGCTGCCAGATCGGTTTTTCTGCGGCGCAGCGTGTCCGTGATGACAGCGGTGTGGAGGGTTGGTGCGAACTTGGCCACCTCGGATTTCCAATTGGAGACCACGCTGGTGGGAGCAACGATCAGAAAAGGCGGCGCCGCTGGATTCGATTGCCGCGCAGCGCAGATCATTGCGAGAGTCTGCAGGGTCTTACCCAGGCCCATGTCGTCGGCGAGTATGCCGCCCAGACTGTGCTGGCGGAGGAAATTGAGCCAACGGAATCCGTCGACCTGATAAGGACGCAGCGTTGCCGTCAACGTGTCCGGGACTTCGACGGGATCGATGCCCGAACTGCCGAGCAATCCTGCGATCTGCTTCTTCCATGCTGCTGCTTGATGTTCGACTCTTCCGAGCGCCGCCAATTCTTCCCACAGCCCGGCTTGAAATTTGCTGATCGCGAGTTTGCCGGTAGGCCGATCGAGTAGCGACCGCGCTTCGGTGATGAGACGGTGTAGGCCGAGTAGTTCAGGTGCGTCGAGCCGAAAGAAGGCGCCGTCCGGTAGCAGTATGTGAGTCTCGCCCTTGCTCAGAGCGGAGAACAATGTTGTGAACGGAACGCTTTGTCCCGCAACATCGACGGTGACATCGAGGTCGAACCAGTCGGATCCGCTGTCCCCGTCGGGTGCTGATGCGCCGATGCCGATCACGACAGCGTCGTCTGCAGGCCGGTAGTCTGCGGGGGTTCCTGGAACCGTGAGGTCGATGGCGTCGTGCGATTCGAGTTGGGGGAGGAGGTCAAGTGTGAACTGCATGGAATCGAGGCCGGTCAGCGTTCCCGCGAGAGTGGCCTTTACCGCGGCCGCGCCGAGGCTGTTGGTGATGGCATCTTCGGCAGCGTGATTGCGGACCTCGGACTCCTCGGTGGTTGCATTGGCGGTAGAAATGATCAGTTCGTCGGCATCGACGGTGTACTTCCATGCCGACTCGATGTCGATGCGATGGTTGTCTTCGTAAGTGGCGACCAGTTGTAGCCGAGGGCCGGACACAGTCGGTGGGTTGTAGGCGCCGTCGGAAGATATGACGGGAGCGAGGTTTCCGAGTTTGAACACGAACCGCGAAGTGAACGCATCCCGATGCTGGGCGGGTATGTCGACTGTCTTTCCGGAGTCGATCAACTGCCGCAATTGGCGGGTGACCGGCGTGTGCAGTGGTGCGAGCGTGATCGCGTTAGCGGCGTCGAGCGCGAAGACACCATGTGCCGGCGTACCGACAAGTCCCCAGTCGGAATGGGTGATGATGTGCCCATCGGTCTGAATTCGGGGCGTGAGACGGAGATTGTTGTCTTCCGCTCCGTGGACGTCGAGGCAGATGTTGGCGTCGTCGAGTAGGGAGATGTTACCGAGGCCGGCCTTCGAGTGAACGAGTGAAACGCCGACGCTGATCGCCTCGTCAAGAAGCGACCAGAGTTGCGGGCTCGGAAACCCGGCAAGATCGATCTCCGCGGCATTCTGATTTCGGTAATGGTTGCCGGCGCTGTGGAGGAGATGAATGTCGCGTAGAACCCGGATGTGGTCGGCAGGGAACTGAAAGGTGCTTCCTAGTTTGTTCCAGGCAAGTCCGCCGGAGATCCACCCTCTCGCTCCTGGTTGCACTGGTTTGACGAGGAGCCGTGTCGATGTGCCTTTGGTTCGCGCGATGAATTGAATGCCGAGTCCGGGAGTTGTGCGGCCGTCGGGGTCTGGTCGGAGCAACTCCTCGAGCGCGCCGTCCCACCCGAGTTGTCGTGGCGTCGTGTTCGCCTCGGCCACCGCTGCGAGTACCAACGCGGCCACGTGTTTACAGTTCATTCGCACTGGACACGTGCAGAGCCCACGCGTGAAAGTGGCAGCACCGGTCGCGCTGTGACTTATCGAAATCGTGCAGGCGTACGGCTCCCGCGCGGTCCCCGCCACGGCCCCGGTCAAGGTATCCGGGATGCCGTTCCAGCTGATGGACACGACCGCATTCTGCCGCAGGTAGGTAAGTCCGCGGTCGTAGGTTGTCGTGCCGACGACAGCGCGAACTCGGTCGAGGTCGAGGGCCTTGACTGAGTCCGGTTGCACGGGGCCAGCCTAGTGGCGGCGTCCGACAGATCTTGTCGTGGTCGTTTGTCCAAGAAAGTCCGAACTGCACGGTATGTTCACGGGAACATCTTTGACTGGTTTGGGAGTTTCATGAGGACTGAGCGGCGTGCGTGGATCCGATCTGCGCGCACAGGTGCGGTGTGTTTGGCCGTCTGTGCACTTTCTTTGCAATTGGGCGGACTGTCGACGGCAGCGCCGAGTTCCGGAAGCTCGGGTAGTTCGGGAAACTCGGGAAGTCTGGGCAGCGTCGAGGGCAGCGTGAGCTCGGGGTCGACGATCCCAGGACCACTTCAGGAGGATCCGGGCCCCAAGCCGGATCTACGCGACGACATCGTCGTCCCGGCCATCGTCGGCGAGAAGGTGACCGCACCGCAGGCGGTCAGGCTGACGGTGGCGTCGCCCGCACTCCGACGCGAAGTCGGCGTCGAGATTTTGCTACCCGCCGATAATTCGGTTCCGCGCCCAGCGCTGTACATGCTCGAGGGTGTCGACGCCGGTGAGAAAAGCAGCGGATGGATGACGATCGGCGGCGCTCCGGCGTTCTTCGCCGACAAGAACGTCAACGTCGTGATGCTCAACGGTGGGATCGCGAGCCTGTACTCGGACTGGGAGAATCCGGATCCGCGGCTGGGACTGCACAAGTGGGAAACCTTCATCACCGAAGAGTTGCCACCGCTGATCGACGCACGACTCAAGACCAACGGCATCAACGCGGTTGCCGGCAATTCCATGGGCGCGATGGGCGCAATGATGCTCGCCCAACGCTTTCCGGACATGTATCGTGGCGTCGCGGTTTTCAGTGGCTGCTACTCCACGATGGATCCGCTCGGCCGAACTGCCGTCCAGGCCACGATTTCTTCGCGAAGCGGAGATCCGGCCAACATCTGGGGTGTGCCAGGAGGCCCGGAGTGGGAGGCGCACGATTCGTTGATCAACGCAGAGAAACTGCGTGGCAAGGAAATCTACGTGTCGACGGCAAATGGGCGTCCCGGATCTGACGAGACGCTGCAGACCCCTGAACTGCTCGAGCGTCTGGTGATCGGCGGCGGCATCGAGGTTGCTGCGCATGCCTGCACCAAGATGTTCGACGCTCGGTTGCAGGAGCTGAAGATACCGGCGCAGGTGGATTACGAGCCGAACGGCACACACGCGTGGGCGTATTGGCGTGAACGACTGCCGAAGGCGTGGCCGACTCTGTCCCGCGCATTGGGCGTCTGACAGTTCGGCAACAGTGCTCGGGTTGTGGGTGCACCACAACCCGAGCGTTGGATCACTCGCAGGCGATGCCGTCGTTGTCCCGGTCGAGATGCGGGGCGTATCCGTTCTGGCCCCGGTACAACGGAGCTGCGCCGGCGTTACGCACGGCAGTGCAGTTCTGGTAGTACCGCGCGGGTGCGGGAGTGTTCTGCGGCGCCGGCTGATTCTGGGGCGCCTGCGGAGCGGGCGGAGCGGGCGGTGCCGGCGGTGCGAAGACGGGTGGAAGGAACGGCTGGACTGCGTCGGCAGAGCCAGTCGGAATCATGCGTGCGATCTCGATCGGTAGGAAATCGAAAACCGTGGATGCCTGAGCGGCGGGTGCGGCAACCAGAGTGATTGCGGCGCAACCTGCGACGCTGAATGCCAGACGGCGGAGCTTCATGTGACCTCGTGTTCAACTGGGCAGCCCTTCCACTTCTGAGGGCTGTGCCGGCTGAGCATACTGGCCATAACGACCAAATGGTTTATTTCGGTAAGGGTGAAATCTGGGGTGAAAAGCAGCGTCCCCGCACCGTATTGCTCGGGTGCGGGGACGCTGCTGTTGTCGGCGAGGGTTACGCGTCGACAAGTTCTTCGGCGAAGGGATCACCGTTGCGGGGAGCGTCGAAGCGCTCCTTGTCGAGGATGCCCTCACGCTTTGCGACGATGACCGGGACCAGTGCCTGGCCGGTGACGTTGACTGCGGTACGGCCCATGTCGACGATCGGTTCGACGGCGAGGAGCAGTCCGACGCCGGCCAGGGGAAGACCAAGGGTGGAGAGTGTGAGTGTGAGCATGACTGTCGCACCGGTGGTTCCGGCCGTTGCCGCTGAGCCGATGACCGAGACGACGACGATCAGCAGGTAGTCGGTGAAGGTCAACGGGACGTCGTAGAAGCCGGCGACGAAGATTGCCGCGATCGCGGGATAGATTGCAGCGCAACCGTCCATCTTCGTGGTGGCACCGAGCGGAACGGCGAACGAGGCGTACTCACGCGGAACACCGAGGTTGCGTTCCGTGACGCGTTCGGTCAGCGGCAGAGTGCCGATCGACGAGCGCGAGACGAAGCCGAGCTGAGTTGCAGGCCAGACACCGGAGAAGAAGCTTCGGACCGAGAGGCCGTGCGCGGCAATCAGGATGGGGTAGACCACGAAGAAGACGATGGCCAGACCGATGTAGATGGCTGCGGTGAAAACGCCCAGCGAGCCGATCGCATCCCAGCCGTAGGTGGCGACAGCGTTGGCGATCAGCGCGGCGGTGCCGATCGGGGCGAGGCGGATGATCCACCACAGGACCTTCTGGACGATCGCGAGCAGCGAAGCGTTGAACTCGAGGAACGGAGCAGCCTTGGGTCCGATCTTGAGTGCAGCAATGCCGATCGCGCCGGCGATGACGAGCAGCTGCAGGACGTTGAAGCTCAGCGATGTAGTCGCCACGCCTTCGGTGACTGAAGTCTTTGCGCCCAGCCCCAGGAAGTTGTTCGGAACCAGTCCGGTGATGAACGCCCACCACGAGCCGGAACTCTTGGGTTCCTTCGCTGCTTCGACGGCGACGTCGGTCCGTGAACCGGGATCGGTGATCAGGCCGACGATGATGCCGATGATCACAGCGATGAAAGCGGTGATCGCGAACCAGAGCAAGGTCTGCACGGCCAGGCGAGCTGCATTGGCGACCTGGCGCAGGTTGGCGATGGAGCTGACAATGGCGGTGAACACGAGCGGGATCACCGCAACGGTGAGCAGCTTGACGTAACTCGAACCGATGGTCTGCACGGTGCCGACCAACCAGTTGACGTTTCCGTCGGCTGCATCAGGCATTGCCCGGGCGACGAGACCGATGATGACACCGAGTACGAGGCCGGCGACGATCTGCGGTCCGAATGCCGTCGCCCAGGACGGAAAACGGGACGTGGACTTTTCCGGCACGCCGGTGGAGGTGGAGCTGGGCATGACTATGCCTTTCGAAAATCAAGGGAGCGAAATGCAGCGCGGCACCAGAGGCCGGGCAGATTCGAAGAAATGTTTCCTGGTACGCGTCAGGTCAGAGCGAGCGCGTACACATTGCGCTCGCCTGCAGGCGAAGGTCGACGTAACGCCGACTGGTCAGGAACAACACCGTCCACACACTACTCGCAGCTTCAACTACTCGATCCCGAGGGTCGCCGCGGGAGTTCGCTTCGTGTTCGTCGGGCGTGCCCCGATCAGTCACTGTTGGTCGGTTGACTAGTCTCGACGATCAGTAGGTGCCGCACCGGCACCTAAGCGTCGGCAAGCGGAAGCGAGAGACCGATGAGCGTTCGGAATGCCGAGTACCCGCGTCCGAAGCATTTCCTGGTGCACCTCAGTGACACGCATCTGGTGGCTCAGGGGGAGTTGTACGACGCCGTGGATGCGTCGACGAGATTGCGGGAAGTGCTCAGCGGGATCGTGGCCTCGGGCGCACGCCCGGATGCACTGATATTCACCGGCGACCTGACCGACCAGGGACACCCCGACGCATACGCGGAATTGAAAGCCATCGTGGAACCTGTGGCGGCCGAGATCGATGCGCAGGTTGTGTGGGCGATGGGCAATCACGACGACCGCCCCACCTTCAGATCATTGCTGTTGGGCGAGGACGCCACCGATCATCCCGTCGACAACGTCTACGACCTTGACGGACTGCGGGTGATCACCCTGGATTCATCGGTTCCCGGTCACCACTACGGTGAGATCTCGGATCGTCAATTGGATTGGCTACGCACAGAATTGGCGGTGCCGGCGCCCGATGGAACAATTCTGGCGCTGCATCATCCGCCGGTTCCGTGCATTCAGGATCTCGCGGTCCTGGTGGAGTTGCGCGATCAGTCCCGGTTGGCAGACGTCTTGCGGGGCAGCGACATCCGGGCGATTCTTGCTGGGCACCTGCACTATTCGACGACGGCGACGTTTGCCGGTATTCCGGTGTCCGTGGCGTCGTCGACGTGTTACACCCAGGACTTGAACGTGGAAGTCGGTGGTCAGCGTGGTCGTGACGGGGCTCAGGGGTGCAATTTGGTGCACGTCTACGACGAGACGATTGTTCATTCGGTCGTTCCACTCGGCGCGCACGTGACGGTCGGTGAGCCTGTCGACGCGGCCGAGGGAGCCCGGAGGCTCAGCGCTGCCGGTATTCGAATCCTCGAGAGCGAAAAGGCGGCACGCTCGATCATCTGAGGTGGCAGGCGGTTTCCGGTGCGTTGGCGCAGTTCTGGGTGATTGCCGGGCGGTCGCGCAGGGCGCGCCTTCATTCACCAGGATCGTTTCGAGCCCGTCGCGAAACTGCGCGCGGTAGCCGAGAGCAAGAAGTTGAATCTGCGCGAAGTGGTGATCGATCAGTTCGAGCGTGGACCGATCGTGGGTACGCCGCAGCAGGTTGCCGAGAAAATCGATTCGTTTGTCGGTAACGACGGTTCGGACGGATTCATCCTCGGCTCGCACCTGGTACTGACGGGACTCGACGAGTTCGTCGACGACGTGGTGCCGTTGCTGCAGGAGCGCGGTGTTCTCCGCAGCGACTACGAAGGAACGACGTTGCGTGACAATCTCGGTCTGCCCATTCCGGTGCAGCGGGAGTATGTGACAGCACGCTGATCGACCGAAGTGGCGAGGGCCCAGCCGAAATCGGCTGGGCCCTCGCTTCGTCTAGGCCTCCCAGGGAGCAGGGATGGGGTAGTAGCTCTCCAGAAACTCCGTGATCTTGCGTGTGCGAAGTTCCAGATCGATCTCCGGAGCGCTGCCGTCGTTGAGGCAGAAGAAGTCCATGGAGCGCTTGGCGAGCAGTGAGTCCATGTCGCGCAAACCGGCTTTGACCGTCGTATCGACGTACTTGACGGCTGCGGACTTCTGTACCACCGACCGTCCACTCATCAGTGTGTAGTAGTGATATAGCGAATTGGTCACCGAGATATTGGAACTCGCGCGGAAGGTGCTTGCTGCAGTTGCCGCGAAGTCTTCGGCGAACTCGCGTTCCATCTCGGCCATCACGCTCTTACGCAGTGGCGTCGCCGCGTGCTCCAGATGTCTGGTGGTCATCAGACCGAAGCGGTCCTGCAGCAACCGGCGGTTGACGCGTGCCGCATTTTCGAACCCGCTGCGGTCGTTGTCGTTGTGTCCCAAACCGATTCTGGTGTCGGCCTCGATGAACATGCTGATGCCACCGGGGGAGAAGAACATGTCCGGGCCGACGGGGCGGCCGAAGAACATGTCGTCATTGGAGTAGAGGAAATGCTCCGCCAGACCCGGAATATGGTGCAGCTGGCACTCGACAGCTTGAGAATTATGGGTGGGCAACACACTTGGATCGGCGAAGAACTTTTCGCTGGGCATGAACGTTACTCGCGGATCGTCGGCAAGCCAGTCCGGACGATCGGAATCGGTCGCGACGAAGATACGCCGGATCCACGGTGCATACATGTGGATGGACCGCAGCGCGTATTTGAGTTCGTCGATCTGACGGAAACGCGCTTCTGATTCGTCCCCCTCACCGACGATGTAGTTCTGCATCCGCTTCGCGCGCTGAGCCTGAAACTCCTTGGAGGAGCCGTCGACCCAGGAAAAGACAAGATCGATATCGAAGCTGATATCGGAGGCATGATCGGCGAACATGTTCTCGATAGTCGGCCAGATCCGGCCGAATCGTTCGACGGTTCCTCGGACAGCTTCTTCGGGGAGTACGGTTCGTCGTGTCAGTGAGTTCTCGACGGGTAGGACGATTTCTTCGTCGGAGATCGACCACAGTTCGATTTGAACACCGATGTTCGCGCCGTAGTTCATGCCGCTTGCGACGTGAACCCTCGGCCGGAACAAACGGAAGATCCGTGACTTGTTGGTCTTCGACAGGGCACCGTCCGCGACAAGGAGCGCTGGGCTCTTCTTCGCGTCGACAGTTTTGGAATAGAAGGGTGCGTTGGCGCATCCCTCGACAAGTGCCTGCCGCAGGTTCTTGCGTTCGGTCCAGCTGACCGCGATGACCGGGCGCTCGTCGTTTCCGCGGACGAGTAGATACTCGATTCCTGCGGCGTCGAGGATGCCGCGGATGAACAGCAGATCTTCGACCATCGCTTCGAGCGGCGTGGTGGTCGTGATCGCGAGGGCAAAACGATTCTTGAATCGGACAGTCTCGGGTAGTTCACCCATCCGTGCGCGTGACGCGGCCGACGCCGGTTCCACGGGATTGGGGCTGTCCTGCTCCGGGGGTACGAAGTAGATGTCGTGCGGAGCGGGAGATTCTGTAATGGGATGCCTTCCGATTCTGATCCAGCTGTGTATCTGTCGCCCCCGACGCTGCGAGAACGTGGTGGCGACGAGCTCAGTCTATGTCGTCGGCGCCGAAAGTCGGACATGAGTGACGGGGATGGGTAGCGCGGGGCGAGTCGGGTACCCCGAGGACCGAAGCGAGAGTGAAGGAGGAGTTCCCATGCGTGTGAAAGCGATGGTCGGAACGGGGCGATGGCGGTTGCGCTGGCTGCCGGCCCAGTTGCGACAGCGTCTGCGGAGCGAACCGAGGCGGCGGGGTCGGAGGGTTCACCGGAGATGCTGACCTGCGAGGTGCTCTTCGACGCACTGGAAGACATGAGCCCGGAATGGACGGAAGAGGGGATCGATCAGGTCGAAGATTGGTGTGAGGCGATCACCGGCGAAGAAGACTGAGCGTCAGCCGCGCGAAATCACCCGTCGCGACAGTCGCCACAGCCCGTCTTCGAGTTCGAACTCGTCGGCGTAGCTCCCGACGCCGCTGAGTTTGGGCGACGTGGTTGTGTCGACGTAGAACGCCCACACCGCATCCGCGCGGGCTGTCGTTTCTGAGGTCACGTCCACGGCGATCGCTGTGGTGACGTGACGTGTGAATGTGCCCGGGCCTTGTATGCCGGCTGCTCGACGCTCGACTACTCCAGCAGCAATTTCTTCGCGGCCACGTCGTACCTGTGCGGGGATACCGCGATCGGGATTGGCGGGCATGTTCCATTCGGCGTCGCGGGTGAACTGCTCCACGTAATCCTCGACCGAGCCGGTATCGGCAAGATGCGCGATGCGAGCGAGCGTTGAACGAATCTGTTCGGCAGGGCCCTCGGGTTGCATGCTGTCCTCCGTAGACGTGGGTGCGGCAGATCGCACGCTACAGCTCATGACGACAACGACGACGGCGTCGTCCCATTGAGCGGCAATATTCTCCAACGAGGGAGCGACGAACTTTGAGATCACCTCGAGTTCAATCGTATTCGAGCTCGTAGCGTAAATGATTGAGTGTTCACAGTAGGCAGCGCCATGACGACTGCCGCGCCCGTAGGCTTGACCGACTCACAGGAGATCGCCATGTCCGTCACCGACCTCGAACGTGTCACCCAGACCCCGGAGCAGATCTACGCCGCCGGCGGAATCACCGTCCACAAGGTAGGCGAGCTGATCGGCGCCCGTATCGACGGCGTCCGTCTCGCCGGTGACTTGTCCGAAGAGACCGCCTACGCGATCAACTATGCGCTGGCAGCGCACAAGGTTGTGTTCTTCCGTGGGCAGCAGCATCTCGACGACACGTCGCAGTACGAATTCGCCGAAAACTCGGCACCCAGACCACCCCGCATCCGACGGTGAAGTCCAGGGGCGACAAGCTGTTGGTGCTCGACCGTGCTGCCAACAGTTGGCACACGGATGTGACGTTCGTCGACCGCATCCCGAAAGCATCGATTCTGCGAGCTACGACCATTCCCGAGTACGGCGGAGCGACCACGTGGGCGTCGACAACCGCTGCGTACGACCAACTGCCGCCTTCGCTCAAGGTATTCGTCGAGAATCTGCGTGCCGTTCACACCAATGCCTACGACTACGCCGAGGTTGTCGATCAGGCGAACCCAGTGGACGCGCAGCGCCTGGCTTACTACGCCGAATTCACTCGTGAGATCTACGAGACCGAACACCCGGTGGTGCGGATCCATCCGGCGACGGGGGAGAAGACCCTCCTGCTCGGTCACTTCTTCAAGGAGTTCGTCGGACTCAAGCCGTCGGAGTCGGTTGCTCTCTACCAGCTGCTGCAAGCGCGAATCATCAAGTTGGAAAACACTGTTCGATGGAACTGGACGGAAGGCGACCTGGCGATCTGGGACAACCAGGCGACTCAGCACTACGGGATCGCCGACTACGGATCTCAGGCACGTAGCGTGCATCGGGTGACGTTGGCCGGTGACGTTCCCGTCGACGTCCACGGCGAGCCGAGTCGAATCCTCCAGGGCGACGCCACGGAGTATTCGATCATCGCGGACATCGATCGGCTTCCCGGCTTCGCCGTCAACTGATCAATCTTGGCGTTTCCAGATCCGGCGGCCGTTCGCATCAGTTCCCGTCTCGGCTTCGGGATGTGTTCGGCCGCCGCCGACAACGTCAGGCTTTGACCACCTTGCGCCCGAGCAGCGATGCAACCAATCCGTCGACGAAGGTCGCCTGACGGCCGAGAGGATCGGAGTCCGCCGCCGCGACGCTGCCGATCGAAATCGATCTCGTCAGGCCGGTCTCGCTGATGAATTCGGCGGCGAGGTGGGCTTCTCGGAATGTGAGGCCGCCCAGATGCGTCGTGTCGTCGACGCCGAGAACACGCCCGTCGATGATGTCCATGTCGAAGTGGACGTGGACGCCGTTCACACCCTGTCCAGCCGCGGCGAGGACGCGAGGCATCAAGGCCGCCATGCCATGGCGATCGATCTCGTCGATCGTCACCAGCAGTACCCCGTACTCGTCGAGTGCGCGCTTGTGATCGACCGTGGCGTTCTTGACGCCCACCAAGACGGTGTTCTCCAAACTGGGGCCATGCAGGTCCGCCGCCGACGACAGCAATTGTTCGATATCGCCGTGGGAGGCGAAAATGATTGCACCCAAATCGGTTCCGGGTTCGGTGGCGATCGGAATTCTGGTGTTCTGCCAGGCCTCGGCAGTGAGCCACAGCGGCAGCGTCGTGAGATCCGCGGCGGCGTTCTCGGCTTGAACGCAGTTGAAACCGATTCCGGATATGTCGTCACGTAGACCGTGATCGAGGAGATGGCTTGCCAGCCCGGTAGTTTCGAGGTCGATCAATTCGACGGTCGCATTGGCATCGATCGGTTCGGTGCCCAGGACGTAGCGCTTTTCGACGTAGGGCGATGTCATCGCCATCAAGAGCGCGCCGTAGTCGATCGTGAAGTCGACCGTGCCACCGAGTCGGTATTCGTCACCTGTTTCTCCGGCGTCGACGAGGAGGTGATCGCTGCTGGCGCTGATCACCTTCAGGCGCGGATCGATCGGGGTCAAGCCTTCCGGCGAGATGTCTTCGCGGCCGATGGACAAGATCAGGCGTCGGCTCGGCTTGTCCTCGTTGTCGAAGACGGGGCGTCGGCCGAATGCGTCTTCGCCTGAGACTCCATACGGCCGCGACGGCTTGACCTTCGCCTCGATGATGTCCGCGGTGAGAGTGAAGGCATCGTTGTTCAGCAGTTCGTACAGTCCGGGGGGAGTAGGTGATTCGGCCAGTACGATGCTGGCGCCCAAACGCAGATGGTTGATCCCCCCCGGGCATCGTGCCCGTCTCGAGTAGTGGCAGCGAGAACGTATTGCCGCCGGAAACGATCGGCAGTTCGATCGAGAACCGCTTCGTGATTTCGTCGGCTAGGTAGACCAGATTCGACAGGTTGTCGACGGTCGGCTGGATGCCGCCGACGCACGCGAGATTTGCGCCGATTCCGATCAGTCTGATGCCCTCGATGGGAAGGATTTCGGCGACTACGTCCAACGCCTCCGCCGGCAGGATTCCTTCGCGGAGATCTCCGAGGTCGATCATCAGCACGATGTCGTGGACGACTCCTCGCGCCCGTGCTGCTCTGCCCAGAGCAACAATCGTCGTCAACTCGGAGTTGAGGCTGATGTCCGCGTAGCGGATCGTGTCGTCGATCTCGTTCAGCGACGGTGCACGGATCAGCATCAGGGGAACGGTTATGCCGTCGCGGCGAATGCGGGCCAGGTTGTCCAGGCGGGAGTCGGCGATCTGCGCGACGCCGCCGCGGACCATTGCTCGTGCCACCTTGGGGGAGCCGCACGTAGATTTGCTGACGCCGGCCACCGAAATTCCGTGAGCGCTGGACGCCTCGACGAGGACGCGCGCATTCTGTTCGATACGACGCAGGTCGACGGTGATGGTCGGTCCGGTCATGATCTCCCCGTTTTCTCCGAAGGCGGTTCACGATCCGGGCATTTCGGACCGGACGGTTGGCGTGAGCTGGACAACTTTGCTCCAACTGTTGTGTCGTAGGACACTTACGTGCAGTATAAGGATACAACAGTTTCCTACCAGGCACTCTAGAGGAGCGTCGATGGCTACTCTCGTCAAACACGTACTTCGGCGCAAGCCGGCTTTGCAGATAGACCAGGAGACCGGCGCAGATACCAACGGCGGCGAGCTGACCCGCAGTATCGGTTTAGCGCAGTTGTCCATGTTCGGCATCGGCGCCACGATCGGCACCGGTATCTTCTTCGTCCTCTCGCAGGCAGTCCCGGTTGCGGGTCCGGCAGTCATCATCTCCTTCGTTGTTGCCGGTGTCGTCGCGGGACTCACGGCGATTTGTTACGCGGAGTTGGCCGGAGCTGTCCCGGCGTCGGGCTCGTCGTATTCCTACGCTTACGCGACGCTCGGAGAGCTTCCGGCCATGGCCGTCGGAGCGTGTCTGCTTCTCGAGTACGGAGTATCTGCCGCGGCGGTGTCCGTCGGATGGTCGCAATATTTGAACCAGCTACTGGGCAACCTCTTCGGGTTCCAGATCCCCGATGTGCTGTCACAAGCGCCGGAGCAGGGCGGCATCATCAATCTGCCCGCAGTGATCCTGGTGTGCCTGTGCGGCGTTCTGCTCATCCGCGGCGCCAGTGAATCAGCCAAGGCCAACGCCATCATGGTCTCGATCAAACTCGCGATTCTGTTGCTCTTCATCGTGGTCGGCATCGGCGGATGGAACAGCAATCACTTCGCCGACTTCGCACCGTTCGGATTCAGCGGCGTCATGTCCGCCGCCGGAATCATCTTCTTCTCCTACATCGGCCTCGACGCCGTGTCCACCGCCGGCGAAGAAGTGAAGAACCCCCGTCGCAATCTCCCCCTCGCGATCCTCATTGCACTTGTGTCCGTCACCGCGATCTACATCGCCGTTGTCGCCGTCGCGATCGGTGCACAGGATTCCGCATCATTCGAAGGTCAGGAAGCCGGACTGTCCGCCATCCTCGAACAGGTGACCGGATCTACCTGGCCGGGAACACTTCTGGCCGCCGGTGCGGTGATCTCGATCTGCAGCGTCACGCTCGTGGTCATCTACGGTCAGACCCGCATCCTGTTCGCGATGTCACGCGACGGCATGATTCCGTCGATCTTCCACAAGGTGAACCCGCGGACTCTGACGCCGGTGCCCAACACCATTATCGTCTGCGTCGTCATCAGCATTCTGGCCGGTTTCATTCCGATCAACTTCCTCGCCGAAATGACCAGTATCGGAACCCTGGTGGCCTTCCTCGTGGTCTCGATCGGGGTCATCATCCTGCGCCGCAGTGACCCGGACCTGCCGCGCAGCTTCAAAGTTCCCGGCTATCCGGTGACGCCGATCCTTTCGATCCTGGGCTGCCTGTGGATCATCAAGGACCTCCGAACCGTCACGATCTACGTGTTCCTCGTATGGGTGACCGTCGCGATCATCTGGTACTTCGCCTACGGTATGAAGCACTCGCCGCTCGGCGCGAAGAACCGCGCCGAATTGGGATCGGAGTCCGAGTCATGACGCTGCTCGCGGGATACGCACCCGACGGTGACAGTTCCGGAACCGTCCATCTGGCAACGCTGTTGGCGCGCTCGTCCGGTGAACCGCTGGTGATCTGCGCGGTGATTCCCTCGCCGCCACCGCCCGGAATGGCGCGTGTCGACGCCGAATACCACCAGCAATTGCGAGCCGAAGCCGAAGCGGCGCTGGCGAAAGCGCGGGCCGACATGCCCTCCGACGTCGACGTGACCTATGTCGTGCATGAGGCTCAGTCGACGTCGAGTGGCCTGCTCGATCTCGTTCACGAGCACGAAGCCAAGATGATCGTCCTGGACTCGTCGACGGCCGGGGTGTTCGGTCACGTGGCTCTCGGCAGCGTCACTTCACGCTTGCTGCACAGCTCCGACGTTCCGGTCGCGCTGGCGCCGAGGGGATTTCGAACCAAGCCGGGTGAGGTGGTTCGCCGCGTCACCGCCGCGTACTCGGGCACACCCGATCAGGACGATCTGGTGCTCGCTGCCGCGACGGTGGCTGCGCGTGTCGATGCCGGACTCAGATTGGCGGCGTTTGCAGTTCGTGCGAACGCGCAGTACACGACCACGCTCGGGACCGAGGGGGATTCACCGGTCATCTCCGAGTGGGCCGAGGTGGTCGAGCGCGAGACCAACGCTGCCTTCGAGAGAGTGCGTGCACTGCCCGAAGTACCTGACGTCATGGAATCGGTTATCAGCCATGGTCGTAACTGGGCCGAGGCGCTCGAGGGCGTCGAGTGGGATCGAGGTGACGTTCTGACAGTCGGCTCGAGCAAGGCAGGTCCACTGGCGCGGGTGTTCCTCGGCAGTCGGGCAGCGAAGATCGTGCGGTACTCGCCGGTTCCGGTGGTGGTGGTCCCGCGATCGGCGTCGACCCGAATAGTCGATCAGGCCGAAGCGGAATAGAGATCAGGGCCGACGAGCGGAGTGCTTGTCGGCCCTGATCTTTCAGACGGAGCGAGCGAAGAGCGCGGGCTCGGAGCCGGGAACCTGAGAGACCTGCTCTCGGGCAACCAGATGGCGAAGGTGAGCTGCGCCTTCGGACAACGCCATCGTCTTTCCCATCGGGGAGATCTCGGCCCACGGCTTGTACCACTTCATCTTTGCCGCGACGTCCCACACGGTGAGCTTGTCGTCGGCGAACTCCTGGAGCAGATGATCGAGTCGCTCCTGGTGATGCTCGATCAACTCGCCGGCGCGACCTCCGACGTCGTCGATCGGAATGCCGTGAGCGCCGAGACCGCGGGTGATGTTCATGTTCTGCACCCGTGCGAGCGAGTCGAGGAAATCGGCGAGGGCGTCACGCTCGTCGAGGGGGTACACGAAGTTGCCGACGTGCGGTGTTGTCTTCTGCAGGACGTGGTCGCCGGTGAACATGACGTCGGCGTCGTCGAGGTAGAAGCAGACGTGACCAGGCGTGTGGCCGGGGGTGTAGACAACGCGGAGGCCGCGGCCGGTGAGTGCGATGATCTCGTCGTCGACGAGAAGGCGGTCGGGAGCGGACTCGGGGCCCACCGGAGACTCACCCGCGGCAGCCAGTCGGAAGGCATCACGGTCAGCTGTGGGCGCTCCGGCACGTTCCATGTTGTCGAGCTGGTACGCCATCCACTCCTCGTTACGCGCAGTGGCCATCTGATCGAACAGGTAGTGGTCGTCCTCGTGCATGGCGATCCAAGCGCCGGATGCCTCGCGGACCCGTCCGCACAGTCCGGTGTGGTCCGGATGGAAGTGCGTGACCACGACGCCCTCGATGTCGGTCACCGAATGCCCGATCTCGGCGAGCCCCGCGTTGAGGCCCTGCCAGCCGTTGTCGTCACCCCAGCCAGCGTCGACCAAGATCAGTCCGCCGGGGGATTCCATGGCGTAGACGAGCGTGTGCCCGAGCGGGTTGTCCGTGATCGGGACAGGAATCTGGAATATGCCATCACCGATGGCTGCCGCACCATTCATAACAAGTACCTCTTAACGAGTAAGGGAACGCACTCTTAGTACTTCATGTTTACCGTGCGCTTGATTGGTCGGTGACACAGGTCCTGCCTGGCGGGAGTTCGGCATGTTTTGGGTCGACTTCGGATCGGTGAGAGTTTTATCGACTGAATGGTCTCATTGAGTCGAAAGATTCTGCTGAATAGCGTGTTTCGCGAATTCGTTGCAATGGGCGCGTCCTCGGATCGCGGATCCGTCGAGCAGTCGCGCACTAGCCTCCGAGGGACAGGCGCGCTGTGCGGTTATCGAGAAAGACGGGTCATGCGTTTTCAGGTTCTGGACATCATTTTCAACCCACCCCATCCAGTGACCGGCGAGGAAGTTGCCCCGTCCGATCGGCTCAACCGCGTCGTCGAACTGGCGGTTCTCGCCGAAGAACTAGGTATCGATTCGTTCTCGGTGGGTGAGCGCCACGCCGGGCCGGTTCTTTCGTCGGCGCCAACCGTCGTTTTGGGGGCAATTGCGCAGGCCACAGACAGAATCCTGCTCTCGACGGGTGTCACCGTTCTGTCGCTACTCGACCCGATTCGAGTCGCCGAAGATTTCGGAACCATCGATCAGCTGAGCCGGGGACGCCTCGAGATCGTGATCGGCAAGGGCAACGAGGTCCTTCAGTACCCGCTCCTCGGGTTGGATATCGCCAAGCAGTACGAATACCTCACCGAGAACTATGAACTCCTCAAACTGCTGATCAGCGAGGAAAACGTCAAGTGGGTGGGGACTCACCGACCATCGCTCGAGGACGCGACGACGCTACCGCGTCCCTACGACGGACCGTTCCGTATCTGGCATGGATCGGCTACCTCGTTCGAGGCCGTCGAACTGGCGGCGAAGTGGGGCGACCCCATCGTCACCGCCAACGCCTTCCAGCCTCGTGAGAACTACAAAGTGCTGATCGACCACTACCGCGAGCAGTACCTGGCGTACGGGCACGACCCGTCCAAGGCGTACGTCGGATCGGGTTCGGGCGGATTGTTCCTCGCCGACACGACCGAACAGGCGATCGAAGAGTTCCGTCCGATCTACGAAGGCGCCGTTGTGCAGGCCGACAAACGCAAGCACGACCCCAAAGCTGTCGGAAAGTCGACGAGCTTCCGGACGATCGAGGAAGCCGTCGACCGCGGGCCGGCGTTGGTCGGGTCTTCGGAGCGGGTCGCCGAGAAGATCCTCGATTATCACGCGAGCTACGGCCACGATTTCCAATCGGTGTCGGTCAATCACGTGCTCGACTTCGAGCATCAGAAGGACACCCTGCGCCGATTTGCGGAAGAGGTTATCCCGCTGGTGAAGGCCGAACTGTCGACGACGCTGTGGACCTCGGCCGACAAAGATCGGGCGAAGGGTTTCACCGCCGTCGACTGAGCGGAGAAGTCTGACGGTCGGGTAAGCAGGTCCGGCGCTGCGACCACTCACAAGCTGCAGTAACTTGTTACCGACATCGCGGTCGGTTTTGACCGCAATGAAGGTATCCGTGAGTGGGAGTAGTGCGTTGACGTTGGGTGTGAACTCGCTTCCCGCGAACGAGCTGAGTCAGACGCTGTGGGTCGATCTGTTTCCTTGGCTGGACGACTACGTATCCGATCGTGCTGCGCTGCTCGAGCCGCTGGCCCCGTCGCCTGATTGGTGGTTCAGCGAAGCGCCGTCGTTCACTGTTCTCGAGGTCGATCTCGAGAAGGTTCTCTCCGAGCTGGCGTCTCTCTACATCGCCCACCACGCGGCAGCGGTATTACGAGTGAGCTTTCCGCTCCTTGGTGAAGATCTCCCGCTGGAGGCGTTGAGTCTCGATAATCGGGCAGTGACGGCACTGTCTCGGCTCACCACCGACAAGGCAATCGGCGGACTGCTGACGCACACGACCGCTGAGATCTTCGGCGTGCGCGGAACGAGCGAACAGACGGTGCACGACATAGTGCTCAACCTGTTGGTCTGTGCGGTCATGACGACTCCGCTCGCCCGCGTCGAGACCGCTGAGGAAGCAGTTGCCCCACCCGCGATCACGGCGCTGCTCGACGATCTCGCTCAGCTCGCAATGTGGCGACGGGTTCGTGGCCAGGACAGCAGACCGCTCGTCACCGTCGAGATCGACGACGAATCTCCGGCCTCGATTCAGGAAGTTGCCGCCCGGATTTCGGCTCTGACGCCGAACGACTTGCCCGACACCGACCGTACCGACGCGATGGACGAGATCGACAATCTCTTCTCGCAGCTGGATGAGCGGGAGTCGTTGGTGTTGCGTGAGCGGATCGTGGCGCGAGTTCCGCAGCGCAGGGGAGCGATCGGAGCCAAGCTCGGAGTGGGCTCGGGGCGAGTCGGGCAGATCGAGGCCGACGTGAAAGCCAAACTCAACGCGGCGTGCGGATTCGGGACGGCGGTGGGGAACCTGCTTGCCAGCCTGCGTGTCGAGATTCAGCCGGTAGCTTCGCTTGATCGCCTCCTCGACGTGCATCCGAGCATCGCGGCGGAGGTGCCTGGTTACGGAGTTCCGCTGTGGTTGGTTCTGGACCGCCTCGACGACTACTTCGAGGTGACTGACGGTTGGGCTGCCGCTCCGGGCGTCGCGGCGGCCAAGAAACGCACTCAGACCTTGCTGGAAGACTTTGAGTCCCCCAACGGTGTGGTTGCGCTCGACGACGTCGCCGAAGTGGTGTCGATGTCACGCGGCGAACTGGAGAAGTGGCTTGCGTGGTGCGGGGTCGTCGTAGTGGCGGAGTCTGCGCTGACGCGTGCGCGTCGGATCTCCGATCTGGCAGTCGGCGCGCTCGAAGCCGTCGGATCGCCGAAGTCCGTCGTCGAGCTAGTGGACTTGCTGAAGTCCGATCGCAGTGAGCGGTCGATCGAGCGCGCGCTCGAGGCCGACGATCGCGTGGCGCTCGACGGCGCAGTGTGGCGGCTGCACGCCTGGGGAAGTGCGGATTCCGTTGGGGAGGAATCGGTTTCTTCGGGAGAGGCTGAAGGAACCAGTGAGTTCAACATTGGTGGTGACGGGATCGTCCGGCGCAAGCGGACACGTAACACTGCGAAGACGCCAGAGTTGACTCGCCGCCTGTACCGGTCAGGCAGTACGTGGCGGTATCGACTGACCGTGACCTCCGATCATCTACGGGGTTCCGGGTTTGCGGTGCCCGCCGGTGTTGCGGTCGCTGCGGGCTGTGCGCGCGGCGAGACCATCGAGTTGGAGAGCCACCTCGGCGTTCAAGCAGTTCGGTGGACCGGAGCGCAGCCGACGTTCGGCACTATCCGCCGATTCCTGCGTGAACTCTCCGCTGTCGAGGGCGAAGACGTGCTGCTCGAGCTGTGGCAAGACGGAACCTTCCGCGTGGTTCGACCGGCGATCGTCCACTCTGACATCGACCCACTACGTCAGGCACTCGCAGAGGTTGGCAATCGCGAGCCATTGCGAACTGCCGAGAGACATGTTGTGCGGATCCTTGCCGAAGCCGTGTGTCTGGACGGCGAAGACCGTCCACGAAAGATACTGCGCGCGTACGAAGATCGTGGTGAGGACGTGATTCTGGACTTCTTGGAGGCGGCGTGGAGGCGCGGCGAAGCATCCGAAATCGACGAGGCAGACGGTAAGGATGCATCTCATGACTGACGTCGCGGGCACCCGCATAGTGGGCACCAAGATCCTTGCGGCGGACGAGTCCCTCGCCGGCGCCATTGGCTTGCACCACACCATCGCGACAGCGCTCGCCGATCTGATCGACAACAGCCTCGACGCCGCGGCCTCCCACGTGCTGATCAGGTTCGTTCAGGACGGCACACGGATCGTGTCGATGATGGTGATCGACAACGGTTCCGGCATGGACAGTGACACCATCGATGCTGCGATGACCTACGGCCGTCGACGCGACTACGCCGCCGAGGACCTGGGTCATTTCGGTGTGGGGATGAAGGCAGCGTCGTTGAGTCAGGCTCGTTTGCTCCGAGTGTGGTCTCGAAAGTCGGGTCACCCGACGCAGGGCCGCGAGATCGACTCCGCCTCAGTGCAGGGGCGTCAGTCAGTTTCGGTGATCGAGGACCGCCATGCCGCCGAATTCTTCGACGCAGTCACGCCTCGCTTTCCGTTCGACACCGGAACTGTTGTCGAATGGCGCGGCATCACAACCTTTCTCATGTCCGCACACGCGGACGAGCAGACCAGCTGGCTCGAACAGGCCATCAACGACGTGCGCAGTCATCTCGGCGTCGTATTTCACCGTCTCATCGAATCCGGCCGGATCGCTCTGACTGTCGATGTCTTCGACGTCGAAGCGGGACGCGCCGGCGCGCTGCGCACAGTCAGTGCCATCGACCCGTTCCGGTATCCGCGCACCGGCGACCCCAGCTACCCTCGGACACTTACCGTGTCGATCGCCGGTGTCACAGTAACCGCCGAAGCTCACATGTGGCCCGCCCGGAGCAATGCACCGGAATTTCGCATCCACGGCGCCCCCGGCCGCGACCAGCAGGGGCTCTACTTCTATCGGCACGATCGACTCCTGCAGATCGGCGGCTGGAACGCGATAGTGCGGGGCCGACCGGACTACGGATTGGCACGAATTGCTGTCGACCTGAACGATTCTCTGCTGCAGCACATCACCATCAATCCCGAGAAATCGGGGGTGACGCTCGACGCCACTGCGTCGGCTGCCGTCGACGGGGCAACCTTCGGCGAGGGCGACGGTGGATTTCGCTCGTATTTGACCGACGCCGAGCGGGTAGTGCGCGCGGCTCGTAGTTCTGCTCCACGGCCGATCAGCGTCATCGAGCCGGCATCCGGCTTTCCGGAAGACGTGCTCGATTCCTTCAGCGACGCCTTTGAATTCAGTGTCGGCGATGATCCTGTTGCCGTGGGTTGGCGAGCTTTGGCGCGTGATCAGTTCTTCGAAGTCGACCTCAAGACTCGTACTTTGTGGATCAATGCGCGTTTTCGGCGTGATCTGCTCGGACGCCGCAGTCTCGACCCGGCTGATGCTCCGGTGCTCAAGACTCTTGTCTTCCTGTTGGTGAGTGAGATGTTCGAAGGAACGAGAATCGGCGCTCGTCAGAGGGAAAAGATGCAGGCGTGGCAGGAAGTGTTGATTTCCGCAGTGGCAGCGCACCGGGAGCAGGTAGTGCAGTGAGTGATGAAGTATTCCGTGCGGTTGCACGTGAACTCGGTGACGGGTTTCCGCCCGAGAACGTGCTCTACCCGGTCAACGCGCGCCTGCGAGCGAGCTATCCGGACGGCCTGACCATCGCGGACGTCATCGATGTGTTCCTCGACGACAGTGCTGTCGGTGTACGAACGGCGCTCACCTCGCGTCTGCGGCAGTGGGATGCGGAAAGTGTTGAGACATGGGTAGGTTCGACTACCCGGCAGAGCCCGGAACGGCGAGCTCGGATCTACGACCTGTTGGGACTGCCGGTAGACGCGCACGCCGAGATGGATGCGCGCTTCCCTCGCGAAGGTGGGCCCGTTGTCATTGCGGCTCAGCAGCCGTGGGACCCCTGGTACACCTCCGAGCGCCGGCGCGAGCACGACTTCTATTGGCGCGCTTACAAGCGAGTTTTAGCCGACAAGAACTGGGACGAAGCGACAATCGGAAAGCTGGACGTCGCAACGACCGAGGTTGTGCATCGACTCGCCGACCCAACCCGGCCGGAGCCGTATCAGTCCAAAGGTTTGGTGGTCGGCTACGTCCAGAGCGGAAAGACGGCGAATTTCAGTGGCGTAGTAGCCAAGGCGATCGACGCTGGGTACCGCTTGGTCATCGTTCTGACCGGCACGATCGAGATTCTCCGGAGCCAGACTCAGCGACGCCTCGACATGGAATTGGTCGGTCGTCAAAACATCAGTGCCGGTGTGGACGACGACTACGCCAACGACGAGGACTGGCGAAACGGGAACTTTCTCGAACACGAAATCGATCCGAACAAGACGAATGAAATCCCGGCTATCCGCCGGCTCACCACCTCGACCTTTGACTACAAGAGTCTGCTCGCGGGCTTGAGCGCACTGCACTTCGAAACCGTGGATCACTCTCTTCCACTCAATGATCCGAAGAATCTGTACCCGAGCAATATTCGTATCGCGGTCGTGAAGAAGAACGTCTCCAGCCTCAAGAAGCTGGTGGCCGATCTGAAGAAAGTCCCGACCGAGCTCGATCAGATCCCTGCCCTGATCATCGACGACGAAGCCGATCAGGCATCGGTGAACACAATTGATCCGAAGAAGATGAAAACCGAGCAGATCGAGCGGACGGCGATCAACGGACAGATCGCTGAGATCCTCGGTCTACTCGAGCGTGCCCAGTACATCGGTTACACCGCAACACCTTTTGCCAATGTGTTTGTCGATCCGGAAGACAGCGTCAACGTCTTTCCTTCGGACTTCATCGTCAGTCTTGAGCGGCCCGGCCCGTACATGGGTGGTGCGGACTTCCACGATCTCGACGACGTCGAAGACGACGACAAGACTCCGGCCAATTCGAACGAGAAAGCGTACGTCCGGGATCTACGGGCCGAGTGCGACGAGGATCGTTCTGCCGAACAATTGCGGGCTCTCGACTCGTTTGTCCTCACCGGGGCGATCAAGCTTTTCCGGGAATCGAAGGGCGCCAAGCCGTATCGGCACCACACGATGTTGGTGCACGAATCGGTGAAGCAGGCCGAGCACGACGCGGTGGCCAACGATTTCAAGGCCTTGTGGAAGTCGGCGGGGTACAGCCAGGCAAAGAGTCTCTCGAGGCTGGAAAAGCTCTGGGCCGAGGACTTTGCAGTGGTGAGTGCTGCGCGTGGTAGCGAGTTGGCTAATCCCAGCTCGTTTGGCGACTTGGAGGAGTTCATCGGCGCCGCCTACGACAGGATCTCGGAGGGAACCAGCCCCGTCATCGTGGTCAACGGGGCAGCCGAGAAGGACTACAAACAGGATTCCCTCGATTTCCAAGAACGGGGAGTGTGGAAGATCCTTGTCGGCGGAACGAAGCTGAGTCGCGGATTCACGGTCGAGGGCCTGACCATCACTTATTACACGCGTCGAACAGGCCAAGCTGACACATTGATGCAGATGGGACGATGGTTCGGATTCCGCCCCGGGTACCGAGACCTGGTGCGCCTGTTCATCGGCCGCACGGTTGGCGGACCTGCCGGCGCGGACTACGACATGTACAAGGCGTTCGAGGCGATCGTTCGGGACGAGCAGGAGTTTCGGAATGAGCTCACCAGATTCAGCGGCGTGAATGAGAAGGGCGAACCGTGGGTCACTCCACGCGATGTGCCGCCGATGGTGTTTCAGCAGCTGCCGTGGCTCAGGCCAACGGCTCGAAACAAGATGTTCAACGCCGATCTGGTTTATCGAGGCATGGGTGGTGAAAGTTTCAGCTTCACGATGCAGCCCCCGCGAGGCGACGGTTCGATCAACGCTCGGCACTTCGACGCGGTTACACCATTATTGAAGTCGTTGGACGAAACAGGGTCCTTCAATTTCGTTGACAAGGATGACGTTTCGCGATCGTTCACTGCGCGATACGGCATCGTCCCTGCCCATGTGGTGTTGGAGGCCGTCGACCAGTTCGAGTGGGCGAACGGGTGGGATTTCGGTCCCCACCGCGAAGCGCTCTCGACCGCAATCGAATCCGGATTGCTCGAAGACTTCGCAGTTCTGCTTCCGTACCCCAAGACCCGGGAGCCGATCGAGATCAAGGGTTGGCACGAGAAACTTCCGATCGTCAATCGCAAACGCCAGGAACGCGAGTACCGAACAGGTTTCACCGGTACGGCCGTTCGTGAGCGCGATGCGATCGAGCACATTGCGGGCAGCCCGAAGAAGAACGGTGGACCGCTTGCGGGTGCTCTTCATCGGAAGACTCGCGGTGCATTGATTCTGGTATTTGCGAACGATCCGGCTCCTCGTCAGTTGAAACGGGCACAGGCTGGTCCCGTGGACTCGCGCGATTTTGCGACGTTGTTCTCGTACGCGCTTCCGCACGCGGCGGAGCCGTTGGGGCGAATCGGTTTTCGGGTGAAGCAGTCAGGGACAGGGGCGATCGTCGATGCGAACTAGGTGTGTTGTGGTGGGAGACAGGAATGGGTTCTGATGGCTAAGACGATTGCGACGATCAACCTCAAGGGCGGCGTCGGTAAGACGACGATCACCGCGGGGTTGGCCGAGTTCATGTCGCTCGAATTCGGTCAGCGCGTGCTGTTGATCGACCTCGATGCGCAGATCAATCTGACGACGATGATGATCAGTGAGGATCACTGGCTCGAACTCAACAAGCAAGGGCTGACCAGCGCAACCATTTTCCGTGACGCTGTCGATGGAACGTCGAACTTCGATCTCGAAGCCTCGATTCAGCGCGGAGTCTCGCCGGTCAAGCGAGTGACGGGTGTGGATCTGCTTCCCTCATCTCTCGATTTGATCGAGCTGCAGGAGGAGATCAGTGCCCTTCGGGTTGCTGATCGGAACTCCACCAAGCCGGTTGAATTGTTGAGGGATGCCGTCGCCCCGGTGATGCCGTACTACGACTACGTTCTGATCGATTGCCCACCGAATCTCGGGCCGATCACACTCAACGGATTGGCCATGGCTGACGGCTACGTGATCCCCACGATCCCGGATGTACTCTCCACGTACGGCATTCCGCAGATCCAGACGCACATCGCGAAGTTCGGCAAAGAACTCGGCCGTGAACTCTTCGAACTCGGGTTGGTGATCACCAAGTACAAGTCCAACTCGGCGGTGCACCGCACGACTGTGCGGAACCTTCGGCGCGATCCGAACGTCCCACACGTATTGCCGGAGTATCTCGCGGAGTCGAATCAGATTGCCGCGTCGGCGGAGTTTCACCCGTACAGCACCTTGAAAGTGAAGTACGGCAACGCAGGTCAGTTCGATCAGATGCGTGCGATCACGCAGAACATTCTCACGGAAGCGCAGGCGAAGCTATGAGTGCGGGTATCGATGAGGCGCGTCGTCGCGTGCAGGTGCAGGAGACCGGTGCCGCGCTCTTGAAGTTGGGTGCAACTAATGCCTCGGCCTCGGTGTTGCTGGCCAAGCTGGTTCAGGTCGTCGCGGAGGAAGCTGCCCGTACCCCGCGGTTCGCGAAGGCAATCGAAAGCGCTTTCGCAGTTCCGTCCGATGGAGCAGTCGCTATGGTAGCTGCCCCAGTGCCGGCGCCGCGCCGTCGTGCTGCGGCTCCGAAGGTGAAGCGGGAGCCCGGCGCTTTCGACCCGTTCGAGGTCTTCAAGGTTGAAGGGGAAGAAGTTCTGTTGGAACGTCTTTCAGCTCTCGACGCAGACGGTATCAAGGACATCATCGCGGAGCAGGAGATCGACACGCACAAGGAGACGGGTCGCAAGCGCAAGGTGGATGTGCTTGCGGCCTGGACCGTCGAGCGTGTGAAGGCACTGACCTCGAAGGGGAGTGCGTTCCGGTAGGGGCTCCGCCTCCCCGTGCACCGTTGTGGTCCTTGGGGCTGCCAGATAGGCGCACGGGTTCGCCGAACTCCTTCACCGGTGGATGGCGCTCCCGCACGAGTGGCTGCGAATGATTCCGCGCGGCGCCGGCTAGTGTGTGAACTTGCGGGTTGGACACCTACCAGGAAGGCGCAAAGTGGCACCTTCGGTGATCTCCGAGTTTCTTGATCCATCGCCCACCGCGCTGGCGACGCAATGGAAATCGGTACTCGCACGCCAGGAGGTGCCGAAGGGAAGCCGACAGGTGCCGTTCGTTCCGAGCGAGGTCGTGTTGTCGCTCTGTGCATCGCTGTTGGTTGACCATCGCCGGTTCGGTAGCTCTTCTGCACATCGTGCGGGAATGCCGGTCCAGCATTTTGCGAGTTTGTTCAAGCGTCGGCCCACGAGCTTTATCGCAAAGATGGCGAACCTGGATGGAACACGTAGTCATGGCGGGCGACATGAGGTCGAGGTCGCGTCGTTGATGCTTTCGGACAGCGTGTTGATGCAGGACGTATACCTTCGAATTCTGCGATCGGCGCGTTCCCACGGAATTGACGAACATGCGTTGCCGGACTTCCTGGAATTGGAAAGCGGCGAAACGCTGTGGTTGGCGGGACAAGAAGAGTTAGTCCAAAGTGAGATCGAGAGATCCTTGGAGCAGTCGCTCGAAAAGTGGTCGAGCGAACGTAACGATATCCCCATCGCGACCACTCAGCGATTGCTGACCTCCAGAGTTCGGATCGGCCAGCACCGGTTCGCCGCTGGCGTACTCAGCAATCACGAGCACCGCTGCGTGTTCTGCGGCCTTAGCGCGAACATCGGTGGCCGACGCCGGCCGCGCCTCCTTACTGCAAGTCATATCAAGCCCTGGCGGGACAGCACTGACAAAGAGCGACTTGATCATCGCAACGGCTTCACCGCGTGCCCGACACACGATATCGCCTTCGATACGGGGCTCATCACCGTCGACGAGGACTTGAACCTCCATTACGCGCCCGGCGTTGAGAGCGATATGGAAATCGAAGGTCCGCTTCGCGCCGCACTCGGAAAGCCACCTCTGAGAGACCGATTGATCTTGCCGGACAAAGCGGAGCGTCCGGATGTCGTGTATCTGGACTGGCACCGCACGCAGATCTATGTCGCTTCGTGACAACTCCAGCGAGTGCTCTGCGGAGCTGATCGAAGAGGGCCAGTCTATTTGACTGGGGTAATACCAAGATCACCGTCGGCGGCGTCTGCTTCATCGCCGCACGCGCAGTCACAGTCTCCGCCGCAACCTCCGGGATTGCAGTCGCCGGCGTAGCTGTCGTCATCGGCGTCGCAGTCGAGGGACCCGACGAAGGATTCAGCAAAATCGTCGTCGAGTTCGTGAGTGAAGTCGTGGACCTCGTCGATCAGGTTGAGCAGATGTTGTGGAACGAAGGGGTCCGCGTCGAGCATCGTGGAGACCAGTAGGTGGTCGCCGCTGAAGGCGAAGCGCAGGCGCGGCCATTCCTGCGCGAGCTCGATCAGTCGAGTCGCAGCATGCGAGGGATTGCCGAGGCCGGTCAGAACCGAGGACCAGACGTTGATCTGGGGTCCGTCGTCGGCGACGGTCACGTAGACGACAAATCCGTGAACCGGCACGACGATGTCGCCATCGTCATCGGTGGCAGGCTCACTGCCCAGTAGTTCGGCGAGGGTCTGGACGCACAGGCGAACCAACTCGTCGCGCTCGTCCGTCACCAAGGCAATTGCGCCGTTGATGTGGAGGGGCTGGTCGGCGGTCGTGTCTTGGTCGCTCATGGATCCTCATGTTCTGTGGCAGTCCGAGCAGGCGCTGGCCACTGTTTTCGTGCGGTAGCTGTCAGGTCTACGGTAATCGGCGCACACTATTGTCCGCGCAGTGGATGATCAACAATGCCTGCGCAGGTCCGCGCTGATCAGGACTTGACAGCCGACCAGCGACGAGATGCGAGCCCCGACAAATCGGGCAGCCTTGTGGCAGTGAGTATCTCGGCTGTCGGTAGGTAGATCTAGCCTCCAAACATGACGGGTCAGCGAGTTCGGCGAGCTTCACATCTGCGTTTGGTACCTGCATATCAAGCGGCGCAAAGCCAGATGAAGGTCCTTACGCCGAGGCAGATGCGGAATCAGCGTCGACGGCCGGAGGTGGCGAACTTTGTACTGCGGATCGAACTCGACTGCATCACGCCGCCTATTTGGAGACGGTTTTCGGTTCCGTCGAATATCGAGCTGGACCAACTTCATTCGATTGTGCAGGCGGTGATGGGATGGGGAGATCAACACGCTCATCAGTGGGTGAGTGTCCATCATTCAACGGACAATGGCCCAGATCGGTATATCGCGCGAGAAGTGATCGAGCGCGACGGATACCAGGAAGACGAGTTTGGTGAGGACGAAGTCCGGATCGACGAGGCGGTCACCGGGGTAGGGGACTACGTCCGATACGAGTACAACGTCCGCGCGAGGTGGAGCCACACGTTGGTTCTCGAGCAGATTGTCGAAGACCAGCCGATTTCTGCGCCATCCTGTCTCGGCGGCGCGAGAGCGTGTCCGCCGGAGGATTCTGGCGGTCCGGTCGGGTATCGCGAGTTCCTGAACGCGCAGGCGAGTACCGGACTGTTCGATCCCGAACGTTTTGTTCTCACAGTGTCCAATGCGGCAGTCGCCACGTCGGTGGCACTGCATAGGTCACCGCCTGTGGGCAGTTCGCTGTTCGAGAAGTTCTTGCGTCGCCTGTCGGTTCATTCCGCGCCGCAACTATTTGCCGCAGTTGCCAAATCGGAGCTTCGTGGCGGATATGACAACTATTTCGAGGTGATGCGTGAGGGAGCAACCCGCCAGCTGCTGTGGCTACTGAACTCCGCGCGAGGTGGTGGGATTGTATTGACGGCATCCGGGTCACTTCCTTCGGACCATGTTGCGGCCGCCCGAGACGAACTCGATTGGGGCAGTGACTGGATCGATGTCACGGCAGGGAGTGACTCGCAATTAGCAGTACTCGTTGAAGTCGCAAAGACGCTGAGATTTGTCCGGAAACTCCGAGGCACATTGATTCTGACTCGACTCGGCGCGTCAGTGCTTGCATATGAAGGCGAGCTGTGGCGTCATATCGTGTCGGCCATGCCGTTGGGAAAGGGCGAGTTGGGGCAGGAAGCCGGCCGAATTCTGTTCCTTACGTTGGCTGCCGGCTTGTCGGAGTTCGAACGTAGTGAAGTGATGATCGAAGGCCTCACGGCACTGGGTTGGTCGACAACAGACGGAACCCGCCTCGGCGACGACGATTGGACGTGGATGGTGCGAGACACCCTCTTGTACCTGCGAATGATCGGGGCGATTGTCTCCAATCCGCTGGACCAGCATGTTTCCGCCGACCCCGAGTGGGGCCGACGGTTTGCCAGGATGGTCCTGTCGATGTAGCTAAGCGATCGAATCGAGCATCGATTTCAATCGATGCGGAGTTGTTATATGCGCTGGAAGCGCACGATTTTTCTGCGGCGGAATCATGAATATTTTCGGGTGGGAAAATATTGGAGTTTTTGTTCGAAATTGCCATCATGCTATGGTCGATTCTCAGTTGTTGAATTGCGTGGTCGAGCCAAAAGCTTGCGCAGAAGATTTATTTTGTGGAGGTTGGGTTTCCGAAAAGACGAAGTGCGTGTTGCTAGTCAATTGAATATGTGACCGGTGTTGGTATGGCGGTCGCTCCTAGGGCGTGCAGAAACGAAGCGCAAAGATCCTGAACAGGGGTTTTGTGCTTTGTTCTGCCGATTATGTGCGAAGGATGTGGCATGTGACGGGGTCCGACATGGTCCAGTTCAGTACCTTGGTAATTGTTTCACTGCTTGTTGCTTTTTATGGTGGAACTTTTCTGATTTCTCTTCGTATTGGTAAGAAGCAGGAAAATGCCGACGGTTTTATGACCGCCGGAAACAAGTTAGGATTTGGTGTTTCGGCCGCGAGTATGACGGCCACCTGGATTTGGGCGTCGTCGATGTACGCATCTGCCACTTCTGGCTACACCTACGGAATCTCCGGCCCCATTCACTACGGTTTGTGGGGCGCGTTGATGATTCTCTTCATTTATCCGTTCGGCCAGCGAATTCGTAAAGTAGCGCCGAAAGCCCACACCCTGGCTGAGGTCATGTACGCGCGGCACGGACGCTCGAGTCAGCTGATGCTCGCGGGTTCCAATATCGTCGGCAGTCTCATCAGTTTGATGTCGAACTTCCTCGCTGGTGGTCTGCTGATCGCATTGCTTTCGCCGTTCAACTTCATCCAGGGTGTGTTCATCGTTGCGCTGGGCGTTTTGCTGTACACGCTGTGGTCGGGCTTCCGCGCTTCGGTGTTGACCGACTTCGTTCAGCTGATCGGAATGCTCGGTGCGGTAGCGGTTTTGGTGCCGTTCATCTTCTTTGCGGCGGGGTTCCCGGCAGCCTTCGAATCCGGGGCAGGCAACCTTACTGCTGAGCAGGGCAACTTCTTCTCGAGCGTTGCCTTCTTCGAGCAGGGCGCGCCGTACATCGCGGCAGTTCTTGCCTACGCAATCGGCAACCAGACCATTGCCCAACGTCTGTTCGCGGTCCGCGAAGACCTGATCAAGCCCACCTTCATCACCGCAACCGTGGGATATGGCGCAACGGTCATCGGTGTCGGAATGCTGGGTGTTCTCGCTCTGTACCTCGGAATCGAGCCGATGGATGGTGACGTCAACAACCTGATTCCGCAGATGGCCGCGTCGTACCTGCCCGGAATTTTGCTGGCCGTCTTCTTTGTCATGATCATCGGCGCGCTGTCATCGACGGCAGACTCGGACCTTGCTGCGCTCTCGTCCATCGTGATGACCGACGTTTACGGCCAAGCCGTCGCAGGCAAGGCCAATGCGAACCCTCGACGGATGCTGCTCATCGGCCGAGTAACGATGATAGTTGCCACGGCGGCGGCTATCTCCTTGGCAAGTCTGCAACTGAGCATTCTGGATCTGTTGGTGTTCGTCGGCGCGCTGTGGGGCGCGCTGGTGTTCCCGGTTATTGCGAGCTTCTATTGGGGAAAGGTCACCAACAAGGCCTTCACTGTGTCGGTGCTGGTGGCTCTTGCTGCCTTCTTGCCCGTCCGATTCAGTTGGGTGCCGATGGATGGGATGTTCGGGATTCTCTCCGACATCGTTGCCGTTGTCGGTATCGGAGTGGTGCTGGGGCTCATGACATTTGGATTCTTCGGTCTGAAGGTTGCGCAGATCGTCGGTGGCCTGGCGATCGTGCTGTCCGCCCCGTTCGCGATCGGCTTCCTGCACGACTACCCAACGCTCAGCGGATCTTTGGTGGCCTATGCCGTCAGTACCGTCGTGTGCTTTGCGATGTCCGTCAATCAGCGTGAGACGTTCGATTTCGAACTCATCAAGCAGCGGACCGGAGACTTCGACGAGGAGGAGTTTCCTGCTGTCGGAGCTTCCGGAAAGTAACCGTCGAGACAAGTAGAAGGAATACGAATGAGTACAGCCCTACTGACCATTTATGTTCTGATCTGGCCGGCGTTGGTCTTGGTCGTGCTGGGAGTCATCAGCAAGGGATTCTTCAAGGATTGGGCAACTGCTCGCCGCAACGGTGAGGATCTGGTCTAACTCTTCACGCCGCCACCGACGGACTTCTTGTCGGTGGCGGCGGTCATATTGCGTCGGACACAGGGGTCGGCGTTATAGTTGCTCAGTGCAACACGACGGAGCAATGGCGCTCACCGGTCCACCAGCCGTTCATGACGAGCTGGTGCACCTCACGCGGCAGCTGATGACGGGGGATCGGCATTCCGATGACCACCCGTCGATCGCGCAACATTCCTTCCTCTCCTTCATCGGCCGCAACGACGGCTGTAAGGCCACGGAGATCTCCGAAGTCTTCGGCGTCAATCGTTCGACCATCTCGCGCCAAGTGCGCGGGTGCATCGAGGCAGGCTGGGTGTCTGCCGATCCGGGATCCGTTCGTCAGGGCAATCCGCTGCACCTCACGGAGGCTGGCCGCAAATACCTCGACGCCGCCGACGCGCGTCGGCTCGACCAAGTCGCCGGCAGGCTGCACGATTGGACCGAGTCCGAGGTCGCAGACTTCGCCCGCGCACTCCACCGCTTCAGAATCAGCATCGAATCGCAGACCAACGGAGATGACACCCTGTGAGTGAGTACAGCGCCAAAGCCCAGTTCACCATCTCCGACAATGAGTCTGTGGTGCACACCGTCTTCACTCACGCCGAGCGCACGCCCGAACTGACGGTGTTCTCCCGCCCCAAGGGAGAGGGTTGGGTAGACGTCACAGCCAAAGAGTTCGCCGAGCAGGTCACCGGCGTCGCAAACGGTCTCATTGCAGCCGGGGTGCAGGCAGGCGACCGCGTCGCACTCCTCTCCGCGACCCGATACGAGTGGACCCTCTTCGACTTCGCCATCTGGGCTGCCGGCGCCGCTACCGTTCCGATCTACGACTCGTCGTCTCAGGGGCAGGTCAGCTGGATCCTCGAAGACTCCGCGGCCGTCATCGCGATCGTCGAAACCGGCGCGCACGAGCAGCTGTTCCAGGACGCGCCAAGCTCTCTCAAGGCCGTCATGCAGATCGATGACGGAGCAGTCGAAGAGCTGACCGCACAGGGCGCCGACGTCGACGACACCGAGCTGAAGAAGCGACTCGCGGGCATCAAGGCCGACGATCTGGCGTCACTCGTCTACACCTCCGGCACCACAGGCCGTCCCAAGGGATGCATCCTCACGCATCGCAACTTCCTGTCCGAGGTGCGCGGGATTCTGACGGCATCGATCGGCAAGGTGGCGGTTCCGGGAAACCGAGTCCTGACCTTCCTGCCGCTCGCTCACGTGCTGGCTCGCGCGGTGTCCCTCGCGACGTTCGAAGCTGGTGCGTCGCAGGCCCACTGGTCCGACTTTGCCACCATCACCACCCAATTCGAGCGCTACAAGCCCAACACCATCCTCGGTGTTCCGCGTGTCTTCGAAAAAGTTCGTGACGGCGCAGCACGCAAGGCGGAGTCCGGTGGAAAGACTCCCGGCGCGATCTTCGCCTTCGCCGAAGCCACCGCCAAGGAGTACAGCCAAGCTCTCGACAAGGGCGGTCCTTCGCTGATCTTGAAGGCGAAGCACGCAGTGGCAGACAAGCTGGTGTATTCGAAGCTTCGTGAGGCTCTCGGCGGCGAGTGCTGGTTCGCGATCTCCGGCGGCGGCGCCCTCACTCCTGAGTTGGGGCACTTCTTCCGTGGGCTCGGAGTTCCGATCTACGAGGGCTATGGCCTCACCGAAACCACTGCGGCGCACTGCGTCAACGTCCCAGGTGCTCAGAAGATCGGAACCGTCGGACAGCCGATGGGCGGCAACGGGGTTCGCATCGCCGAGGATGGCGAGATCGAACTCAACGGTGGAGTCGTCTTCAAGGGATACTGGAAGAACGACAAGGCCACCGAAGAGACATTCGTCAACGGCTGGATGCGAACCGGTGATCTCGGTGAACTCGACAGCGACGGTTACCTTTCCATCACAGGACGTAAAAAGGATCTTCTGGTGACGGCGGGTGGCAAGAACGTCTCGCCCGGTCCGATGGAAGACCGTATCCGTTCGCATTCCATCGTCTCGCAGGCAGTCGTCGTCGGCGACGGGAAGACCTACATCACGGCGCTGCTGACCGTCGACCCCGAGGTGTTCGAGAAGTGGAAGGCGGAGAACGGTAAGCCTTCTGGCGCGACCGTCGCCGAACTACGTGACGACAAGGACCTTCGAGCGGAGCTGCAGAAGGCTGTCGACGACGCCAATGCTGCTGTCTCGCATGCGGAGTCGATCAAGAAGTTCGTCATTCTCGATCGCGATCTGACCGAGGAAGACGGTGAGATGACAGCGACGCTCAAAATCAAGCGCAATGTCGTCGTCGATCGGTTCTCGAAGGAGATCGAAGGAATGTACGCAAAGAGCTAGGCGCGTTTGGGGAACTGCTCGCGGTAAGCCATCACGTCATCGAGGCGGAACCTGCGGTGGGTGCCTCGTAGTTCGATCGGGAGTTTCCCGGCGTCGGCGAGTTTGCGTACATACGTGTCCGAAACGCCGAGGATCTCTGCTGCCTGTGAGGTGGTGAGGAGCTCTGCGACGGGCCCGAGAGCGACGCTGTCGCCGGCCGCGAGGTAGGTCAGGAGCTGTACGACGGCGTCGCCGACCGATGGCGGAATCTCGATGCTCACGCCGTCGAACACCAGCGTGGTCGTGTCCGTCGACGTTGCGGCTCTCTCGGCCAGAGCTGTCTTGATTCGCTCGGCAGCGTCGCCGTCGACTGCGGAAACGATGTGGTCGATGCTCACGCGGTATATCTCCGATCGAAGGCAGTGTTTCGCAAGCATAGACAGCGACAGTGTCCGTCGGCACGCTGGCTAGCGCCGTGTGCGTTGCGTTACATGAGTGCCGTGAGTGGAAAACTATTTACCCACGTAGATCGGAATTCGAAGGTTTTGGCGCCCAAAGATATTCGACTCGACGCATATGTAACTCACCAAATTTGGTGTACCCGCAAGTAACATCCTGAGCGTGGCTAGACGATCGGTAACGGTGAGATTCGACGTAGAGGAACTGAGGGCCCTAGAGACCCTCCAAGAGCTCACGGGCGCGGACATTTCCAGCGTCATACGTGAAGCTGTGATCGAACATGCTCGTCGATGTGTTGTGCAGGGAAAGCCCCGCGACATCACCGAGCGACGCAAATCGCTGACCTTGCAGGAAGCCTTCGCCAAGTACTCCGCGTTGTGCACCGACGAGGAGCGGGAAGCGTCGTAGCGCTCTGTCGATGCGGCGGTGACTGGTTGAGTTCACAGTGATTCTGACTGTGGCGCTGGGTAGTTCGTTCGAGGAATATTGCGGCAACAGAAGTGTTGCGTAGACCTCTGACAGGAGCTGGCCAGTGACGGACGTCCTCGAACTCTCCACCGATGTATTGGTGATCGGTGGTGGCCCCGCCGGCGCGTGGGCAGCGTTGCGTGCGGCCAAGGCCGGTGCAGACGTCGTCCTGGTCGACAAGGGATACTGCGGAACGAGTGGCGCGACGGCCCCATCCGGAACGGGTGTTTGGTACGTCGAACCGGATACGACTGCCCGTGAGCGGGCAAAGGCCGGTCGTGAGGCGCTCGGCGGATATCTGGCCGACCACCATTGGATGGACCGCGTCCTCGAGCAAACCTACTCCAACATGGATCTCCTCGCGGTGGAGGGCAGATATCCGTTCCCCGTCGACCCCAGCACGGGCAAGCAGGTACGCACCGGCTTGCAGGGGCCTGAATACATGCGGCGGATGCGCACCTGGATTCGTCGAGCCGGGGTGCGCATCCTCGACCATTCGCCGGCGCTGGAGCTGTTGGTGGACGACGCCGGGCGAGTTCGCGGAGCTGCGGGCTACCAACGCCACGAGCACCAGGACTACCGAGTCTCGGCAGGCGCGGTAGTGGTCGCCAGCGGAGGTTGTGCGTTTCTCTCCGGTGCGTTGGGTACCAACGTCGATACCGGTGACGGTGCATTGATGGCAGCCGAAGTCGGAGCCGAGTTCTCCGGAATGGAGTTCTCGAACGCGTACGGAATCGCAGCGGCCGGATCGACGATCACCAAAACTGCCTACTACGCGTACGCGACGTTCTTCCATGCAGACGGAAGAGTGCTCGAAGGAGCCGGTTCGGCGAAGGGGAGGTCCGTCATCGCCAGCACGTTGCGGAACGAGCCCGTCTTCGCGCAGATCGATCGGGCCGACGCTGAGGTGCAGCGTCGAATGAGACTGGGGCAACCCAACTTCTTCCTGCAATTCGATCGCCGCGGAATCGATCCCTTCACCGACAAATTCGAGGTCGGCATGCTCGCTGAAGGCACGGTGCGCGGCACTGGGGGAATCAACGTGGTCGACGACGATTGCGCGTCATCGGTTCCAGGACTGTTTGCCGCCGGGGACGCTGCGACCCGAGAGCGAATCTGCGGAGGGTTTACCGGCGGGGGAAGTCACAACGCCGCGTGGGCGATGTCTTCTGGTTCATGGGCAGGAACCGGTGCTGCGCGGTATGCGCTGTCGCTCGGACGCGGGTCTGCCAGTGGTCTTCGCGGAGCCGGAACCGTCGGATTGCGTAATCCGGCACGAACCGGGTTTGCTGCCGACGATGTGGTGAAAGCTGCTCAAGCGCAGCTGATTCCCTTCGACAAGAACTACCTCCGCAGCGGTGATCGAGTATCCGCAGCGCTCGGTGAGCTCGAATCGCTGTGGGGTGCAGTGAGTGCGGATCTGGGCGCGGATCCAGCAGGTCGGATGGCGGCGCGGCAGGCTGCTGCGATCACGGCCGTCGGTCGCTGGATGTACCACTCGACGCTGGCGCGGACCGAGACTCGGGGAATGAGCAAGCGGGACGATTTTCCCGAACTCGATGTGACGCAGCACCATCACGTTCTTACCGGCGGTTTGGATTCGGTGTGGACTCGGACTTCTGAATCTGTCGGGTCTGCACTGGTGGCGTCATGATCGAGCGGGTGTCCGCGCCGGCATGCATCGGCTGCGACAAATGCGTAGATGTATGTCCCACAGATGTTTTCGACCGGACGCCCTCGGGCGTCCCGGTGATTGCGCGCCAATCGGATTGCCAGACCTGCTTTATGTGTGAGGCCTATTGCCCGACGGATGCGCTGTATGTGCATCCGCAATCCACACCGTTGGAAACGGCCGATGTGATCGAGGACGATCACATCGGCCGCTACCGAGAGAAGATCGGATGGGGCAAGGGGCGGGCACCAGGGTCGCTGACCGCGGTGGGTCCCGAGGTGCCCCGTCCGGTCACGACCTGACGAGAATCTTGACCGCAGTGTCGTTGTGCTCGATCAGAGTGGTGAATCCTTCGGAGATCAACTCTTCGAGCTGAATACGACCGGTGATGAATGGCGCCAGATCGACGACACCGTCCTGGACCATCTTGATGACCGCTTCATGGTCACGGACGTACGCGATGGTTCCGCGTAGATCGATCTCCTTGAGGACCAGCTTCTGCATGTCGATGGTCGCGGGCTTGCCCCAAATCGACACGTTGACAACAACTCCAGCAGGCCTGACCGTGTCGAGCATGGTGTCGAGTACTGCGTTGACGCCTGCGCACTCGAAACCGATGTCTGCGCCGATGCCTCCGCTGAGTTCGAGGACGCGCGCTTTGACGTCTTCGGTGGTGGGATCGATGACGTAGTCGGCGACTCCACTGGAGAGGGCCTTGGCTTTGCGGGCTTCGCTGAGTTCGGTGACGATCGTCGTGACACCCAGACCCTTGAGGACTGCCGCAACGAGGAGTCCGATCGGTCCGGCTCCGCCCACGATGGCGACGTTGCCGCTTTCGGCTCCACTGCGCACGACGGCGTGATGGGCGACGCTCAACGGTTCGATGAGAGCTGCCTCGTCGAGCGGGATGTTGCCGATCTTGTGGATCCAGCGACGGTCGACGACGACCTTCTCGCTGAGCCCGCCACCTCCGCCGGCCAAGCCGATGAACCCCATCTTCGTACACAGGTGGTAGTTGCCCGCCTTGCACGGGGCGCACTCGTTGCAGACGAAATACGGCTCGACGACAACATTTTCACCGACCTCGACGTCCGTGACACCTTCGCCGACCTCTTCGACGGTGCCGGAGAACTCGTGGCCCATCGTGACCGGCGCATTCTCGTGTGAGAGTGGATGCGGGTGTCCGGGTGCGGAGATGAAGATCGGTCCCTCGAGGTACTCGTGGAGATCGGTGCCGCAGATTCCGCACCATGCGACCTTCAGCTTGACTGTTCCTGGCCGCAATTCGGGCTCAGGAATCTCTTCGATCCGGATGTCTTTCTGCCCGTGGAACCGTGCTGCCTTCATTGATCCGCACCTCACTTCGTTGTGAATCCCCTGGTAGATCGACGTTAGGCCGATTGTTGGCGTGGGTGAAGGGTTGCAACGGAATGCAATGGGGTGGAACCGATCGGTCCTGGGGAGCGTCCAATACTGTGAGCGGGCCGCGAATGAGGGGAGTGCTGTGGGAGTGAGGGGTGCAGTGGTCTTGGTCGCGGCCGCGTTGTTGGTTGGGGGTTGTTCGTCGACGGTTGAGGGTGAGGCTTTCCCTGTCGATGTGATTGGGATGTTTGATCCGTGTGAGGTTCTCAGCAATGAGGAATTGGAGAAAGTCGGAGTTGACCCGGCAACGAAAGAGGTTGACATCGTTGACACGCATATCGATGGTTTCAACATTTGCTCGTGGAACGGTGAGTGGTACTTCTTGTCTCTGACATCGACCGATCATTCGCTCGTAGAGGTCGAACAGAATCCAGTCATGCGCGACCTTCATCGAGCCCAAATCGCCGGGCGCGAAGTCCTGAAATACCAGGAACGCAATGACAAAACAGATTCTGCATGCAACGTCGCCTTCGCGACCTCTCAATCCACTGCGATGATCCGCGTCGGCGCCAAGGTCGGTCTGGCGCGCCCCGAGACGCCGTGCACGCTGGTGGAACGAATCGCCGAGACAGTGATTCCATTGCTCCCGTGACAGCGGTCCTGATTGCAGCTGCACCCTCGGATACAGGAGTCACATGTCGAATTTGTATCTCGATGCCAAAGTCGCCGGCGAGCTGATCGCGGCTTGCACTGAACTCCGCGCGCAGTTCGAGGCAGCATTGAACTCCGCCGCACTACTCGGTCAATTGACAGGGTTTGGAACCCTAGGATCCGCACAGGCCCTACAGGCTAAGTTCGAGGAGAAGGCCGTCGGTGGCCACGATGCGCTCGTCGATGTTTTGGCGAGTCATATCGCGGTCGTGGAGGCGATGCAGGCTCAGTTTCAAGCCTGCATCGACAACGCATTCGATCAGGAGTCGTCGAACGTCTCGACTTTGAGGTCGATCGACCAACCGAACTGAGTCAGTGGATGTGTTGCTGCCAATCGGCTGGGACACGACCCTTAGGTCCCGGCGTCGGCTGATCTACGGGATGTGAAGTGGGCGCCGCCAATTCAGGTCCGTCGTACGCCTCGTTGGTTTCGAAGCTCCAGAACCAATCCTCACCGGGTTCGTAGCTCTGCATGAACGGATGCTTTGTCGAGGCCGCATGCTTGCTCGCGTGCTGTGACGGTGAGGAGTCGCAACACCCCACGTGACCGCATTGCGCGCATCGACGCAGGTGCACCCACCAACCGCTGCTCGCATCGCATTCGACGCATCCCGCGCCACTGGGCGGCACGCTCGGATCGATCCCCGCTGGAAGTCCGTCGGTCATGGTCCACCCTCTCGCTGACTGAAGTCGGTCATTTCATCGTGCGCTTTGCCTACCGGCCGTGCAAGGGCGACTAGTCGTCGCGCGTATCCCGCGGTGGGCCCGCGATGGGCAGCAAAACTCTGAACCGGGTGTTACCAGGCTCTGACGTGACCCGAAGCTCACCACGATGCTTGCCGACCACAATTCGCCACGAAATATCAAGGCCGAGACCGGTTCCCTCACCGACAGGCTTAGTCGTGAAGAAGGGTTCGAAGATCCTGTCGATGACGTCATCGGGAATCCCGGCGCCGGTGTCGCAGATCTCGATGCACACGCGGTCGCCATCGCGGCTTGTCCGAACGGTGAGTGTTCCCGATCCGTCCATGGCAGACACCGCATTGTCGATCAGGTTGGTCCACACCTGATTGAGTTCGGCGGCGTAGGCGTCGATCGGTGGTAGCGCGAGGTCGTATTCCTTGACGACTTCGATTCCGCTTCCGATTTTTTGCCTCAGCATGATCAACGTGCTGTCAAGTAGTTCGTGGACATCGATGGTCTGGAAGGGTGCGCGGTCCATCTGAGAATACTGTTTGGCTGCACCGACGAGAGTCGAAATCCTCGTTGTGGAGTCGGCGATCTCGTTCATCAGGAGTTCGGATTCGATGGTGTAATTCAGCCAGCGAATTGCGCCTTCGAGTACGGACTCGTCAACGGCTGCAGCAACATTCTCGAGCCAAGCGGTGTCGAGACCAGCCTGCACGAAGGTCGGAGCCAGATCCCAACCCTCTCGAATCGAATGATCCTCGAACCATTCACCCAACGAATCCTCTCGATCCGAGGCTTCGAGGGGAGTGAGCGTCGGCGCCTTGGCGACAACCTCTGCAACTTCCTCTTGAAGCCGCATGAGCGTCACGAGGGCATCGCGGTCGTAGGTGCCAGATGCAACCATTCCCAGTTTGTGACGCATACCTGCGACACGCTCGCGCAAAGACGCGGTCGCTCGAACCGCTGCGGCTGCAGGGTTATTGAGCTCGTGAGTCAACCCGGCCGAAAGTGATCCGAGTGCAAGGAGTCGCTCTCGCTGATCGATGATCTGCTGAGTGTTCTTCTTGCCGAAGAAAACACCTTCGAGTAGATGAACCGCCATTGGAAACCACTCGCGCATCGCGTTGCCGAACTTGTCGGCGTCCAGGACGAAAAACGTCGAAGGAGTCGTCACTCGCATCGACCCCGCGTAGACCTGCGGTACACGATCGCCGAGATACGCCGTCCAGCCTCCCGAGTAGACGCCGCGCTGGGTGGTCCTGTTGATCTCGATGTCTTCGCCGCCCGACAGCTTGGACAGCACCACCTCGCCCTCGATGAGGACGTAGAAGCAGGTGGCAGGCTCACCTTCGAGGAAGACCTGACCTCGATCGATCTCGGTGATATGGCCTGCCTGGCAGAGTGATTCGAGCTGATCGTCGGTGAGCTTCTCGAACAGGAACAGGGTGCGAAGCAAGTCTGGGCTGCATTCAGGAATGGACATCGAATCTCCCTATTGTTGAGCGAGATAGCGGTGGACGAACATCACGGCCATCGCGCCCTCTCCGACGGCCGACGCGACGCGCTTGGCCGATTCGGCGTGTACGTCCCCGGCGACAAACACTCCAGGGACACTGGTTTCGAGATGATGTGGGGCGCGATCAAGCGGCCACCCGTCCGGGGTGACACCTTCGGAGGGAAGGTCCGGGCCGGCGAGAACGAATCCGTTGCCATCGCGGACCACCACGTCGCCGAGCCAGTCGGTCAGGGGAGCGGCACCGATGAAGATGAACAACCACTGAGCATCGACAGTGTCTTCTTCTCCGGTAGATCTGTTACGTAGTGTGATTCGTTCGAGGTGATCGTCACCCTCGGCTCCGATCACCTCCGTGCACGTGCGCACGGTGATCTTCGGGTTCTTTTCGATCTGCTGAATCAGGTAGTAGGACATCGAGGCTTCGAGCGAGTTTCCGCGAATGAGAATGGTGACGGACCTAGCTCCTCGGGAGAGGTAGACCGCAGCTTGGCCGGCCGAATTGGCGCCGCCAACTATGTACACATCTTGTTCGCTGCACCGAGCGGCTTCGGTGACAGCTGACCCGTAGTAGACCCCTCGGCCGGTGTAGGTATCGAGCCCCGGTGCCGAAAGCTGGCGATAGGAAACACCGGTCGCCAATATGACCGAGTGGGCGTCGACCGACGAACCGTCGTCAAAACGCACGGTGCGGGCCGAACCGTTGATTTCCAAACCGGTGACGTCTCGCGCGGTGATGACCTCGGCGCCGAACTTGGTTGCCTGGCGTCGTGCGCGATCGGCCAACTGTGCGCCGGAGACTCCGTCGGGGAAGCCGAGGTAGTTCTCGATCCGCGAACTCTGGCCGGCTTGACCGCCTGTCGCTCGCCGTTCGATGAGAACCGTCCGAAGCCCCTCCGAAGCGCCGTACAGGGCAGCCCCCAGACCCGCAGGGCCGCCGCCGATGACAACGAGATCGTAAAAGTCTTCGGAGAGAGTGGTACTCAACCCGAGTTTGTCGGCAAGTTCGGCGTCGGTGGGCTCGACTAGGACATCTCCGTTGGATGCGATGACGACGGGAAGTCGCAGTTCGTCGGTGCCGGCAGCCGAGAGAAGTCGTTGACCTTCAGGCTCGTCCGACATGTACCAGCGATAGGCAAGTTGGTTGCGTGCCAAGAACTCTCGAACGTCGGATGATCGCTCGGACCAACGATGGCCGATCACCTTGGTTTCCTCGGCGGGGTGATGACTCGAGCTCGCCCAAGCATCGAGCAGTGCATCGATGACGGGGTACAGCTTCTCTTCCGGCGGATCCCAAGGTTTGAGGAGGTAGTGGTCGAGGTCGACGACGTTGATGGCGTCGATCGCAGCATCGGTGTCGGCGTACGCGGTGAGGAGAACGCGACGAGCTACGGGATACAGGTCCATTGCCTGTTCGAGGAACTCGATTCCACTCAAACCGGGCATGCGGTAATCGGCGACGATCACAGCGACTGCATCGCCGCGAAGTTTCATTTCACGCAAGGTCTCGAGCGCCTGGTCGCCGGACTCCGCGCGAATGATTCGGTACTTCTCGCCGTACCGTTTCCGGAGGTCTCGAACGACGGCACGCGAAACACCAGGATCGTCGTCGACGCTGAGGATCGCTGGTTTGGCCGGGGCTTTCGGTGCGCTCACTCGGTGCCTTCCCGAAGTTGTAGTCAACCTCTCAAGTATGCGACTGCTGAGCTGAGCGTCAATCGCTAGCGATGCGCTCTGAGTGAACCGGGGACCGTGAACTGGGAATTTGAAGATTGCCGGAACCGATCGGGCCTCCGATGCATCTAATAGTGTGGGTCCACATCAACAGGGGGTGCCATGCGGGGGTCGGTGGGGGTTGGGCGACTGCTCATGGCTGGGATGTTGGTGTGGGCTGCGGCAGGATGCAGCTCAGCCGTGGAGGGGGCGGCTGAGCCTGCATCCGGCCAAGCGGGCTTGTTCGATCCGTGCAAGGACATTCCGGACTCGGTGTTGGAAGAAGTTGGACTTGATCCGGCTACCGAGGAAGTTGACATCGCCGGCGTCGAGCAACCGGGTTGGAAGATTTGCTCGTGGACTCAGTCCGGGTACTACGTGATCGTCTTCTCCGGCGAGAACTCTCTTGACGATGCGAAGGCAAATGCAAGCTTTGCGGGGTTTGAGACTTTGTCGATCGGTGGTCGGCCGGCGCTTCGGTTTCACAGTGCCAGTGACCCAGATATCGATCGTTGTTACGTGGGTCTGGACGTATCACTTGGTTCGATTTGGATAGCGGCCGACGCAAAAAATTCTCAGCAACAAGAGGATTCAATGTGTTCCATTGCTTCCAGATATGCCGAGGCGCTGGAGGGGGCCTTGCCACGCTAGAGCGAGGACTGACTGCGGGTAGCGGAACACTAGAGGGGAACGAAATGACCGGATTCTTTGGCGGTTGGCAGGCAGATCAGATCAGTGTTGATCTCAAGGCGGCACAAGGTTTGGTCGCGTCGTGTTCTGAATTGTTGATCGAATTGTGGGCCGTCGAACGAGAGGCAGCGTCACTTGAGTTTCTCGATGCGATGGGAACACTCAAGTCAGGGCAGGACCTCGCCGCGAAGTTCTCCAAGAAGGCCGTCGGCGGTGAAGATTCGTTGGAGAAGTCATTGAACAGCCACATCCAAGTGGTCACCGAGATGCGGGACTTCTTCCAGCAATGCGTCGACCGCTACGGCGAAGTCGACGACTCGAACGCCTCGGCACTCGCAAGTACCGAGACCCCTCGATAGACACAAAAAATCTCGCTGAGCCGATGGCATTCGACTCAGCGAGGCTGGGTAACGACTAGCTGGTGGGCAGGGCCTTCAACGACTTGACGGTGGCGTCGACCGCGCGAGCAGCCTCGGCGCCCTTCTTCACGAAATGCGTGCTGAAGTAGTCGACGTGCTCGGCGTGCTCGTGGAAGTGATGCGGTGTCAAGACCACCGAGAAGACCGGAACGTCGGTGTCGAGCTGCACGCGCATCAGACCGTCGATAACAGCCGTTGCAACGAAGTCATGCCGGTAGATACCGCCGTCGACGACCAGACCTGCGGCGACGATCGCCTGGTAGCGGCCGGTCTTGGCCAACCTCCGAGCGTGCAGCGGGATTTCGAAAGCTCCCGGAACCTCGAAGAAATCAACCGTGTCCTTGGGGTAGCCGAGCTCGACGATCGCGTCGGTGAATCCGTCGCGTGCACGGTCGACGATGTTGCGATGCCACGTCGCCTGAATGAACGCGATGCGCTGTCCCTGGATCTCACTCATAACCATGAAACTAGCGCACCGGGAAGCATCGACGCGACCACCCGTCCTAGTCCTGCTGGCGGGGGAAGGCAGTCGAACGACCCCAGCCGGCGTCATTGGTGAGGTGCTCGAGGAGAGGCTGAATCCGGTACGGAAGGGGATTGGTCAGAGCGATAGTCGTGGTCGAATGCGTGACGCCTGGAAGTGAGACGATCTGCTCGGCCAACTTCTGCAACGCCGCGTGCGTCGACGTGGCCACGCGAACGAGCAAATCCTCGCGACCGGTTGTGGCGTGAATTTCGATCACCTCGGGCAACTCGGTCAGACTGCGAGCGACTGCGCTGATCTTGCCCTGTTCGAGTTCCAGTCCGACAAATGCCTGAATCGGGATACCGACCTCGGGGAGATTGAGATTCGGCCGAAACCCGGTGAGAAGTCCGTTGGATTCCATGCGCTTCATTCGCGACTGGACGGTGTTGCGGGCGACGCCCAACGAGTTGGCCAACTCGGCCACACTCATCCTCGAGTCCTTGCTGAGCAGTCCGAGCAACTGGACGTCGAGCTTGTCGATGCTGAGCACTTTGTGAACCTCTCCTCAGTGATTTGAGTCACTGGATGATCGAATTGACTAGTTCAAGAGATTTGCATTGACCAAATCGTAACTCAGGCAGAGCATTGGTTCCACGAATTGCTCAGCGGGATTCTCTTTGGGTTATTTGTCCCCAATAGTACCCAATGGCCATTTCGCCCCAATATTTCGACTGCGCCCCGTATATTCTTCGGAAAGGTCTATCCCACAATGACTCTCACCGCCGAGCCCGTGAACTCCGTTGTTTCCCATGACGACACTGCGGGCGTGTTCGATCGCGCCGACTACCTGCGCGATTACCCCCACGAGCAGGTGAGCTTCTTCCAGGATCCCGCGAGCGGCCTCAAGGCCATCGTCGCCATCCACTCCACGACGCTCGGCCCCGCACTCGGCGGAACGCGCTTCTACCCGTACTCCGACGAATCCGCCGCAGTCACAGACGTTTTGCGTCTCTCGCGTGGCATGACCTACAAGGCTGCGGTTGCCGGCGTGGACCTCGGCGGCGGCAAGGCTGTCATCATCGGCGACCCCGCAACGGCCAAGACCGACGAATTGCTCGGCGCCTACGCAAAATTCGTCCAGACCCTCGGCGGCCGCTACATCACCGCTGGTGACGTCGGAACCAACTCCAACGATCTCGACATCATCGGCCGCAACACCGACTTCGTCGTCGGCCGCAACGCTACAGTCGGCGGTTCCGGCGACAGCGCTCCGATGACGGCCCTCGGCGTATTCCAGTCGATGCGCGCCGCGGCACAGTCGCATTGGGGCACTCCGTCGCTCGCAGGCAAGACTGTTGGTGTCGAGGGCACAGGCAAGGTCGGCTACGAGCTGATCAAGCTCCTCCTCGCAGACGGCGCGACCGTTCTCGCGACCGACGTCAACGCCGCAGCGCTCGACCGCGTCAAGGCTGACTTCCCGCAGGTGAGCATCGTCGAGAGCATCATCGACGCCGATCTCGACGTTTACGCACCCTGCGCGATGGGCGCAACCCTCACCGACACGACCGCACGCTCGATCAAGGCCGAGGTTGTCTGCGGCGCTGCCAACAACCAGCTCACCGTGCCCGAGGTCGAGAATATCCTCCGCGACCGCGGCATCACCTGGACCCCCGACTACGTCGCCAACGGCGGCGGCCTCATCCAGGTTGCCGGCGAGCTGAAGGGCAACTCGGCCGAAGAGGTCAAGCTCAAGGTCGAGAAGATCTTCGACACGGTCACCGAGATCTTCGCGAAGTCGAAGAAGGACGGAATCCTCGCCGGCGAGGCTGCTGACGCGGTCGCCGAGGCTCGGATCGCCGAGGCAGCTCGCGTCGCCAAGGGCTGACATCCTTCTCGCAGTCATGTAGCGCGGCCGGTCCCGACTAGTGTGGACACCAGACAAGCAGATTTTGCAGATCTGGACCACATCAGCCGGTAGACCGGCCGCTATGCGTCGGACGCCGGAAGGGCTTACATGACTGAACAATTCGCTGTGTGGACCGAGAACGACGCCGAGCAATCGGCCCGTTGGGGTTCGACGAGCAACGCCCCGGCGCCCAAGCGCATCGTCGTCGCCGACGACACGATGAAGGCCGACGACGCCTATCGCTTGGCATGCGAAGGCACGGCGTTGTTGTGGCGCGGAGATTTTCAGAACGCTCGCCAACTGTCGAAGGCCGTCGCGTCGCGCATCGACCGCAAGCCGCGCCGAGCGTCCGACGACCCAGCCAAAGCCTTCCATCTCCACAGGCAGACCCAAGGACGCCGCGCGCAGATTCTCGGCATGCTGCTCATTCCCTTGGATGCAGATCTGTCGATTCCACTCCGGCGAGCCCCGGACGCGCAAGTAGCGTTGACCGAAGCCTTCGGGATTACCGGTGAGCCGTCGGTTCGCTCGTTGCGTGACATCCTCGGCGCGATCGGCGCTCACGAGTGGCACCGCAAAGGTGTTTTCATCGAGGCTCTCGACGCACGAGTGCATCCCGCCTTCGGAGTGTTCTCACCCGTCCGCGGGGAGTATGTCGATCTTGTCGCGTCTGCTCCGCTACCGTCGACGGAATCTGCTTTCGATATCGGAACAGGTACCGGCGTTCTTGCTGCCGTCCTGGCGCGGCGTGGAGTTCAGACAGTGACGGCCACCGACCAGGACCCCCGGGCATTGCAATGCGCGCGCACCAACCTGTCGCGGCTTGGCTACGGCGATCAGGTGAACGTGGTGGAAGCAGACCTCTTTCCCGAAGGCACCGCTCCGTTGGTGGTCTGCAATCCTCCCTGGATTCCGGCCAAGGCCACCTCGCCCATCGAATACGCCGTCTACGACCCTGCTGGAGCGATGCTGAAGGGCTTCCTGACTGGTGTCGCAGCGCATCTGGACGACGGGGGAGAAGCGTGGCTGATCCTCTCGGACATTGCCGAACACCTCGGCCTCCGAACGCGATCCGAACTACACGACCTGATTGCGGCCGGTGGGCTCACTGTTGTCGATCGCATCGACGTCAAACCGACGCACGCAAAGGTCAGTGACCGAACCGATGCGCTTCACGCCGCCAGAGCACGTGAAACGACGTCGCTGTGGCGGCTTCGCCATCGCTGAATTCATTCTCAGTCAACGGTATTTCCCTGCCATGAAATGGTAATGAACGAGTAACAAATCGGGTCTAGCTTTCTTCGCAGTCGCACATCGTCACGCACTCCGGAGGGATCTCGATGGAAAACACTCTTGCCCGCAACGCAGCCGAGGACCTGACGAAAGGTCTTGGCCGACGCGGATTCATGAGGGCAGTCGCGGCTCTCGGTGCGGGAGTAGGCGTTGCGGGTGTGGCTTCGGGATGCGCGCACTCGAACGCATCGCCGGCTGGATCATCCTCCTCTGCGCTGCCGTTCGCCGATGGTGTGCCGATTCTGCAACCGGGCAGTGGAAACGTCAGCGGCGACCACTATCTGAGTTCGGATCCGTCGGACGTCATGTGGGGCTATGTGCCCAACATTCATTCCCGCGAGGTGATGCGGATGAAGTCGGGACAGACCGTAACCATCGACGCACTCTCGCACGAGGGAATTCTCGAGGATCAAGGGCGCAATCCTCTCGAATACTTCGGTAGCAAAGGCGTTTCCGAGAAGGACGTGCTCGAGGATGCGATTGCCGTTGCGGCCGAATACAACCGAACCGAACGAAACTTCGACAAGGACGGACCGCACGTCGTCACCGGCCCGGTCTTCGTCGAAGGCGCCCAGCCTGGAGACGTACTCAAGATCGAGACTCTCGAAGCCATTCCCCGCGTGCCGTACGGCGTTGTGTCGAGCAGACACGGCAAGGGCGCTCTCGCCGTCACAGCAGACGGAACCGCTCCAGCGGGAATCACTCTGGACGAAGTCATGCCGCCGGTCGCCACAGACGGGCGCGCAACAAAGGATCCGTTGCAGTACGGCGGTGTTTCCACTTTCACGGCGATCGAAGACGGCAAGGGCGTGATGCCTTTCGGACAGTCGAAGGTGCGGTTTCCCCTGCGGCCCTTCATGGGAATGATGGGAGTTGCCTATTCTGCGGATGCAGACCCGACATCCCCGTCGTCGAACTCCATTCCTCCGACCCTGGGCGGCGGAAACATCGACATCAGGCATCTCGGTGTCGGATCAACCTTCTATTTGCCGGTATTCGCTGAAGGCACCCTCTTCTACGTCGGTGACCCCCACATGGCCATGGGCGACGGCGAGGCAGCGCTGACGGCGATGGAAGGTTCGCTGCGCGGCACGTTCCGACTAAGCGTGTGCAAGAAGAACTCCGGTGAGGCTCCATCGGTGGCTTTCGGATACCCGTTCGCCGAGACCGAGGAGGCCTGGATTCCGATCGGCCTGTCCGACCCCAACGGTTCGGTCGATGGGCAGAACAGTGACCTCAACGGTGCCATGCGACGTGCGGTGGTCAACGCACTCGACTTCCTCGAGCATGATCGCGGTATGGATCGAGCGACGGCCTACGCGTATCTTTCTGCCGCAGCCGATTTCACGGTCTCGCAGGTAGTCGATCGAACCGTGGGCGTCCACGGACAGATCTTCAAATCCCACTTCGAATAGCGGGAAAGCCGATCCGTGTTATCAGGACGGATCGTCGAAGAGGCTCTGTTGCAAGGGATCGGCAAACAAGCCCATCTGCTCAGGTTGCGGCTTTGCCGGCGTCTCGGTTCGAGAATTGGGCAGGACCACCAGTCGCAAAGCCCCTCGCAGACGGTCGACCATGAGTTCCCACCCGCCGACCTGATCCTCGTATCCCGCAGCCTCTTCGGCGTCTCCGCGACTGTGGGCGTCCACAGCCTGACTACGCAGCTGAATCTGCCATTCGTTGCTGATGTGGAGGAGCTGAAGAATCAGATCGCGATCACGACCACAGACATCGGCTACCGCGTCGAGATCCTCGGCCACGTCCAGATCGAGGTGCAGTAGGGTCTCGAGTTCGGGAGGCAGGTCCTCGGCCGTCAGATCGGGCTGCAGCGAGGAGGAGTCACCGCTCTTGTTCGCGAAGAAGAGGTCTCCGCCGACGCGTGCGGCGAACTCGTCGTCCACGGTACGCAGGAACGACGTCAGGGCGGCGCACGTATCGGTGAGTTGCTTGGGAACGAATGGTGAACCCGCCACCTCGAGAAACACCGACAGACGGTCGTCGATCAAGACGAACTTGATGCGCGACCACTTGCGGTTGAGATCGGCGATGACCTCGGCTGCACGGGTGCGGTTGCTGATGTCCTGAACGAGTGGGGAGAACAACTGCACGTCCATGGACTCGGAAAGCGGACCGACGAACATGACAGTCGAACCGACCCGAATTGGTATGTCCCCGTCGCTGTCCCGCTCGGGAAGCGTGCCGAGCATGGGAAGCAAAGCGAGAGTGACCAACTCCTTGAGATGGTCGATGTCGTTGGGCATGTAGGCCGCGGTGGGGTCGAGTGTCGGAAGTTCTGTCGACTCGACAACCGACGGATCGAAATCCGGAGTCTGCTCGTTGCCGGTGAGGTCGCTGGATAGAAATGCCGGGTGCTGTACACCGAACACATCACGGAATGCAGCGACAGTCATCGCTGCGAGCTGATCGGCCCAGTTCTGTGCCTTGTCGACGCAGAAGGCGGGGGAGTTGTTCGGATCCTCGAGATTCTCGGAAGGCGGATTCCAGCCGAGTGCGATCAATTTTTGTTCGTCGGCATCTTCGAGTCGATAGCGTGGATGAAGGAAGTCGTTGGAAGGAACCTCGCAGCGGACTGTGTTCTCGTCCCACACGAGGAACTGAACGCATGGCGCTGCGCCGTCAGCTGGATCGAAGTCGCCGGTGGACGATTCCACGGCAAGCACGTCGCCGTCGACCATGATGGAAATGTGATCGCCGAGGCGACGTTGAAATTCTGCCCACGCCCGGTCGACACTGACATCGAGATCGAAGCCCATTGCGCTCATCAGCCACCTCCTTCCGCAAAAGCTCAGACCTCTACGGTATCGCGAGGCTCCGACAATGCTGCTGTCCTTTTCCGGTCGACCGGTTTGCAGCGGGCCACGAACCGTGACGACGAGGAAGGTAGTCGCAGGTAGATCGGTTATTCGAGAGCGGCGACTGAAGTGTGCCTGTAACCGCCGTCACGCCAGGCGGTATGCAGGCGAAAGAGCGAGGACTATCCGGCAAGAACGGGCGAGACCTCGACGACGGGCGGCGTGGACCCGGTCGTGACAACTGGGGTGGTGCTGGTCTTGGTGGTCGTGGCTGTCGCGGTCGGTGACGAGGTCGCGGTAGCCGACGCGGTGGTCGTGGACGAGACCGGTGTTGTCGTACTCGTTGCAGTCGTAGTGGACGTAGCGGAGTTCGTGCTTGTCGCGGTCACCACCAGCGGCTGATTACGAGGAGCAGTCGTCTCGTCGGCGATTCGCCAGGTCGGCGTCGGCGGGATGACAACCGTGGGGACTGCAACCGAGCTGTAGAACGCGGCCGGTTCGATCCCGGCGACGGACTCCACGGAAAGCGACGAGACCAGAGCCGGAGGCTTCACCACAGGGCCGCCGGAACCGAATGCGCCGGCTGCTCCGCCGAAAACGAGGCCTGATGTCAGAGAGAGAGCGGCCACTGCGACAGCGCCGATCATGACTGTTCTGTCTTTCATGCACACCTGTCCTTTGGGAGCAGTACGGAAGTACTGTAGGCGAAAGGATGCCGCAATGGAGTATCAGGGCCTGCTGGGCGGGACGCGAATCTGTGTGGCGTAGAACACAAAAGGCCCTGGGTGTCGACGCGGACGTCGGCACCCAGGGCCAGGTCAAGCAGTGAATCAGGCGGGGATCGTCAGTACCTGACCGGCGTTGATGAGATCCGGGTTCGGGATGCCGTTTGCATCCGCGATGCGCTGGTACTGGTTGCCGTCACCGTAGAAACGCTCTGCGATCGCCCACAGGGTGTCGCCGCTTTCGACGGTGTAGCTCTGCGCTGCCGGAGCGGCGGGTGCAGGCTCGGGCTCGGGTGCCGCAGCGGGCTCCGGGGCAGCCTCGGCGGCCGGAGCCTCGATTGCAGTGTCCGAAGACCACAGAGCATTTCCACCGGCGGACAGAACGACGTTGCGATCGTCCTGAACCGAGAGGGAGGCACCGTCGTTGCCTGCGGTCTGCGATGCCCACACGGCGTCGGAGTCCTTGTAAATGACGAAGTTTCCGTCAGCCTGCACCTCGGCGCGGTTGGCGCCGGATCCGTTGGTGCCTGCGGCCCAAACAGCCTGTCCGCCCTCGGACAGAACCAGGTTGCCGTCGTCCTGCAAAGTGAGGGTGTATGCGCCGTTGTCGGACTTGAGTTCCTGGCCGACTCCGAGGCTCTGACCTGACTGCAGTGTGCTCACGCTGTCCCTTTCCAAATCTGTTGCGATGACTGTGCCTCCACGATTCCGCTTTACCGTCCAGTTACCTTCTGGCCGTTGGTCTCGTAGGCGACCGAGTGTACGTTACCGAAGAGTACGGAGAATTGTGCAGCGTTGGCGGACTGCGTGTCGAGCGTTCGGATCTTGCTGATATTAAGGCGTTTTGGGTGAAAGCGCCGGATCATGGTACGTGACCTCGTCAGGTTTCGGTGCGCGTTCTCCTGAACTCCAGGTGAACTCGAAACTCTCTCAGCGCATTATCAGTAACTACTGCATTATCAGTAACTACTAGGGGCGTAGCGACTTGCGCGTCTCGTCGTGGAGAACGGCAAGCAGTTCACGCTCGACGTCGGCGAACTCGGGCGTGGTGATCATGTCCAGTTCGCGTGGTCTCGGCAAGGGGACGTCGACTACGCACCTGACCGTTGCCGGACGCGCAGACAGAACGACCACGCGGTCGGACAGATAGATCGCTTCACGAATATCGTGGGTGATCATCAGCACGGTCCACCGGTACTGCTGCCACACGTCTTGCAGCCAAGCCTGCATCTCGGTGCGGGTCAACGAGTCCAGTGCGCCGAACGGCTCGTCGAGCAGCAGGACAGGTTTGCCCTGAACAACGGTGCGCAGCATCGCCGCTCGCTGGCGCATACCGCCCGACAGCTGTGACGGCCGGGCGTCCTCGAATCCGGACAGGCCGAACGCGGGGAACAACTCACGAGCGCGCTCGCGTGCTTCCTTCTTGCCGACTCCCTGCACTTCCAAACCGAGGGCCGTGTTGTCCAGTACCGAGCGCCAAGGGAACAGAAGATCCTTCTGCGGCATGTACGCGGTGTGCACCTCGGCGGCTGCTTCGGATTCAGTTGCGCGCGTGCCCACACGGACCGAACCCGAGGTCGGGGATTCGAGCCCGGCCAGGACGTTGAAGATCGTGCTCTTGCCGCAGCCGCTCGGCCCGATCACCGACACGAATTCGCCCGCGTCGGCGCGGAAGGACACCGAATCGAGCACGAGACGCGATTCTCCGGCCGTGTCGAATCTCTTGGTCAGGTCCTGAATTTCGACCATTGCATCCTCGACCATCGGGTCAGTCATGTCCGCGACCTTTCGTTCATTGCCCATGGTGCAACGATGCGCTCGATGGCGAACGTCAGCAAGTACAGCGTGACGCTAATCAACGCGGTCACCAGTACGGCCGCCAACACCAGGTCGGTGCGGAAGGAGTTCTTTTGGGTGCTCATGTAGATACCCAAACCGGAAGTTGCGCCGACGTATTCGGAGAACACCGCGCCCACGACCGCATACGTGATACCGATACGCAGGGCGGTGAAGAATCGCGGAATCGCCGAAGGAAGGCGGACGTAGCGGAACTCCTGCCAGCGAGTGCTGCCCATACTGCGCAGGAGAGCGCCCGCTTCCCGGTCGGCCGCGGCAAATCCCTCGATGAGTCCGATGGTCATGGGGAAGAACGTCGCAAGTGCGATCACCAACACCTTCGGCAGCAACCCGAAGCCGAACCAGATGATCATCAGTGGCGCGATGGCGATGATCGGCAGCGTCTGCGAGACGACGAAAAGTGGTACCAGCGCGCGTGACAACCACGGCGAAAAGTCCACGACCACAGCAAGAATCCAGGCCAACACCAATGAAACGGTGAAGCCGACCAACGTGACCTGCAATGTCGACCAGGCGTGGCCGGCGATGATCTCGCGGTTGTCCCAACCCTGGGAAACAACGCGACCCGGAGACGGGAGTACTTGCGGCCGAATCCCACTGATCTCGACGTAGATCTGCCATGCCGCCACGAGGAGCACCACCACGGCGAGCGCGGGAAGCGCCCGCCGCGTGGTCGAGACCAATCGCCCGCTCACGTCAGGACGCGTCGAGATACTCATTGGTGAAGTACTCCGACCAGTCCGGCTTCTGGGTCAACGGCTTCCCGTCCGGTCCGGCGAGCAACCCGTTGTCGAAGAGGAATCCTGAGTAGCCCGACCAGGTTTCGAGATTCTGGGCGCCCACGACTCCGTTGGCGTCTTTCATGTAGTCGGCGGCGAGCATCCGCTGGCTCTCACGGACGAGGTCTTCGTCGGTGAATGCTCCGGGATTCGCGTCGATGAGGTCCTGCGCGGCCTGGTCCGGGTTGTCGGCAGCAGTCTGATAACCGCGTTGAACGGCCTTGACGAACTTGCGTGCCTCGTCGGGATGGTCCTTCAACCACTGCTGGTTGCCGTTGATCACGATCGAATACGCATCGGGGAAGCCGTAATCGGTGTACTGGAAGTACCGCATCGGGGTTCCGTTTCGCTCCGCTTCGAGGCCTTCCCAAGCAAAGTAGGAGACGGTGAAGTCTGCCTGGCCCGAGTACACGGCTTCGTACGCGGACGTTCCGAGCGTGACCGTCGTGAAGTTCCCGGTTCCGCCGTCGTTGCGGATGATCTGCTGCAGCGTCTCGACTTCACCCGGATCGCCGAACCCCGCGTACGTCTTTCCGTCGAGATCACGCGGACGCGTGATGTCCGCACGATCCGCCTTCACGCCGATGCCGGTGGCGCGGTGCTGAAGTGGCGCGATGACGGACGTAGTGGCGGCGCCGGCCGCACGGGCGAACGTGGCCTGACTCTGTGTGCTGATGCCGAACTCGGCGTTACCGGCGTCGACGAGGGTGTCGGGCGAGGTGTTGTTGTACGGCAGGATCGAGACGTCCAGACCGGCGTCCTCGAAGTAGCCCTCTTGGAGTGCAACGTACAAACCGGTGTGGTTCGTGTTCGGTGTCCAGTCGAGTGCGAACCGAATGGTCCCGTCGGAAGAGCCGGTGTCAGAGGCGCATCCGGTCAGAACTGTGAATGCGGCTGCGATCGCGGCAGAAGTGGCAAGCGTGCGGCGTAGCGCCGCGAACGACATCACGACGCCGGCCAAGGCTGCTGGTGGAGTGCGGAATCCCAGAACATCAGCTCGTAGCGACTGGCGATGCGGAACGCTTCACTCATCGCCTCTCGCTCTGTCTCGGTGGCAGCTTCAGCCGCAGCATCGACCAGTACGCGAGCCTGCGCTACCGATTCGTGGAATTCGGGTGCGTCGTAGGTTGTGACCCACTGTGCGTACGGATGCGACGGATCGGCGTCGAGTACCTCGCGCGCTGAAGCGGCAAGATCGCGGCCGACCTCGGCATAGATCCAGAAGCAGGGGAGTACTGCCGCTGCGGACACTGGATAAGGCGCCGTTGCCGCAGTCGCCGTCAGATACGAGACGTATCCCAGGCAGGCCTGCGAATGCTCCAGTTTTCCCGATCCCGCGGGGAGAATTCCACCGGTCAGCAAGCCGTCGTGAAGCGCAGATTCCACTGTCGCTGCCGTGGACGCGGAATTCGACCAGAAGCCCGCGGACTGCGGATCCGGGGCGTGGGCCGCGACCAGGGACAACGCCTTCGAGTATCCCTCGAGATAGAGCTTGTCCTGCTCGATGTATGTGCGGAACGCGTCGAGAGGCAATGTTCCGTCGCCGAGGCGGCGGAGGAACTCGAGCGAGTCGATCGACTCGCGGAGGACCTTCGTCTCGGCCCAGAGTCGATCGGTGAACCGATCCGTCGACGGCGCTGTGGCCACCGAGTTTTCGGCAGAATTGTATGCAGGCTGCGTAGTAGCCATGACATCCCTTCGTCAGCATTACCTGATCAGGTTCCCGGGTGTGTTCTCAGCCCCGCCCATGCGGAGCACCCCGTGTCAGAACTAGGCGACCTTAACACCGAGGGATTGTGTACTCGGCGCACACCGGTCCGAGATTGGTAGGTTTGGTCTTGATTGCCACACGCGCGGGTCGGGAGGGGATTCAGACATGGAGACCGACGTTCGACCAAATCTCGGCGAGGACGGAACACTGGTGATCCGTGCCAGAGGCGGTGAAGCCCGCGGGTATCCGGATGGCGGTGTGTTCGCGTGGAAGGGCATGCCCTACGCAGCAGCGCCGGTAGGTGCACGGAGGTTCCGCGCGCCGCAACCCGCAGAGCCGTGGGACGGGGTGCGCGACTGTCGTGAATTCGGGCCGATCGCGCCGCAAGGCCAGAGTCCGGCGGTTCCGATCGATCGGGCCTTCAAGATCGACGAGGACTGCTTGTCGATCAACGTCTGGGCCCCGCGACCCGACGGCACGCCTCGACCGGTGATGGTGTGGATTCACGGCGGCGCCTACTGCCTCGGGTCTGCCGCCCAAACGATCTACGACGGCCGTCATCTGGCTGAAACCGGTGACGTCGTTCTCGTCTCCTTCAACTATCGCGTCGGCGCACTGGGATTCTTGGACCTGTCCGCGTTTTCCACCGGGGATACCGTTTTCGAATCGAACTGTGGTCTGCGAGACCAGATTGCGGCGCTCGAATGGGTTCGAGACAACATCGACGCCTTCGGTGGTGACCCGAGTGCGGTGACCGTGTTCGGTGAGTCCTCAGGCGCAGGATCCATCACGACGCTCATGACCTGTCCGAGCGCCGAAGGTCTGTTCCATCGTGCGATTGCCCAGAGTCCTCCCGCGACCTCCGTCTACGGGGCCGAGCGCGCCAAGACCGTGGCAGAGCGGTTTCTCGAACTGCTCTCGATCGACCCTGAAGACGCAGGCGATCTGCTGACCACGGATCTCGAACTTCTCGTGAAGGCAAGCGATGACCTGGTCAACGAGATTCCGACACGGATTCCGGGAACTTTGGCAATGGCACCCGTCGTCGATCGCGATCTGGTGCCGCACTACCCGGTTGCGGCTTTCCAGAAGGGATACGCGCACCGAATCCCACTGATCATCGGTTCCAACAAGGACGAGGCGTCGATCTTCAAGTTCATGAAGTCGCCGCTGATGCCGGTGAGCGCACAGTCCGTCGAGGCAATGCTCCAATTACTGGCGGACGATCACCCCGACATCTCCGCGACCAAACTTGCCGAGATCATGTCGGCCTACCCAGATCACGCGAAACCGAGTGGCGCGCTGGCGCTCTCACGGGACGCGGCGTTTCGCATGCCGACTCTGTGGATTGCCGACGCCCACTGCAGGCATTCCCCTACGTGGGTGTACCGCTTCGATCACGCGACGCCGATGCTCAAGGCCGCACGGATCGGCGCGGGCCATGCGACCGAATTACCCTATGTATTCGGCAATTTCGGAACCCTGAACGTCGACCCCACGTTCTGGCTGGGTGGGCGGAAGGCCGCGATGGAGGTAGCCGGCCGTATCCAACGGCGATGGCTGGCCTTCGCCAGGCATGCCGTGCCGGCAGCTCTCGACGGCTCGAAACATTGGGCGCCGTACGAGGAAGAGAAGCGGTCGACGCTGTTGATCGACTCGGCCGACACCCTCGTCAGCGACCCCGATCACGGACTGCGCGTCGCCTGGGGCAACGACGTGATGGGGTTCAACTGACGTCGGTCGAGTGCCGCGGACGATCCAGTTCGCGAAGCACCGGCAGGGAGGCACAGACCGCGGCAATCAGGATGATCGGAATCGACAGGGCTACAAAGGTCGACGCGATTCCGAGTTGATCGAGCAGAGGGCCGACCGCGAGGTAGCCGAGCGGGCCGGCAGCGTAGGCCGTCGACGTCATGACACCGACGACGCGTCCGCGCATGTGCTCCGGGCTGTGCGTCTGCATGGCGTAGTTGGCGATCGGGCCGACTGGTCCGTAGACGAGACCCTGTAGTCCGGCGAGTACGAGGATCACCCACAGCGGCGGTAGAAGCGCCATGGCCAGCATCGCTATGCCGAGGACGGCGACAGCAAGAATCATGATCAGGCGCCGGGACATGATCGGTGCCAGCGGGGCGTAGGCGAGAGAGCCGATGATGCCGCCGATCGCCAATGCCATCAACACCGATCCGAGTTGGGCCGGTTGGTCCAACTCCGTGAAGTACACCGGGAACACGACGCTCTCCACCGGCATGTAGAGCGCGACGACGGCCATGTCGATCAGCGCCAGAGTGCGCAGCAGTTTGTTGTTCCAGACGAACCGAAGACCGTCGAGTGTGCCGTGCCAGATCGATTTCGGACGATGTTCGTGTTCGGGCACTCCGGCGCCGGGAAGCCGGATGAAGGCCACCACGACGATCGAGAACACAAAACCTGCCGCAGTCACCCAGAGCGTGTTCACCGCTCCGATCGTTGCGATCAGGACACCGCCGATGCCAGGGCCGATCAGATATGCGACGTTGAAATTGGCCTCGTACACGCTGTTGGTTCGATCGAGCTTCCACTTGGCGGTCCGAGTTGCTGCAGGCAGCATTGACTCCCGCGCCGCCATTCCGGCGGGGTCGAACACCGCACCGAGCGCGGCCAACGCCGCGATCACCGGGATCGTCAAGCCCGCGGTGGCCGCGATGATCGGGATCGCTGCAACGGACATCGCCGAGAGAGCGTCGGAAATCATCGATGTTCGACGACGTCCGAACTTGTCGACGAAGGTCCCTGAGAACAGGCTCGACACGAGTAGTGGAATGGCTGCGGCGCCGGCAACTATTGCCGCGTCGGTGGCCCTGCCGGTTCGTTCGAGAACCAGCCAAGGGAGCACGACGATGGCGATACCGTTGCCGATCGCCGAGAACAGCGTCGCGAGATTGACTAGGACGAGAGGGAGATAGCTGGGGGTAGCTACGTCCGTGGACGCAGGTGGACGCCGATCTGCTGAGGCGACCACGTTCTTTCCTTCCCCGAGACGGTGCCGCCTGGGATCTCGACGACGGCACCATCGACGCTAGCAGCGGGGTCTGCAGGTCCGCGAGTGATTTTTCGCGGAGCGTCCTCGTTCGGTTATGCCTGGTAAACGGGGTTCTCCGCAACAAATTTCTCGACGTACGAGCATGTCGGAAGGATCTTCAATCCCTCGTTCCGGGTCTGGTCGAGCGCTTCACGCACCACGATGGCGGCAAGCCCGCGCCCGCGAAACTGCGGATAGGTCACCGTGTGGTGGAAATCACGGACGCCGGAATGGTCCGAGTACTCGGCAAAACCGGCGAGTTCGCCGTCGACTCGGATCTCGAACCGCGTTTCCGCGGGATTGTGCGCCACTGTCTCGGTCATCTTCGGGCTCCGTTTCGAAAGGGCGGCCGGTTGCGGCGCGCCGCGTCTGCGTTCTGTGGAGTCACGCTACCTGGCAGGCCGTCCGCAATATCGGTTGCCGCCGTGAGTTCCGTTACTTAGCGCAACTACAACTGGACGACCGTTCAAGGGGCCTTCGTCGCTGCGCGTAACGAACAAAACTGGTCTGCACGTGCCGATTTGCCCGTAATTTTGTGCCCACAATGGGTGATACATATGCATCGCGATCGTAAACATCCCAATATGTGGGACTCGTCACAAAGTTTTTTGTCATCTGTTCGGATGGATTAAGTGGAGGGCCTGAAACGGGCAAATTGCAGGTCAGCGGGGCGCTGATTGCGTGCCGATGATGGGTGTGAGCGCCCGGAAACCCCAGGGGTATTGCGTTGGTCATCAGATCGTTTCTCGGACGTGATCCCAAAGACCCGCTCGGGGGGTTAGCGTTTGAATCGTCGGGGATAGAAGAAGCGTTACAACTTCGCCAAAAAAACTTTGGCGCGGCTTCGCAACGGTTCGATTTCGAGTCTTCGTCGGACAACTTCGAGGAAGGAACGCACATGATTTTCGGGCAGCGTGAGTCGAACAGTTACTTTGCCGCAATTTTTTCGTACGACTTCCTTGACGAAGGTTTGGGATACGAGACCATCGCACGGATCCACCGAGGCGAGATCTGCGAATGGATTCGTGATCTCGAGGCTTCCGGGTTGTTCTCAGCTGCGGAAGTTCATGCCGCTGAACTGGCATGGCGCGAAAACCCGCGCCTGCTCCTCGACGCCCTTCTCGAGGACGCTGACGAGGTCTCGGTCAAGCGCTGGGAGATTGCGTGGACGCGGCTCGAGCGTCAGTCGCCGGCAGCCGGAACCGCAGTGGCAGAGCACGGCTGATCCAGTCCGGCTGAAGCGGACTGCTCAGTCTGCGTCACGATCAGCGTTCGACGACTATCGCCTCTTGATCGGTAAGCACGGTGAATTGCGCGCCCGCAGTGGTCAGCGCCGCAACCGTCCGCGCGGTCACCTGTGGATCTTCGAGTAGCGAATCGCCGCCGTGCGGCACTATCGCGAAGTCGACCAGCGCGAGCCCGGACCAGATCGGGTCGATACCGCACGTGGGCATGACTTCAGCGGGGTCGTCCGACGCGTCGAGCCCGATCAGAGTCGGAGTCGCCAGGCACGCTCCCGCGCTGTATCCCGCATAGGCCACGACGCCTGAACGAACCAACATCTCGATGACCCGATCTGCGCCGCTTCGGGCTAACTGTGCACGCAGGACGAACGTATTTCCGCCGCGGACCCACAGGCAGTCGAATTCGCGAAGCCGGGCTTCGAGTGCTTCCGGTGCACCCAGGAAGTCGCGGACGTCCACTTCCTCAGCGGTGAAGCCTGTTGCCCGTAGCGGGGTCAATTCGCTGGTGACCGCTGAACTGCGGACATTGACGGGCCACGAATCCGCAGCCGCGGCGATAACCGCGATGCGAGCGCCGCGGCCTACGAGATCGACAAAAGCCTCGCGGTGTTCGCCGAATCGGTAGGACGAGAGAAACAGTTTCACTTCTCAGTACCTTCGCGACCTACCCACCCAGCCCTCAAATCGTGAAAGCCAGATTGTCGACGACGCGGGTGCCCACCGCGGTGTCACCGCGAAGCGAGATGTCGCTTCGGTGATCGGACGCGTGGACACGGCCACCGGCAATTCGGGTGAAGAGCGGTGAGCTCATGGTGATGGTCGTTGTCGCCGGTCCGTCCAGTTCCGGGACGAGCGTTGCACGTGCGTCGACGGAGACATGAAGTGAACGAGCAAGTGGCCCTTCGAGTTCGAAAGTGATCCGTGCTCCCTCGGGTGCTTTTCCTCGTTTTCCGACGACAAATCCGAGCGCGCTGGTGATTTCGGCGAATGCAGTCTCCGCGCGCAATCCGCCTTCTTCGCCCGGAATACCGACTGCATCTCTGATGTCGAGTTCGTGCATCCAACAGTCGAAGGTCCGAATACGCATGAACCGGCCGTAGGGCGCAAGACCGACAGGAGTCTGTGTCTCGGCGTCCCAGTCCTCATTCGTCATCGAGCGAAGTGCGTCGGTTCGCCTGGCGGTGATATCGCGGTAGTGCGCCAACAGGTCCGCGTGCGGTGTCCGCCTCAGGCCTTCGACCCAGCGCTCGTTGAATGCCGCAATCTCGTTGCGGACGTGGGGCAATGCGTGGACGTCGAGGTCGATCGACGGTGGTTCGATACCGGAGAGCAGCGATTCCGTACCGATCAGATGCGACACGATGTCGTGAACCGTCCACCCCGGAAGGTTCGACGGTGCCAACCACTGGTCGCCGTCGAGTTCGGCAAGCAGTGCGTCGATGACTCGCCATTCTTCGGTCAACGCGTCGACTACTGAGTCCTTGGGCCAACCACTCATGTGGACATCTCCTGTTTCGGACGGTTCGGTTCTCCTCACTGTATGTCGCGCCGGATAAGTGAGCGGGCATTCCCAGGCCTCGAGTCGGTGTCGCCAAACCTCCGAGGGAAGCAGAGTTCCTGTGGTAGACCAGGATTGTCGACGCCGAAGCAGACTCACGCGGCGTCGTCGTACCCGACAGAGGAGTCTTCGTGTTTCCAGGAAATTTTGTCCAGTCCACGCCGGACAGGCCCGCCGTCATTCGCCCCGCCACGGGTGAGTCCATCACCTATCGGGAACTCGACGAACGGTCGACGCAGTTGGCGCGATACTTCCGAAGTGTCGGGGCCAAGCCTGGAGACCACGTCGCTCTCATCTCGAACAACGATCTCCGCGCGTTCGAGGTGTACTGGGCAGCGTTAAGATCCGGTCTCTACATCACTGCGGTGAACTGGCATCTCACGGCTGCGGAGGCCGCCTACATCGTCGACGACTGCGAGGCGACAATTCTGGTGGCGTCGGGGCAGGCGTCGGCAGCAGTTCCGTTGGACGAGAAGCTGATTCCACGTGTTCGCCATCGGTTGGTGTACGGCGGCGCTCTCGAGGGTTTCGACGACTACGAGGATGCGGTCGATGCTCAGTCCGCCGATCCGCTCGACTCGCAGCCACGTGGGGCTGACATGCTGTACTCGTCCGGAACCACCGGCAGGCCCAAGGGAATCAAGGGGGACCTTCCGGAGGGCGAGGTGGACACCACCATGGATCCGTACACCGCGGTGTTCGCGCCGATGTACGGGTTCGATTCCGACACAGTCTATTTGTGCCCAGCTCCGGTCTATCACGCGGCGCCCCTGCGCTTTTGCGGCGTGATCAATTCGGTCGGCGGAACCGTGATCTTGATGGATGCATTCGAAGCCGAAACCGCGCTGGAGTTGATCGGTAAATACGCTGTGACGCACAGTCAGTGGGTACCGACGATGTTCGTTCGAATGTTGAAACTGCCGAAGGAGACCCGCGATCGTTACGACGTCTCGACGGTGAAAGTCGCCATTCACGCGGCTGCTCCCTGCCCGCCCGAAGTGAAGACGGCAATGATCGACTGGTGGGGTCCGGTGATCCACGAGTATTACGCCTCGACCGAGGGCTCGGGCGCCACTTTCATCAACAGCGAGCAGGCTTTGTCTCATCCGGGTTCCGTCGGTCGTGACGGTGTGATGGGGCTCGTGCACATCTGTGACGACGACGGGCGCGATCTTCCGGTCGGTGAGATCGGTACCGTGTTCTGGGAACGGGAGACTCTGCCGTTCCGTTACCACAACGATCCCGAGAAAACGGCCGCCGCGCAGCATCCGGATCATCCGACGTGGACGACGAGTGGTGATATCGGCTATATCGATTCCGAGCGCTTTCTTTATCTGACCGACCGCGCGGCATTCACTATTATCTCTGGTGGCGTCAATATCTATCCGCAGGAGTCCGAGAACATACTTACCTTGCATCCGAAGGTGTTCGACGTGGCGGTCATCGGTGTTCCCGATGAGGAAATGGGCGAGCAGGTCAAGGCGGTTGTCCAACTAGCGGACGGGATCGAGCCGAGTGCCCATGTCGCCGAGGAATTGCTGGAATACGTTCGCAGCCAGGTTGCACATTTCAAAGCTCCGAGAAGTATTGACTTTGCCGACGAATTGCCTAGGACCGCGACAGGAAAACTCGTGAAACACAAGTTGCGGTCTCAATATGTGAGCAATTGACCTTCAGGGGAAATGCTAGGACATCAGAGTAATTCTGCGAGATAGTCGGCAAGGACCTGCGCGTGGCTGTATGGCAGGTCCTCGCTTGCTGTCAGTAGAACAACGGGTCGAGCATTCGATGCCGGCGCGATGCGTACTGCAGGTTTTCGCGTTTGACGCCGCGTGGCCGGAGTCGGTCGACGAGGAGTCGGACGGCGTTACATTCGGAAGTGGGTTCGTAAACTCGCTCGACCCTGATGATTCGGCGTGTCATTTTGATGCCTTTTGCGTCTTTCGGACGTTTCAAATAGTGGAATAGCCCGCCATTCGAGTGTGATCGGCCTCACAGTAGGCTTCTTCAACTAAGTCCAAACATACTGTTCGGACTCGATTCAGATGGAGAAAGTGCGTCGTCGGTTTCCCTACGCCGCGGTAACTCTGGCTACTATCAGTCACCATTCACCCAAAAGCGGGTCATCTTCCGCTCATCACATGCTGGTTGCCGCTCGTCGCAGCAGGCGAACCACCAACCGCAGAAGGTAATGGAAAATGGAAACATCGAAGAGCGCACAAGTGCGTCCGTCGGTCGGCGTCCCTCGAGAATCGAGTGACGGTGAGCGTCGGGTCGCGTTGGTGCCGAAAATTGTGTCCGCTTTGATCGCCAAGGGTGTCGACGTTGTCGTCGAGTCCGGGGCCGGTCTGGGGGCGTTGATTCCCGACGAGTTGTACACCGCTGCGGGCGCGAAGATCGGCGATCCGTGGACTGCTGACGTCGTGGTCAAGGTTGCGCCCCCGTCGACTGAAGAGATCGCCCGGATCAGTACCGGCGCGAAGCTCATCGGTTTCCTGAATCCGCGTAATGCGGACAACCGCATCGCCGAGTTGAAGGCCGCCGGCATTGAGGGATACGCCGTGGAGGCGATTCCCCGCATCTCCCGCGCGCAGGTGATGGACGCGTTGTCCTCACAGGCGAACGTGTCCGGATACAAGGCTGTTCTGTTGGCGGCATCGGAGTCCACGCGGTTCTTCCCGATGCTCACCACCGCTGCAGGCACGGTGAAGCCTGCGACGGTTCTGGTGCTCGGAGTGGGTGTTGCAGGTCTGCAGGCGCTGGCGACGGCCAAACGTCTCGGTGGCCGCGCTACCGGGTACGACGTGCGCCCTGAGGTCGCCGACCAGGTGCGCTCGGTGGGTGCACAGTGGCTCGACCTCGGAATCGATGCGGCGGGCGAGGGTGGATACGCCCGCGAGCTGACCGACGAGGAGCGCGCGAAACAGCAGCAGGCACTCGAAGATGCGATCAAGGGCTTCGACGTCGTGATCACCACGGCTCTGGTTCCGGGTCGTCCCGCGCCGCGCCTGGTCACCGCTGCCGCGGTCGAAGGCATGAAGCCGGGCAGTGTCGTGGTCGACCTCGCGGGTGAAACCGGTGGTAACTGCGAGCTGACCGAGCCGGGTCAAACCGTCGTCAAGCACGGCGTGACCATTTGCTCTCCGCTGAATTTGCCGGCGTCCATGCCTGAGCATGCGTCCGAGTTGTACTCGAAGAACATTTCCGCGCTGATCGAACTGATGTTGGTGGAAGGTGCATTGGCGCCTGATTTCTCCGACGAGGTTCTGGCCGGTGCGTGCGTCACCCGTGAAGAGAAGGGCGCCTGATGTACACATCACTTCTGGCGAACATCGCGATCCTGGTGTTGTCCGGGTTCGTCGGTTTCGCTGTGATCTCCAAAGTTCCGAACACCCTGCACACCCCGTTGATGTCCGGTACGAACGCCATCCACGGCATCGTCGTCCTGGGTGCATTGGTCGTCCTGGGCAAGGTGCACGACCCCTCGATCGGGTTGCAGATCATCTTGTTCGTCGCGCTCGTCTTCGGAACCGTGAACGTCGTCGGTGGTTTTGTGGTCACGGACCGCATGTTGGCGATGTTCAAGGCCAAGCCGGCCGCCAAGTCTGTGTCGAAGGATGGTGACCAGTAATGGAATACCTGGTCAATGCGCTCTACATTGTCGCGTTCTCGATGTTCATCTACGGCCTCATGGGTCTTACCGGCCCAAAGACAGCAGTCCGCGGCAACCAGATCGCCGCGGTCGGCATGCTCATCGCCGTCGTTGCAACTCTGATCTCCATTCGAGATGCGGAGATGGGTAACTGGATCCTCATCGCTGCCGGCCTGGTCATCGGTGTCGTGCTCGGTGTCCCGCCGGCGCTCCGCACGAAGATGACGGCCATGCCGCAGTTGGTCGCACTGTTCAACGGTGTGGGTGGTGGCACTGTCGCCTTGATCGCGTACGCGGAATTCCTGGACTCGGACGGGTTCACCGCATTCCAGCATGGCGAGTCGCCGACGGTGCATATCGTCATCGCTTCGCTCTTTGCAGCGGTGATCGGATCGATCTCCTTCTGGGGCAGCGTGATCGCGTTCCTGAAACTGCAGGAAACTCTGCCTGGTCGTCCGATCGGAATCGGTAAGCTCCAGCAGCCGCTCAACGCTCTGCTGCTCATTGCCGCAATCGCGTTCTCGGTGATCATCGGTATCAAGGCGATCGCGCCGGAAGGCCCGACCAGCTCGCTGTGGATCGTCGGCGTGCTCGTGCTCTCGGGCGTCCTCGGACTGATGGTCGTGCTGCCTATCGGCGGCGCGGACATGCCCGTCGTCATCTCGCTGCTCAACGCTCTCACCGGTTTGTCGGCTGCTGCTGCAGGTTTGGCACTCAACAACCAGGCGATGATCGTCGCCGGCATGATCGTCGGTGCTTCGGGCACCATCCTGACCAACCTCATGGCCAAGGCCATGAACCGGTCCATCCCGGCCATCGTCGCCGGCGGCTTCGGTGGCGGCGGCGGAGAAGCGCCTTCCTCCGACGGCGTCGTGCGCACGGCAAAGGCGACCTCGGCGGCCGACGCGGCTATCCAGATGGCCTACGCCAACCAGGTCATCGTCGTACCCGGTTACGGACTTGCCGTCGCGCAGGCTCAGCACGCCGTCAAGGACATGGCGAAATTGCTCGAGTCGAAGGGCGTCGAGGTCAAGTACGCCATTCACCCCGTCGCCGGCCGTATGCCCGGTCACATGAACGTTCTTCTCGCAGAGGCGGATGTCTCGTACGACGCGATGAAGGAAATGGACGATATCAACGACGAGTTCGCGCGTACCGATGTCACCTTGGTGATCGGCGCGAACGACGTCACCAACCCGGCAGCGCGCAACGATCCGAGCTCACCGATTCACGGAATGCCGATCCTCAACGTCGACCAGTCGAAGTCGGTCATCGTGCTCAAGCGCTCGATGAACTCCGGTTTCGCCGGTATCGAGAACCCACTCTTCTTCGCCGAGGGCACTTCGATGCTCTTCGGTGACGCCAAGAAGTCGGTCTCCGAAGTTACCGAGGAACTCAAGGCGCTGTAGCGCTGGTACTCGGAAGGGGCGTCCACTCGTAACTGCGAGTGGACGCCTTTTTCGTGGCCGTGTGTCGCAACGGCTTCTTGTGCTGCAACGACAAAGGCGCCTGGTCCGAGACAAAACTCGGATCAGGCGCCTCTGGTGACGTTTACGGGACCTCGGGAGTTTCGGGGTCGGAGGAGAAGCCGGAAAGTAGTTCGATCAACTTCTGGATCAGTTCGAGCGGGTTCAGATCTTCGAGGCTCACGGTAAAGACTCCTTCGCTGTGGAACTACTTGATTCGGACATTTCCGAACATACGTCATGTCCGAGCGTCGCGGGAGAGCTATCGGTGAAAATCTCTGGATCCCAAAGATTTAGGACTAAAGTCGGATGCTCCGGTGCCTGGAGAACGCGATTGCAGCCGTATCCGGGCGTAGCTCTTCACGTTTCGCGGCGATGGGCGATCGTGCCATCAAAATGGCTGCGGCACAGGCCCATACCAGAGCGATCAGAACGCCAGCTATCACTCCGAAAAGGCCGCTCAGCTCGGCGGCGAGCGCGCTTGCACCGATCGCAGCAACTCCGGCGAACCCGAGTCCGGCGACCACCGGACGCCACTGCGGGGCGGAGATCAAGATCGCCGAGCAGTACAGGGCAGTCGCAGCGGCCACGTGACCGCTGGGCAATAGGTCCTGGGGCACATCAGGGAGCCAGGAGCCGAATGCCGCGTTGGTGAGGTTGGCGCCCATTCCGAGGAGCAGGATCGCGCCGATGCCGTATGGCAGTCCGCGGACCATCGAGACGACGGCCAAAGCGGTAGTGGCTGCGAGTACAGCGGTGACGTCGAATCGGCCTACCGTCCACTCGGCAAGTGTGCGCACGTGATCCGGGACGCTCAAACCGGGCGAGGTGGGTCGCACAAAATACAAGATGCCCAACGCTACGACGGCGATCGCAGCAAGAACGATGAAGCGAGTGGTTGTGGAGGGAGTGGGGTGCTGGGTGGAGGTCGAGACGGTCACGAGTACCAGCATCCCTGTTGAGTCTGTGCCGATCGTGAGGATCAGCTGTGAGGTCTGTAGGCGGTCGGAGAATCGCGCCGAACGACACCCGCACAACCCGCTGCGACCAGGACGCATGCAAACGGTATCAACATCGCTGTGGTGAGAGGCACAAGCTTGGTGACCCATCCGATGGTTGCCGGGCCGGCGAGGAATCCGATGTATCCCATGCCGACGACGCGAGACATGTTGGTACCAGCCGAACCTGAGCCTAGATTTCCCGCGGTGGTGAAGATCTGCGGAATGCATCCCGACAGGCCTGCGCCGAACAGTGCCCAACCGAGCAGCGTCAGCGGTAGCCAGCCGGACACCACGACGGTCAGCATGCCGACCGACGAGAGCAACGCGCCGTAGCGAACCACAGCCACCGGGCCTACTGCCGCGCTGATCCGATCTGCGGTGAACCGGCCGACGGTCATCGTGGCGGAAAACGCGCCGAACGACAGTGCGGCAACGGCATTCGAAACGCCGAGATCTTCCTTGACCTGCAGCGCACTCCAGTCGTTTGCCGCTCCCTCGGCCAGCATCAGAACAAAGGCGAGGGTTCCGAGCGCGAGCACGCGAGCCGAGAATCTGCCGTGCGTCTTTCCGGCAGTCGACGCCGTTTCCGCGTGCACGTGGACGTGGGGGAGCAGGGGCCGCGAGCACAGCCAGACCGCCAGCAAACCGATTGCCGATGCGATGCTGAGCGTGACGTACGGCGGAAGATCCAGTGCGAGAGTGCCGAATCCGATGACAGACCCCAACACGCCACCGACCGAGAACATGCCGTGAAACGCCGCCATGATCGGGCGCCGATACAGCTGTTCGGCTTCGACGGCCTGCGAGTTCATCGAGACGTCCAATGCACCGTTCGCGAAGCCGAACACGACAAGTGCAGCGCCCAGTTGCCAGGTGTTCGTGGCAAACCCCGGGCCGAGAGTGGCGAATGCCAGCCCGCTACCCGCCAGGACGACCATGCGTCTGCTGCCGTATCGATCGGCGAGCGGGCCGCTCAATTGCATGCCGGCAATGGCTCCGACTGCAAGAAGGAGAAGCAGTGAGCCGAGCGTCGAGTGACTGATCCCCACTCGGTGTTCGATGGACGGGATGTGGACGACCCACATCGCGAGGAGAAATCCGTTGATGCCGAAAATGCCGAAAATGCCGGCGCGGGCGCGCACCAGGGCGGAGGTGGGGACTGCGCGGTCGGTGGGGTTGACGCTCACTCGTTCCTTTCTACAGGTGAGTCAGCAACAGGTCCGGGTTCGCGAGCATCTCTGCGACAAATGAGAGGAATCTCGCGGCCTGCTCACCGCTCAGCACGCGGTGGTCGAACGTCAACGTCAGTGTCACGACGCTCCGCACTTCGATGTTTCGCTCGATTACCCACGGACGCTCGCTCACTGCGCCCAGGCAGAGGATTACGGCTTCTCCCGGATTGAGGAGAGGAATGCCCCCGTCGACGCCGAAGACTCCGACGTTGGTGATCGTGACGGTGCCACCGGTCAGGTGACGGACATCGGTCACTCCTGCGCGGGCAGCGACGGTCAGTTCGGTCACCGCGCGTGCGAGTTGGACCAGGCTCAAGGTCTCGGCGCTCTTGATGTTGGGCACGGACAGCTCACGTTCGGAGGCGACGGCGATGCCGAGATTCACGTGATCGTCGATGACGGCGTCGCCGCGGGCCTCGTCCCAATGCGCGTTCACCATCGGGTGCGACGAGATCGCCGTAACCAGGGCCTTGGCCGCGAGCGTCAGCGGAGTGAGCGAAAGTCCAGTGAACGCGTCCGAGTAACGGAGCTTGCCGAGCAGTTCCATCGAAGGCGTGACATCGACGGTGAGGAAGACGCTGGCCTGCGGAGCGCGGACGCTGGCAACCATCGCCGACGCCATTTGTTTCCGTATGCCGGACGAGGCCAGGCGTGTCGCGTCATCCGAAGGCGCCTTCAAGGCAAGCGCGCCTTCGACGTCAGCTGCCGTGACGGCGCCGTCGAATCCACTTCCGGTGATTTCGCTCAGATCGATGCCGGCTTCGCGGGCCGCGCGCCGCGTCGAGGGTGTTGCGGGCCGACGCGTGGTACTCGCCGCGGATTGCGAGTACGGCGTGATCCCGCTCCGTCGCCGGCTCGGTCTCTCGGCCGCGGGTCCGTACCCGACCAGCACACTCGGCGGCTGTGGATCATGTGGATCTTCAGAACCCTCGATACGGATGATCGGAGTACCGACCGGAACCGTGGTGCCAGGTTCGACGAGAAGTTGTCTGACAACGCCGACATACGGTGACGGCAGTTCGACAAGAGCTTTGGCTGTCTCGACCTGGGCGAGAACTTGATTGAGTGCCACGGTGTCACCGACCCTGACCGTCCACTCGACCAGGTCGGCAGACGTCAGGCCCTCGCCGAGATCCGGCAACCGGAATTCGTGCGTCGTACTCATGCTGCCAGCGTTCGGTCGAGCGCCGCGAGGATCCGATCGGCGTCCGGAAGGTGGAATTGCTCGAGCTTGGCAGGCGGATAGGGGATGTCGAATCCGGTAACCCGCCGGATCGGCGACTCCAACTGGTAGAAGCAGTGTTCCGCGACGTGTGCTGCGATTTCGGCGCCGACGCCGAGAAACTTCGGCGCCTCGTGGACGACGACCATCCGGCCTGTCTTGTTCACCGACGCCTCGATCGTGTCGAAGTCGACGGGGGAGAGTGAACGCAGATCTACCACCTCCAGATCATGGCCCTCTTCTTCGGCGATCCGCGCGGCATCGAGTGCGGTGGCGACCATGGATCCGTACGCGACCACTGTCGCGTCGTTTCCCGAGCGCGCGACGCGGGCGCGGGGGAGCGGAAGCTCGGGCGCAGCATCGGTATCCACGTCGGCGGTGTCCCAGTAGCGCCGTTTGGGTTCGAGGAATATCACCGGGTCGTCGGCGGCAATGGATTGGCGGATCATGTGAAAACCGTCGACCGGATTGCTCGGGTACACGACCCGCAGTCCTGCGGTGTGAGCGAAGTATGCTTCCGGTGACTCCGAATGATGTTCCACCGCACCGATTCCGCCGCCACTGGGAATCCGGATCGTCAGTGGTGCGGTCACCGTGCCTCGGGTGCGGTAGTGGATCTTTGCCACCTGGGACACGATCTGATCGAAAGCCGGGTAGACAAAACCGTCGAACTGGATCTCGCAGACCGGCCGGTATCCGCGCAAAGCCAGGCCGAAAGCCGTTCCCACAATGCCTGATTCGGCGAGGGGCATGTCGATCACCCGGGTATCGCCGAAATCTTTCTGCAGCGCGTCGGTAACCCGGAATACACCGCCGAGACGGCCGACGTCCTCTCCCATGATCACCACGCGACGATCGTCTTCCAGTGCCCGTCGCAGGCCGGTGTTGAGTGCGGTCACCAGATTCATGACGGTCATGACAGAGCCCCTTCCAGGCTGCCCAGATACGCGCGATGCTCTTCGCGTTCAGCGTCGATCAACGAGTGTGCCTCGATGTAGACGTGATCGAAGAGCGCTGACGGGGGCGGATCGGCGAGCGCGATGGTTGCGCGTCGTAGTCCAGCGGCGACGTCGTCGGCGGCCGCCGCGATGGTGGTGAGTTCGTTCTCTCCCAGAAGATCGCGATGGCCGAGGAGCAGGCGCATTCGCTCGAGGGGGTCGCGGCTCCTCCACTCCGACATATCCGTATCGGCGCGGTACCTGCTCGGATCGTCGGACGTCGTGTGCGGACCCATCCGGCAGGTGATCGCCTCGATGAACGTCGGGCCGCTGCCTTCCCGTGCGCGATTGAGCGCCGAGCGCGTGACTGCGAGAACGGCGAGGACGTCGTTACCGTCGACGCGGATCGCGGGGATGCCGTAACCGATCGCCCGATGTGAGATGGGTGTGCGTGACTGGAGGGATACCGGTTCACTGATGGCCCACTGGTTGTTCTGGCAGAAAAAGACAACGCCGACACGGAAACTGGCGGCAAAGCCCATCGCCTCGGCGATATCGCCTTGGCTCGAGGCGCCGTCACCGAAGTAGGCGATCGTTGCGATCTCGGCGCCGTCCAGGTGGGCGCCGAGCGCATATCCGGTGGCGTGCAGACCTTGGGAGCCGACGACGATCGCCGGGTTGGTGACGTTGAATTGTTTTGGATCCCAACCGGAATGGGAGATTCCGCGCCACATTGTGGTCAGCAATTCGGGTGGAACTCCGCGGCAGTACGCGACGGCATGTTCGCGATAGCTGGTGAAGGCGAAGTCGTCGGCGGCAAGTGCTCTCGCGGAACCGACCTGCGCGGCTTCCTGGCCGAGCATCGGAGCCCACAACCCTATTTCGCCTTGGCGCTGCAGGGCAACAGCTTCGGTGTCGATTCGGCGACTCACGACGAGATCGCGATACAACGACAGCAGTTCGTCAGGCCCGATGTCTGTTATCAGACGGTCGAATTCGGGACGGCACACACGTGCGCCGTTCGGTTGAATGAGTTGGACCGGATAATCGAGGTTGTCGACCATCTTCGCTCACCTCGGTTTCTGCTCATGCCCGGCGCGCCTCGTGAGTACGCCGCACAATCCCGATGTGTTGTATGCAGTTGTCGCTCTACCCTCAGGATCCCCCTGATTGGGAAATCCGCAAGTGTTTTCGCCGCCGTATCAGGGCCGGAATTGTGAACTGGCGAGTAACAAACGTGTCGGTACGGCCAACCGATCGGACTTCAACCGCTAGCATCGGTGCGGTGACTGCAGTCGGTTTGAACGAAGAAGCTGTTTCCGCGTGGATCGCCGAACTGGGGGTCGGCGCCACGACACCACTGACTTTCGAGAGGATCGGTAACGGGCAATCGAACCTGACCTACTCCGTGACGGATGCGGGCGGAGGACGGTGGGTACTGCGCAGACCTCCACTGGGAACATTGTTGGCGTCCGCGCACGACGTCGTTCGCGAGCACCGCATCCTGTCCTCGCTCCAGGGAACCAAAGTGCCGGTTCCGAAGATCCTCGGCATCACGGAAGATCCGGAGATCACGGACGCTCCGCTGGTCCTCATGAGCTACATCGACGGCGTTGTGATCGACGGCGTTCAGGTGGCTCAGAAGTTGACCGAGGACGAGCGTCGCGCGGTCGGATTGGCGATGCCGAAAACCCTCGCAGGCATCCACGGGGTTGACCTGGAAGAGACCGGGCTGGATGATCTGGCCAGCCGGACGCCGTTTGCCGAGCGTCAGCTCAAGCGGTGGTCGGCGCAATGGGAGAAGTCGAAGACCCGCGATGTTCCGGACGTCGACAGGTTGGCCGAGATTCTGCACCGAAACATTCCGGAACAGAACGAAGTGACCTTGGTTCACGGCGACTTCCACCTCAACAACGTCATCACCGATCCGGCCGAGGGGCGCATCGTTGCCGTTGTCGACTGGGAGCTGTGCACGCTGGGGGAGCCGCTCGCGGATCTCGGTGCGCTACTCGCGTACTGGCCGGAAGCCGGTGACAAGGTTGCCGGCCCGTTCATGGCGTCCACGCTGGAAGGCTTCCCGAACCGTGACGAGCTGGTCGCTGCCTACGTCGAGGCGACTGGCCGCGACGTGTCAGCCGTCGGATACTGGCATGTACTCGCTCTGTGGAAGCTCTCGATCATCGCCGAGGGCGTGCTGCGCCGTATCCTCGACGATCCGCGCAACAAGGCTGAGCACGGCGGGCCGACGGTCGCGCTGATCGACGGAATCGTTGCACGCGCCGTCTTGACGGCAGATCAGCTCGGTCTGAGCTAGTTTTCGATCAAGGTCCCGGCTGCCGCTCTGATGGCGGCCGGGATCTCCACCGGCTTGCGGGTGTCGGCGTCGACGTAGACGTGGACAAAGCGTCCGCTGGCAGCGGGTTCCCAATTGCCGCCGTCGACCTCGTGGAAAATCGCGAGCGAGTAGACGATGCTCTTGGTGCCCAGCTTTTCGACGGAGATACCCACCTGCAACTGCTCGGGGAACGACAGTTCGCTCAGGTACCGGCACGACGTCTCGGCGACGACGCCGATAGCAGGCAGGTTGCGGATGTCGGTTCCCGTGGACGACATCAGCCAGGCGTTGACCGCGGTGTCGAAGTACGAGTAGTAGGTTACGTTGTTGACGTGGCCGTAGTGATCGTTGTCGTCCCACCGCGTCGGGACGGGCCAGAGGACGGGAAACTCGCTGATCGACGGGGGCATCTGCGCTGTGCTCACGGCTTCGACTGTAGTGAGGACTTTCGCAAGAGTGAGGGCAGGGTGGTGCCCTGCAGGACGGCGCGCACGATCAGTCCCACCAACAGTGCCCAGAATGCCGAACCGATTCCCAGGATACTGACACCGGATGCGGCGATCAGAAACGTGACCACTGCGCCTTCACGCTCACTCGCCTCGCTCAGTGCCGAAGTGAGGGCACCGGCCAGTGTCGCCAGGAGTGCCAGTCCGGCAACAGTTTCCACGACGCCGGCCGGAGCGGCAGCTACCAAGGCGGCCACGGCGGCCGCGCCCGCAGCGAGAACGAGATACGCCCAGCCTGCGGTGAAGGCAGCGATCCATCGACGTTTGGGATCCGGATGCGCGGTGGGGGCGGCGGCCAGGGCTGCGCTGATCGCCGCAAGGTTGATCGCATGGCCACCGGCCGGAGCGCCGACGATGGTGCCGATACCCGTCACGATCATCGACGGTCGCCAGGGAACGGTGTATCCGAACGAATTCATCACCGCCACACCGGGAATGTTCTGCGAAGCCATCGTGACGATGTAGAGCGGAACGGCGATGCCGATCATCGCCTGCCAGGTCCACGACGGCGCGGTGAGATCGATGCGGGGAATCATGGCGCCGGCGTCGAGCACTCGATCCGACGTGACGAGGCTGATCCCGATCACGACCGCTGCGGTGAGAAATGCGAGCGGAACCGCCCATCGCTTGGAGAAGCGCTGCGCCGCAAGCCAAACCAGGATGACCGGCGCGACCGCTGCCGGTGCGTCCCGGACGGCGATGATCGGCGCCAGGCACAACGGCATCAGAACTCCGGCAAGCATCGCCTGCGCGAGGGGCGTCGGGATTGCCGAAATGACCCTTCCGAGCGTCGGCCACAGTCCGGTCAGCACGATCGCGATTCCGACGACGACGAAGGCGCCGACCGCGGCCGGCCACCCACCCTCGACCGCACCCGCGCCGGCGAGCAGAGCGGCACCGGGCGTCGACCAGGCGAGGGTGATCGGCATCCGGTACCGGCGTGAGAGCCAGAGCATTCCCAACGCTTGGGTCACACACAGAACCAGCAGTCCGGACGCCGCCTCGGTCGCGTCTGCACCGACAGCTGCGAGGCCGGTGAGCACCACCGCGAACGAACTGGTGAAGCCGACGAGGGCCGTGACGATGCCTGCACTCATTGGCTGCGAGTTGCTGCGAACGGCTTCCGGTTCGGTGGTATCTGTGGAGTCCGACATGGTCAGTGATTCTGCCCGACCCGCTCGAGGCCCGATTTACCTGTCCGGTCGGATGGGTGAGGTGACCGCTTTGCCGTAGATGAGGTGTGTTTGGGCGTGCCAGACCTCGGGATGCGCGGCGAGGTGGTCGATCAATACCCGTTGTAGATGCGCACTGTCACGGACGGCGACGTGGAGGAAGAAGTCCTCAGGGCCTGAGACGTTGAAGAGTGCAAGGGTTTCCGGCAGCGCGAGCGCGTCGGCCGTGAAGCGGTCGACGAGGTCGCGTCGATGCGGGCGCAATTGCACGGCGATGATCGCCTGCATCGACCGACCCACGGCAGCCGGGTCGACAACCGCATGGATGCCGCTGATCGTCCCGTTGGCACGGAGGCGTCGTACGCGCTCGTGGCACGAGGACGTCGCCAAGCCGACACGATCGGCTAAAACCTTGTTGGTGATCGACGCGTCGTTCTGCAATTCGGCCAAAATCTTCCAGTCCACCGGATCCAGAGGCTCATTCTTTGTCATCTGCCGAACTATATCCGGAGTCGTTTTGAAGTTCCCGGATCCAGTTGCACACTCCTGGCATGAATTTGTGTCTCGAATCAGCTCGGGTGTGAGGTATTTCGGATGAGTGTTGGTCAATGGCTTGCTTTCGGCTCCCTGCTATCCATCGTCCTGTTCACGCCGGGACCGGATTTTGTCCTGATCCTGCGTCATTCTCTGGCAGATCGACGGACCGGCGCGGTGGTGGCCGCCGGCGTGATTTCCGGGCTCTTCGTTCACACTGCGGCCGCGTCACTGGGTCTCTCCGCCCTCGTCGCGACGCGTCCGCAGTTGCTCTCCGCGCTCACATACGCCGGGGCGGCATATCTGACCTGGCTCGGTATCTCCGCGATTCGAAGTGCATTCAAGGCCCGCGCCTCGGACGAGGGACTTCCGGCAGCGAAAGAACCGATCGCGGTCACCACGGCGTTTCGTTACGGCTTCCTCTCGAACTTGCTGAACCCGAAGGCGTTGTTGTTCTTTCTCGGGCTACTCCCACAATTCATCGAGCCCGGTGAAGGAGCAGGGCTGCGGACACTGATGTTGGCGGGAGCGACGGTGGTCGCCGCGGCACTGTGGTGGGCGATCGTGGTGGTGATGGCGGCCGGAGCCGGCAAGAAGCTGCGTCGTCCTGGCGTCGGCAAGCGCATCGATGTCGTGACTGGAGTGTTGTTGGTGGGTCTCGGTGCCTTCTTCGGGGTTGCGTGAGAGGTCGTGTCAGGATGAGCTCATGACACTTCCCGTGCTGATCGACGTCGAAGAACTGTCCGCTCTCATCGAGGCCGGCGCTGCGCCGCGATTGCTCGATGTCCGATGGGCGCTGGGTGATTCGAACGGCGAGCAGCATTTTCGCGACGGCCATATTCCCGGCGCGGTATTCGTGAACCTCGACGAGGAACTTGCTTCGCCGCCGTCGCCGGACAAGGGAAGGCATCCGCTGCCGAGTCTCGAAGACCTGCAGGAGGCTGCGCGTAGTTGGGGAATCGACGACGGTGATTCGGTGGTGCTTTACGACGCCACCGGCAATACTGCCGCTGCCCGCGGTTGGTGGCTTCTGCGGTGGGCCGGACTCTCGGACGTCCGACTCCTCGACGGCGGGTTGCAGGCCTGGGAGTCCGCGGGACTGCCGTTGGCGGCCGGTATAGGTGAGTCCGTCACTCCGGGCAACGTGACTTTCACCGGAGGCAACATGCCGACTGTCGACATCGACGGCGTCGGCAACTGGACGAGCGAGGGCGGTGTCCTTCTCGACGCCCGAGCCGGGGAGCGGTACCGCGGACAGGTCGAGCCGATGGATCCCGTCGCAGGGCACATCCCCGGTGCGGTGAGCGCGCCGACCGCCGAGAACATCACCGGCGACGGGCGGTTCCTGGATGCAACCCACCTGCGTGAGCGATTCGCCGGACTGGGCGTCGGAGACAAGGTGGCGGTGTACTGCGGATCCGGAGTGACTGCAGCGCACGAGATTGCAGCGCTCACGATCGCAGGTTACGACGCGACGTTGTTCCCGGGCTCGTGGTCACAGTGGTCGAACGACAGCACTCGCGCCGTCGAAACCGGAGCCTGAGTCAGCTCTTGGTGCGATCGATGAAGGACGGCACGAGGAACCACAGGGCCGTGAACATGATCGCGGCGCACGGTGCCAGACAGCGGGCGCCATCAGGAACCCGAACGAGATGGCCACAAGTATCACGGTCATCAAGTGGTTGCGTGAAGTTTTGCGCCAGTTGTTGAGGCGGAGTCTCCCCGGTCTCGTTCACTGTGGCGTGGTCCTAGGCCCGTGAGTATTCCGACGCTCGGTGGATCTGCTCCGCGCTCGGACGCACACCGGTGTAGAGAACGAACTGCTCGGCGGCCTGAAGGGCAATGACCGACGCTCCCGTGATCGCCGTCTTGCCGAGTTCGGTGGCCAACGCGATCAGAGGAGTGTTCGCGGGCATCGCGACGACGTCGAAGACAACTTCCGCTGCGCGAACTGCTTTTTCGGGGAACGACAGTGCATCGGCTTCAGCGCCGCCGGACATTCCGATCGGGGTCGCATTGATCAGCACACCGGGACGAAGCGCACCGAGTTCGGCCTGCCAGTCGAAGCCGTACTGCTCGGCGAGCGCCGACCCTACTTCCTGGTTTCGGGCGATCACGGTGACGTCGGTGAATCCGGTGTCGCGTACCGCGGCGACGACTGCTTTGGCCATGCCGCCGCTGCCGGCGACAGCGACGGACAGGCTCGTATCGACGTCGTTGTCACGCAGCAGATCGGCCACCGCCTGATAGTCGGTGTTGTAGGCGTGCAGCACTCCGGACTCGTTGACGATCGTGTTGACGGAGTCGATGGCGCTGGCCGAATCGTGCATGACGTCGATGTGCTCGATGACCTGTTCCTTGAACGGCATCGACACCCCACAGCCTCGAATCCCGAGTGCTCGTATGCCGCCGATCGCCGCGGGTACGTCTTCGGTCGTGAAGGCTTTGTAGACGAAGTTCAGGCCCAATTCCTCGTAGAGGTAATTGTGAAACCTGGTGCCGATGTTGCTCGGTCGCCCGGAGAGCGACATGCACAGGAGCGTGTCCTTGTTGAGGTCGACGGTCATCGTTCCCACTCTAATCGCGTGTCTGGAGTAGTTCTTGATGGAGGAGTGCACCCATCCGGACGTCGCGCAGCGCCGAATGCCGGGTACCCGATCGAAGCACCACTCGCACCGACAGAGCCGAGACGACATGGTCACACAGAACATCGACGAGCACCCGAGCACCGAATCTCGCCCACCGCGTCGTAGGTGGGCAGCACACGCGATCTCCGGCGTGTTGGCCGCCGCTGTCGTCCTGGGCGTCGGTGAACTGGTGGCCCTGCCGATCAACCCGGACGCGTCGCCCTTCTACGCAGTCGGTGCAACTACCGTCGACCGAACGCCGGCCTGGGCTCGCGAGTTCGCGATCGACACCTTCGGTACCAACGACAAGCCGGCGCTGTTTATCGGAATGTCGATCTTGATCGTTCTGCTCGGCGCGGTGGCCGGGCTCCTGGAACGGCGACGCCGCCCGATCGGCAGCCTCATCCTCATTCTGCTCGGTGCGGTTGGCGTGTATGCGGCGTTGCAACGCCCGACTGCCGACGCGATGTACGTGTTCCCGACGCTGGTCGGCGTGGTCGCGGGTGTCGCGACTCTGCGGTTGCTGATCACGCAACTGGAGGTGCCGCTCTCGCCGGGCGTCGCCGACTCGTGGTTGCCTCGTCGCCAGTTCCTTCTGCTGGCAGGTGCGGCGTTGGCAGTGGCTGCGGCAGCGGGCGCAGCCGGAAAGTTCGTGGGGCAGAGAATCGCCGGCGCAGTGGCGAATCGTGAAGACTTCGTCGTACCCACCGCCGCCGAACCGGCGCCGCCGATTCCGGCGGGTGCGGACATCGGGATTGCGGGCGCGTCGACGTACATCACGCCCAACGACGACTTCTATCGCATCGACACCGCTCTCCTCGTTCCGCAATTGACGACGGACTCATGGGAACTGCGGATTCACGGCATGGTCGACCGCGAGATGACGTTGTCGTTCGACGATCTGGTGGCGCGAACGCCCATCGAGCGGGTGATCACGCTGACGTGTGTTTCCAACGAGGTGGGTGGCGTTCTGGCTGGGAACGCGAAGTGGATCGGTTATCCCATGAAAGACCTGCTCGACGAAGTCGGTGTCCATCCCGACGCGGACATGCTTCTCTCGACCAGCGTCGACGGCTTCACGGTCGGCACTCCCGTCGAGATAGTCACCGATGGTCGTGACGCGATTCTCGCCGTGGCGATGAACGGTGAGCCGTTGCCGTTCGAGCACGGTTACCCCGTTCGGCAGGTGGTTCCCGGCCTCTACGGTTTCGTCTCCGCCACCAAATGGGTGACGGAGTGGGAACTCACGCGTTTCGACAAGGTCGAGGCCTATTGGACCCAGCGCGGTTGGGGTGCGCAGGCACCGATCAAGACGTCGTCGCGTATCGAGGTACCGGCAGCTCTGGCGCCGATCGAGCCGGGCCAGGTGCTGGTGGCGGGAACTGCCTGGGCCCAGCATCGTGGGATCGAGAAGGTCGAGGTTCGCGTGGACAACGGCGAATGGCAACCCGCGACACTGGCGCAGGAGTACTCGATCGACACCTGGCGGCAATGGTCGTGGATGTGGGATGCAGGCTCGGGTTTGCACACCGTGCAGGTCAGGGCGACGGATTTGGACGGGAACGTTCAGGTGGAAGAGCGCACTCCGCCGATTCCCGGTGGCGCCACGGGATGGCACACGAGGTCGTTCACGGTGAAGTGACAGGTAGATCCGAATGGGATTCGGTATACAGGCGGACGACGCACTGGGCCATCCATCCGGCGATCAGGGTTCTCAGGCCGAAGTCGAAGGTGTCGTCGGTTCGCAGTGGGGTCGTGGCCTCACGGGTGATCTCGCTCGGGTTCGAGGATAGAGTCCACGCGACATCCGGCGTCGACAGCTTGACGACTGATCCGAGGACCAAACTGTCCAGCGTGGAAATTGCGTGACGAGTGTCGATCGGATCGAACCCGCCATCCGAAAATGCTTGGACCAGTGCGGTATCGATGTCGAAAGTCACCTCGGTGCGGACGCTTCGCGTCATGAGCAGCGGGATGAGACGCCAATGCTCGACCGCAGCTCGGCGATAGGCCCACCCCCATGCGCTGACCCGCTCGCTCCACCCTGCGGGTGGTTGCGGGACCGAGATCGACGACATCACGCGGATGCGCATGAGTTCGACGATCTCGGATCGACCCGAAACGTGTGTGTAGAGCGAAGACGGAGTCACGTTCAATTGCTTGGCGATTCCGGGCATGGTGAAGTCACCGGTCGCGTCGACAGCATCCAGGGCGGCGTCGGTGATGTTGCCCGTGGACAGTATCGGCTGGGTGGGACGCGGCATCGATTCTCCTGGTGAGGGATTCGTCGGCAATCTTGGATTGGATCGATTGATGACGACTCCTTGATTTCAGGAGCCGATATGCACCATACTAACCGAACCCTATTCGGTATGTCGGCGGAATCTTCCGGCGATCGGTACACGTCGGAGGAACATTCAATATGTCTGTCGTATGGCTGACCGGTGCAACGATCATCGACGGTACGGGCGCCGACCCCATCGAGAACTGCCCTGTTGCTGTGGAAAGCGGACGCATCAGTGCGATCGGTGGCACGCCGCCCGAGGGGGTGGAGGTGTTGGACTGCACCGGGTTGACGATCACGCCCGGACTGATCGACGCACACGTTCATCTCGGTGGATCGAGTGATCTCGCCCCGAGCCTGCGGCGTCAGATATCGGTAGCCGAACTGGCCGCAGACATGTTCGCGACCTGCGCGTCTACTCTCGACGGGGGATTCACCACGGTTCGTGACTGCGGCGGAATCGACGGTGGACTCGCCGGAGTTGTCGCCTCTGGCAAGATTCCGGGGCCGCGGATCATTCAGTGTGGCCCGATCCAATGCCAGACCGGCGGACACGGACACCTGGCGGCCGAGTGGGAGCCGACTTCGGACTGGTCCGATCACGACATCCCCGGATTGCGTTGTATGTCTCTGCTTTCCGACGGCCCGCACGAAATGCGAAAGAACGTTCGTGAGACGTTCCGCAGAGGTGCCGACTTCCTCAAACTGTGCGTTACCGGGGGAGTGGTATCCACTCATGACAAGCTCACCGACACGCAGTTCACGGTCGACGAGATCGGAGTTGCCGTCGAGGAAGCCAATGCGCGCGGTACGTATGTCACGGTGCACGCTCACAACAACGAGGGAATCCGGAACGCGGTTACCGCCGGCGCGAAATGCGTCGAGCACGGTTCCGACATCGACGACGAGACGGCCAAGTTGATGGCCGAGCACGACGTCGCTTTGGTACCGACCTTGGCTGTGGTGCAGGCGCTCTCGGACAGCGCGGCGTCAGCGGGTCTACCCGAATCGATTTCGGCGCGCATCGGCCAGATGATGCAGGGTCAGATCGACGGACTCCTCGCCGCTCGAAATGCCGGCGTCAGAGTGGGATTGGGATCGGACCTCATCGGTACCGATCAAACGGGCCGGGGAATGGAGTTGGTCCTGCGTGCCCAGGTCGAAACCCCGATGGACGCATTGGTTTCCGCTACCCGGATCAACGCCGACATTCTCGGCATCGCCGAGGAGGTCGGCACAATCGAAGTCGGTAAGTTCGCCGACCTCGTTGCCTTCCGCGGCGATCCGTTGACGGATCCGTCCATCTTCGCCGATCGTGAGCTCATCGCACTCGTCGTTCAGAGCGGTCGAGTGGTGAAGGACCGTCGGTAGATCAACAGCGAGTGGCAAGATCCGTCAGCGCTGAATGATCTGCTCGGCTTACCGGTAAGCCATAGGAAATCGCGACGGTCAAGTACTTGCCTGCGTAGAAACATCGGTACGCAGGATTGGGCGGCAACCAGTCGCTGGGCGTGCTGTCGCCTTTCGACTGGTTGTCGGGGCCGTTGACGGCCAACAGGTTCAATGACGTGTCGTTCGCGAACCTCATCCGAAGCGCGGGCGTCCAGGAGTTCGCGCCGAAGTCCCAGGCCGCGGCGAGTGGGAAGACGTGGTCGATCTGGACGGACTTGGCCCGGCTTCGTTCGAATTCGACGCGGTCACCGGAGTACGGGTCGGTCATCACGCCGGACAATACGACGCAGTCACGTGTTCCCGGTTTGAACACTACGTCCGAGAGATCGTGGGCCAGAACGTTGTTGCGGGTATCGCACCCGTCGTGGCCACCTGGCGCGTCCTGGTCGTCGGACCAAGCGGGTCCGAAGACGCAGGCCTCGCCGTTACCGCAGCCGCGCTCGTATCCACCCGGACGTGGGCGGTTGTTCACGATTGCGGTACGGGACAGCAACTCTTCGAGTTCCGATCGCGTCGGGCTGCCAGGGGCCGAATCGAGACGCTCGTCTCCGAACCATCCGCAGGACGCGACAAGACATGCGAGCACGAGCGTCGACAGCATCGCAGATAGCCGTGCAATCACCTGTGCCCCCGCCCGTCGTAGACGGTGATTGAACCATCGGAGCCCGACAGAGATCAGCCGAACTTGGCCACCTGCGGGATTTACCTCGGATGCATCGGCGCTTGAAGTAGTGCCACGACCATTTCCACGATCTGAGCGGGCGTTGGTCCGAGTGACGCCAGGACTCCTTCGCCGTCTTTGGAGCGCTCGTAATCGGCAAGAAGTGCAAAAAGCGTCGTGGCCATCGACGAAATCCTGCTCGTACGTTCGTATACCGTTCCTTCGCTCAGCTGTTCGGACAGCGCCTGCGTGATGGTAGACCAGGAGGATCCTTCGTCGGCAGGCCAGATCTTGACTTGGTGGCGCATGACCTCGAGGAACCGGAAGTAGTGAGTTGCCCCTTGCTGCTCGGTTGCTTCCAGGAGTGCACCCACCAGAATGCCGGTCAAGTGCCTGTTGTCTTGCGTGTCGGCAGCCTCGAGTAGTCGAGTTGCCGAGCCCTCCACGGCCGCCAAGCGACGACGAACGACCGCGTCGATCAAACCCTGTCGGTCGCCGAAGTAGTAGTTCACAGCGGAATTATTGCGTTGACCCGCGGCGATCGCGATGTCTCTGAGCGACACGTCAGCGCCTCGCTCGGCAAACACACGTTCGGCGGCGGAGAGAAGTGAGTCGACAGCCATGCGACGGAATCTACCCTTGACACAGTTAAGCGATTTCGCTTAACTGTGGTCATGGAGCATATCGAGAACAGTGGATACCGTGTAATCGACTCTGTTGCACCGCGTGATCGATACGCCCGAGGGTGGCATTGTCTGGGCTTGTCCGCCCCGTACAAGGACGGCAAGCCGCATTCGGTCCGTGCCTTCGGAACGAAGCTCGTCGTTTTTGCAGGCGAGGAGGGCGAGCTTTCCGTCTTGGACGCATACTGCCGTCACATGGGCGGCGATCTGAGTCAGGGTGAGGTCAAGGGCAATTCGATCGCCTGCCCGTTTCATGATTGGCGCTGGGGTGGGAACGGACGGTGTACGAAAATTCCTTATGCCCGTCGAGTGCCCCCGATTGCGAAAACTCGTTCTTGGAGCATTCTCGACCAGGACGGAATGTTGTTCGTCTACAACGATCCGGAAGGCAACATGCCTCCGGTCGAGATCACGCCTCCTCGAATTCCCGGAGTTGCATCCGACGATTGGACCGATTGGAAGGGGTTCAGGCAGATAGTTGTACAGACAAATTGTCGTGAACTTATCGACAACAACGTGGATATGGCCCACTTCTTTTATGTTCACGGATCGTTCCCGACGCACTTCCGGAACGTCTTCGAGGGGCATATTGCTGCGCAGTACATGAACGGTCTTGCACGAGAGGATATTCGACCGGTTGCCGCCGGAGGGGCGCCGCTATTGATCGGTAACACGTCGAAGGCCGCCTACTACGGCCCCGCTTTCATGATCGACGAATTGACTTATCACTACGACCAATTCGACATGGAGTCTGTCCTGATCAACTGCCACTATCCGATCGACGTAGACAGCTTTGTTCTCATCTACGGGGTACTCGTCAAGCACTCCCCGCTGTTGGATCGGCGCGCCAGCGAGCACATGGCCGAGAGTATGGGGAGATACATCACCAAAGGCTTCGAACAGGACATCGAGATTTGGAAGAACAAAACCCGAATCGAGAATCCGCTACTGTGCGATGGCGACGGTCCCGTCTATCAACTACGCCGCTGGTACGAACAGTTTTACGTCGATGTCTCTGACATCAGTGCTGACATGGTCGAACGCTTCGAGTTCGAACTCGACATGACCACGCCGGTCGACACCTGGCGCGAAGTTGTGTCGGAGGGTCTTGCGCTCCGATCGGCAGAGGTGTCACGTTGACACACGTCGAGTGTCGTCGGTGCCGGGCATCGGTGGCGGTGGAGAAATCGAGTTGGCACCAGACTTCAGTCCAGTGGAGCGGTATGACCTCCCGGTCGTGCCCGTCCTTGACAGCTTCCATGGACTCGCATCCGGCCTTGAGTCGTTGTCCCGATGTGCAAGCGAGTATCAAGGCCGCGACGATGGAAGGATTGATGGGGCAGTTCGATTGATCGCGGAGATTGTGGAAGCACTTCGTCACCCGAACTCGATCACCACCTTGCCTGCGGCATGGCCGTCTTCGACTGCAGCGAGCGCTTCCCCAGCGCGGGAGAAGGGGTAGCGACCCGACACTGACGGGTTCAGGGTCCCATCGGCCACGAGTGCCGCCACCTCTGTGAATACTGCTGTAGTCCTTCGGCGTTCGACTCCGCCGCCGCCGAGTCGGCTCGCCGCCAGCGGATCGGCGATGCTCAGGATCGGCGCGCCTGATCGCGCGAGCGCGGCACCGCGGGTGAGAGTGTCCCCGCCGACCAGGTCGAAAACCGCGTCCACTCCGACTGAGGACAACGCGGACACGTCGTCTGCGCATCCGTCCCCCGACGCAACCCAACGTGCTCCCGCTTCCTCGATTGCGGTTCTCTTGGACTCACTCGCGACACCGATCACGTTGATACCCCGCGCCAGTGCAAGCGCGATCGTGCTGCGACCCACGCCGCCGCCGGCGCCGAGGAGCAGGAGTGTCGCCCCGGGCTTCAGCCCGAGATCGTGGAGAGCGTCGTAGGCCGTTCCTGCCGCAACGGTCAGCACCGCGGCATCCGCCCACGACACAGTAGGTGGCTTGTGCGCTGTCGACGAGACGTTCAGCATGGTCGATTGGGCGTAGCCGCCGAAGCCGGTGGCGGTAGCGCCGAACACGTCGTCGCCGACCTTGAACTCGGTGACCCGCGGACCTACTCCGATGACAACACCGGACACTTCGCGGCCCAGAACCGCAGGCAGCGTCACCGGGACGGTGTCTTTTCGCGTACCAGCGCGAACCTTCCAATCGGCTGGGTTGACTCCCGCCGCTCGGACCGACACCAACAGTTGGCCGGCACCCGGCGGAGGCAGGGTGACGTCGAAGTAGGACTGTGTGTCCGGTCCGCCGTACTCGGTGAATCCGTATGCGAAAGTCACCCATATAGAACTACCATGTGACCAGGGCATTCGCAACGATTGGGAAGGCGTCAGTCATGGCAACGATCGAAGGCGCGGTCATCTACTGCCGCGTGTCCAGTGACCAGTCAGGCCGTGCGAGGTCGGTGTCGGAGCAGGAAGCCGATTGCAGGCGCACGTGCGAGGTCGAAGGGTGGCCGGTCATTGACGTGGTGGTCGACAACGACATAGGCGCGTCTCGATACTCCCAGGGCACTCGTCCGGGGTTTCTACGTCTGCGTGCTCTACTGCGGCGTGGCGTTGTCCTGGTGTCCTGGGAGTCGTCTCGGATCACGCGCAAGCTCGGTGAGTTCGCAGAGCTACGGGATTTCTGCGCAGACCTCGGCGTGCAGTGGTTCGTCGGCGGGCGGCTGTACGACTTGAACGATCCGAACGACAACTACATGCTCGGTATCGCGGCTCAGAATGCCGAACTAGAGGTAGCGCTGTCACGCAAGCGAATCATGCGGGCGAAGGATCGGACCGCTGCCACAGGGACACACAACGGGTGGATGCCCTTCGGATATGTGCGCGGCCCCGATGGTTGGACTGTGGACCCGGAAGCCGCGCCGATCGTCCAAGAGGCGGTGCGCCGACTGCTGGCGGGTGATTCACTGCGAAGCCTGGCAAAAGAGTTCGCAGAGCGCGGAGTGCCCGCGCCTAGTCGTGGTGTCGGTAGGCAAGGGAGTGGTTGGGCCAAGATCGGCGGGAAGGGTTTGCGTTCGATGGTCCTGAGTCCGACCTATGCCGGAATCCACGTACGTCGGCGGCACGACAAGCAAACCGGCGAACGGGTCGAGATCTCACGTACACGGGGCGATTGGGAACCGCTTATAACCGAAGGCGAACACACTCGGCTGGTTGCCATGCTCACCGACCCCTCTCGGTCCCGTACCTGGGGAAGTCAAGTAACGCATTTACTTTCGGGCATAGCTACCTGTGAAGTGTGCGGCCAGGGAGTCAAGCATTCCAATATGAAGTCAGACCTTCGGCCTCGATACCGTTGCCCAGACAGTCACGTGAAGCGCGCTGCCGACGAGCTGGACAAGCATGTGGAATCGGCTGTAGTGGAGTTCTTTTCGGATCATGTGCGGGCTGCTGCCGCTATGTACGGCGACGACAAAGCTGCCAGGGAAGCTGCCGAACTTGCCCGCGAACTCAGGCAGCAACTCGACGCCGAAATTCTGGAGCTGACCAACGCCAATATCTCGGCGTCCACACGGGCACGTATGGCAGAGCATATGGAGCAGTCACTACTGCCGAAGATCGAAGCCGCCGAAGCGAGAGCGCGCCAGGTAGGTAATCCGGTACTGCAGAAATTCGCTGATGGAGACACAAAAGCCGTGTGGGATTCTCTCGACATTCTGGACAGGCGCGAGGTCGTCAGAGAGTGCTTGAAGGTGACGATTCTGAGAGTGAAGGTGCGCAATCCGCGTCGAGTATTCGACCCCGACACTGTGGAAATCGTGCCGAAGAAGATGATTTCGATTGACTCTGACTGGTGGAAGACGGACTAGGCGGTAGGCTCTCGCGCATGTCAGTTGCCGCCCTTGTGTTGTCGATAATCGCGTTGGTCTGGGGCTTCGCCCTGACATGGCTTAAGTGGCCAAGGATTGCAGTAGTCATCCGGCAATCGGCAATTATCAATGTGCCGACCATTGTCTCAATCGTGAGCATGGGATCTTCCGCGCAAAGTGATGGCCCCCCACCGACTCCAGCCACGGGAACGGTGGAAGATGAATTTACGTTCGTCGTTCTCAATCAGGGAGCCGAAGCGACGACTGTCGCGAACATCGGTATTCGCTCGGAGGATCGTTCGGTCAATCTGAACTACGAAGGGCATCGCGATGTATTTGACGGCCCGGACCTCCCGGCACGCGTCGAAGCTCACGGGTGCCTCGTGTGGACAATTCGAGACGAAAAGCTGAGCCCAATTCCGCATGGAACGGCAATAGTTGGATATGCACAGCGGTTTAAACCAATCCGCAAATATCCGAAAACGAAGCGCAATATGCTTCGGACCACAGAGACGGTGATAACCACACATCGAAATGGTGGAGTTCGGTGAGAGTTTGATAATTCACCCAGGATGCCTATAAGAAAATTGGATTCTTTTAATGGCGTTTCCCGGCTAACTTCTCGGGTCGATTCTCGCGATCCCATGGCAGATTCTCTTTTGGACCCTCCCGCAAGCCACATGCAGCGCATGAAAAAGGTCCTGACCTGCGGTTATGCAACATCGTTGAAAATTTCAACTTAGAGGGAGAAGCGATCGGAGGCAGGGTCTCGCTAGGCATGTGGGAACCACGGCAAACGAATGCCCCCCTACCCTCGGCCCACTGCGGCCTACCTACACCATTCTTTTTGTGTCGCTCGCGCTATTCTCGAATAGGTATTAGTGTCGAGTTATCGGTAAGGAATAACCTCATTCATTGCAGCGTTATTCATTCGGATATCACCAACTGGAAGAGGTGAGCGACCAATGACTACTACATCAGCGGTAGGCGATTGGACTGCATTAGTACGGCAGGAGCTACCGAGCGCAGCTGCGGCACAGCGGTTCGCATGGATGGCACTTCGAGCGTGCGTTGGTCTCACAGTCGTATCGTTCGCGGTCGCTGCTGCACTGCTGCTGGCTGTGCTCGTCGTCGTCGGCAGCTTGGTGCGCAATGGTCCAGCGATCGTGGGCAATGGAGTGCAGTGTGATGCAAGGCAGTTGCGATACAGAGACATGCGTTGCGTTGGTGGTTGGCATGCGTTGGGCAACGTGCTGATGGCAGTGCATCGTTGGGTGGTAGGTAGCAGCAAGGCATAGCATGCAGTGTGGTCATGCATCAGTGCAGTGACAGAAGGTGCAAGACATCTTGAGGTGCAAGGGATCTGAGTAGCATGCATGGTGTGCAGTAGGCAAGGCATGCAGCATGGTGTCAGTCAGTAGTGAAGCAATGTGTGTGATGTGAAGCAATGCAAGTTAGTTGGTTGTGTGATGGTTTGTGATGCAGTGAGATGCACTGTGGGCTACCAGATCTGGCTACCAGTCACGTCGTCGGGGCCAACAGGTTCCACAAATATCGGCTGCGTTGTTACGGCCTTGGCCTTCGGTGTTGTACCTGGTGCACGGCGTGCTCGGCGTCGGAACGGGGCTTGATACGGCGCGGCCACGGTGGCAACCAGGTTGCGTCCCTCACGCTTGCCTGAGTTGCATTTACCGTGTGCGGGAGCGGTGTTTGCTAGATCGAACAAAGCACCACCACGACTGACCGGCACGATGTGATCAATTGAAAGCCCGAACCTGGTGCGGCCACTGACATTTGGGTTGATGGGTTCCTTGCAGAGATGACACGTCCAGCCCCCGGCAGGTGTGTTGTCCTTGTACCACTTGCGTATGGCGACCCAACGTGCATCTTTCAACCACCACGAGTCCGACATGATATTCCCAGCCTTCCAACAGGTTTCAATATGTGTAGCAGGTTTTGTAGTGAGGACGTTATAGGTTTCGATACGCCAAAGGCTCTGGCTCCCATTGTGAAAGAGCCAGAGCCTTTGGTGGGTAGATGATGCCGCGCCCCTCGGCTGATATGGAGACGAGGGGCCGCCACTACCTAACCGGGCCGATCAAACTGGTGAACTCCGTGCGAGGAAGTCCAGATGACCGACCCGGTAGCTTTCATCAGGCCGTGGTCGCCACATTCAAGAGCCGGAATGCGTTGGCGTTCAACACATCGGAACCAACACGGCGGTGCATCCAAAGTCCGCGTTCACCGGTCGGGCGACGATTGGCCCCGAAGAGGTGCGGTACCAGTTCGACGGTCGTGCCGATGCGATCCACGATCACGAAGTTCGAGAAGTCGCCGTAGACCAGCGCGTAATTGGCTGCCGTCACTGCTGCATTGATCGTGCCGTCCATACCCGAAATTTCGTACAGAGGGCGACTCAACAGGTTCGCCGGTACTGCCTGCGCCCCTGGGAACTTCAGCGCGCCGTTGGTGGTTTCGAACTGCCGAATGGTGTTCAGGATCGCCAGGTTGCCCGCGAACGATGCGCTGGGCTGCCAGCGAGATCCCAGAGCGCCCTGCAAGGTGTAGATGTCTGCGCTCGTGAGTGCTTCACCAGCTGCTGGAACGATCACAGATCCACCAGCGGCCACAAGGGCAGTGATGAGACCTGTGGGCTGCCCGGTACCCGATCCCGTTGCAAAGGCCGCGTTTTCGAGCTGCAACGCCGAATCAGCGAGCAATGCCTGCAACTGGCTGAGCAACTGCAAACCATCCTCTTCCAGTTCGATAGAGAACGGCACCCACGATGCGGCCTTGTGAACCGGGATCGGCTCGGGTGCCAGCGTCGGCGTTGCGTCGGCGGCCTCGGCTGCTTCGGCTAACCACTCGGAGCTGACACCAGCACTCGAAACACCATTCCACGCGTTGGAAGTCGTCTGCACTACCCGCGAAATTGCGCGGAGCGGAGAGACGCTGCCCGCGTTGGTGAGGATGATGCTGGGGTCCAGATCGAAGGGCACCAAGTGCTTTCCGGTACCTGCTGCACCCTCGATGAGTCCGCGAACCTGGTCGGCGTCACGGTAAGCCTGAGACTCGGCCCCATCCCAGAGCAAGTGACCACGCTCGGGGTTGACTACCAGCTTTGCGAACGCACTGCGGTATGCCTCGCTGCCGGTCACAGCTGCCAATCGGGCCACAGTGGAATCGGTGCCTACCAGTGCCTCGGAAAGCGTTGCAGCGGCGTCGGTGAGTCGTCCGGCCTTATGAGAGCGCTCGATATTCGTCAGTGCGGCGTCCCTCGTGGGATCGGTGTCCTTGCGTACCTTGGTGGTCTCGAAGGTTGTGCCTTTCTCGCGGCTGCCCGAATCGTGGAGGTTCAACAGGCGTTCGCGCTGTTCCTTCAGATGGCCCAGAAACTCCAGTTCGTCTAGGGCAGTGGCGAGTCGCTCGGATTCCTCGGCGTTGATGCCCTCGGAGCGCGTGGTGTACGGCTCGATGAATTCCTTCAGCTCGGTGAGCTTCGCTGCGCGGGCTTCATTGCTGAGTCCGCGAAGATGGTCGAATTTCTTGTCTTTGAAGTCGACGTTCATAACTGTTCCTTTGAGAGAGAGGGCTTTACAGCCCGTACGTTGCTTTGAGTAGCCCTAGTCGGGCCGCTAGTTGTGCTGAGTCGAGCTGTGAGAGCTGAGCTGCCCGTACGCCCGCGATGTGCGCCTGTTCGTACGCAGGGAACGACACCACGGATACTTCCAGGAGTTTCGACTCGTAATGTGTGCGCTCCGAGCGGTTCCGGGTCCATTGTTCGCGGATCGCCTGGAAGCCTATTGAGAACGAATCCAACGCGCCATCTTTGATCAGCTCCAAGGCTTCGTCTCCAGCCTGAGTGGCGCTGACTCGGAATTCGCCGTACAGACCATTTTCGTCTTCCCTGAGCAATACCGCGCGGCCCAGAGGGTTGTTGGCGCGTTGATGCTGGGAAAGGAATTTGATCCGGTCGCCGCGCTCGGCAATGGATCTGGCGAAGGCCCCGCGCTTGAATGTCTCTTCATACTCTCCGTCAACGTCACGGATAATGGTCGGAGAATCGTAGGGAACCACGATCCCGTGCACCGTGCGACCGTCGCCGGTACTGCGGATTTCGAGATCGCTGGAAAGTGCGCGAGTGTATGTATTTCTCATGATGGCAGTGTCTTTCGTCGCTTAACAGAGGGAGGGAACCAGGCCACTCCAGAACCTCTGCAGGACGTTTTACGTGGTGATCCGCAATGGATTCCGGCGTTCGATCTGCTCGTGCTGGCGGTTTCGGCTCAGGGGCCGCTCGACCTAGCCTCTTTAGCATAGCTAAGGATTTGGAATTGCGCGAGAGAAGTGGCCCCCTCGGCAGTGCGGGCTGCGTTGGGGGCCACAGGTAATCGGTCAATCGAACATGTCGGGCGTTATGTCGTCGGTCGGCACCCACTCCGCCTCGAAGCTGCAATCGGTGTCGTCGTACAGCCAGACAGCACTCGCAACGGCGATGATTCGATCGGGCATCGCGTCGGCGCGAAACTCCACCGATTCGCCTTGCGGGTAGGCGCGCATTCCCGGTTTTGCCGCGATGACTGCACGATCCTCTTCCGGTAGCCGGTCGAGTGCATGAGTCAACAACTTTCGTATCTTCCAGCCGAAGAGATCGGCCCCACTGTCGGTGTAATTGTGGTCAGTTTCCAGATCGCTCATTGTCTTGCCTTCCCTTTCACTGGAAGTAGTAGTTTTCGTTCAATCGGTAGACCTGTACCGCTGGAGTGCCTTGCACTTCGTAGGTGATGCGTAGCTGCACGCTCAGTCTCTCTACGGCTGCAACAACTCCCGCTAGGCTTGCGCGTACTCGATCCGTAGCCAATTGCTTGTGAATCTCTCCGCGTGTCAGGTTCGGGTGTCGCCGTAGTGTTTCCACGATCGCGAATTCGAGCTTGCGGCGACGGTCTGCTGCCTTGTCGAGTTTCTTCGATCGGCGTCGTCTGGTCTCGGCGGTCACGTCCAGCTTGGTTATGTCGCCGTACCTCGGGTCATTCCAGGTCGCCGTCACAGCCAGACCGATTCCGTAGTGCGCCACCGACTCGCAAACCCTCGGCGGCTGTCCGGCACTCGGGCAACCAGTTCCGCTGCCTCGCTTGCCGCCAGAGCGTCGAGAACGATCGGCAAGGGTAATTGGGTCCGGGATGCCAGTTCGGACGCTGTTAAGGCTCCCGGCGCGGCCTTCAGTGCCACGATCACGCGGAGCGCCTCGGCCACAGGGGATCTGGTCACGATCGGTCTGCGATTGTCGGCACCGACTCGACCAGCGGGCCACCGTTCTTCACATCCTGAGGCGTAGGGATACCCAGGATCTTGGCTCGAAAGACTTCGGTCATGCGTGTGTCGAGGTATTCGAGTTCGATCGGAGCGAAGTGTTTTCGGTAGCACTTGAGGCAGTAGTGCTCACTGTCTTTAGGCGCCAAAAGTAGTATGCCGTGCAGTGTTTCGATCCTCTTGCCGCAATCGTTGCAGTGGCGCTTGCCGTTATTGGTGATCATTCGCCTTCTCCTTCATTCGCTGACCTGCAACCGATTTCGGCCACAGGGAGGACAAGCGCTGTTCAGTTGTCGGTGAGATCCCAAGGGATGCAACCGTTTATCTTGGGTGAGCGAAGTGAGCTGCAGTTGGCGGCGAAGCCGCTGCCCTGTGGAATCGCACTTGGTCGATCGGTCGCTAACCGGTATAGTTATTAGTGCTGCCGGATTACCCGCGTCTGGCAATCTTCGAAGGGAATCAGCCATGACTGCTGCACTCGAAACTCGTCCCGAAACCACTACCTGGTTCGTCCCCGACTACAAGATCGACGGGGTTACTTGGTACGAACCGGGCGAGTACGTGAACCCTGAGACCGGCGAAGTCGAGGGCGACGTAATGTGCACGCTCTAGGCAGTTTGGCAGGAAACGGCTCTCAGATCAATTCTGGGGGCTGTTTTTCTGTCTGCCCTTACTTCGGTGACCTAGTGCGCATTCTCGGCCCCCTCGCGATAAACCAGCCACTCCCGAATCGCGTTCAGCTGCTCGTCCACAGCTCGGGTCTTGGCTTCGGTGATCTTCCGCATGGCTTCCTCGGTCGGTACGTAGTGCCAACCAACCAGGTGGATCGGTAGCCAGATCTGGAGTCCCACAGTGAGCGCGTTACCTCCCGAACCGGGAACCGACCGCACGTTGTACCCGCCGATTGCGCTCGGCAGTCTCGTGCGAAGCAAATCGGCCATCCTCGCGAAGATCCGGGCTTCGATCCGGTCGGGGTGCAACCAGTCGCGGGCGTCGTACTCAACGGGCGGTTGCGAGGTCCACACGGTGCGGGTGATCGTGAACAACCTCAGCGGTGGTTGCAAGTCGTAGCGCAATACCGTCTCGTCCTCGAACCTCGGCTCGGTCGCGGCAACTTTGAGGTTCAACATCAGATGATCGCCTCCCACGGTTTGCTCAGCGGCTCGTCGTCCACAGGAAGAGCACCCGCTTCGCTCGGGCCAGGTTCTGGGCGAGCTGCGCCGCCAGGCGCGGGCGAGTCCAGGTTCTGGCTTCCCTTGTCCCTTAACCCGTCTTTGGGACGGGACGGGACGGGAAGGGTAGTGGTCACGTCACCTAACGCGTCACAAGATGCGTCACGCTTTTTGGCCTTCCCTGTGGGATGTGCTGTGAACTGGCCCTTTCCATTCTTCGTGTCTTGTGACGCGTTAGGTGACGCATCTTGTGACGCGAGTCGTTCGGCGGCCATCTCGATTCCCCGGTTCCGGTATCGGCGGTTCCGTTCGCGGCCATTCGCGCGGCGTTTCTGTACGGCTTCGGCTGCCTCCTGCTCGTCCCACGGAACCTGGTGCGCGCCTACCTCCTTCGGTTCCCACCCCCACTTCTCGACTAGCTCGGCCACCAGCTCGGGGCCGTTCTCGAACCCTGAGAGGATGCGAGCCAGCGCCCGCGCTTTGAGTAGTCCGTCGTTGCCCGCGCGGTTGCATTCGAGTAGCGCGCGGATATGCAGTAGCTCGGCGTCCCTCGACAGATCCACATCGTCAACCCGCTCGATCCAATCGTCAGGTATGCGTGTCCATGTCATGTTTCCTCTTCCTCCTTTCGTGCTTTCCTGTGGGCGAGCCAATGTTTCCGGCAGAGTCCGCTTGCATGGATCTTGTAGTGACAACCCTGAGCATCGGCGCAATGCGGAATGTCCTTCGCTGGCTCGTCGGTCGGGTACTCGAATCCGTTGGGGTAGTGAGTCCCTCCGTACTGGCCGATGCTTCTCACGATTCGATTCCGTGCTCTGCCTTGTACGCGGCAACCTTGCGCTGTATGGATCGCTCGTTGGCCGCGTACTGACATACCTTGCAGCGCTTGTAAAGTGGGATGCCGCCCCGTCGTCGCCACAGGACGTTGTCGTCGGTGAGTTCGTGTCCGTTGACGCAATGCGTCTTGGTTTGTTTCGGCATTGGTGCCTCCCTTGTGGATCGCCGCCCCTCGTGGGCTATGAACACAGTTCTACACCACGAGACCGTCACGGTGCGTTTAACGCGGAGTCGTGAATGCCTTGCAGGGCAACGGATTAGGGCTTCTAAAATTGACGGCGGCGCAGTAAGCCACAGGCAAGCCGAGAATGCAAGGGGCCGCATTCCTGCACCGTGTGCCATAAGTGCGACAACGGATTTCGGATATACTCGGGAGTGCGTTACGTCGAATGCGGGCGCAGAATAGTGGGTTGATCATCCTTGGCAGGCTTGTCACCTCCACACGGAATTGCCCTCGGTGTCTTTCAGCATCGGGGGCTTCTTCGTGCCCTGGGCGACCTCGGCATCTCAATATGCGCACAAAAGATGCACCCCCATCAGCCGAAGCCAACAGGGGTGCAGAGGTTTTGGGTGTATCGCGTCAGAGTTCTAACTCGGGCCAGTTCTCCAGTTCGATTCGATCATCGCCCCAATCCAGCTGTAGCTGACTCAGTGTCGTCTCCCTCCCGTCGTGTAACAATGTGAATCCGACGATGTGGGAGTTCCCTCGACCAGTTTCCAGTTTGACGAATTGGCCTGTCACCTGAACCATCACTATTTCGCCGCTTGAGCGAACGATCTGCCTCTCACGCGGAGCGTCGTAGGGCAGATTTCGGACTTCTTGTGGACTCATTACGTCGTGATACCCGGTCTCGTTCGCAGTGAATCCTCGTAGGCACGCTTACCCTTCGGAATCGGCTCTCTGCACTGAGGGCAGCTCTTTCGCTCGTCACTGCTCATGGCTCGGGCCTCCGGGGTCTGTTGGGTTCGTGACGGAATCAACAGGGCGATTGACCTGCCTATTCCCTCGATATGGGAGACTTAGCGCAACGGTAGAAACCGTATGCGGTCGTCATGCCTGCCAGCCTATTGCCCGGAAGGGTGGGGAGGAGCAGTGGTGTCGGTGGCACCTGATTGGATGGTCGGATGCTGCATGGACTCTGGTCGCCGGGATCGGGGCTCAAACTGTGGGTCGACGGTCACGACGGTGCCGGGACCGACGATCCCCGTGATCCGGTCAGTGCCGTCCTGCATCGCAAATTCCGTCATCGTGTGAATGTCGCTATGCCGCCCGTGCCTGGCGGGCCTTTGCAGAGTGAGTACGCAGCTGTTGCGTTGGCACCGCCAGACGCAGTCGATCTCCTGCTGCGGTTCAAGGCCGACGACCAGCGAATCGCCGGCGACCTGCGCTTTCTCGTGCACGTGGCGCGAGGGATCGACCGGTGGGTACGTGCCGGGCGGGTGGTCCCGGCGCTGACGCGCGCCGAGGGGAGTTGGTGGCCGCGGTGGCAGTTGTCGGTGGGGGAACGCCAGCGCGCCTGGATCGGCGAACTGGTAGTGGCGATGCCGCCGGTGCAGCGGGCGGTCGGCTCGCCGCGGGCGACGATCGAAGACATCACGAACGAACTCACGGACCCGATCGTCCGTCGTGTTCTCGGTGACTCGCATCCGGTGGTGCAGACCCCGCTGTGGCAGGCCGTGTTGTCCGGGGATGCTTTCGACGACGTGTCGGTACGAGCGGCCGAGGGACTCGCCGAATGGGGGTCGACGTTCACAGCCGGAGAGCCGGACCTGGTTCTGCGGCTGATCGAGCCTGAACTCGACGACAATTCCGATCCGGACGACGATGCACTGTGGCGTCTGCAAGTGTGTTTGCGTCCGGAAGGTGAAGCGCCCGAGCGTGTTCGACTGCACCGGGCCGATCCCAAACGTATCCAGCTCGGCAGCCGCAAGCTCGAAGAGGCGATCAAGGCTTACCCGCGTTTTCGCGACGTGCCGCGCGACGAGGACAGTCTCGACCTGTTGCTGCCGACTCCGGTCGTGATGGACCTGGTCGGACACGGCGCGATTGTCTTGCGGGAGCGAGGGATCACGCTGCTGCTCCCGCGTGCGTGGAACGTGGTATCTCCCTCACTGCGTGTGCGGGTGACCTCGGCGGCATCTCCGATCGTGGCGGAGAATCGCACGGTCGGTATGGATCAATTGTTGGAATACGATTGGGAATTGGCACTCGGAGACAAGGTTCTCACCGCCGAGGAAATGACCCGACTCGTCGATGCGAAGTCCGATCTCGTCCAGTTGCGAGGCGAGTGGGTTCAGGCGGACAAAGACGTCCTGGCCCGTGCGGCTCGTTTTGTCAATCAGCGACATTCGAGCGGGGACCGAGCGATTGTCGATCTGATCAAGGATTTGATCGCCGACGACCTCAAAGACCTGCCGGTCGAGGAAGTGAAAGCAACCGGATGGGCCTCGGCACTGCTCGACCAGTCGGTGGCTCCGCGGCAGGTCGCGGTACCGTCGACGGTTAACGCGACTTTGCGTCCGTATCAACGACGCGGTCTCGACTGGTTGGCGTACATGAGTGCTCTCGGGCTCGGCGCGGTTCTGGCCGACGACATGGGTCTGGGTAAGACGCTGCAGCTGTTGGCGTTACTTGCGCACGAGAAGTCCAAGACAGCAACACTTTTGGTGTGCCCGATGTCGGTCGTGGGAAACTGGCAGCGTGAAGCGGCGCGATTTGTGCCGAGCCTGCGCATCTACGTTCATCACGGTGCGGATCGCGCTACCGGGGCGGAGTTGGAACAGGCAGTTCGTGAGAGTGATCTGGTGATCACCACCTACGCGCTCATGACCCGCGACGTCGCAGCGCTCAAGGATCTCGACTGGCGGCGCGTGGTGCTTGACGAAGCTCAACACATCAAGAACGCCAAGACATCTCAGGCCCGCGCTGCTCGCAGCATTCCTGCGGACCACCGCGTTGCTCTGACCGGAACGCCGGTGGAGAACCGGCTGGACGAGTTGCGGTCCATCCTCGATTTTGCCAATCGCGGGGTACTCGGCTCGGAGCAGATGTTCCGCAAACGGTTTGTCGTACCGATCGAGCGGGAAAAAGATCAACTTGCCGTCTCGAGACTGCGAGCCGTCACGTCCCCCTTTGTGCTGCGACGGGTCAAGACCGATCCCTCCGTGATCGCGGATCTCCCGGAGAAGTTGGAGATGACGGTTCGAGCGAATCTCAGTGAGGAACAGGCGGCGTTGTACCGCGCCGTGGTGGACGAGATGATGGCGCAGATCAAGGGAACGGAAGGGATGAAGCGCAAAGGCGCCGTCCTGTCTGCGCTGACCAAACTCAAACAGGTGTGCAATCATCCGGCGCACTTCCTGCGCGACGGTTCGCCGGTGATGCGCCGCGGGCAACACCGTTCGGGAAAACTTGGCCTGGTCGAAGATATCGTCGAGTCGGTCACGGCCGACAACGAGAAGGTTCTGTTGTTCACACAGTTTCGTGAGTTCGGGGAATTAGTGGTGCCGTACCTGGCCGACCGGTTCACCACCGAGGTTCCGTTTCTCCATGGCGGAGTGTCCAAGGCTGGACGCGACGCGATGGTCGAGGCATTCCAAGGCGCAGGCGGACCGCCCATCATGGTGCTCTCGCTCAAGGCCGGCGGCACCGGCCTGAATCTCACAGCAGCCAACCATGTGGTTCACCTCGACAGATGGTGGAACCCCGCGGTGGAGAACCAGGCGACGGACCGTGTCTTCCGCATCGGTCAGAGAAAGAACGTGCAAGTGCGCAAGATGGTGTGCGTCGGAACCTTGGAAGAGCGAATCGACACGATGATCGCGAGTAAAAGTGAACTCGCCGAACTTGCAGTCGGGACCGGTGAGAACTGGGTGACGGAGATGAGCGTCGAGCAATTGGACGAGTTGTTGCGACTCGGCGACGACGCGGTGGGCGAATGAGTCCGCGCGGTAAGGGCCCCGATTTCAGCGAGTACACCGGGCCTCGACGGCGAGCACCCGCGCCGGTCAAGCCCCGTCCAGCGTTCGGGAGGACGTTCTGGGGCAAGGCTTTTGTCCGCGTCGTCGAAGAGATCGGCGACAAACCTCGTGTCACGCGTGGGCGTACGTATGCGCGTTCGGGTCAGGTCTTGGCGCTCGACATCGAACCAGGAGTGGTGACGGCCGAGGTTCAGGGCAGCCAACTTCAACCGTTCGTTTCCACGCTGTCGATCGACACCCTTGATCAATCGGATATCGACGACATCATCACCAAGATCCGCCGAGTGCCGGGAAGCCTTGCCGCACTGGTGTCCGGCGTTGTCCCGGACATGCTTGCCGCTCAACTGATACCGGACGGCCCGTCGGCTTTTCGCTTCGACTGCACCTGCCCTGATGTCGGTTGGCCATGCAAACACGCTGCGGCCGTTGCGTTCTTGACCGCCGAGCGGATCGACACCGATCCGCTGAGGTTGCTGAGACTTCGGGGGGTCGACCTGGAACGGTTGATCGGGGGAGTGGAGGACGAGTCGACGGTTCCGGTCGACGTCGAGAATTGGTTCGGAATCGCGGCCGCACTGCCGACGCTACCGAGGGTGCCTTTTCGTGCGGCGATCGACGATCTGGATGTTCGACGGCTGCGCGAGGCGGTCGCGGCGCTGGGATTGGACATGGCTCAGCAGAACGTCGCCTTGGAGGAAATACGGTCCATCTACCGTCGGATGAACGGTTGAAAACGGACAACTCCGGACTGGTGCTAGTTTCCTGTCATGAATTCCAGTATCGTCAATTGGACCGGTCCGGTCGGGACCTGCCTGCGATTTCACATCGTTATCGTCGGCGAATAGACGACTATTCATTTCTCGGAGGGACAGTCGCTGTGATGCCCGTTCATTTGCGCGACAGCGCAATACCCAAACATGAGCAGTTGCGCACCATTCTCTTGCGTAAGTGCACCCAAGAACTCCAGCCTGGCGACTTGATGACCAGCGAGCGAAACCTGATGCAGGACTACGGTGTCAGTCGGATCACCGTTCGTGAGGCAATCGGGCAACTGGTCAATGACGGACATCTCGTGCGTGTGCGTGGCAAGGGCACCTTCGTGGCGCACCGTGCCGTCCAGTCCAAGCTGCACCTTGCGTCTTTTACCGAGGAAATGCGCGCCCAGGGGCACCATCCCACGACAGTGGTCCTGGTCAGTGAGCAGGGGCCGGTCCCCGAAAACACTGCTGCCGCACTGAATATGCGACCGGGTTCCGACGGTTATCACGTCAAGCGCTTGCGCCTTGCCGACGGCGAGCCGGTGAGCGTGGACGACGGCTGGTTTAATCCCGAACTCTTGCCGGGTTTACTCGACATGGACTTGACGGGTTCGATCTACCGGGCAACCGCCGACAAATACGACAGGCCGATCGATCGGGCAGAACAGACGGTCAGTGCTGACGGTGCGAGTACGGAGATCGCGACTCTCCTCGGCACTCGTAAAGGCGCTCCGGTTCTGTACTTCGATCGAGTGTCGTTCAGCGAGGTTGCGCCGGTCGAGCACACTCGCAGTTGGTACCGATCCGACCGCTACCAGTTGCAAATGGAAGTCCAGGGTCAAGCGCGGCCAAAGACACGGGGCGACCAGTAGCAATCGTTCGAAGCGAAAGGGCGGGCACACCTTCCGGTGTGCCCGCCCTTTGCGTTACGCCGACCAGTCGAACAGAGTGTCGCCTGTGGAGACGTCACCACCGACGGAAGGGGATTCGACGGTGTCCGGTTTGGAATCCATCACCACTACCGGGCAGATCGCCGAGTAGCCGGTCGTGTCGATGTGCGCTGGATCGAAGCTGACAATGGGATCACCCGCATCGACGGTGTCACCCTCGGCGGCGATGAGGGTGAATCCGTCGCCTTCGAGTTTGACCGTGTCGATGCCGATATGGACCAGCACGCCCGTGGCCTTCTCGCCGAAGATTACAAATGCGTGGGGGTGTAGTTTGAGGATCTTTCCGCTGATCGGCGCCACGACCGTGAGCGGGCCCTGACCGCGGGCGGGTTCGATCGCGACGCCCGAGCCGACCATCTGCTGAGCGAACACCGGGTCCGGTACGTCAGCGAGTGCGACGACCCGACCGGGGAGCGGGGCGAGGACGACCGTCACAGGATGTCCTCGATGTCCTCGGCAAGGGTGTCGGCCTCGGGCCCGACGATGACCTGCACAACTGTCCCGGCCTTGAGTACGCCGTGTGCGCCGGCAGCCTTGAGAGCGGACTCGTTCACCTTCGCTCCGTCCTTGACCTCGGTACGCAGACGGGTGATGCAAGCCTCGATCTCGACGATGTTCTCTGCGCCGCCGAGGCCCTTGATGATTGCTTCCGCTTTCGACATTTGCTGCTCCTGATTGTCGGGTTGGTCGTGATCGTTGAACGGCCGTACAGGTGGGCTGACTAGTTGCTGGTCAAGGCTATCCCGGTTACGTATGTCACATTCGGGTGTTGACAACTCGCCTCCACCAGGTAAAACTACAACTGGTTATGACCGGACAGTACCCGTTGGAAGTCCGGCTCCACAACAGTTTCGACAAAACGGTTTTGCCCTCACCTTCCGAGCATGAACCGTGACCTGCATTTTCACGAAACCTGCACATGCACGACACCCGAATTTCCAGAACCAGCGGCCGATCGCGACGCGGCCCGGCGAACGAAGAAGGTCCTTGATGACTGTCGAAGACACCCCGAAGAAGGAATCGAAAGTGTTCGCCGGGGTTCAACGCCTCGGTCGAAGCTTGATGCTTCCGATCGCCGTTCTGCCGGCTGCGGGAATCTTGCTCCGCCTCGGCCAGGACGACCTGCTCGGACGATTCAGTTCCATGCACAGTGCCGCGGCAGTGATCTCTGCGGCAGGGCAAGCAGTCTTCACGTGGCTGCCGCTGATCTTCGCCGTCGGTATCGCGATCGGCTGGGCCAAAAAGGCCGACGGCTCGACCGCCTTGGCAGCCGTCGTCGGCTACATGGTGATCGACGGTGTGTTCAAGGCGATGTCGCCGATCGTCCTCGAAGGGAAAACCGACCCGAACGGGGATCAATCCCTGATCAACTACGGTGTGCTCGCCGGCATCGTGATGGGCTTGCTGTCGGCGATCTTGTGGCAGCGGTTCTATCGAACGAAACTTCCCGATTATCTCGGATTCTTCAACGGGCGCAGGCTCGTTCCCATTCTGACAGCGATCACCGGTCTCGTCGTCGGCGTCCTGATGGCATTCGTGTACCCGTTGTTCAACTCCGGCCTCAACTGGGTCGGTGAAGCAGTTGCTTCCAATACCGTTGTGGGCGGCGGCATTTACGGTGCAGCGAACCGCCTCCTGATCCCCACCGGCCTGCACCACATCTTGAACTCTGCCGTGTGGTTCTTGATCGGCGACTACCAGGACGGGAGCGGGCAGATCGTTCGCGGCGACCTCAACCGGTTCTTCGCCGGTGACCCCTCCGCCGGTACGTTCATGACCGGCTTCTTCCCGATCATGATGTTCGCCCTCCCCGCTGCGGCCTTCGCGATCTGGCGCAACGCCAAGCCTTCTCAGAAGAAGCTCGTCGGCGGCATCATGCTCTCCACCGGCCTGACCGCCTTCCTCACCGGTATCACCGAGCCGCTCGAATTCTCCTTCATGTTCGTCGCGTGGCCCCTGTACGTCATCCACTCGCTCCTGACCGGAACGTCGATGGCCTTGGTCAATGCGCTGGGGATTCACGACGGATTCACGTTCTCTGCAGGCTTCTTCGACTATGTGTTGAACTTCGGCAAGGCAACCAACGCATGGATGTTGATCCCGATCGGACTCGGCTACGCCGTGATCTACTACTTCCTTTTCAGCTTCGTCATCAAGAAGTGGAATCTGCGCACGCCAGGACGAGAAGAAGAGGTCGAGGTGGCAGCAGGTGAGCCCGACCCCGCGCTGCTCGAGGCCGAACTGGCACTTGCTGCCGAAGGTGACAGCCGCACCGACGCCCCGCTCGTCGCCGAACTGGAAAACAAGCTCGACAAGGAACTGGAAGGACGCTGAACATGGCGATCGCAACCACGACAATCGGATCCCGAGTCGGACTCCACGCACGACCCGCAGCGCTCTTCGCGCGCGCCGCTGCCGACCTGCCGGTAGATGTCACCATCTCGCTCGGCGACGGCGAACCTGTCGATGCCTCCAGCATGTTGTCTGTCATGACTCTCGGTGCCGCATTCGGGGATTCGGTGACCTTGCGCGCTAACGGTGACGGCGCCGATGCTGCAGTCGGTTCGCTCGCAGAGCTTCTCGCATCCGAACTGGACGAAGCCTGATGACGGCGAGTGTGGACTACCGCATCGCGGGTATCGGAGTGAGCGCGGGTTCGGTCTGTGCGCCGTGGTTGCGATTCTCCACGCCTGAGCCGACTTCGGCGTCGGACCCGATCACGGGCAGTCCCGAGGCGGAGCTGATCAGGATCCGTGAGGCACTGGACTCCGTCGCGGAGGAACTGCTCTCGCGTGCAAAGACAGTCGAGGGCGTCTCGGCGGAGATTCTGACGACGTCGGCTGCGATGGCGCGCGATGCGGGCATCGTGAAGGCGGCCAAGGCGAACCTGGAATCGGGGCTGCCGACCGCACACGCCGTCGCAGTTGCCTTCGACGCATTCTGCGAAAAGCTCACAGCGCTCGGCGGTTACATGGCCGAACGGGCAACCGATCTGCGTGATCTCGGACAGCGTGCGGTTGCCGTGCTCCGCGGTGAGCCGATGCCCGGAATCCCCACTCCGGGTCACCCGTACATCCTTGTGGCGCGCGACTTGGCGCCGGCGGATACGGCGACGCTGGGTGACAGCGACGCGGTCGGACTGTTGACTTCGGAAGGAGGCCCGACCAGCCATACGGCTATCTTGGCGAAGTCGCTCGGAATCCCGGCCGTGGTCAACTGCTCGGGAACCGACCTGCTGATGGAGGGCAAACTCCTCATCCTCGACGGCACCACCGGGACGGTCACCATCGATCCCTCGGAAGAAATGCGCGAGCGCGCTGTCCGTGAAGCATCGTTCGTGGCTGAGCAATCGGCTTCGGCGCATGGTCCAGGACGCACGCGTGACGGGTTCGCGGTGAGGTTGTCGGCCAACATCGGAACCCTCGAGGACGCCGCGCGGGCCGGGGCGGCGGATTGTGAGGGCGTCGGACTGTTCCGTACCGAATTCTCGTATCTCGGGCGTCACGACGCTCCTTCGGTGGAGGAGCAAGCGCAGATGTACGCGTCGGTGCTGGGGCACTTCGCCGGACAGAAGGTCGTGGTCCGCACTCTCGATTCGGGTTCGGACAAGCCGTTGCCGTTTCTCGATCTCGGGGTCGAAGAGAATCCAGCCCTTGGTATCCGCGGACTCCGTGTCGGCGCCGTCTATCCCGACACACTCATCAGTCAGCTCGACGCTCTCGCGGCGGCAGGCAATGCGACGGGCGCCGATCTGTGGGTCATGGCGCCGATGGTAGCCACGGCCGACGAGGCGAAAAGCTTTGCAGAACTTGCGCGTTCGCGGGGCATCGGCAAAGTGGGAGCAATGATCGAGATTCCAGCTGCCGCGTTGCGGGCGCGGGACCTCCTGAGACATCTCGATTTCGTCAGTATCGGTACCAATGATCTGAGCCAGTACACCTGCGCCGTGGATCGTATGGCCGGAGGCCTGGCGCAACTGCTCGATCCGTGGCAGCCGGCGATCCTCGATCTGATCGCGATGGTCGGTCGGGCGGGCGTCGACGCCGGGAAACCGGTTGGCGTGTGCGGTGAATCCGCGTCGGATCCGCTGTTGGCTCCGGTTCTGGTGGGTTTGGGCGTCACGAGCCTGTCGATGTCGGTCCCGGCGTTGGGCGCCGTGCGCGCTCAGTTGGCGTCACTCGATCTGGCGGTGTGCAAGGACATGGCAGCGGCGGCGCGGGGCGCGCGAAACCCGAACGAGGGTAGAGCGGCCGTCGCGCGGATTCGCGAGTCCGCATGAGCACGCCAGGCTCGGCCACGGTAATCAATCCGATTGTTCTGCGGGGAACGGTGATCGGGTCACCGATCGGCAAGATTCACGACGGTGTTGTCGTCGTGGACGGTGAGAAGATCAGCTGGGTCGGCTCCGCAGCGGACTATGTCGCGTCGGCGCCCGTCTTTGCCATTCCGGAACGTTCCGACTCGTTGATCATGCCTGGACTGATCGATGTCCACAGTCACGGCGCAGCGGGTGCTGGTTTTCCGAACACCGACGCGGATGGAGCGAGCCGCGCGGCAGCGCATCATTGTGAGCACGGCACGACCGGAATGTTGGCCAGCCTGGTCTCCGCGCCGCGCGCAGATCTGGTGCGGCAAGCAGCGATGCTCGCCGATCTGGTCGAACGCGGTGAACTCCTGGGTATCCACCTCGAGGGGCCGTTCATCAACGGCGTCCGCTGCGGTGCACAGGATCCGGCGGCGATCATTCCCGGTGATCCGGTTCTGCTCGAAGCCGTGTGCGACGCCGCGCGGGGGACCGTACGGTCCATGACTCTGGCACCGGAGACCGAGAATTTCGAAGAGTTGCTCGCGATCATGCGTCATCGCAACATCGTGCCGAGTTTCGGTCACACCGATGCCGACGCGGCAACGACGTCGGCGCGCATCGATGCTGCAGTGCACGGGGAGTGGGGCGGTGAGATCAGCGCAACGCACCTCTTCAACGGCATGCCGCCGCTGCACCATCGATCGCCGGGCCCCGTAGCGTCGTGCCTGGCGGCGGCGGCGCGAGGCGAGATGGTGGTGGAACTGATCGCAGACGGAGTGCATCTTGCACCCGAGACCGTGTCGATGGTGTTCGATGCTGTCGGCCCGGACCAGATCGCCTTGGTGAGTGACTCGATGGCCGCCGCGGGAATGGACGACGGCGACTACCAACTCGGTGCGCTCGACGTCACCGTACAGGCGGGCGTCGCACGGCTCGCGACGACCGACGGCTCGGCCGGCGCGATCGCCGGAGGGACCGCGAGGTTGCTCGACGTGCTGCGCAGCACTGTCTTCGAAGGCGGCGTCGCGCTGGAAGACGCTGTCGCAGCGGCAACTCGGAGCCCAGCGCGTCTGCTCGGGGTTGGCGACCTGATCGGAACGCTGGCCGTGGGCTGCCGAGCCGACATCCTGGTCACCGATCGTCAATTGCGCCTGGGGCGTGTACTGCTCGGCGGAAAAGCCGCAGGAAAGGAACATTCATGGAAATCGTAATTCAGCCGACACCCGCGGAGGTCGACTCGACCGTCGCGGACATCGTCGACGGCTACCTCAGAGCTGGGGCGACGACGCTCGGGCTTGCAACGGGGTCGTCGCCGATCGGCACCTATCGTGAACTGGCAGCGAGGCATCGCGACGCCGAACTCGACTTCTCGCTTGCCCGTGCCTTCCTGCTCGACGAGTACCTGGGATTGCCGAAACGCCATCCGCAGTCGTACTACTCGGTGATTCGGTCGGAGTTCGTCGACCACGTCAACCTGGATCCGGCGATGGTGTCCAGCCCCAATGGTGAAGCGCCTTGCCCGGAGCAGGAGATCGCCCGGTACGACCAGAGCATCGCGGCGGCCGGGGGAGTGGACGTGCAGTTGCTCGGCATCGGCACCGACGGCCACATCGGCTTCAACGAGCCCGGATCGTCGTTGACCTCGAGAACTCGCGTGAAGACGCTGACCGAGCAGACCCGGATCGACAACGCACGGTTCTTCGACGGTGTGGACGACGTCCCACACCACGTGCTCACTCAGGGGCTCGGAACCATCAGCGATGCAAGGCATCTGGTGATGATCGCGACCGGCGAAGGCAAGGCCGATGCGATCGCCGCCGCCGTCGAAGGTCCGTTGTCTGCGTTCTGCCCGGCTTCGGTGATGCAATTGCATCGCCATGTCACCGTCGTGATCGACGAAGCCGCGGCCGGTTCGCTCAAACTGGCTGATTACTACCGGTACGCTCTCGAACACAAGCCGTCGTGGCAGTCCTTCTGACATGACCGTTTTGGAACTGGCTGTGCAGGACGTGCGGGGGGCGAGGATCGCCCGTTCGGTAGGAGCGACTCGAGTCGAGGTGTGTGCGGCCCTCGGCCCGACGGGGGGAGTGACGCCCAGCATCGGAGTGATCGAGGCGGCGTCAGAAGTGGGGATCGCGGTTCACCCGCTGATCCGTCCGCGCGCTGGAGGTTTCGTGTTCTCGCCCGACGAAGTGTGGGTAATGGAGCACGACGTCCGTGCTGCGGTGGCCGGTGGAGCTTCCGGTGTCGTGATCGGCGCTCTGACAGAGGACAATTTGATCGACACAGTCGTGCTGCGTCGGATCGTCGGATGCGTGGACCGGGCGAGGGTCGAGGTGACGGTGCATCGTGCGATGGATGTGGTTGCCGACCGTCTGACCGCGCTGGACGAACTGATCGACCTGGGCGTGACCCGCGTGCTGACCTCCGGGGGTGCAGACACCTGCAGCGAGGGGCTCGAAGAGATCGGACGAATGGTCGAACATGCCGCGGGCCGGATCCAGATCATGGCGGGTGGCGGAATAACCGTCGACGACATCGCGGCAATCACTGCCGTCGGCGTCGATGCGGTGCATCTCTCGGCACGCAAGGTTGTCGCAGCGTCCGGGGGCCCGGGCGGAGGATCGGACGGATACGACGTCACCGATGCCGGAATTGCGCGCGAGGCTGCGTTAGCGCTCCGCGCTGTGAGTGCTTAGAGAGCCCTGGGACTCCTTAACCACTCACGGCCCTTGGGCTCTAGACATACATGGACATCCAACTATAGGATGGTAGACATATTCACTGCTGCCTCTTCGGCGGTCCATACGAGCAAGGAACGGGTTAGCACAATGGTTGAAAATGCGACGGTTCACGAGTTGACGCACTTCGTCGGTGGCAAGCGTGTTCCCGGGACATCTGATCGATTTGCGGACGTGTTCGATCCCAACACCGGCAAGGTGCAGGCCCGCGTCCCCCTCGCGAGCAAGGCCGAGACCGAAGCCATCATCGCCAATGCCGAAGAGGCGCAGCTGGTGTGGGCGGCGTACAACCCGCAGAAGCGCGCCCGCGTGCTGATGAAGTTCCTGCAGCTCGCCCAGGCCGAGATGGATTCTCTGGCCCGCCTGCTTTCGTCCGAGCACGGCAAGACCGTCGCCGACGCCAAGGGTGACATTCAGCGTGGCCTCGAGGTCATCGAATTCGCCGTCGGCGCTCCGCACCTGCTCAAGGGTGAATTCACCGAGAGTGCCGGCACCGGCATCGACGTGTACTCCATGCGTCAGCCGCTCGGCGTCGTCGCCGGTATCACGCCCTTCAACTTCCCCGCGATGATCCCGCTGTGGAAGGCCGGTCCCGCCCTCGCCGCCGGTAACGCCTTCATCCTCAAGCCCTCCGAGCGTGACCCTTCCGTCCCGCTGCGCCTGGCCGAGCTGTTCCTCGAAGCAGGACTGCCCGCGGGCGTGTTCAACGTGGTCAACGGTGACAAGGAAGTTGTCGACGTCCTGCTCACCGACGATCGCATCAAGGCTGTCGGCTTCGTCGGCTCCACGCCGATCGCTCAGTACATCTACGAGACGGCCGCAGCTCACGGCAAGCGCGCACAGTGCTTCGGTGGCGCCAAGAACCACGCGATCGTCATGCCGGACGCCGACCTCGACGAGGTTGCCGACGCCCTGATCGGTGCCGGCTACGGCAGCGCCGGCGAGCGTTGCATGGCCATCTCGGTTGCCGTTCCTGTCGGCGAGGAGACCGCGGACGCTCTTGTCGCGAAGCTGAAGGAGCGCGTCGCGAAGCTCAAGATCGGTCGCAGTGACGACGAAGGTGTCGATTTCGGCCCGCTCGTTTGCCAGGATGCCCTCGACCGCGTCAACAACTACGTGCAGATCGGCATCGACGAGGGCGCAACGGCAGTCGTCGACGGCCGCGGCTTCACTCTCGAAGGCCACGAAGGCGGATTCTTCGCCGGCGCAACCCTGTTCGACAATGTCACCTCGGACATGCGCATCTACAAGGAAGAGATCTTCGGACCCGTCCTCCAGGTGGTCCGCGCTGCCGATTACGAAGAGGCGCTGCGTCTTCCGACCGAACACGAGTACGGCAACGGTGTCTCTATCTTCACCCGCGACGGCGACACCGCACGTGACTTCACCGCCCGCGTCAACGTCGGCATGGTCGGCGTCAACGTGCCGATCCCGGTCCCGATCGCCTACCACACGTTCGGTGGCTGGAAGCGCTCCGGATTCGGTGACCTGAACCAGCACGGTCCCGATTCCTTCCGCTTCTACACCAAGACCAAGACCGTGACGCAGCGCTGGCCTTCCGGCAAGAAGGAAGCAGGTCAGGAGGGTCGCTCCGTAGACTCCGCTCCTGACAACCACTTCGTCATCCCCACGATGAACTGATCGGAACACTTTCCATGTTTACTCTGACCGATGACGAGCGGGCGATTCGCGACACTGCCCGCGACTTCGCGGCCGAGCATCTGGCGCCCAACGCAGTGGAGTGGGATCAGACCAAGCATTTCCCGGTGGACGTCCTCCGTAAGGCGGCGTCCCTGGGGATGGGCGGTATCTACATTCGTGAAGACGTGGGTGGCAGTGAACTGAGCCGCGTCGACGCTGCCCGGATCTTCGAAGAGCTGGCCAAGGGCGATCCGTCGATCGCCGCGTACATCTCCATCCACAACATGGTCACGTGGATGATCGACCAGTTCGGCAACGACGACCAGCGCCGCAAGTGGGTGCCCGGACTCTGCTCGATGGATCAACTGGGCAGCTACTGCCTCACCGAACCCGGCGCTGGCTCCGATGCTGCTGGCTTGAGTACCAAGGCCGTTCGCGACGGTGACGACTACATCCTCAACGGCGTCAAGCAGTTCATTTCCGGCGCAGGCACTTCCGACGTGTACGTCGTGATGGCGCGCACCGGATCTGCGGGTGCCAAGGGCATTTCGGCGTTCATCGTGCCCAAGGATTCACCCGGACTGTCGTTCGGCGCCAACGAGGTCAAGATGGGCTGGAACGCACAGCCCACTCGTCAGGTGATCTTCGAAGACGTGCGCGTTCCCGCTGCCAACATGCTCGGTGAAGAGGGCAGTGGATTCCGCATCGCCATGAAGGGTCTCAACGGCGGCCGACTGAACATCGCCGCCTGCTCGGTGGGTGGAGCTCAAGCTGCGCTGGAGAAAGCGGTCGCATATCTGGTGGACCGCAAGGCTTTCGGTTCGGCGCTGATCGAGTCGCAGGCCCTGCAGTTCCAGCTCGCCGACATGCGAACAGAACTCGAAGCGGCCAGGACACTACTGTGGCGCGCCGCCGCAGCACTCGAAGACGGAGCGTCCGACGTCGTGGAGCTGTGTGCGATGGCCAAGCGCTTCGCGACCGACACCGGATTCGACGTTGCCAACAAGGCTCTCCAGCTTCACGGCGGGTACGGCTATCTTGCTGAGTACGGGATCGAGAAGATCGTCCGCGATCTTCGGGTTCATCAGATCCTCGAAGGCAGCAACGAGATCATGAGGGTGGTCATCGCGCGCAGCGTGGTCGCATCAGGTCAGGGAAAGCAGGGAGCAGCATGAGCGACGAGCTCGAGGTATTGATCGAAAAGCGTGACGGACTGGGGCTCATCACCCTCAACCGGCCCAAGGCGATCAATGCCCTCAACCATTCGATGGTCAAGGCGATGGCCAAGGCACTCGAGGAATGGAAGTCCGACGACGACGTCAAGGCAGTCGTACTCACGGGCGCCGGCGAACGCGGTCTGTGCGCGGGCGGCGACATCGTCTCGATCTACCACGACGCCAAGGACGGCAAGACCGGTTCGCTCGACTTCTGGCGTGAGGAGTACATCCTCAACTCCGAGATCGCGAACTATCCGAAGCCGTACGTCGCGATCATGGACGGGATCGTCATGGGTGGTGGCGTCGGAGTGTCCGCACACGGCGACATTCGCATCGTGACCGAGCGTTCGATGATCGGAATGCCCGAGACCGGAATCGGTTTCATCCCTGACGTGGGCGGAACGTACCTGCTCTCGCGTGCTCCCGGTGAACTCGGAACGCACATCGCGCTCACCACGGCGCGACTGAGCGCCGGGGATGCCATCGCAGCGGGCTTCGCGGATCACTTCATCCCGTCGGAGAACATCGAGACGTTCATCGCCGCTCTCGCGTCGTCCTCGGTTGCCGGCGCCGTGGCGCAGTACGCGGAGCCGGCTCCGGTGTCGGAGCTGTTGGCCCAGCAGAGCTGGATCGACGCCGCGTACTCGGCTGACGACGTCTCCACCATCGTCGAGCGTCTTCGCTCGAGTGGAATCCCCGAGGCGGAGAAGGCGGCGGAGCAGGTTCTCGGCAAGTCCCCGATCGCGTTGTCGGTGACCCTGCGATCCCTGCGACACGCCAAAGAAGCGGCAGGCCTGGAGGAGGTCCTCAACGAGGAGTTCCGGGTCTCGACGGCTGCGCTCGCCTCACACGATCTGGTCGAGGGCATTCGCGCTCAGGTCGTCGAGAAGGACCGAAACCCGAAGTGGTCGCCGGCAACTCTCGACGAGGTCACGGCAGAATCCGTCGATGCCTACTTCGCTCCGCTGGGCGACAACGAGCTCGGACTGACCCCCCAACCGCAAGGCAACTGATCACCGCCGAAGGAGCATCACTAATGAGCACCATTGGATTTATCGGACTCGGTCACATGGGTGGCCCGATGGCGGCCAACCTCGTCAAGGCCGGACACAAGGTCGTCGGTTTCGACCTGGCACCTGCGGCGCTGGAGCAGGCAGTCAAAGACGGTGCATCGGTAGCGGATTCGGCTGTCGACGCCGTTCGCGGTGCCGACGTCGTGATCACGATGCTGCCGAGTGGTAAGCACGTTCTCGGTCTGTACGAGGAACTGCTGCCGGTGGCGACACCGGGCACGCTGTTCATCGACTGTTCCACCATCGACGTCGCCGACGCCCGCGAGGCACACGACAAAGCCGAAGCGGCCGGTCACCGCAGCGTCGACGCACCGGTCTCCGGTGGAGTCGTCGGGGCTACCGCAGGCACGCTGGCATTCATGGTCGGCGGTTCCGAAGCTGACTTCCAGACCGCGTCACCGTTGCTGGACGTGATGGGCCGCAAGGTCGTTCACTGCGGCGACGCCGGTGTCGGCCAGGCAGCCAAGATCTGCAACAACATGATCCTCGGCATTTCGATGATCGCGATCAGCGAAGCCTTCGTGCTGGGCGAGAAGCTCGGCCTGAGCAACCAGGCGCTCTTCGACGTGGCGTCCAACGCCTCGGGACAGTGCTGGGCACTGACCACCAACTGCCCGGTTCCGGGACCGGTGCCCACCAGCCCGGCCAACAACGACTACCGGCCCGGCTTTGCTGTCGCGCTGATGGACAAGGACCTGGGTCTGGCCGCAAATGCGTTGCGCAACAACGGCGTCGATGCAGAGATCGGGCTCAAGGCCGCCGAACTCTACAGTCGCTTCCATGCCGCGGGCGGTGGCGGTCAGGACTTCTCTGCCATCATCAACGACATCCGTGACCGTTCGACCGAAGGACAGTAGTGACCGACTTCAACACCATCATCCTCGAGCGTAAGGGTCGCGTCGGCGTCATCACGCTCAACCGCCCGAAGGCTCTCAACGCGCTGAACTCCGAGCTGATGAACGAGGTCGTCGCCGCGGTTGCCGACCTCGAAGCGGACAACGGGATCGGAGCCATCCTGATCACCGGTTCCGAGCGCGCCTTCGCCGCCGGCGCCGACATCAAGGAAATGCAGTCCAAGACGTACATGGACGCATACGTCGAAGATTTCTTCACCCCGTGGGACCGCGTCGCAGCAGCTCGTAAGCCGCTGATCGCGGCTGTCTCCGGGTACGCGCTCGGTGGTGGCTGCGAGCTGGCGATGCTCTGCGATTTCATCATCGCTTCGGATACCGCGAAGTTCGGCCAGCCCGAGATCAAGCTCGGTGTCATTCCGGGTATCGGTGGCTCGCAGCGCCTTACGCGCGCAGTGGGCAAGGCCAAGGCCATGGAACTGTGCCTCACCGGTCGCAACATGGACGCAGAAGAAGCCGAACGTGCAGGCTTGGTTGCCCGGATCGTTCCGGCCGCCGATCTGCTCGACGACGCATTGAAGACCGCAACCACCATCGCCGAGATGTCGCTGCCCATCGCGATGATGGCGAAGGAAGCAGTCAACCGCTCCTTCGAGACCACCCTCGCCGAGGGCGTCCGCTTCGAGCGTCGGGTGTTCCACTCGACCTTCGCGACGGAGGATCAGAAGGAAGGCATGACCGCGTTCGTGGAGAAGCGGTCGGCAGAATTCAAGCACCGCTGAATTCGGGTACCGCTGAGTTCCGAAACAGCTGAAACTGCCCTCACACTCGTCGAGAGTGTGAGGGCAGTTTTTTGTGTGTACGGGTGGTCGGTTCACCACTTGGTCGGTGCGCCGCCGGTGTCGAAGTCACCCGCAGTCTTGCGAAGTTCAGTGAGGATCGTCACCAATTGCTCGAGCTTGTCCTGCTGGAGTCCGGGGTGAGCGAACACCTTGCTGTTGAGCATTTCGGTGGCTTCGAGGGCCAGCGCGCGACCCGCGTCGGAGATCTCGATGAGGGTCGCACGGCGATCGCTGGGATGCGGGACCCGCCTGACCAACTCCGCTTTCTCCAAACGGTCGACGGCATTGGTGACGCTGGTGGGGTGAACCTGGAGTCGGGCGCTCGCCTTGGCCATCGGGAGTGCGCCCGACCTGGTGAAGGTGAGAAGCGTCAGCAGTTCGTAGCGAGCGAAGGTCAACCCGAGCGGCTTGAGTACCTCTTCGACCCGCGCCATCATGATCTGCTGCGCACGCATCACCGACGTGACCGCCGCCATACCGTCGGCGACGTCGCTCCACCCGTGCTCCGTCCACTGACGATGCGCCTCTTCGATGGGGTCGAGGGGGAGCGGCGCGGGGGGAGACATAGGTTCGATCATCCCATGCTGCGAAGCGGTCGGGTGCCTTGTCTGATTGTGTGTCGCAGCCGCTTACGTCTGTAGAGTCCCACGGGTGATTTCAATCCTCGTAGCGGGTGGCGTCTCGTTGTTCGTCGCGCTCTTCCTGACTCCGTTTCTCATTCGTGTGCTTTCGCGGCAGGGGCTCGGGCACGAGATTCGGATCGAGGGTCCGCAGAGCCATCAGGGCAAGCGTGGCACCCCGTCGATGGGCGGCATCGCGATCATCGCAGGCATGTGGGCGGGCTACCTGGCGGCACACATCATCGGTTTCGGCTCGCGGCTACCGCGGCTGTCTGCATCCGGTTGGCTGGTTCTCGCGCTGGCGACGTCACTGGGAATCGTCGGCTTTCTCGACGACTTCATCAAGATCCGCAAGAAGCGCAATCTCGGGCTGAACAAGACGGCAAAGACTGTCGGTCAGCTGGCGAGTGCCATCATCTTCGGCATTTTGTTCCTGCAGTTCTCCAACAACAACGGAGTCACTCCCGGAAGCCAGTACCTGTCCCATGTTCGTGACATCTCGGTGTTCTCCATGGGTGCCATTGGATTCGTGGTTTTCTTCTGCATTCTGGTGTTCGCCTGGTCCAACGCAGTCAATTTCACCGACGGCCTCGACGGTCTCGCGGCCGGTTCGATGGGCATGATCCTGGGGACCTACGTCGTCATCGCCGGTTGGCAGTACCGGAACTCGTGTGTCCTCGAGCCTGCCGCCGGTTGCTACGACGTTCGTGACCCCCTGGATCTCGCTATCGTCGCTGCCGCGGCAGGCGGGGCGTGCCTCGGCTTCCTCTGGTGGAATGCCGCCCCGGCTCAGATCTTCATGGGCGACACCGGCTCCTTGGCGCTCGGCGGCCTGGTGGTCGGCCTGTCCGTCACGACGCACACCGAGCTTCTGATGGTCATCATCGGAGCCCTGTTCGTGGCTGAGATCCTGTCGGTGATCATCCAGGTTCTGGTGTTCCGATCGTCCGGCCGACGCGTATTCAAGATGGCCCCGATCCACCACCACTTCGAGTTACTCGGCTGGCCGGAAACCGTCGTGATCGCAAGATTCTGGATCTTCGTCGCGATCTCGTGCGTCCTGGGACTTGCCACGTTCTACAGCGAGTGGTTCTCCGCTGCCGGTTAGACCGATTCGCTCTTTCGGGTCGGATCGCTTTTCCGGGTCGTAGCCAGAAGAGCGATCAGACCGAGCGACACACACGCCGTCATCGTGACGGCCAAGGCCGTGCTCGTGTTTCCCAGCAGGCCGACGGCGGGCGCGATCGCCGCGCCGACACCGAACTGGAAGGCGCCGAGCATCGCCGCCGCAGTACCGGCCGCCTCGCCGTGACGAGCGAGAGCCAGTGCCGGGGCGTTGGGCAGAACGAACCCGATGGCACCGGCCATGACCCAGAGTGCGATCACGAATCCGGCGAGCCCACCCAGTTCCAGGACCGCGACAGTAATGACTACAGCGCCGGAGACAACCGCAGCCACGAGGGCCCACTTGGTGATCTGCTGAGGAGTCCACCGGTCGAGCAGCCGGACGTTGACCTGCGAAGCACCGATCAACGCGATCGCGCCCGCGCTGAAGAGCAGCGCGAACTCCTGTTGATTGAGGCCGTACTGGTCCTGATAGACAAACGATGCCCCGGAGACATACGCGAACAACGACGCCATGCCGACGCTGGAGACGAGCGTCAGGACCATGAACGTGCGGTCGCCGAGCAGCGAGCCGTAGGTGCGGAGAACCGACTTCAATCCGCTCGGGCGACGCTTTTCCTTCGGCAGTGTTTCGGACAGTCCGAACGCACCGATCATCGCCGTGCCGACGCCGATCAGTGCCAGGACGACGAAGATCCCGCGCCAGTCGAGGGCGACGAGGAGGGCGCCACCGATGCTGGGCGCCAGGATCGGCGCAACGCCGAGCACGAGCATCAGCCGGCTCATCACGACGGCAACGGTGTTGCCGCTGTAGAGGTCGCGGACGATCGCCATGGTGACCACTGCCGCGGCCGCCGCGCCCATGCCCTGGAAGACCCGCAGGATTCCGAGGACCGCAATGCTCGGTGCGAAGACCGCCAGCAGCGAAGCCAGGATGTGGACGCCGATTCCGGCCAGCAGCGGCTTCTTGCGGCCGAGCGTGTCCGAGAGCGGCCCGACCAACAGTTGGCCGAGCGCGAGGCCGATGAGGGTTCCGGTGATCGTCAGCTGAACCGTTGACGACGAGACTCCGAGATCGGCGCCGATATCCGGTAGCGCAGGCAGGTACATGTCGATGGTGAAGGGTCCGAGTGCCGTCATGGAACCGAGGGCCAGGATCTTTCCGACGCTCGGCTTACGCTCGATGGTGCTCGCCTCGAGCGGGGCTGCCTCTATCGGCGGGGCTGCCTGAACGTGCGGGGCGATGGCGGTGTTCTCGGCACTCATGAAACCTTCTGGGTTGTCTGGGTTTGGCGAACTGCTCGGTCGTTCGGGCGAAATTCGGGCCGCACTTCGTATGACCTGCGCCCACCGAGGGAGTCAGCATCGAGACTGACCGATTTGTTCCCGAAGGGCCCGCAGTTTTCCCAGAGACTGGAACGCCTTGTGGGATTGCGCTCGAATCATGCTGAGCGGAACTGTGGTTCGACGTCATCGCTCGGGGCAGAGTTGCTCACTGACGCGGGTGTGGCTGAGTGGCTAGGCACCGGCCTGCAAAGCCGTTCACACGGGTTCGAATCCCGTCATCCGCTCGGGCGTCGGGGCTGGCCCACACGGTCAGCCCCGATTCGTATTTGCAGGTGAGAGACTTAGAAACGCTGAGAATGCTGACCTTTTGCTGAGCGGCTGCCACCTATTGAATACCGTTCATTTTGCGTGTGCGGAGGTACCGGGGAGGTACTGGCTGAGCGCAGTTTGGGCCGGGCACGTGAGGTAGCCTTGGTGTTAGTTGTACGGCGTAGATGTTGGCAGTTGTCAGCGGACGCTACCGATTCGGCCCGAGGCCACCCCATTCGCGCAGAGCGTGGGTGTTTCCCATATCCGCCTCATATCGCTATCGGAGAATCCAAATGACTACTCACCTACCCCTCACCACTCTCGATCCCTTTCTTGCCCCAATTTTTGGTGGCGACCGTGGTTACGCCACGGAAGGCGACGTGCTTGTCAACCAAACGGCTGACGGCATAGATCTAAATGTCATCTACAGCGAGATCAGCCAAGTTCTGGGCCTCTACAACAGTGAGCGTTCCCGTCTGGCATCCCTCCTGTCGTACGGCACCACAGCGATCGCGGATGCAGTGCCGCAGTCCATCGGATCCGAATCCTTCGAGGAAGCATCGGAATTTGGTGTGCCGCAAGGAGTCCGCGAGGGAGCCGAGGCTTTGCTGCTTGGATACACACTTTCCGACTGGGACCTAGCTTCGCGGTGGACCTGGCAATTCCTACGTGACGCCCGCGAAGAGCAAGTGCGTTCCGTAGCCACGCGGATCATCGAAGCCGACAACAAGCTGGTCAACACCACCATCCTCGAGCGGCTCTTCAATCCGACCGAGTTGCTCAGCCCTGAAAAGCATCGGGTGTTCGGACTGTGGAACGGCACCGATGGCATGACGCCACCACCGCATGCAGGGATCACCTTCCCCTCTGCAGACAGCCACTATTTGGCGTCTGGCTCAGCGCTAGTCGACTCCGCGGACGTTGAGGATTTGATTGCGAAGGTCAAGTCCAAAGGCTATGGCCTACAGGCGGGCACGCAGCTCTTGATCCTTGCCAACCCTGTTGAGGGCGAGCTGATTCAGGCGTTCAAGAAGGGCCTCGAATCCCGTCCTCGCATCGGCGCTGAAACGACGGCTCCCGTTGCGAAGTACGACTTCATCCCGAGTGCCTCTGCCCCCGCCTACCTGACCGAAGAGAACATCGTCGGTCAAATTGCCCCGGCCGAGTACGGGTCGTTGCCGGTCGCGGGATCGTATGGGCCCTCGTGGCTGATCGAGAGCGCCTTCGTTCCAGCTGGATACATCGCCGTGGTTGCGTCTGGCGGACCGAACTCCGAACGAAATCCGGTTGCGTTCCGTCAGCATGTCAACCCCGCGTACCAGGGGTTACGAATGATCTCGGGCTCTGTCCCGGCCTTTCCCCTGCAGGATTCGTTCTTCCAGCGCTCGTTCGGCACCGGCGTGCGACATCGTGGAGCGGCTGCCGTCATGCAGATCACTCCGGGATTCTCGTACACCGCACCGACATTCAACCGGTGATCGCAATGGTTTACACAGGCAAGTTTCACGGCGACAATCCCGATGCGAGTGAGTTCTCTTGGGGTACGGGTATGACCCCGAAAGGGCTTGAAGAGGCACCGCCGAGCCAAGGTGGGCGCTATCGCGGAACCACGCCACTCTCACCAGCTGCCGCTGCACTGGATAAAGCCGAGCGTGACCGACTTGCCCGCGAGGCTGGATTGGCGAAGCTTCAGCGCGCCACCGAGCGGATCAACTCGCGTCCGCGAGGTCTCTGATGGCCCGTCGGTCATTCAAACGCGACAGCAAAGGACGCTTCTCACGTGTAGCTGGAGCAAAAGGCGCGGCAAAGGTTGCGACTCGCGCAGTTGGTCGCAGCGTCACGAGGAAAGTCCGCCGGTCCTACGTCAAGGGCAGCTTCGAGAAACACCTCGTTGTAGGCAAGGGCGGTGACTACAAAGGCGCGAAGGTCGGCGTCGAGTTCCGTACGCCCGCAGGACGTGGACTATTAGGAAAGGCTATCCTCGGATACCATGGACGGCCGGATCGCAAGCTTGATGTCACCCCCACGCTGGACAAGCCCAACCGCGAGCTGACCGTGACCGTTCGGAAGAACCCCGCCGGAAGCAAGGTAGGCAGCAAGCCGAAAACGCCGCCTCGCTCGGCAAGTTCGGGCACCAAAATGCGCCGTTGATGCCTTGAGTATTGCCAGTGGTAGCCACTGGCACCGACCCACCCAGCAAGTGCCTGCGTGTTGCTGCCACCCGGCAACGCCACCCACCACCGCTGCGCACCAGCGGCCACAAAACCCCAGCGGGCCGGAAGTCCTTTCCTCCGGCAGAAGCTCATCGGACGTGAACTTGTTCTGGCGATGAGCAGACCACGACACCAACGATTGACTTGTCTCGCGGTGGATGTGGGAGCGGTCCTGGGACCGCGCAGAATGCCTCGGCTCCCAATTGCGGAGCCGGGGCATTTTTGGGTCGGCGTTTCTAACATTTGCGAATGCTTGACTTCTTTTTACCCTTCGGTTGATAGGGGAATGACGAGAAACGCTCTTAGATTCGCTCTCGCGTCCAGTTTGAACCAAAAGGTTTGCGGCAGAACAATACTCGATTTGCGTGCTATTGCTGACCTGGGGTGGGTTGTGTATGGTTGCTTACGCAGCATCAAAGCGGTTTGCGCACGTGAATGTGGTGTGCACGCGCCCGATGCGGCCGAGAGTGCTAGCGAAAGTGTGTACTGCCGAACAGCCCACGGAACTTGATTCCGGCTTAACAGATTGAAGCTCGTATTTTATCTTGGATCCAGTCCAGGTGTGATGCGCGCTTTGGCTCTGCGGGTGCGCGCTTCTCGGTCGAGAGACTTCCTGCAGCTCTCAGGCCCAATCAGCAAACCAATGATGGTTTCTCTGGTGGGTAACGCCCCGGAGCTGAGTATGTGGAGGGTATTCATGGGACGTGTGCAGATGGATCGACCAGCTTCAAGTATCGAGATTGATTCGGGACGATTGCCGACAATAAAGGGCCTCAACGGAGCCCATCACTTCATCACTGAGGTGCTTGGTGTTCCGGTCACCAGAAATCTGATCCGAACAGCCACCGAAAGTAAGCGGCTGAGGCGATTTAAGATCAGCGCGCACAACTGGTATAGCGAAGCCGATCTATACGAATGGGTGCTGTCACTCCGCAACAGCGGTGGTGACGCCGCATGAACGAGCGTGAGATCGACGAAATTCGTGAGAATGGTTGGAGGGATATCACTCCTGCGGGAGATCAGATTGATGCAGCTTTGGTGGCTGGCGAGAATTTCAGCCCTGCGAGGTCTTTTCATCCCGATATCCGTGCCGAGCTCGACCTTGCGCGTTCGGCCGCGCAGGCGATTCCCGATGCCCGCTGGCTTGAAGAGCGCGGGTTTACGTATCAGCACTCGAATCTTCCTGGTAGAAAGCCGCTCCCGCCCAATTACGGGAACGAGTGTGAATGCTGCCCCAGTGATATCGGTCATGAACTGAAGGTCGTCGAAATGGACCATGCTGAACGCGTGACCGAATTCAGGCTCGGTCTCGATGCATCATTGAGCGGGCCATATGGAATTCGTGTGGTGGTGTTGGTGGACCCAGCTACGCCGACCTATGTTCCGCCCTTGCCTTGGAAGTGGCGAGACGGCAGTGGCAACATTCAAGGTGCTCGTGTCGCGTTCCCTGTCATGTACGGATACAGCGCAACACGCGTCGCTCGGCAGTTGATGGATCAGTATTCCAGTGTCTGTCACTGGGCGGGGAAGCGCACGAAGGTCGAACACCCGGGATTGTCCTGTGGCGGACCCGATTGGGGCGTCCTAGTGTCGGCAGGGAGTACCACCTACGTGTTTCCAACATGTGACCGGTGCCTGTGGGAACTCGGTAAAGATGTGACCCCGCGAGGTTGGGAGATTCGGGCGAGCGAACCAGACGGTCCGCTCAGCTTCATTCCGAATGACGGCTGGCATGTGGCGGCAGGCTATCCAGCGGATGGCATGTGAAAGTGCGACCTTCCCGTCAGCTGTCCGACGGGACGAACGCGAAGACCGCCGGCTCAAAGTTCTAACCGGCGGTCTCGTCTCGCAACAGGGAGCGGAGCTTCCCAGTGACCGCAACTTGCGGTCTGAATTCAGTATAAGCGGTGCGGTAGCACGGCGTGGTGCGCCAAATCCATTGTAAGAGTGTGCAGTCGGCCCATCTTTCCATCCACGGTGGTGGGCCGACCACATCCGAAGTAACGCCACGGAAGAAGGAACGCAAAGTGAATAATAGCCGCACCGGAAGGCGGAGCGCAACTAGTGGGCGAGTGGAAGTTGTTCGACCACAGCAAGATCCGTCGCTGTACATAGTGCTCAAAGCAATCGGTCATCGTGACGACTATGTCGTCAGCGTCAATACTCGTCCGCGAGAGGGTCGGCTTGCGGGTAGATGGTTGCCCGAAACGCGTACCGTCAAGAGCCTTCGAGAGTGGTCGGCTCCGCAGGACCGCGATGTGTGGTTCTCTCCAAATCCGTTGAGGGCTAGGCTTCGTCCGGGCAGGCGAGGTGGAATCGCCGATGTTGCTCGCGGACAGACGCTCTTCGCCGATCTCGATGTGAAGTCGGGTTCGCTGGCCTCGCTGGACGAATGCAGGGCAGTTATTGACCTGCTCACCGTTTGGCTGGAGGGTGTCCCTCCAGCAGTCGCAGTCGAATCCGGGCATGGCCTGCAACCGATCTGGCGCGTGTCCAACACGAAGAGTGTGCCGAATCTGGTCACAGATGACGGGTCCCGTTGGTCCGAGACGAGTGCCCGCTGGTCGGCGTTGGTGAATCTTGCAGTCAAGCGTGTGAATCCGAACGCGCGACCTGATTCGGTGTTCAATCCGGATCGTGTGTTGCGTTGCCCCGGAAGCGTGAACTGGAAGCGGGCCGACGAACCGGTGGCCGTGGTCACGCACCTGCACCCGCATTTTGCCGGTGGTAGCGGGCCGCACAATGGCCGTTCCCTGGTGCCTATGCTTCGCCCCACGCGGCTTGACGCAGTGTTGCCACCGCCTGCACTGGGCGGGGTTGCTCAACGGCATTTGACGCGCGTTCCCACAACGTTCCGGGAGGCTCAGCAATGGTTGGCCAACCAGCCGGGAGCAACCGTGACGTGGAAGAACATGGATACGGCGATGCAGCGGCTCTGCGACTATCGCGCGCTGGTGCAGATGTTCGCACATGGTTTGGATGACGACGTCAGTGCGCATTCGCTTATGGTCCGCCGTGTGCTGGCGGTGATTCTGACGAGCACCGATGGGAGCGCCGGGGTTGTGCGTGCCCTCGAATTGGTGCGGACCGCGTATCTGGAGGTGATGGGTCGGCGGCGGCTTGGTGAACTTCCCGGCGAGGGTAGGGGAGAGGGCGCGGCAGAATCCGATTTCTATCGTGCTGTGGTCGGTGCGGTTTCCAAGGCACGCGGACGAATTCAAAGTCCAACGCCTCGGGTCGGTCCCGACGGCCGAGTTGTTCTGTTCTCGGAGAAGGGCCGAAACTGATGAAATCTGCAGTCGGTTCGGGTGCCTTCGGAGTCGAGCGAACGAAGGTCGACGAAGGTTGGGAAATTCAGTTTGTGGCTCCAGATACTGTCGAGGGCGGTTCGGTCACGGAGTTCTCGTCCCTGACGGCTTCTCTGCTCGAGGACGCACGTGCCAGTTCGGGAACCTCGGACAGTGACCGGTTTATCCCTGTGGGTGCGGGCGAACTTGCCGAGCCGGTGCCGCCGATGCGGTGGCTGATCCGCGACGTGTGGCCAGAGCACTCGTTCGGCCCGATGGGCGGGGAGAAGAAGACCCTCAAGTCGTACAACCTTATGGCGATGGCTGTTGCTGTGGCTAGCGGTGAGCCGCTGTTCGGAAAGTTCGAGGTCGTCTCTCCGGGGCCAGTGCTGTATTACGTGGGCGAGGGCGGGCAGCGTCCGTTTCAGCGTCGTCTGCAGGCTGTGTGCGCCGCGTACAAGGTGAATCTTGCCGACCTGCCCATTCATGCCGTGTTCGAGGTCGGCTCGTTGGCGGAGTCGGACTTCACCGCTGCTTTGGCTCGGAACCTCGATGCGATCGAGCCTGCGTTGGTGATTATTGACCCGCTGTATGCGTTCCACCCGCCGGGGGTCGAAGCGCAGAACCTGTATGACCGCGGGCGGATGTTGGCCGAGGTGTCTGGTGCAGTGGCAGGAAAGGCAGCGTTGATCATTGCGGATCACTTCAAGAAGTCGGGCGGCTCGGACCTCGATTTGGACTCCATTTCGCAAGCGGGAATGGCGCAGTGGGCTGACAGTTGGATTCTGCAAAGGCATCGTGTAAGAGCCGATTTGGAGAACGGGCTGTATCAGCTTGGGGTGGAATTCGGTTCCCGGCAGTGGGGCGGTGGGCGTTGGGATGTCGACTGGAACCTGCCCACGCGCGGCGGTCCTGAAGACGAAGATGAGTCGTCCACCGATGACTTGATTACCTGGGCCGTCGTCCGGTCTGACGGCAGCGCCGATCCATCCGCGAAGAAGCAGGGGTCGCGCCGAGCCTTGCATGACCGCATTGAGAAGATTCTCGCGGAGCGACCCTTGATGTTGACGGCCAGCGCGCTAGCGAAGGCGGTCGGTGGAAACCGCGATGGCGCGCGGCAGGCCATTCAAGACCTGAAAGACGAGTTCAGAATTGAAGAACGGTCAATCGCCCGCGACGAGGGCGGGCGCTCTGTGAAGCGCAGGGTCCTCGGGATGTGCGAGGCACCGGGCAAGTTTCAGTTCACCGTCGATACGTGAAAGCTCCCGGGATGGATTGGTTTTCGGGCCAAATGACGGCCGAGCAGCCAGGTTGGCCCGGTACATGTTGCCAGCGGCATGGCCAACCTGGCCCGGTGCATTTGGTACATGTTGGTACGTGTTGGTCAATGGCGGGCTATAAGTGCAGGTAGCAATATGTTTTGAACCTGTACCGGCAATTGGTACAGGTTGCTGGGCGCAGGGTGGGCAGGGGTGTGGATACCGGGTTACGGGTGGCAACCCGTACCGGTACCACTTCCCTTTAGGTACGAGTTGGTTTGGTACACGTTCAAACTGTCGCGCTTTGGGGCGTAGTTTCTTTCGATTCCTATAAGCCACTTCTTTTGATTCGGGGACAGATCTATCGACCCGAAACCGTTAGTAGTGTTGCGATAGGAGTTTGGACGGTGTGATGTATTCCGTTGGGCTGGTTGGTTATTGAGCACTGACCAAATGGCCATTTGACTGCCCATCCCGTCCGGTGCTCGCCTCGCGTGCGCGGAACGCATAACCCCCCCTTTTTGTAGTTGAGGAGAATTCGAATGACTGGCGAAACTGCTGCCAAATGGATCAAGGACGAGATCGTTGCGATTGAACGCAGCGACGCCGCACGGTTGGCAGAGGACCTCCGGCCGGGGCCACCCCTCGCGGACCAGGTGCCGCCACCGCCTCGGCGTCAGGTTCAGGGCGAGGGGTTGGTCCCGTTCAGTGAAGCGGTATCCAGGCTCGCGGAAATGGCGGGGAGACAAGGGCGTACGCACCGCTAGGTGCATTGCGTGCACGCCCGTAGCGCAGGGTGCGCATCAGACATGCCTGAGCGTCGGCACGGCTGGCGTGTATGCCTGCCGTGGGTGCTTGTTGGGGTGCCCACTTCAACGCGCTTACAACGATGGCGACGCCCCAGTGAGTGAGTCAATATTCAAGTGAAGCAACGCATTTCGAAAGTGTGTTGCTGTTCAAGCTGCCGCTACACCTGTAGGTTTGGCGGCACCCCAGGTAGGCGCATTTCTTTGCGTCGTCGTCAATAGCTAAGGGAGGCAGGGGAAATGAGTGTGAAACGGTTGCGATTGGTGGCGTACCTGCGAGTGAGCACGATCGAGCAGGCGAAGCATGGCTACGGTCTTGACTCGCAACGAGCTGCGATCAAGGCAGCGGCGAAGGCGATAAATGCTCGTATCGTTTTGTGGACAGTGGACGAGGGCCTCAGTGGTGCATTGCCCGCCGTGGAACGTCCTGGCCTCACGCAGGCGTTGACCACGATGCGTCTGGGCGAAGCTGATGGACTGATCGTGCGTGACCTGGACAGGCTGGCTCGTGCGGTCACTGTGCAAGAGGCCGTGCTCGCGGAAGTGTGGAGCAAGAACACAGCAAGCGTGTTCACGTCTGTCCCGGCTCAGGAAGTGCGGCGCGACGACCCAGACGACCCCATGCGTACAGCGATGCGAGAGATGGCAGCGGTGTTCGCTGGTCTTGAGCGCCGCATGACAGCGAAGCGTCTCAAGGACGGGCGCAAGGCGAAAGCTGAACAGGGCGGTCATGCGACCGGTAGCGCGCCATACGGCTGGGCACCCGCTCCGCGGACTGCCTCCAACCCGCATGGCGCACTGGTCGAGGTCCCGGCCGAGCAAGAAGCGCTCAGGCGGATGCGTGAACTCGCGGCGCAGGGCGTGAGCACACGCGAAATTGCACGAACGCTGACCGAGGAACGGCACCGGACAAAACGCGGAGGCCAATGGTCCAGTCCCACGGTTGCGCGAATCCTCAGCCGTGCAATCACTTCCATTGACAAGGTGGCGGTCTGATGGCTCACGTACAAAAGCGCACGACAGGCAGCGGTGAGACGCGGTATGTGGTCAAGTACCGCACGCCCGACGGGAAAGGTCGCAGTAAGGGCGGCTTCACCACGAAGAAGGCAGCCGAGGACTACGCCACCGAAGTGGACTTCAACCAGAACCGGGGCACCACGTTCGACGCGAAAGCTGGCGGGGTTACGTTTCGGTCGGTGGCGGGGGACTGGTTGGCCTCGCGGATGGACCTGAAGCCACGAACCCGTCAGGGTTACGCCTACATTCTCAATACAGGTGCGGACCTGGACGCGACATTCGGTGGCTACCCGTTGAAGAAGATCACCCGCCCGCTGATTGTCAGTTGGATTGCGCGCCGTGTGAGCGAGGGCAAACGCCCAAGCACCATCAAGCATCAGTACTTCATTCTCAAACAGGTGCTGGACCAGGCCGTCGCGGATGGACGGCTCAGCGCCAACCCGTGCGACCACGTCACCCTGCCCACTGACCGGACCGCCGTCGTTGCAGTGGTGGATGCTGCGAAGTCCGGCAACAAGGTGACAGATGGCGTGGTGGACCCGGAACAGTTTCTCACGGCAGACCAGGCCGCTGCACTGGCGGCAGCAACGCCCTGGCCGTACAACGTGATGGTGCATGTTGCCGCCTGGACTGGCCTACGTGCCGCTGAACTGGCTGGTTTGCAGGTGGGTGACGTCAAGCTGCCTCAACCGCACAATCACACGGCTCCCGGCGCGGTTCATGTGGCGCGGACGGTGTTGGTGAAGTACGGACCGCTCGGAAATCCGGAATCCAAGGCGACGCCCGGCAAGCCCGAGATTGTTTACGACACCCCCAAGACGCGGGGGAGCCGGCGGAAGGTGCCACTGACCCCGGCTACGGTCGCGGTATTGCGTGACTATCTGCTGATGCACCCGCGAGCAGACGAGCCGTTTGCTCCGTTGTTCCCTGCGTCCGCGCTGAAGTTGCAGAAGCCGAGCGGCAAGCGAGCGCCTACACACGAGAGCGGACCGCGTAAGGGTAACCGGATGACCCCAGCCGAGCAGTCCGCCCGCCAACCGCTCGCGGATGCTGAGGCGCGTTTGCTGCTGGATTGGGAGTCGCCGGTAGTCCACCGGAATTTCTATGGGCAGGTGTACCGGCCCGCCGTCCATCGGGCGAATCTGGCAGGCGCGGGACTGCCCGACGACTTTCGTTTTCACAGCTTGCGGCACACGTACGCCAGTCTGTGTATTGCGGCTGGGATTCAGCCGTTCGTGTTGTCCAAGTTCATGGGTCATGCCAATACCAATGTCACATTGGGCGTTTACGCGCACCTGTTCCAGGACGACCACGCGGACGCGATGACAGCACTGGGTGCGCTCGGACAGCCACCGCAGACCGACAATGTGGTGCCAATCCGTGCGGTCTAGACGGCAACGGCAGGGCTGACCAGCTTGCACTGCCAGCACTCGTATTGAAACTGGCTTGTCGGCACGTTCTGCTGTGCGTTGCAGCGCGGGCACACCACGGCGCGGGTTCCCTTGGGGGCGGGTGGTGTGCCCGACGCTGCGAGTACCGCAACAAGGATGCCGATAGGTCCGAACAAAAAGCCCAACACGAAGAACCCGCCTTGGCTGCGGTCTTTCCAGCTTGCGATCACCGCAGCGATCACGCCGCACAGGAACCAAATGGCCCCACCGATGAAGAGGGCTCCGGAAAATTCAGTGCTCACGTGTTGCTCCTTGGTGTCGCCGTTCGGGTCAATGCATAGTAAGGCGTTTCTGCTCTAGACGTTTACACATGGGACGTTTCTGCTCTGGACCATTGCAGTTGGGACATATGGGGTAGGTAGTCGTGTCCGACGTTCCAAAGCAGCCCCTCAGTCCCACCTTGCGAGAACTGGGCGAGCGCATCCGTGCGCGCCGCACCGAACTGGGCTGGAGCCAAGAACACGCCGCACAACAGTGCGGCGTGCATTGGACCTATATGGGGCAAGTTGAGCGCGGGCAACGCAGTGCTCGCGTGGAGAACCTGCTTAAGCTCTCGACAGGCTTGCAGACCACGCCGGGGAAACTTCTCGACGGACTGCCTCGACCAGAGTGATCGGCCCGAAGGGCGGGCATCTTGCGGCGTCTTCCGCCGGTAGGTGCCCGGGCACGGCAATCAGGATGGTGGCAATTCCCGTTCATCGTTCCCAGAAATATCTATCTTCAAGTTCTCTCCCGCTGATGATATTAACTGAAAACTGGTGATATCGGTCAGCTCCCATTTTCGTCTCACGCGATTAAGTTCACCTGAAACGTGGACGAGTTGCCCGCCCTTATGGAAATCGATCGCCTGGTTATAATCGTTCCCCAGTGTGACACTTACATAGTCGACATTCTCGTCGGCGCCGTCTAACACGTGGAGGACAACTTTCCCTTGCTCTCCTGGTACGTCACGGTCGAGACCGGTGACTCTGCCGATAATCATCACTCGTTTACTTTTTATGACATCAGTCAGGCGCGTTGATGCGGCTTGTAGAGCGTTTGTAAATTTTTTATCGAAAGAGACTTCTGAAGTCTTTGCGGTCGTCTCGATTTGAGAGCTCCACTTTATCGTGGTAAAAACTCCATCGGCTTCGCCAAGGTTGGTCTGGACTGCCTTCACGAGGTCTAGGGATACTCCGGACTGGACTGCTTCTTCGAAGACCCCATCGTTCTGATTTCGCAGATACTCTTCGGAAGACGTGCGTAGCGACTCTAATCCAGAAACTAGACCCTCCACCACATTGCGGCCGGTGATTCCAAGATTGGCATCGTACTGCTGAGTCTGATCGGTCAATGGAAGTGGACCCACAGGCGAAAGAGCTGTAACCACGTAGCTGCCCACCCGAGTTTGACCCATTCTAAGCTGGGACAGGTATCGATTTCCCGTCTTCCATCGGCGGTTGCCAAAATGGCGTTCTTTTTGCTCCGCTGACTTTGCTGCAGCGACAAGGACGCCACGGAAGCCTACGATCTGCTTTTCTCCAGCGACCCACGGAATTGACCCGCCAATGGTTGATTCTTCCTTGTGGTTGCTGATTTCATCTACTCCGGGTATTAACAGCCGGAGTACAAGGTTATCGACTTGGTTCGAATGGTATCGATACAGGCTTCTGACGACCTCAGTCATTCTCTGTCGATAGTCGGCCAGTTCGTGATTTAGTGGGACGAGCACACTGGGTTCGTCGGGCTCGTCCACTTTGAACCATTGGCTGGCCAAATTCGGAACACCGCCACCTAGTTGCCACCCCAAAGAGCGCAAGACTGCTTCAACATCTGTTGGTTGAATTCGATCTAGGTCTTTAGTGTCAAGTATGTACCCGCTCATGGTTGACCACCTGAACCAACCGAGTAGAGAATTCGGCAAAGCTCCATCGCGTCAAACCTTTGACTGTAGGGAACTCGTACGTTCGTCTTGTGTCTCCCGCTGACGCTCCTCCCCTTAAGATTGACCCAATACATAGAGTGGCGCATGACCATCCAGTTGGTGCGCGACCAAACCCATGAGTCCACCTCGCGGGGAAGTAGCATTACGATGAGGAGTCGTGGGGCTAGAAGGAGCGGCTCGGCAAGAATTTCGAAGTGCGGATTTTCGAGTGTGAACGAAAATTCTCCGCTGTCGTTCGGCCCAGTCTGGTAGGTGCTCTTCAGCGCCACGTCAATTTTTGGCGTCCGGATCTTGGTATGTGCCTTCGACTTGAGTCCGATTGTCCAATCTAGACCGGGATCAGGATCCGGCTTGGCCATTTCGCACCCCGCTGCAGCGGCGATTGCTCCAAGGTATGCGTCTTGAAGCTTCTCCATCGACGCTGTGACCGCGATGTCACCCCGCAGTTTCTCGAGGCCAACTGATTTGGTCACTTATTGCTCCGATCTCGGCGGGGTAGTCGTCCGAGATTAGCGTGTGTGGCTGACTTGTCTTACCCAGACTCAGCAATTAGGAGGTACGGGGGAGGTACGGAAGATGCGAATGCGGTTTGTATACGGGTCAGGAAGCGCTTTGCCCTGCATTGTTACTCACTGACGCGGGTGTGGCTGATTGGCTAGGCACCGGCCTGCAAAGCCGTTCACACGGGTTCGAATCCCGTCATCCGCTCGGGTCGGAGACCGGCAGGCATACCGCCTGCCGGTCTCTTTTGCGTGGTCCTGGTCTACCGGTTCGGCTGCGATAGTCTGGGATGCCGGGGCGAGCGGACCACATGAGTGAGGCACTGAATTGATTTCGGGACAGGACCTGCGATCGCGGCGCATGGACGTGGGGATCAGTCAGATCCAGTTCGCCCGCCTCGCGGGAGTCTCGTCAGCCGTCGTATCGGCGTGGGAACTCGACAAGGCATATCCCAAATCATCGGCGGAGCGAGCAGTTCTCGCTACCCTGACCGCATTGGAATTTGCGAAGCGCGAGGGCACGTACGCGGCCCCGCGGAAGCGATCGAGCGGTAGTACCCGTGCGCGTCGAGCGACACCGGTCAACGACCCCGCCTCGGTGGCCAGGCGTGCCGTCGCGGGGGCGGGAACCGGCGGCCCCACCGTATTGACAGCGTTCTCGGGTTGTGGCGGTATGGCCGAAGGCTTTCGGATGGCGGGGTTTTCGGTGGAGGGATACATCGAAGTCGTTCCTGAGGCGCGCGCGACCTTCGATCGGAACTTCCCCGGCGCGAGGTGCCTCGGCGACGACATTCGGGCGATCGACGAAACCCGGGTGAAAGATCTTCTGGCACAAGTGGACATCGATGTGTTGGCCGGGGGACCGCCGTGTCAGGGGTTCAGCCTCGCCGGCCGGCGAGACCGCGACGATCCGCGCAACCATCTCTTCCGGAACCTGCTACAGCTCGCCGAACTGGTGAAGCCGAAGGTCTTGGTGATGGAAAACGTGCGACTGCTGCTCAGCATGAAGGACCCGGACGGTGGGATGGTCGTCGACCGGATTCTCGGTGAGATGGCTGCACGCGGTTACGACGCGTCGGTCAACACGGTCAATGCACAGGATTACGGCGTCCCGCAGTTCCGGGAACGAGTGTTCATCGTAGCGACCCGCCGCGACAGTGGTATCGGGCCACTGCGTTTTCCGCCGAAGACTCACGGCGTGAATGGTGTTGCGCCGCTGCGAACTTTTCGTGACGCCACCGTCGACCTGGCTCCGCTGGAATCGGGACAGGCCTGCGAAACAGATCCGTTGCACTGGGCCGTCGAGCATCCCGAGCACGTCCTGCGGTGGCTGCGCGACGTGCCGGAAGGAATGTCGGCTCACGACAACGAAGATCCGGCCATGCGACCGTCGTCCGGATACAACACGACGTACAAGCGATTGCGTTGGGACGAGCCGGCGTCGACGGTCGGAACCACCTTCGGGATGATCTCGGCTTCACGCAACGTGCACCCGAAACACACGCGATCCTTGACCGTTCGAGAAGCTGCTCGCCTCCAGACCTTCCCCGACGACTACGTCTTCGAAGGCAAGTGGGGAGCGGTGCGCACGATGATCGGCAATGCCGTGCCGCCGCAACTGGCTTCGGCGCTGGCAGGAGAGATCAAGAAGGCGCTCGGCTGAAGTAAAGCACCGACGGAAAATGGGGCCGACAATGTCGGCCCCATTTCGAGTTACGCCCTGGCAGGGGTGTGGTGCAAGCGAATCAGCTGAGGCCCAGCTTGGCGATCAACGGCTGGACGACCTTAATGATGTCGATGACGGCGCTGAGGGTGTTGATGGAACCCATGTTTCGGTCCTCCGTGTCGTATGTACAGGTTTGTATGTACAAGGTTTGTGTCTGCGTGGTGTTTCTGTACGACCTTGTGTCGCAGACACAAATTAGCAAACTGGACGCTTGTTTGGGTTGAAATGACCACTTTGCGCTGAAGTTGCCGAAGAGTTCACGGTTTGTTCAGGAACGGAAACAAAAAACAGGCCGGACTCCCCGAAGTCCGGCCTGTCGATGACGCTTTGCGATCAGCTGAATGCCGAAAGTGCGCTGATGAGGCCGATGCCCGCAACTGCGACCTTGAGGACACTCAAGACGTCTTCGAGCTTGACACCCTCGGGCAATACGTTTTCGACAGACTCCATGTTGGATCCTTCATGTGTTGGGGTCGTGGTCCAGTGCCACTGCAAGCAAGATACCCAATCGTGACCACCTGTGAAACCCCGGCGCGAAGATCACAGTTGTGTTGCGCCGGACTCACTGGCCGTCGCGACCACGGTGGCTGCCACTATTTGCTCCACGCTGATGCCCGCTGCCGGTAGGCAGTGGTAGAAAATTCGTTCGCAGAGGTCGACCATCTCGCCTCGCTCGAGCGTCGGCTCGTCGATCCAGTTGACGACGATTTCCTCCATGAATGCCTGCCACCCGGCGATTGTCGCCTCTACGGTCGCGTTCGATTCGATGCCTAGATTCGTCAGCGCAGCGACGATCCACGTGGTGAAAGTGCGGCGCATACCGCGGTAGATCGTGCGCATCCGGACGTCGCCACTGCCGGCCATCCGCATCACGGCGAGGTAAATGGTGGGATGCTCGATAACGGCGTCGACGAAAGTTTCGATACCTGAACGCAGCTGGGACGTGATGGGTAGCTCGGGATCCGGTCGCATTCGATCCTCGAGATCGGACGAGGCAGCCTCGAGGATGGCGTTCTGGAAGCCCTTCTTGTTCTTGAAGTAGTGGAACAGCAATGGCGGTGAGACGCCGGCCTCGGCGGCAACTCGGTCCATCGACAATTGGTCGAAAGGCTCGGTCCTCAACATGTGTACTGCCACCTCGAGGATTTGCCTCTGACGGTCTTCGGGGGAGCGGGGGACTGCAGCCATTCCGACATTCTATGTATTGGCTCGAAACGTTCATTGACTTTTACTCAACGCTGTCTATAACGTGAGGTAACACATACGTGAGGCGAGGAGTCCGACAGTGTCTGCTTTCGACATCGTGGTCAACGACGGGTTGTGGTTCGACGGGACGGGGGCTCCAGGTCTGCGTCGTAATCTCGGAATTCGAAATGGCGTGGTCGCGGAGGTGTCCACGACGCGCCTGGAGATCGGGCCGGACACCGAGGTGATCGATGCGGCCGGCAAATGGGTTCTCCCGGGCTTTGTCGACGTCCACACGCACTACGACGCCGAAGCCTTGGTCAGTCCAGGGCTTCCGGAATCGGTTCGCCACGGCGTCACGACGGTCGTGCTCGGCAATTGCTCGCTGTCGACGGTGTATTCGACTCCGCGCGAGATCGCTGACCTGTTCAGCCGAGTCGAAGCAGTTCCCCACGATGCGGTGCTGAGCATCCTCGAAGCGAACAAGACTTGGAGCGGCCCCGCCGCTTACACCGCCGCACTCGACGCGCTCCCGCTCGGACCCAACGTCGCGGCATTCATCGGTCACTCCGACATTCGCACGCACGTACTCGGATTGGGGCGAGGCACAGACAAGAAGATCAAGCCGAGCCGCTCGGAACTCGGCCGAATGGGCTCGATGCTCGAGGACGCCATCGATGCGGGGATGCTGGGTCTGTCGTCGATGACCAATGCCCTCGACAAGATCGACGGCGACGAATACCGCTCTCGCTCTTTGCCGTCGACGTACGCGCGGTGGAAAGAGTTCCGATTTCTCAACCGTATCCTTCGTGATCGCGGAAAGATCTTGCAGAGCGCTCCGACCATCAACCTGCATCCGAACGTCGCGGCGTTCTTCGCCGAGAGTTCTGCGATCGGCCGCAAGAAGCCGCTCAAGACGTCGCTGCTCTCCGGTGCGGATTCGAAGGCCTACCCGGTGATCGTGTACTTCATGCTCGCTGCGGCCCCACTGCTGAACCGTTTCGCCAAGACCGATTTCAAGTGGCAGCACCTTCCGGTTCCCTTCACCGTCTACGCGGATGGAATCGACCTCGTCGTGTTCGAGGAGTTCGGTGCCGGCGCCGCCGCTTTGCATCTCAAGGACCAGGTGGAGCGCAACAAGCTGCTCCAGGACGAGTCGTACCGCCGCGCATTCCGCAAGGACTACGACAACAAGTTCTCACCCCGCATCTGGCACCGCAATTTCTACGACGCCGTCATCGTCGGTTGCCCGGACGAGACGTTGATCGGCAAGAACTTCGGTCAGGTCGGAGACATCCGGGGAGTACACCCGGTGGACGCGTACCTCGACTTGGTGGTCAAGTACGGGCGAGATCTTCGTTGGCGCACCACCATTGCCAATCATCGTCCCAAGTTCGCCAAGAAGCTGGCGGCGAGTTCCGGCGTACAGATGGGCTTCGGCGATGCCGGTGCGCATCTGCGCAACATGGCGTTCTACAACTACCCTGTGCGGCTCCTCAAGCGCGTCAAGGACGCCCAGAGTGATCGCAAGCCGTTCCTGACCATCGAGCGCGCAATCCACCGCCTGACCGGTGAGTTGGCGGACTGGTACGGAATCGATGCCGGGCATCTACGCCAGGGTGACCGCGCGGACTTCGTTGTCATCGACCCGGCCGGGCTCGACGAGTCGGTCGACGGGTTGTTCGAGGCAACCGTCCCCGAGTACGGCGGAATCAGCCGGATGGTCAACCTCAGCGACGGTGCAGCCGTCGCGACCGTGATCAACGGCCGACTCGTCTACAGCGACGGCCAATTCGCCCCGGGATTCGGAACCGAAAAGACAGGTCAATTCCTGCGCGCCGGTGAAAAGGCTCCGGTTACTGGTGTCGCGAAGACTAGCGTGGCGCTATGACTTCACCGGCGGATCGCCTCACCTCGTATTCCCGGTCCGGACTGACCTTCGACGTACGCGACGAAGGACCCGCAGACGGTCCGGTGGTGGTTCTCCTGCACGGTTTTCCGCAGGATTCGAGCTCATGGGATCAGCTCGCACCGCTACTGCACGCCCGCGGCTTCCGCACCGTGGCGCCGGACCAGCGAGGGTACTCACCCGGTGCCCGGCCGAAAGCGCGCTGGGCCTACCGCGGGTCCGAACTCGCCGCTGACACTGTCGCGCTGATCGACGCGCTCGGAGTGGGGAAGGTGCACCTGGTCGGCCACGACTGGGGTGCCGCAGTCGCATGGCAGGTGGCTGCCGAACGGCCGGACTTGCTCGATACCGTTACCGCGGTGTCGGTTCCGCACCCACTGGCGTTCATCAAGGCGATGGTGACCAGCACACAGGGACTCAAGTCGTGGTACATGGGGGCGTTCCAATTGCCCTTCGTCCCCGAGAAGATTCTGTCCTCCACGTCGGCAGGTGAAAAGTTCCTGATCTCGAGCGGACAGACGCCGGAGAACGCACGGCGCGATCTGAACGCCATGCTGGCTCCCGGTCGCCTGCGCGGTGGTCTGAACTGGTATCGCGCGATGTGGATGACCAAGCCGAACCCCGCAACTGCCCGGGTCACTGTGCCGACCCTGCACGTCTGGAGCGATGGCGATGCTGCCATCGGGCCCAAGGGTTCTGCGCTCACCCCCGCGTTTGTCGACGGCCCGTACCGGTTCGAGGTTCTCAGCGGCGTGAGCCACTGGATTCCGGACGAGGCGCCGGACGAGTTGGACCGACTGCTGGGTGAGCATCTCAGCAGCTGAACGCGTTTCGATCACTGAAGCCCCGCCGATCGGCGGGGCTTCAGTTGTCAGCAAGGTCGTCGGCCAGCGGTTGTCAGCGAGTTCCGAATCGCTCTTCCACCTGCTCCTTCGTCAGACCGAACTCCTCGAGCGTGTACTTGTGCGAAGGTCGGCGAGCACCCGAGCGGCTCTCCTCGTGCATGGCCTCCATCGACTGCTGCGCAGTAGATGTCAACGGGATGTCGAAGTGCGTGTAGATATTCTCGACGGTGCCCAGCGGATCGGTGACGAAGTCTTGGTAGTCGACGTCGATGAACTGTGCCGGATTGTGGTGTGCGCGTGCTCGGTCGAACTGCTCGAGACCCCTGGCCCACAATTCGAGCTGACTTTCGCCGATCACCTTGTCGGTGAATGTGTTCGACCAACCCTCTGTCGCCTGGGCGGCCAGGCTGCACACCGACGGGATTATCGTCGTAGGGGAGCGGTGAGTCTGAATGACCAGCGCGTCAGGGTACGCCTGCATCAATTCGTCGAGCGCAAACAGGTGGCTGGGGTTCTTGAGGACCCACCGTCGATCCTGATCGGGCAGACCGATCAGCTGCAGGTTCTTCTTGTGTCGTGCATAGGCGTTCGACCACTCCTGGTCCTTCAGCCACGCGGAGTACGTGGGCAGATTCGCCAGGCACTCGTACGACACGGATTTGAATGTCTGACGTAGGAGTTGCCAACATTCTTCGACTTCACTGGCCGACATGTAGTGCACGCCCATGAATTCGGGATGCTCGACGTGGTGCTGGCCGAACGTCTCCTCGATTTTGGCGAAGACCGGGTTCGATTCCCACGTATCGCGAGGCGGGCGAGGCTGGGGGAACTCGGTCAGCCACATCTCGAGACCCTGGTGGGCCGGGTCGACCGTGAGGAGGCGGTGCAAGGCAGTGGTGCCGGTGCGTGGCAATCCGGTAACGAAGATCGGCCGCTCGATCTTGACGTCGGCGTGCTCCGGATGCTCCTTCCATGCAGATTCACTGAGCAGACGTGCCACCAGGGCGCCGCGAAGGAATACCCGAGAGATCTTGCTGCCGAACGGTGTCAGATCCTCGTCACGGTCGTAGGACTCGAGCAGGACCGACAGAGCTTCGGTGTAATCGTCGACGCCGAAGTCCGTCAGGCCGGTCATCCGCGTCGCCGAGGCATGGAGATCCTCGACGGTGCCGACGTGAGTGCGTTCAGTCATGGTGCTCCTAGTGATGGAATTCGCCGCAGTTGACGTCGATGCATTGGCCGGTGATCGCGCTGGCCATCGGAGACGCCAGGAAGATCGCCGCATCGGATACTTCATCCGTCGTCGGCAGACGCTTGAGGTCGGTGTTCGACGCGGTGTGCTCGTAGATCTGCTCGACGGTCATGCCGAACTTCTCCGCCTGGTGCGCGAAGTAGCCCTTGAGGGTGTCGCCCCAGATATAGCCGGGGGCAATCGAATTGACACGAATTCCCTGCGGGCCGAGTTCGGTGGCCAGGGACTGCGACATGGCGAGCAGGGCGGACTTCGCCATCTTGTAGCTGCCGTAACGCTCTTGCGAATGCCGCAACACCATCGAATTGATGTTCACCACGGAGCCGTCCGACTCGGCAAGTGCCGGCGTGAACAGCTGAGTCAGACGCAACGCGCCCAGTACGGTCAGTTCGATGCTGTCGCGGATGTGCTGGTAATCGGTGCGAGCCAACGGTTTCATCGACGGAATCGAGAATGCATTGTTGATCAGAGTGTCGACTTTGCCGTAGGCAGCAATGGACTCGGCCACCAGATTCTCGGCGGAAGCCTGGTCGGTGATGTCCGTGGCTACGGTGACGGCGCGCCCACCGGCATCGACTATTTCCTTCGCGACGTCGTCGAGCCGCGATTGCGTGCGCGCTGCGAGAACAAGACTCGCGCCGGCTGACGCACAGCGAAGCGCCAGAGCGCGGCCGAGAGCGGGGCCGACCCCGGAGATGACTACTACACGGTCTTCGAGCAAGGCGGTCATGTTTACCCCAGCATTCGGTTGTCGATGGCGGCCTGGCGCTGGGCAATTCGCGCTGCCCAGTCCTCGGCGCTGATGGCGTTGGTGTCGAAATGCGGCAGGTGCTTCGCAATGTCTTGCACTGGAACGATCTCGACGGTGGGGCCGTCCTCGGGCGTCAGCTCGCGCGAGACCCGCTGCCACCGGAACTGAAGAATGCCGCGCGGGTGCCCGACGGTTTCGATCCAGTTGGTGACACCGGGGTTCTTCTCGCTGACCACCATTCGGACCATCCCGTCCGGATCCACCTGTGCCTGGCCATTGTTGAGGGAGGTCTGATGATTGACGTAGTCGAGTGAGATGTACCAGAGGCTCCCGAGTTGGAAGCCGAGATACGGTGCGTCCGACGCTGGAACTGTGATGATCATCGCCTGGTCGTCGGTCAGTTCGTAATGTCCCACCGACGAGTACTGCGTCGCCAGTCCGCCCGGCGTCAGACGTGGTTCGGTCATGGTGTTGACCGTGAGCTTGAGGTAGAACCACTCCGGAAACTGCAGCCACGTCTTGACCCGCGTGACCAGTGCCTTTCCAGCCCGTGCATACCGCTTCTCGGTCTCTTCGGCGGTTAGCGGTGGCGGTGCGATCCCGATTGAATCGGTGCGCTCGATGCGAATCATGCCGCGCTGCTGACTCCAGTCGCTGTAGACCTCGCGAACGACCAACTGCGAGGAACCGGGCGCCAGGGTGTAGTAGTTGGCTCGGCCGTCGGCAGGGCCGGGGCCGAACCAAGCGACGAAGTTGCCGTCGTCGTCTATCTCCAGTTCGCGGTCGTCGAAGGCGATCTCGCTTCCGGGGACATTCGAGTTGGTGTAGTTCCCACTCAACACCTGGAAGCTGAGATCGGCTGTGGTGCCGCGCTTTCCGGTGACCTTGTATTCCTTGTCGTCGTTGATGCGAGCGCCGAAGTACAGGGTGTCCGGGTTGTCGAGACCCATCTTGGTGAACGGCCCGGTGCCCTGGATGAAACTCGGATGGGTCTTTTCGCTGGCCCAGGCGGCATGCGTCGTCGCGATGATTCCGCCGGCCAGATATTGGTATCCCTCCAGTAGATCCTGTTCGGATCTGATGTGCGGCGCAGTCTCGATCAATTTCTCGGCTTCGGCGATCGCCTCGGCAAACGGGTCCGTCAGCACGCTGGCTCCTCACAGTTCCGACTATGTCGCCGGTCCAGAGCGTCGTGGTACAAATATGTACCTATGGGGTAGATGTTTGGTATTCCGACAATAGAACGCGTTCTAGGGAGTGGTCAATGGGTGGACCGGAGAAGGTGCCTGAAGATGGTCGCCCGAGGGGGAGGCAATCGCCTCCCACCGAGCGGGTGGTTCAGGTACTCGATTACCTCGTCGGCCGTCCTGATCAGCGGTTCGGGCTGTCGGAACTGGCCCGCGCGCTCGAGATCAGCAAGCCCACCTGCCTGGGAATCCTCACGGCACTGGCTGATCGTGGATACCTGACTCGGGACGAGGTGTCGAAGACCTACGGGCTCGGTCCGGCCTTGATTGCCGCCGGACGTGCAGCTCAGCGAGGATTCGCCGTCGGCCCAATCGCCCGCACTCATCTGGAGAAGGTGAGCGCGGAGTTCGGGACGACATGCACGGCATCCGGTGTCATCGGTGATCAGATCAGCGTTCTCGAAGTGACCGGACCGGTCGGAGTGCGTCGCGCTGCCAAGGTCGGTCAGGTGTACCCGTTCGCTCCGCCGGTCGGACTGATGTACGTCCTCTGGGGTTCGGATCACGACATGGACAGTTGGCTGAGCAAGGAACCGAGCCTGCCGGTGCGCTTGGATCGCGAGCGTCTGTGGAATGTGGTCCGCGAGTGCCGCGCCGCGGGGTATCTGGTCGAGAGTCTGGACCCTGTCGGGCAGCGACTTCACACGCTGATGGCGGGTGTTGCGACGCACGATCTTCCGCCGGAGGTGCGTGAACTGCTCGGTGAAATGGTGTCGAGCCTCGGCGAGAGGGTGTATCTCGGGCGCGACATCAGTTCCGACGACGAGCATCCCGTCAGTCTTATCGCCGCCCCGACCTACGACGCCGAAGGGCATCAGGCGCTCGTGCTCACGCTGTATGTCGGCGGCGCAATTTCGGGTGCCGAGATCGAGCGACGCGCCGCGGCGCTGGTCTCGGCGGCCGATGCGGTGACGGCGGAAGTTGGTGGCCTGAGTCCGGTTCGCGGTCTGTGACGTCTGGCTGCCGGTCATTGACCTTTTGGTAGAACGAGTTCTATTCTGTGATTGCGTTCAATTTAGAACCAGTCCGGTACATAAATGTACCGATGCGGTGACGAAGTTCCCGCAACGGAGTCAGTGATGCTCAGGAGCGAAAGACATGGCAACACTCCAGACCCCGCCCGCCTACGAGTTGTCGCATCTGCGAGCACTCGAAGCGGAGGCGGTCCACATTTTCCGCGAAGTGGCAGCGACTTTCGAAAAGCCGGTCCTCCTGTTCTCCGGAGGTAAGGATTCCGTCGTGATGCTGCACGTAGCGGCCAAGGCATTCTGGCCTGCACCATTGCCGTTCGCCGTGATGCACGTCGACACCGGTCACAACTTCGACGAGGTGATCGAGTTCCGTGACCACACGGTCGATCGCTTCAGCCTGCGAATTGTCGTCTCCAGCGTGCAGGACGACATCGACGCCGGACGCGTCATCGAGGACACCGGAGTCGGTTCCAGTCGCAATCGCCTGCAGACGCACGCGTTGCTGCGCGGAATTCGCGACAACAAGTTCGACGCAGTGTTCGGTGGTGCTCGCCGCGACGAAGAGAAAGCGCGAGCCAAGGAACGGGTGTTCAGCTTCCGGGACGAGTTCGGGCAGTGGGATCCCAAGGTGCAGCGGCCTGAACTGTGGAACCTGTACAACGGCAAACACCGTAAGGGCGAACACATTCGGATCTTCCCGCTCTCCAATTGGACAGAGCTCGACATCTGGCAGTACATCGAGAGCGAGCAGATCGACCTTCCCGGCATCTACTACGCCCATCGGCGTGAGGTGGTTCCGCGCGACGGAATGCTGTTGGCACGCACCCGCTTCCTCGAGCTCCGCGCGGGTGAGGAGTCTTACGAGGCGTTGGTGCGCTTCCGTACGGTCGGCGACGCAACGTGCACCGGATGCGTCGAATCGTCGGCCGAAACCCCGGCTGCCGTCGTGGAAGAAGTTGCTGCGAGCCGTATTACCGAGCGTGGCGCAACCAGAGCTGATGACCGAATTTCCGAAGCAGGCATGGAAGATCGTAAGAAAGAGGGGTACTTCTGATGCCGCAACTCCTGAGAGTCGCTACGGCGGGCAGCGTCGACGACGGTAAATCCACACTCATCGGCCGGTTGCTCTACGACTCCAAGTCGATCTTCGAGGACCAACTCGAGGCCGTGGAGCGGAGCAGTCGAGAACGCGGCGACGAGTATGCCAACCTTGCGCTCCTGACCGACGGTTTGCGCGCCGAGCGTGAACAAGGCATCACGATCGACGTGGCGCATCGGTATTTCGCGACCCCTCACCGCAAGTTCATCATCGCGGACACTCCCGGGCACGAGCAGTACACCCGCAACATGGTGACCGGCGCTTCGACGGCAGATCTCGCACTGATCCTGGTGGATGCACGCAAAGGAGTGCTCGAACAGACGCGGCGCCATGCGTTCTTGTCGACTCTCCTGGGAATTCCCCACCTCGTGTTGTGTGTGAACAAGATGGACTTGGTGGGCTGGTCTCAGGAACGATTCGAGGAGATCAAAGAAGAATTCCGGCAGTTCGCGATCAAGTTGGACGTCCACGATCTGACGTTCATTCCGGTCTCGGCGTTGTTGGGAGACAACATCGTTGCCCGGACCGAGAACATGTCGTGGTACGACGGACCGTCGCTGTTGCACCATCTGGAGCAGGTGCACATTGCGTCGGATCGCAACTTGATCGATGCTCGGTTCCCGGTGCAGTACGTGATCCGTCCGCAGAAGCAGACCGACGCCGACCTTCACGATTTCCGTGGTTACGCCGGAACTGTGGCCAGCGGTGTCTTCAAGCCGGGCGACGAAATCGTTGCATTACCTTCGGGATTCACATCGACGGTGAAGGCTGTCCACGGGCCGGGCGGCGACGTGATCGACGAGGCGTTTGCGCCCGCGGCCGTGTGCATCGAGCTGACCGACGATCTCGACGTCAGCCGTGGGGACCAATTGTGTCGACTCAACAACCGGCCGCAAGTCGGGCAGGAAATCGATGCGATGGTCTGTTGGCTGACCGAACAGACCACGCTGTCGGAGAACAATCGCTACTCGTTGTTGCACACCACGCGCTCCACGAAGGCGCAGATCGTCAAGCTCGACTATCGGCTGGACGTCAATTCTCTGCACCGCGACGAGAAGGCAGAATCTCTGTCCCTCAACGAGATCGGTCGCATCTCGATCAAGACGCAGCAGCCGTTGATGTTCGATCCCTACCGCCGCAACCGCGTGACGGGCAGCTTCATTCTCGTGGACGAGACCACGGGCAATACCGTCGCAGCCGGAATGATCAACGGTCCGACGCTCAAGGAGTCGCGCGTCGTCTGGCACAGTTCGGAGGTCTCTCGCGAGGAGCGTGCGACCACCGGTGGGACTGTGTGGCTCACCGGACTCTCGGCCTCGGGTAAGTCGACGATCGCGGTGGAACTCGAGCGCCGTTTGGTGGCCGCGGGTATCCCGGCGTACCGCCTCGACGGTGACAACCTCCGGCATGGCCTGAATGCGGATCTCGGGTTCAGTGCCGAGGACCGAGCGGAAAACGTTCGCAGAGTCGGCGCCGTGGCGCAGTTGTTCGCTGATTCAGGTGCAGTGGCAGTGGCTTGCCTGATCAGTCCGTACCGCGAGGATCGCGATCGAGTTCGGGCGGCCCACGAGGCTGCTGGACTGAAGTTCGTCGAGGTCTATGTCGACACCCCGATCGAACAATGTGAAGCCCGAGACCCCAAGGGTATGTACGCCAAGGCCAGGGCCGGGGAAATCACGGGCTTCACCGGGGTCGACGATCCCTACGAAGCTCCGACAAGTCCCGAACTGGTGATTCGGCCCGAAGACGGAACGCCTACCGAACTTGCACTGCGCATTATGGAAGTGTTGGACCGGTGAGCGAACCCACACACAGCCGAATCGCCGACGAGGCGCTGGCAGCGGAATTGGCGCAGGCCGCCGGCGCGATCCTCCTGGGGATCCGAGCCGAGGGCCTGGGCGTCGACGACGGTCGTGAGCTGGGCCGACGAGGCGACAAGGCTGCCGATTCCTACATCCTCGACAGGTTGGCCGCCGAGCGGCCGGAGGATTCCGTGCTCTCGGAAGAGTCGGCCGATGATCGCAATCGTCTGGAGGCATCCCGGGTCTGGATCATCGACCCGCTGGACGGCTCCAAGGAATACGGCTTGCCTGATCATGCGGATTGGGCAGTGCACGTGGCGCTTTGGGAACGCGGCAGTGGAATTACCGCAGCCGCGGTGTCGCAGCCGGCGCTCGGAGCGGTGTACTCCAGTGGCGACGAGGCAGTCTCGGTTGCTGCCAACTCGCGGCTCCGAGTAGTCGTCAGTGGCTCGCGACCGCCCGCATTCACCGAAGCCGTGGCAGCTGAACTCGGCGCAGACGTCGTGCACATGGGATCGGCCGGCGCCAAGGCGATGGCGGTGGTGCGCGGAGAGGTCGACGCCTACCTGCACGCCGGTGGGCAGTGGGAATGGGATTCGGCGGCACCGGTCGGAGTTGCGCAGGCGGCGGGACTGCATTGCAGCCGCATCGACGGTTCGCCGTTGCTCTACAACGAATCTCATCCCTATCTGCCGGACCTCGTGATCTGCCGACCAGAATTGGCTGAGTCGATCCTGAGCGCAATTGCCAAGCACTCCACGGAGTCTGCGGTCAGCGGGCGCGTCGCCATGGCGCGTGAATACGTCAATGCCTTGCTCACTCACGACGCAACGAAGGTTCGTTTTGCCGCTGACGCCTGGCGGGTCGAGAACGGTCAGCGAACCGGTGACACCGGCGCTTTCATCAGCAACGAGCTCGAACAGGGGCAGCAGTATCGCGGAATCGTGGCGATACGTGAACTCGCGCTGCGTGAGTGGGGCGAGAGCGTCGTAGCGCGGTATCTGCTGGACCTCGGAACACCTGGGCAAGCGCCGTCCGTGACGGTCTTCGTCACCGAGTGCTTCGGGATACCGGCAGGCGAGATCGCCAGCGTCATGGCAATTATCGAACCACATGAATCCGATGCGAAAGAGGCTGGCACACAATGACACCGGACAAGCTGATCACCGAATTCTGTGCGCTCTGGGCAAACGCGGACGTCGCGAAGATCGTCGAGTACTTCACCGATGACATCGTCTACCACAACATTCCGATGGAACCCGTGGTCGGGCGCGAGGCCGTCCGAGCGTTCATCGAGCAGTTTGTCGGTGCCTTCGGAAACATCGACTTTCAGATCAAGCGTCAGGTCGCGGACGGCAGCGTGGTGATGAACGAACGCGTCGACGTCTTCACCATCAACGGCGCCGAGGTAGCGCTCCCGGTGATGGGGGTATTCGAAGTCGCGGACGGAAAGATCAGCGCCTGGCGCGACTATTTCGACATGGCGCCGATCAACGCGGCAGCCGGCCAGGGCTGATCGGGGCGGCTACTCCGCGATGACGGCGTGCGGGTAGTCCGCCGAGCGGTGCTGGAAACGTGTGATGGCGGGATTCACGATGACGCCGTCACGGATTTCGATGGCCCGATCGACGGTCTCGTCTGCCTTCCAGGCCGTCTCGCCCGCCATCACGGTGGGTAGGTAGGGGAGAAGAGACTCGCTGATTTCCCACGATGCCGAGTTCCACAGGTATGACGGACTGTGGTCGACACCGTAGTAGGTGATGTTGTCACCGACGATGAAGGTCGGCTCGGCAAACGACGTGGGGCGAGCCCAACTGAAGCCCATTCCTTCGTCGCACGATACGTCGACGATGAGGCTGCCGGGTTGGAAGTCCATGAGGTCTTCCTCGGTCAGGAACGTCAGTGGGGCGTCCGTGTTCTGCAGTACGCAGTTGACGACGATGTCGTGCTCGGCCAAGAAACCGGGCACCGGCACGCTGTGGTTGTCGAGCATGACGTGGCTGCCACGGACGTCACCGTTGTTATTGTCGAACGAGACCATTCGCGCGGAGTGGATGGGGGAGCTGACGGCGGTAACTCCACGCTGGGTGAGGACGTCCACTTCGTGGATACCGTGAGCCTTGAGTGCTGTGACAGCACCGCGTGCAGTGGCACCGAAACCGATCACGGCAGCAGTGAGACGGCGGCCGTAGTCTCCGGTGGAACCGATCAACTGCAGGGCGTGCAGTACCGAGCAATAGCCGGCCAACTCGTTGTTCTTGTGGAACACATGCAGATTGAACGATCCGTCGCTGTGCCAGAAGTTCATGGCTTCGAAGGCGATGAGGGTCAGTTTCTTGTCGATCGCGATCTGTGTCAGCTCGGTGTCCTGGACACAGTGCGGCCAGCCCCAGAGAACTTGACCTGATCGGAGTTCGGCGAGGTCACGCACCAACGGCTTCGGTAGCAGAACCACATCGGTTTCCGCCAAAATTTGCTTGCGCGTGCGGATTCCGGCCACCAGGCGCGAGAGGTAGTCGTCGGAGTAACCGAAGGGGTGGCCGTAGCCTTCTTCGAGGTAGATCCGAGAACGTAATTCGGCATCGATGCGATCGAAATGCGCAGGATGGATCGGCAACCGGCGTTCTGCCGGTTTGCTCGACTGTCCGATGACTCCAAGGGTGCGTGCGTTGTTCAATTGTGTATCTCTCGATAGGAGCAGGTAGAGATGTCAGGCAGGCGCCTGAGGGACTAGCAGAAGCCGCAGAAACGCTGGCAGATTGCCTCGGCCAGGATCGCGTGAAAGCGTGCCGGCTGCGCTGCTGTCGATCGCCGACGGCAACAGAAAGGCGCGTCGGTATGTGCTCAGTCTAGTCCGGAACGGTCCGTGCCCGGTGGCCGGGCGCGGTACGGTGCTCCTCCGCCGTACGGCTATTGCTCGCGCAGGCGTGAATCCAGTACGGCCAGTTGGATTTTGCTGGCGTCCGCGTGTACCTGACGTCCTTTGTCGGTGACGTCGACGAACACCCCGCGCCGGTCGGCTTCGCACAGTGCTCGCTGAACCAGTCCGGCCTTCTCGAGACGGGCCACGCTACGGGAGAGCGCGCTGGGACTCAGGTACATCTCCGAGGCAAGCTCCTGCATGCGTGGACGTTCGCACGAGGCGTCCATGAGCCGGTCGAGAGCCTCGAAGTCGCTCATGCTCAGCCCATGCGCCGACTGCATCTGGCGATCGAGTTCGCACGCGATGTCGTTGTAGCTGGTCGACAGCGAGCGCCAGGTGTTGCGCAATTCGGATTCCGACGTCACGACTGCATTCTAGTTGAAGACTCGATTACGTGCAATTGCATTAAATGCTTGTGCATTATGTGCATGTGCATCTATTCTCGCTGACGTGACTTGCACAGACTCGACACTCAAACCATTCGATTCGCCGGAAACCCCGGGTTCTACGGAATCCACGGACCCGGCCACAGGGGAGGGCTGGTCCCTCAAGCTGTGGGGCATCCTCGCGGTGCTCTGCCTCGTGTTGTTCCTCGACGGTCTCGATGTGTCGATGGTGGGCGTCGCTCTACCGTCCATCGGCAATGAACTGGGCCTGTCCACTACTTCGCTGCAGTGGATCATCAACGGCTACGTCCTCGGATTCGGCGGCCTGTTGCTACTCGGTGGACGTACCGCCGACCTTCTCGGGCGCAGGAAGGTCTTCCTGATCGCGCTGACCGTGTTCGCAATCGCCTCGCTGGTCGGTGGACTTGTCGACAACGGAACACTGCTGATCGCATCACGATTCGTCAAGGGACTCGCTGCGGCCTTCACTGCGCCGACCGCAATGTCCATCCTCACCACGACTTTCAAGGAGGGGCCGGCCCGTAACCGTGCGCTGTCGGTGTTCTCGGTGTTCGGCGCTAGCGGCTACTCGTCCGGCTTGATCCTCGGCGGGCTGTTGACCAGTGCCGGTTGGCGATTCACGTTCCTGATGCCGGTTCCGTTTGCCGTCATCGCACTGATCGGTGGGTACTTCCTCATTCCGCGGGACCGTCCCGCAGATACCGGGGGACACGACCTCGTCGGCGCCGTCACCCTGGTGACGGGAATGCTTCTCACGGTGTACACGATGGTTTCGGCTCCGACCCGTGGATGGGCACACCCGACGACGCTGGGTTCGTTCGCCGTCGCCGCCGTGCTTCTGGCGACGTTCTTCTTCGTGGAGAAGAAGGTGGCGCATCCGCTTGTGCGACTTGGGCTTCTGCGCGTCGGCACCATCGTTCGTGCGAATCTGGCCATCATCGCGCTCTTCGGTTCCTACCTGAGCTTCCAGTTCATGATGACGATCTTCCTGCAGTCGGCCCTCGGCTGGTCGCCCCTGAAGATGGCGATGGCACTGCTTCCTGCGGGCATCATCGTCGCATTCGGATCGCCGTTCGTCGGGCGGCTGGTCGACCTGTACGGCAGTGCCAAGCTCATCATCGCGGCACTGACGTCGCTCAGCGTCGGGTACCTCTGGTTCCTCTTCGCGGGCAGCGATTCACCGTCGTACGTCGTGGCGATTCTGCCGAGCGTCATCCTGCTCGGACTCGGATTTGCGCTGGGGTACACCTCGATCATGGCCCAGGCCACCTCGGGTGTCGACGACTCGGAGCAGGGTTTGGCGTCCGGGCTGGTGAACACCTCCGCTCAGGTCGGTGCGGCGCTCGTGCTCGCTCTGACCACTGCCCTCGTAACCGCTGGATCGCACACCGCGTCCGGCGCCGGTACCGCCGGATTCGAGCAGTTCCATCCCGGACTGATCCTGGTCACCGGGGTCGCGTTGGTGGGCTTGGCGATCACGGTCTCGCCGCTGCTACGTGGGAGGTCGCTGCGGGGAAGCTCCGCGCGTGAAAGTCGCTCTGAGGAAGAAATGGAATTGGCCGAGGTCAACTGAATACTCGCTTCATCCGCGAATGCGCTCGGCCGCGTAGGAGACAATCCTGCGCGGCCGAGTTGCTGTGTCTGAACTATCGTGTGGCAGATTTCAGGGCAGCGTCTTTCAGAGCTACGTCGAAGCTTGTCGACGTAGCTTGCGAACCGAGAATCAGCGCCAGCCGCACCAACATGGCTTCGCGGTCGGACGGATCAGCCTGATCGAGTGCGTTCGACAGTGTCAGCCAGACGTGTTCGCGGCGGCCCTCGTCGTCGATCACCGCAGTAGTCGCCGACGGTGCCGCATCGAAGCGCGTCGGCGCAGTGCCGGCCGTCAGGTGCTTGGCCACGTCGTTCAATTGCGTGGGATCGCTGATGCGGCAGAGCACCAATCCGTCGGGCCGAATCACGAAGATCTCGCCGACACGAGCACCGAGGGTAGATGCGAGATTGCCTTCGGCATCGGGAATCGTGGAGTCGGTAGTTCCCGTGGTGATCACCCGCATGGTTTCCGGAGCAATCGCCTGAGCAAGAATCTCGGCCTGTGCGGCGAGTTCGGTAACCGACTCAGCCGGCAGTCCGAAAGTCAGTAGGCCGAATCCGGCGCCGCGCAGACTGTTCAACGAGGTTGCCGAACCGTCCGCCGAGACCTGGACGACTCTGTCTTCCAACGGATCCCCGGGTAGTACGCCCTCGGTGCCCGCCGGTGTGGGCCACGTCAGTGGTGAGAGGCGGACGTGTGTGGCACTCGACTGCCGAGGATTGATCAGGTGTGCGAATTCGCCTCGAGTGGTGGCGAGTTCGAGTACGGCGTCGCGGGTGGTTCGGTAGCCGTGACTGCCTGGCGACATGATGAGCGTCGACTTGCCTGCGTTGTCGACGTTCTGCTGCCACGCGCTGCGACGTTCCTTCGAATACGCGTCGAGGATGGCGGTATCGGCAACTCCGTTGATGACGGCGGCCAGTTGCCACACCAAGGTCTCGGCGTCTTCCATGCCGGAGTTGAGGCCGCGAACACCGAAGATCGGAACGAGATGCGCGGCGTCGCCGGCAAAGAGCACACGGCCGTGAGTGAAATCTTCCAGGGCGAGTGCATGGGCGCGGTAGAAGCCGAACCATTCCAGGGTCCAGGGGATGTCACTCTGGAGCCATTCGAGGTGACGCGTGATGCGGTCACGGATGCGATCTTCTTGCGTCTCCGCTTCCGGATCGTCGGACGCATCGAGTTGGTAGTCGATGCGCCAGATTTCCCGTGGTTGGCGGTGCATGATGATCGTGGACCCCGGGTTGCTGGGCGCGTCGAACCACACCAGACGCTCGGCCGGAAGTTTCGATTTCCAATGAATGTCGGCAATGACATAGTTGCCTTCGTAGCTTTTGCCCTGCAAGCGGATTCCGCTGAGTTCGCGCATCTTGCTGCGTCCACCGTCGGCAGCCACGACCCACGCCGCGCGCAGTTCGCGGGTTCCGAACGCGGTGTCGACGGTCAGTGTCACCTCGTCGTCACCGCCGGAGATGCCGGCGATCGACGACGACCAGTGGAAGTTCACCAGTGGGTGAGCGAGCAACTTGTCGGTCATGATCTGCTCGAACTCGGATTGCGAGACGTTGACCATGGGTCCGCGCGCGTCGTGCTCGGCGGATGCCATCCGGAACTGCAGTACTTCCTGATCGCGGTAGTAACTCCGACCACCCACCCACGGCAGAACGATGTCTTCGAGCTCGGCACCGAAACCCAGGCGTTCGGCAACTTCGAGGCTGTGCCGTGACACGCAGATCGCGCGACTGCCGAAGGAGACCTGATCGGCCGCTTCGAGAATCGTGACGGCAATGCCGCGCTGCGCCAAGCCCATGGCTACGCCCATGCCGACTGGGCCGGCTCCGACGATCACGACGGGAAGTGCGTCGGCCGAAGGCGCCAGGGAAGCGAAGTCCTCGGGTGGGTGCTTTTTCGGATGAAAGTAGGTCGACATGGTCACGAGGCTTTCTGTGCGGCAGTGTTTTTCGGGATCAGGTGAGGTTCCGGGAGTAGCAGGATGGAAACCAAGCTGATCACGGCAATGATCACGAAGTAGACGGTGATGGCGAACGAGGTGTCGAAGGCGGCGTAGAGCGCGGTGGCGATCATCGGGGCCAGACCGCCGCCGAGGATTGCGCCGATCTGGTATCCGAGTGACGCTCCGCTGTAGCGGATGTGTGCGGGGAACAATTCGGCGAACAGTGCCGCTTGTGGGCCGGCGCAGCAGCCGAGCGTGAAGCCGAGGGCGATCATCGATACGAGCATCACCGGGACGATCGCTGTGTCGATCAGCGGAAAGAACACCGCTGCCGCCACTACCAGGGTGATCGAACTGCGGATGTAGACGGTCCGGCGTCCGAGAGTGTCCGACTTGTGAGCGCTGAAAGCCATTCCCGCCATCCAGAACGGGCAGGATGCGATGAGGAGGAAGAGCATCGTGGTTTTGCTGAAGCCGAGTTCGGTCTCGCCGTATTTGAGGACGTAGACCATGTACGCGTACGCAATTCCGTTGGTGGCGATGAAGGTTCCACCGGCGAGGAGCACAGTCTTCCAGTGTCTGGTGAGAACCTCGAGAATCGGCATGGACTCCGCCGGTGCTTCGGACTTCGAAGCGGTGAACTCGTCACTTTCCTCGAGGCCGAGACGGATCCACATCGCGACGCCCACAAGAACTGCGCTGAGCAGGAACGGGATTCGCCATCCCCAGGAGTTGAATGCATCGTCGTCCATGAAGGCGGCGAGGGGGAGATAGACGAGATTGGCCACCAGTACGCCTGCGGGAACACCGATTTGTGGTGCGCTGCCGTACAGCCCCTTCTTGCCCTCCGGTGCGTTTTCGGTTGCGACCAGAACTGCGCCGCCCCACTCGCCGCCGACACCGAGTCCCTGAACGAATCGCAAGGTCACCAGGAGTATGGGGGCAAAGACGCCGATGGCGGCGTAGTTGGGTAGCAGGCCGATGGCAACGGTGGCGCAGCCCATCAGCATCAACGAGGTGACCAACATGGATTTGCGTCCGATGCGGTCGCCGAAGTGGCCCATCACGATTCCGCCGATGGGTCGCGCGACGAATCCGACGGCGAGGGTGGCGAAGGCGGCCAGGGTGCCGGCCAGATCGGACGTGCCGGGGAAGAACTGCTTGCCGAGCACGAGCGCGGCGGCGGTGCCGTAGATGAAGAAGTCGTACCACTCGATGGCGGTGCCGACAAAGCTGCCGAGGGCGGCCTTGCGCGCCTTGACCGTCGCGGCGGTGCGCGTAGCGGTCGGTGAGGCGATGGAGGTCATGAAGTGCCTTTCGAGATGAATGTGGCTTGAAGAAACAATGACGTGCGCCACAACAATTGAAAAGCGAAAGAATTGGAGGTTCTTGCACGGAAAATACGTGGAACCAGCTCCACTGCCTGGTAGTGGGACTAGTGGGCAGGTTCCGAGGGTGAAACGAATTCTATGAAAGCGCGTGCGACGCGGCTGAGGCGAGTGTTCTGGTGCCACGCGAGAACGACGTGCACCGACGGCACGACAGGGGAAGCGATGGTCTTGACGACTACCTCGAGCCCCTCGTACGTGACGTCCATCTTGGGGCGCTGGAGTAACAGCGTCCAGCCGAGTCCGCGCCCGACAAATGCCCGCGCCGTCTCGAAGTTCGCGGTTCTGTATGCAACCTTCGGGATGAATCCGCCTGCGCGGCAGACGTCGAGCGCGTGTTTGGTGCTCGGCGGCGCGTCGAGGAGAACCATCGGGTGTTCCGCGAGGTCCGGAAGATGAATCGGTCGCTCGGACCGCGCGAGTAGGTGTTCGGCACCGAGGACGATCAAGGGTTCGCGGATGGCCAACGGAACTGTGCGCAATTGTGGCGAGAGATCCAGGTCGTACGCGATCGCGAGGTCCAACTCGCCGTTCTCGAGATGTGTCTGGAGTCGATTCTGAGTGTCCTCGCGGAACTCCACCTGCGCGTCAGGATTCTTACGGGTGAACCCGGCGATCATCGACGGCAATACCGTCGGCCCCAGCGCGGGATAACAACCGATCGCGATGGGCCCCGACACGCTTCCGCCGGCTCCGAGCGCATCGGATTCGAGCTCCCCGGCTTGCTGAAGTAGCGCCCGGGCGCGCACCAGAACGGATTCGCCGGTGCGGGTCAGTTGAATACCGAATGAGCGACGGCGAACGCACAGTTGAACTTTGAGCGCGCGTTCGAGTTCGGTGAGCGCCGCGGACAGGGCGGAAGGAGATAGGTGCAGGCGCTCGGCCGCGGCGCTGATCGTTCCGGTCTCGGCTATCGCGACAAACGCAGCCAGCTGACGCATCGTGTACGTGGGAGCGGGATCGGCGCGAGGCATGAGATCGACAGTAGTCGGGGAGAAGACTCTGGATCTGTTGGTATGGCACCGTAACGAGGTCGAAAATCTGTCGCCGACCTGCGTTTTCGTGGTGCCCCCGGCAGGATTCGAACCTGCGACCTTTCGCTCCGGAGGCGAACGCTCTATCCCCTGAGCTACGGGGGCGCACCGAATATTCGGTGTGCCGATTGGGCTGCGTTAGCGTAGCGCATCACGGGGGGACAAGACCAAACCGGTCCCCGTCTCGGCATGGCGTCCTCGCTCCAGGTGGTCGAGTACTCGGCCGAGGACCATGGTCGTCGAATCATCTGTACCGACTGACTCGGATGCTTTTTACGCCTAGGCTCGGCTCTGAGCACAGGCTCGGGCGGACTGCTCGGGCACCCTCGTGAGGTACGGGAGTCGTTGATGACCGATCACCACTATTCCGAAGACCAACTCGCGCTCGACCTGAAGTGGTGGGCAGCGGCCAATTACCTGACCGTTGCGCAGATTTATCTGAAGGACAACACGCTTCTGCGTGAACCGTTGCGTGCCGAGCACATCAAGCCTCGATTGCTCGGGCACTGGGGGACCAGCCCCGGCCTGTCGATGATCTACACGCTCCTCAATCGGCACATCGTCGCCACCGAAGCGGACTGGCTGTACGTCACCGGTCCGGGTCACGGGGGACCGGCGCTGGTCGCCTCGACGTATCTCGAGGGAACGTATTCGGAGATCTATCCGGAAGTCTCGGACGACGCCGAGGGCATTCACCGGATGTGTCTGCGATTCTCGGCTCCGGGCGGGGTGCCCAGCCACGTGAGTGTGCAGACACCCGGAAGTATTCACGAAGGCGGCGAACTCGGCTACGCCCTTGCCCATGCGGCCGGCGCGGCCTTCGATCATCCGAACCTAGTGGTGGCCTGTGTGATCGGCGACGGCGAAGCGGAGACCGGGCCGTTGTCGGGCTCGTGGAAGCTCCCGGCGTTCCTGAATCCACGACGCGACGGCGCGGTGCTGCCGATCCTGCACGTGAACGGTGCCAAGATCGCGGGACCGACGGTGTACGGACGCAGCAGCGACGAAGACATCCAGGCCTATCTCGGTGGCCAGGGGTGGGCGCCGATCGTCGTCTCCGGTGACGACCCCGACGTGGTGTTTCCTCAGCTGTATCAAGCGATCTCGCAGGCGCACGAGAAGATCCGCGAGATGCAGGGTGCCGCACGCCGCGGAGAGGAGTGGACGGGTTCGTGGCCGGCAATCGTCTTGCGGACGCCGAAGGGATGGACCGGTCCACACACCGTCGACGGAATCTTGGTCGAGGGCACACATCGTGCGCACCAGGTGCCGTTGTCCGGCGTGCGAACCAACGAATCACATCTGCGGCAACTCGAGGAGTGGATGCGGTCGTACCGTCCGGACGAGTTGTTCGACGCCAACGGATCACTGGTTGCGGAACTGGCGGCGCTCTCGCCGGCGGGGGACAAGCGTATGGGGAGCACTCCCTACGCGAACGGTGGACGACTTCGTGTCGATCTCCCGATGCCGCCGCTCGAAAAGTACGCGCTTCCCATCCAATCCCCGGGTTCGACCTTCCACGAGACGACGCGAGTGCTCGGTGAGCTTCTGCGCGACATCTACGCCGCGACCGAAACTGAAGACAGCGGCGGGATCTTCCGACTCTTCTGTCCGGACGAGACGTCGAGCAATCGCCTCGGCGCCGTGTTCGAGACAACCGATCGCTGCTGGCAACTGCCGATCACCGACTACGACGACGGACTGTCCGCGGATGGTCGCGTCATGGAGGTCCTCAGTGAGCACCTCTGCGAGGGTTGGCTCGAGGGCTATCTGCTGTCTGGCCGACACGGGATGTTCGCGAGCTACGAAGCGTTTGCCATGGTGAGTGTCTCGATGCTCATCCAGCACGCGAAGTGGCTCCAACATTCTGTCGACCTGCCGTGGCGGGCGTCCGTTGCTTCGCTCAACGTGCTGTTGACCAGTACATGCTGGCGCAACGATCACAACGGATTCAGTCATCAGGGCCCCGGCATGATCGACGCCGTTATTCCCTTGGCCCCCAGTGTGATCCGCGTTTGGTTGCCGCCGGACTCCAACACCTTGCTCTCGATCTCGGATCACTGCCTGCGTAGTACCGACCACGTCAACCTGATAGTCGTGGACAAGCAACCGCACCTTCAATACCTCACGCTCGAGCAAGCGCACGAGCACTGTGCGGCGGGCGCTTCGGTCTGGGAATGGGCCGGAACCGAAGCGCGCGGACAGGAACCGGACGTGGTCCTGGCCGCAGCCGGAGACGTACCGACACAGGAGATCCTGGCTGCTGCACAGTTGCTGCGCGATCACACGCCGGAGTTGATCACCCGTGTCGTCAACGTCGTCGACCTGATGGCCCTGCTGACCCCCACCGAGCATCCCCACGGATTCGGGGAGCGGGTCTTCCTCGATTTGTTCACCGCGCAGACCGACGTCGTGTTCGCATTCCACGGATATTCGCGTGCGGTGCACGAACTGATTCACGGGCGTCCGAGTCCCGAGCGCTTCCACGTTCGCGGATTCAGCGAACAGGGAACAACCACAACACCGTTCGACATGGTTGTCCTCAACAAGATGAGCCGCTACCACCTGGTGATCGAGGCGCTACGACGCTCCAAGCGTCGTCCGGCCGGCGCGTCCGAGCTGGCGGAGTTCTGCCGCACCCAGCTCGAAAAGCACTCGCGCTACATCGTCGAGCACCTCGAAGACATGCCGGAGGTAGAAAACTGGACCTGGTCCTGAAATTTCAGGACCAGGCCCAGTTCGGGTCTGAACGTTCTCGGCTCAGTTCAATTCGGTTCTGCTCAGTTCATAGGCAGTGGAACTGCGCCGCGAGCTGCCAACATGTCGGTCATCAGCTTGGACTCGCTCTGCTGCGTGTTGACCATGGTCTGCGCCAGGCTGCGCACCGGACCCTCGGTGGCGTCGGCTGCTGCGTACTCCATCATCGGAAGCCCACCTTCGTGGTGACGAAGCATCAACTGCAGGAACAAGGTGTCGAGTTGCTGTCCTTCCGCTGCGCGGAGAGCGGCAAGGTCCTCGGGGGACGCCATGCCTGGCATGGTGTCGACCGGGCCCGAATGAGCCATGTCCATCGTGCCCGAAGTCTCGTGCGACCCGTGGCCGGAGCCCGAATCGGACGACATCCACTCCATGTACGGGCCCACCTTCGACAACGGCTGATCCCACATGGTCAGCCACGCCTGCATCTGACCGAGCTGGTTCTGCTGCGTGGTCAAGATGTCGAATGCGAGCGTGCGCACGTCGTTGTCGGTGGACTTCGTCAGAGCGATCGACGCCATGTCCACGGCCTGGCTGTGATGCACGCTCATGTCCTGCGCGAATCCGACGTCCACCGAATCCGAAGCCGGAACGGTCAGTGACGACTTCGCGTCGGGTCCGAGGAGGTTGGTAAATGCGCCCAATGCAAAACCGACGGCGATCGCGCCGATCAGACCGATGATCAGCAGTGCGGTGCGCTGACTCGGCTTCGAAGACTGATCGGTCTTCTGTGAACTATCCACCGGCGGGAATCTGCTCGTCGGTGGCCGGGGTAGCGCCCGCACCGTCCATCTGGATGGCGTCGGGGCCCGGAGGTGTCGGATCGAACGGCGACGTAGACGGCGTGAACAGCGGATTGGTGCAGCTCGCGCCGACCTCGGGGTACACGTTCGGATTCTGGTTCAGCGCGGTGATGAACTGATCGATGCGATCGTCGTCGACCTTGTCGATCTCGAGGCGATGGCCCCACGACTGCAGAGAAATGGGGCTGCTCTGGCCGGGGAACGGCGACATCAGCATGTAGGACTTGCCGTTGACGCGTCCGGCAAGGCTGTCGATCTGGTCCTGGTCGACGAGATCAGGGTTGTACGTGATCCAGATGGCACCGTGCTCGAGCGAGTGGACGGCATTCTCGGTGCGGATCGGGTCTGCGTACACGGTTCCGGTGCAGTTCGCCCAGGTGGCGTCGTGCGGGCCACCGAACGGCGGGGTCTGGTCGTACGCGACGCGCTGAGTGGAATCGACGTGCTGGCCCGCCGGGTACTCGATCTTGAGGACACCGTCGATCTTGTCTGACGGATCCTTGTTCTCCGAGCTGTACTTGTACGGCTCGAGGGCCTGCCGCTCCTCGACCTTGGGCCACAGATTGATACCGAGCACGGCGATGAGTGCGAGCACAGCCACACCGGCGCCGATCGACAGCCAGGGGATCTGGCGGGGAGCGGGGACGCCACCCTTGCCCTTCTTGGCCGGCCGACTGTTCTTGTTGGCGGCCTTGATGGCCTTGGCTGATTTGGCCCCGGAGTTCTTGTTGGGACCGCGACTATCGGAACCGCTTGGCATCGATTGGGCTCTTTCGGTGTGTGGGCTTGAGGTGTGGCGCGCCCGCGCATGAAGGTACGCGGTGGTAGCTCGGGCATTACCACTGTACTTTCCGAGTCTGAGGGCAAACTTGGAGAGTGGCGTGCGACACGCCACAGCGGCCTCGACTAGCTTCGCCGCGTGCGAGGCGTGAGGCGAGTCTCCACTTCCGGTGTCCAGGCAATAGGATGAATACCTGTGACTCCAGCTGACCTTGCCGAACTGCTCCGCGGAACCGCAGCGAGCGTCCTTGCCGATCGTGGCCTCGACGTATCCGTGCTGCCCGAAACCCTTACCGTCGAGCGACCACGCAACCCCGAGCACGGCGACTACGCCACCAACATTGCCATGCAGGTAGCCAAGAAGGTCGGCACGAATCCCCGCGAGTTGGCGGGCTGGATCGCCGAAGCCCTCACCGCTGCCGACGGAATCGAATCCGCCGAGATCGCCGGACCCGGCTTCCTCAATATCAGGCTCGACAAGGATGCCCAGGGCGCGATCGTCGTGTCGGTTCTCGAAGCCGGTGCGTCGTACGGCTCGGGTGACTCCCTCGCCGGCAAGAAGATCAACCTCGAATTCGTCTCGGCCAACCCCACCGGACCGATTCACCTCGGTGGAACCCGTTGGGCCGCAGTCGGAGACGCGCTCGGACGCATTCTGTCCGCGCAGGGTGGATTGGTCACCCGTGAGTACTACTTCAACGATCACGGTGCTCAGATCGACCGCTTCTCGCGCTCGCTGATCGCTGCAGCGAAGGGTGAACCTGCTCCCGAAGACGGTTACGCCGGTGCATACATCGCCGACATCGCCGCCTCGGTTCTGAAGCAGCGTCCCGACGTCATGGACCTGCCCGCCGACGAGCAGCAGGAAACCTTCCGCGCCATCGGTGTCGAATTGATGTTCACGCACATCAAGCAGACCCTCCACGACTTCGGCGTGGACTTCGACGTCTACTTCCACGAGAACTCGCTCTTCGAATCCGGTGCGGTCGAGAAGGCTGTCGAATCCCTCAAGGGTTCGGGCAACCTCTTCCACGAAGACGGTGCGTGGTGGCTCAAGAGCACCGACTACGGCGACGACAAGGACCGCGTCGTCATCAAGAGCGACGGCAACGCCGCTTACATCGCCGGTGACATCGCCTACTTCCAGAACAAGCGTGCCCGCGGGTTCGACCTCTGCATCTACATGCTCGGTGCCGACCATCATGGATACATCGGCCGTCTCAAGGCTGCCGCCGCCGCTTTCGGTGACGATCCGGACACCGTCGAGGTGCTGATCGGCCAGATGGTCAACCTCGTCAAGGACGGCACCGCCGTCAAGATGAGCAAGCGTGCAGGCACCGTCATCACCCTCGACGACCTGGTCGAGGTAATCGGCGTCGACGCCTCGCGCTACGTCATGATCCGCTCGTCGGTCGACTCCAGCATCGACATCGACCTGGACCTGTGGACGAAGACCAGCAGCGAGAACCCGGTCTATTACGTCCAGTACGCGCACGCCCGCCTTTCCGCGATCGCCCGCAACGCCGCAGACCTCGGACTCTCGGCCGACGCGAGCCACCTCGCCCTGCTCACCGTCGAGCAGGAGGGTGATCTCATCCGCACGATCGGCGAGTACCCGCGCGTCGTGTCGAGCGCAGCGAATCTGCGTGAGCCGCACCGTATTGCCCGCTACCTCGAAGAACTCGCGGGTGCGTACCACCGCTTCTACGGCGCGTGCCGCATCCTCCCGCAAGGCGACGAAGACGCCACTGACGTGCATCGCGCACGTCTGGCTCTTTGCGCCGCCACCCGACAGGTCCTGGCCAACGGCCTCGAACTGCTCGGCGTCACCGCACCGGAGCAAATGTGAACGCGCACCCAGCCGGCCCGAAACATGCCGAGCAGTTGCAGGCCCCCGGCTTGCCCGACCGTCCGGCCACCCCCGAAGCCTTCGGTGAACTCTCACCGCAGGTGTGGCCGCGCAACGCTTCTCGCGGTGACGACGGCGAAGTAACCCTCGCGGGCGTCAAGGTCAGTGAACTTGCCGAGAAGTACGGCACCCCGCTGTTCGTCATCGACGAGGACGACTTCCGCTCGCGCTGCCGTGACATGGCCCGCGCTTTCGGCCCGGATGCCAAGGTGCACTACGCATCCAAGGCTTTCCTCTGCGGCGAGATCGCACGCTGGGTCGCCGACGAAGGCCTCTCGCTCGACGTCTGCTCCGGCGGCGAACTGGCGATCGCGTTGCACGCGGACTTCCCGGCCGAGCGAATTGCCATGCACGGCAACAACAAGTCCGTCGCCGAACTGGCCGCCGGCGTCGCCGCAGGTGTGGGGCACGTCGTGCTCGACTCGGCGATCGAGATCGACCGCCTCGATCGCGTCGCCGGTGAGGCTGGTGTCGTTCAGGACGTGTTGATCCGCCTGACCGTCGGCGTCGAAGCGCATACCCACGAATTCATCTCCACCGCACATGAAGACCAGAAGTTCGGCTTCTCGCTGGCTGGGGGAGCGGCAATCGACGCGGTCCGCCGCGTCTTCGCCGCCGACAACCTGCGACTGGTCGGACTGCACAGCCATATCGGCTCGCAGATCTTCGACGTCGACGGTTTCGAGGTGGCAGCACACCGCGTGATCGGATTGCTCCGCGAGGTTGTCACCGAGTTCGGCGTCGAGAAGACCAAGCAGATTTCGATCATCGACCTCGGCGGCGGCATGGGGATCTCGTACATCCCGTCCGACGACCCGCCGCCCGTCGACGAACTGGCAGCAAAGCTCGGTCACATCGTGCGCAACGAGTCCGCACTGGCCGGACTGCCGGAGCCGACGCTTGCCGTCGAACCCGGCCGCGCCATCGCCGGACCGGGCACGGTGACGCTCTACGAGGTCGGCACCATCAAGGACGTCACGGTGGGTAGCTCGCTGACACGCCGCTACATCAGCGTCGACGGCGGGATGAGCGACAACATCCGCACGTCCCTCTACGGTGCGGAGTACGAAGCCAAGTTGGTTTCGCGAACTTCCGAGGCTGATCCTGTCGTTGCACGTATCGTCGGTAAGCACTGCGAGTCCGGTGACGTGGTCATTCGGGACACCTGGATGCCCGAGGACGTCGGGCCCGGTGATTTACTAGCGGTAGCAGCGACCGGTGCATACTGCTATTCGATGTCGAGCAGGTACAACCTGCTCACCCGCCCAGCCGTGGTGGCGGTGCGTGACGGAGTCTCACGCGTGATTCTGCGGAGGGAAACAGTGGAAGATCTGCTCAGCTTGGAGGTATCGCAGTGACGAGCGAATCGGCGCATCGCGCTATCGGTGTGGCCGTTCTCGGCCTCGGCAACGTCGGGAGCGAGGTCGTCCGGATCATTCGTGAGCAGGCCGAGGAACTCGAAGCTCGCGTCGGTGCCCCGTTGGAACTGCGGGGAGTTGCCGTTCGCCGTATCGGCTCGGACCGCGGAATTCCCGAGGAACTGCAGACGACGGACGCCGAGTCCCTGGTCGGTCGTGACGACGTCGACATCGTCGTCGAGGTGATCGGCGGAATCGAGCTCCCTCGCAAGCTGATTCTCTCCTCCCTCAACTCCGGCAAGTCGGTCGTGACCGCCAACAAGGCGCTGCTCGCGGACCACACCGGTGAATTGGCGGAGGCTGCAGAGGCCAACTCGGTCGACTTGTACTTCGAGGCCGCTGTTGCCGGCGCGATCCCCGTGATCCGTCCGCTCACGCAGTCCTTGGCCGGAGACCGCGTCAACAAGGTCGCCGGAATCGTGAACGGCACCACCAACTTCATCCTCTCCGCGATGGACGAGACCGGGGCCGACTACGAGGAGACACTGGCCGAAGCCGGACGCCTGGGTTACGCGGAAGCCGATCCAACCGCGGACGTCGAAGGCTACGACGCGGCGGCGAAGGCTGCGATCCTCGCGTCGATCGCATTCCACACCCGCGTCACTGCCGCGGACGTGTACCGCGAAGGAATCTCCACGATCACCTCTGCCGACCTGGCGTCGGCGAAGGCACTCGACTGCACGATCAAGTTGCTCTCGATCTGCGAGCGCATCGTCACACCCAAGGGCAAGGAGCGGATTTCCGCTCGCGTGTACCCGGCGCTGGTTCCGCTCAGTCACCCGCTCGCTTCGGTGAACGGCGCGTTCAACGCCGTTGTCGTGGAAGCAGAGAATGCCGGCCGGCTCATGTTCTACGGCCAGGGCGCAGGCGGCGCCCCCACCGCTTCCGCGGTGATGGGTGACTTGGTGATGGCGGCGCGCAACAAGGTTCACGGCGGCCGCGGCCCCCGCGAGTCCAAGTACGCCAAGCTGAAGGTCGCCCCGATGGGCGACATCCTCACGCGCTACTACGTGAACATGGAGGTCGCGGACAAGGAAGGTGTGCTGTCCGCAGTCGCCGCCGAGTTCGCCAAGCACGGCGTGAGCATCTCCGTCGTCCGCCAGGAGGGCGCCGGCGCCGGCGCGCGTCTGGTGGTCGTCACTCATGTAGCAACCGACGCGGCTCTGTCCGAGACCGTGGCGGCCCTCAACGAACTCGAATTCGTCACCGCTGTGACCAGCGTGCTGCGACTGGAAGGCACTGAACAATGACCGGCATCGTCAACCCCGTCCACAAGGCATGGCCGGGTCTCATCGAGGCATACCGGGACCGTCTCGCGATCGGTGACAACTGGAAGACCGTCACCTTGCGCGAAGGTGGCACCCCGCTCCTGCCGGCCGGCCACCTCTCCGAGATCACCGGCTGCGACGTCTACCTCAAGGTCGAGGGTCTCAACCCCACCGGTTCCTTCAAGGACCGCGGCATGACGATGGCCGTCACCGACGCCTTGGCCCGTGGCCAGCGCGCAGTTCTGTGCGCGTCCACCGGCAACACCTCCGCCTCGGCCGCGGCGTATGCAGCCAAGGCCGGCATGACCTGCGCCGTGCTCATCCCGCAGGGCAAGATCGCCATGGGCAAGCTCGCGCAGGCAGTCATGCACGGCGCCAAGATCATTCAGGTCCAGGGCAACTTCGACGACTGCCTCGAGTTGGCACGCAAGACCACGGCGGAATTCCCCACCATCGGTCTGGTCAACTCGGTCAACCCGGTGCGCATCGAAGGTCAGAAGACCGCGGCATTCGAGATCATGGACGTGCTCGGCAAGGCTCCCGACGTGCACGCCCTCCCGGTCGGAAACGCCGGAAACATCACCGCGTACTGGCGCGGTTACTCGGAGTACTACGCGGACGGTCTGACCACGGTGAAGCCCCGCATGCTCGGCGTTCAGGCTGCCGGTGCGGCTCCGCTGGTCAACGGCGCACCCGTCAAGGATCCCGAAACCATCGCTACCGCAATCCGAATCGGTTCCCCCGCTTCTTGGAACGGCGCTGTCGCCGCGAAGGAAGAGTCGAACGGTGCGTTCCGTGCCGCCACCGACGAGAAGATCCTCGAGGCTTACCGTCTGATCGCCGCCACCGAGGGCGTCTTCGTCGAACCGGCGTCGGCAGCCAGCGTCGCCGGCCTGCTCGCCGCACGTGCAGAGGGCTGGCTCGAGCCAGGCCTGACCGTCGTGTGCACGGTGACCGGTAACGGTCTCAAGGATCCTGACACGGCTTTGAAGGGTATGCCGAACGTCGAGCCGATCGGTGTCGATCCCGTTGCCGTTGCGGCTGCCCTCGAGCTTGCATAGTGTCCGTGGATTCATCGACCACTCCGCGGAATCCGGTGTCTGACATGACTATAACCCTGCCTATCGGTCTTTCGGTGACTGCTCGCGTCCCGGCCTCGAGTGCAAACTTGGGGCCGGGGTTCGACACCCTCGGTCTGGCGTTGGGGTTGTACGACGAAATTGTGGTCACCACAACGGATTCAGGTCTCCAGATTCGCGTCGAGGGTGAAGGTGCTGCCGACGTCCCTTGGGGTCCTTCGCATCTCGTGGTTCGCGCAATCGAGCGTGGTCTCGAAGCGGCTGGAGTGTGGGCAAGTGGCCTGGACGTGTTGTGCCGCAACGCGATCCCGCATTCACGCGGGCTGGGGTCCTCGGCTTCCGCGGCCGTCGGCGGACTCGCTGCGGCCAACGGTCTGGCACGCGCGCTCGATGCCGAGATCGGTTTGACGGAAGATCAGTTGGTTCAGCTCTCTTCCGAGTTCGAAGGTCACCCGGACAACGCGTCTGCCAGTGTTCTCGGCGGCGCAGTCGTCTCGTGGAGTTGCCCGCCGGCCATCGAAGGCGACGAGCCGATCTACTCCGCGGCGAAACTCGACGTACATCCCGATATCCGTGCCGTTGCACTGGTTCCCGAGGAACGGTCGTCCACCGCACACACCCGTGGGCTCCTGCCCGAATTGGTTCCGCACCAGGATGCGTCGTTCAACGCGAGCCGCAGTGCACTTGCCGTCGTCGCGCTCACGGCTCGGCCTGATCTGTTGATGGCAGCTACCGAAGATCGCCTGCATCAAGCACAGCGCGCGCCCGCTCTACCGCTCACGACTCGGTGGATCGGCATCCTGCGTGAGGCCGGCATCGCTGCGACCGTTTCCGGAGCAGGTCCCACCGTGTTGGCGCTCAGCACAGAACCGTTCCCCGTCGAACTCGCCGAAGCGGCGCGGGCAGACGGACTCCGTGTGCTCGAATTGGACATCGCCGACGGCGTCGAAGTATCCACGACCACGGTCTGATCCCTGCCTTGGTCCTGGTGATCGCGCACTACCGATCGGTAGTGAACTGACACACCCAGTCGTCCAAATTCTTGCCGGACTCAGGTTTGGGCGCTATCCTGGGCTATGTCCGTACATCGTGCGCGTCAGTCGCCGGTGCATCACCAGGGGGCAAAACTCCTTCCCAATCGGGGTCCACAGTCCTTGGCATGATTCTCGCAGGCATGATCCTCGCGCTTGTACCTTCTCCGAAGGTTTGGATCCTCCGCGGATCGAACACTCAGAGGTTCCACAACTCTGGGGTTCACCACACGGGGGAGTGAATCGACGACGAAGGCGCGTTGGGCAGGTTTGCGAGCGCATGAAAAGTTTGAGGCGAGAGTTTCTGACAATCATGTGACGGCGGACAAGCCGGCAGTTCTGGACAGCAACCACGTACGGCACCACCGAGTTCGGTATTCAATCGAACTGCGGGACGAACCCTCGACTTTGCGCAGTGCGAGTGAGGGAAGGAAAGGACCTCCGTGACCGATACGGACCTCATCGCCACTTCTGCACCCGCCGGGTCGGAATCAGGCGACAATTCTCAGGCGTCATCTTCAGCATCGAACGGTGCGGTGGCGACCTCCACGAAGCGTGCGGAAACGCGTCGTGGTGCCGGACTCTCCGGCATGGTGCTCACCGAACTCCGCACTCTTGCGGGTGAACTGGGCATCAAAGGCACTTCCGGTATGCGCAAGGGCGACCTGATCGCAGCCATCAAGGAGCGCCAGGGCGGCAGCGCAAAGGCTGCACCCGCACAGAGCGAACTCACGCTCGACGACGCACCCGTTGCGCGCACTCGTGCCAAGAGCACTCGCGCAGCACGTACCGAAACCCCCGCAGCCGAAACAGCTCCGGCAGCCGAATCCGCTCCTGCCGAGGCCGCGCCTGCGCGTACCGAATCCGCCGAGGATTCCGATCAGAGCGCACCCCGTCGCGGACGTCAGCGTCGCGGCGCCGCTCGTCGTGCAGGTTCACCCGACCAGGGTGAACTGAGCATCGAGCAGGAAGCACCTTCGGCCAAGTCCGACGCGGACACCGCGAAGGCCGCCGATACCTCGAAAGCCAACGAGACCGCCCAGGCTGAGGCTCCGGCCGAGCGTCCGGCACGCACCGAGGGCAAGTCCGACGCTGATCAGGCGCCCGCTGAGCAGGGCAACGAGCGTCCCCGCCGCGAGCGCAACCGCGACAACCAGGGTCAGCGCGACAACCAGGGCCAGCGCGACAACCAGGGCCAGCGCGACAACCAGGGCCAGCGCGACAACCAAGGCAACCGGGGCAACCAGGACCGTCAGGATCGCCAGGATCGCGGTAACCAGAACAACGCAGGCCAGAACAACGCCGGTCCGCGTACGGACAACCGCAACAACGGCCCGGACGACGACGAAGAGGGTGGACGCGGACGCCGCGGACGCCGCTTCCGTGAGCGTCGTGGCCGTGGTCGCGACCGCGGTGAGGGTGGCGCACCCAACGATTCGCGCGAGACCGAGATCCGTGAGGACGACGTCCTGCAGCCAGTCGCCGGCATCCTCGACGTCCTCGACAACTACGCCTTCGTGCGTACGTCCGGGTACCTCGCCGGTCCCAACGACGTCTACGTCTCCATGAACCTGATCCGCAAGAACGGCCTTCGCCGTGGCGACGCCATCACCGGTGCCGTCCGGGTCTCGCGTGACGGTGAGCAGGGCAGTCAGCGTCAGAAGTTCAACCCACTGGTCCGTATCGACACGGTCAATGGCGGCGACATCGAGGCCGCGAAGAAGCGCCCCGAGTTCAACAAGCTCACGCCGCTGTACCCGAACCAGCGTCTGCGCCTCGAGACCGAGCAGCACATTCTCACGACGCGTGTCATCGACCTGGTGATGCCCATCGGTAAGGGCCAGCGTGCCCTCATCGTGAGCCCTCCCAAGGCCGGTAAGACCAGCGTGTTGCAGGCGATCGCGAATGCCGTCGCCACCAACAATCCTGAGTGCTACCTGATGGTCATCCTCGTGGACGAGCGTCCCGAGGAAGTGACCGACATGCAGCGCAGTGTGAAGGGTGAGGTCATTTCCTCCACCTTCGACCGCCCGCCGGGAGATCACACCGCAGTTGCTGAGCTGGCAATCGAGCGTGCGAAGCGCCTGGTCGAGATGGGTAAGGACGTCGTCGTACTGCTCGACTCCATCACGCGTCTGGGTCGTGCGTACAACAACTCCTCGCCGGCATCGGGACGCATCCTCTCCGGTGGTGTCGACTCGACGGCCCTGTACCCGCCGAAGCGTTTCCTCGGTGCTGCCCGCAACATCGAGAACGGTGGATCGCTCACCATCATCGCTACCGCAATGGTCGAGACCGGATCCACCGGCGACACCGTGATCTTCGAAGAGTTCAAGGGCACCGGCAACGCCGAGCTCAAGCTCGATCGCAAGATCGCCGAACGCCGCGTGTTCCCGGCCGTGGACGTCAACCCGTCCAGCACGCGTAAGGACGAGCTGCTCCTGAGCCCGGACGAAGCTGCGGTGCTGCACAAGCTCCGCCGCGTCCTGTCCGGTCTGGACTCGCATCAGGCCATCGATCTGCTGATTGATCGACTGAAGAAGAGCAAGAACAACCTCGAGTTCCTGATGCAGGTCTCCAAGACCGCACCGGGTGCGATCGACGACTGATCGACTCGACGTCAAAAGGCCCACAACCAGCTGGTTGTGGGCCTTTTGCATGGGCGGAACAAAACCGAGGGGCAGTGCGTTGACACCTTCGTACAGCCACCCCGAGGCGTGCGAGACGCGGATTATCTGGTGAGGTACCGCATCTGGCATACTGAACGGCCGAGTCCGGTTCCGGTTCACGATGTCGATTGGCGACGTCGACCCGGCGACCATTGAAAGGGACACCATGAAGGCAGGAATCCACCCAACTTACGTAGCGACCACCGTCGTCTGCGGTTGCGGTAACACGTTCGAGACCCACAGCACCAAGGAGTCCGGACGCATCAACGTCGAGGTTTGCTCGCAGTGCCACCCGTTCTACACGGGCAAGCAGAAGATTCTCGACACCGGTGGACGCGTCGCTCGCTTCGAGGCTCGCTACGGCAAGCGCGCAGACAGCAAGGTCCCGGCCACCGAGTCCTAGCTGTTCCGCCGACGCCCGATCTGCCATGCGCAGATCGGGCGTCGGCTTTTTTGTGCCTGCACTCGGTTTGCGCGTTTCCCGGGTCCCGGCGTCGAAATACCTTCAAGCGCGCACCGTAGGAATCGAAACTCAGAGCGGAGCGAACCATGGCAGGCGCAACCCAGCCCTCGGCCATCGACGACATCTTGGCGGAGCACGCCGGTCTCGAAGCACAGATGTCCGATCCGGCGCTGCACAACGACCCTGCGGCTGCCAGGCGTGTCGGTAAGCGCTTCTCCGAGCTCTCGCCGATTATGTCGACGTACAACAAGCTCACGGCCGCACAAGACGATCTGGAAGCCGCGCGCGAACTCGCTGCCGACGATTCCAGCTTCGCCGCCGAGATCCCCGATCTCGAAGCCGAGGTCACGCAGCTCGAGCAGACGCTGACCGATCAGTTAGCACCCCGAGATCCGCACGACGGCGACGACATCGTCCTCGAAGTGAAGTCCGGTGAGGGTGGCGAAGAATCCGCACTCTTCGCCTCGGACCTGGCCCGCATGTACGTCCGGTACGCGGAACGGCACGGCTGGCGCGTCGAGATTCTCGACGCGACGGTCTCCGATCTCGGCGGATACAAGGAAGCCACGCTGTCGATCAAGAGCAAGTCCGACACCCCGGACGGAGTGTGGGCGCGGCTGAAGTTCGAGGGCGGCGTTCACCGCGTCCAGCGAGTGCCCGTCACCGAATCCCAGGGACGCGTTCACACTTCGGCCGCCGGCGTTCTGGTGTACCCGGAACCCGAAGAGGTCGAGCAGGTTCAGATCGACGAAAGTGACCTGCGTATCGACGTCTACCGTTCGTCCGGCAAGGGCGGTCAGGGCGTCAACACGACGGACTCCGCTGTTCGAATCACGCACCTTCCGACCGGCATCGTCGTCACCTGTCAGAATGAGCGTTCACAGCTTCAGAACAAGGCTCGCGCCATGCAGGTGCTCGCAGCCCGTTTGCAGGTAGTCGCCGAGGAGGCCGCGGACGCAGAAGCGTCGGCAGGTCGCCAGAGTCAGGTTCGGACGGTGGACCGTTCGGAGCGCATCCGCACTTACAACTTCCCCGAGAACCGCATCACCGATCACCGCATCGGATTCAAGTCACACAACCTCGATGCGGTGCTCGACGGTGACCTCGACGCACTCCTCGACGCATTGGGCAAGGCGGACCGAGAGGCGCGTCTCGCGGCCGAGTAGATGCAGACCATGACTGACCTTCCCCCCGCCGGGAACTCGGTGAACCGCGTGTCGGTCGAGCGTGGCAGGCTGTACCCGTGAGTCGACTTCCACTTCGTTTGGCGCTGATCGAAGCTGCAAAACAGCTCGACGCCGCAGGTGTGCCCAGCCCACGCACCGACGCCGAGTTGTTGGCATCCCACCTGCTCGGCGTCGAACGCACGCGTCTCGGTTTGATCCCGTTGGTCGATCCCGAGGTCATCGCGGCGTTCGACGAGTTGGTTGCGCAACGAGTGAAGCGGATTCCGTTGCAGCACATCATCGGAGTCGCGTCGATGGGCAACATCGACGTCGCTGTCGGTCCGGGTGTCTTCATTCCACGGCCCGAAACCGAACTGCTCATGGGTTGGGCGCTCTCGTTCCTCGAAGGTTGCGGGAGTAAGCCGCCGGTAGTCCTGGACCTGTGCACGGGATCGGGTGTCCTCGCGCTGTCCATCGCCGAGGCTCGCCCCGACGCAGTCGTGCACGCCGTGGAGAAGGAGCCCGCCGCGCTGGCGTGGGCGCGTCGTAATGCCGCCGACCGCGAGGCCGCCGGTGATACACCGATCCATCTGCATCAGGGCGATGTCACCGATCGGAACCTGTTGCCAGGGCTCGAGGGGGGCGTCGATCTGGTCGTTTCCAATCCGCCGTACATCCCCGAAGGCGCGCAATTGCAGCCTGAGGTCATCGATTACGACCCACACACCGCACTGTTCGGCGGTGCCGACGGTCTGTCCGTCATCAAACCCATGATCAGCAACATCGCGCGGTGGCTTCGCATCGGCGGCGCGGCAGGCATCGAGCACGACGACACCAATGGGGACGGCGTCGCTGCGCTGTTCTCGGCGCGCCGGGTATTCGGCGAGGTCGCGCAGCATCCAGATCTTGCCGGTCGTCCGCGCTTCGTCGTCGCCAGACGTGTCGCCACCGACGTCGAAGCCCAGCGGAATCGAACGCCCGAAGCGCAGAGTGAAAGGATGGCTGAGTGAGCACCGTGTACGACTGCAGTCAGACAGATTCCCGAACCGCAGGCTTGGCCGCCGCGAAGAACGCGCTCAAGGCAGGCCGACTCGTAGTTCTCCCTACCGACACCCTTTACGGACTCGCCGCCGACGCGTTCGACAGCGAAGCTGTCACGAGTCTGTTGCGCGCCAAGGGCCGCGGACGAGACATGCCTGTCCCGGTTCTGGTCGGATCGTGGAACACCATCGACGGACTCGTCTACAGCGTGCGCCCGCAGGCGCGGGATCTGATCCGCGCGTTCTGGCCCGGTGGACTGAGCTTGGTCGTCGAGCAGGCACCTTCACTCGCCTGGGACCTGGGCGATACCCGCGGAACGGTCATGCTTCGCATGCCCCTGCACCCGGTTGCCCTCGAATTGTTGCGCGATGTCGGACCGCTTGCCGTCTCGAGCGCCAACATTTCGGGGCGTCCGCCGGCAACTACCGTCGAGGAAGCCCGAGATCAGCTCGGCGGATCTGCCAGCGTGTACCTCGACGGAGGCAAGGCCGAACACGCCGTTGCTTCCACGATCGTCGACCTGACCGGCAATTCACCGCGTATCTTGCGAGTGGGTGCCGTCTCGGCAGAATCCATCGCCGAGGTATTGGGCACCAGTCCGGAAAGCCTCGTAGAGGGAGCTTCGTAACGATGGTCGGCGCCGGCGGCGAGCGCGCGGGGGAATCCAAGTACTGGGGACCGGATTTCGGTGAGCTTGCCACGGCAGACCCCGAGATCGCGGCTATTGCGCTGGCCGAACTCGAGCGTCAGCGCGACGGACTTCAACTCATCGCGAGCGAGAACTTCACCTGCCCTGCCGTACTGGCTGCCTTGGGTTCGACCCTGAGCAACAAGTACGCCGAGGGCTATCCGGGTCGGCGTTACTACGGCGGGTGCGAGTACGTCGACGTAGCCGAGAATCTGGCGATCGATCGGGCAAAGGCGCTGTTCGGCGCCGAGCACGTCAACGTCCAACCGCATTCGGGGGCCACTGCGAATCTCGCGGTGTATGCCGCTTTCGCCAAGCCCGGCGACACCGTATTGGCGATGAGTCTGCCGCACGGTGGGCATCTGACTCACGGGTCTCGGGTCAGCTTTTCGGGGCAGTGGTTCACCACCGTTCCCTATCACGTCGATTCGGCCACCGAATTGATCGACTACGACGAGGTTCGCACCCTGGCTCTGGCGCACAAGCCGAAAATCATCGTCGCCGGCGCTACCGCGTATTCCCGCACCATCGACTTCGCAGCCTTCCGGTCGATCGCAGACGAGGTCGGTGCGATTCTGTGGGTCGACGCCGCCCACTTCATCGGACTGGTGGCAGGTCGGGCGATACCGTCGTGCGTTCCCTATGCCGACGTCGTCTCCGCGACGACGCACAAAGTCCTCAGAGGCCCGCGCGGCGGAATGATCCTGTGCCGCAGCGAGCATGCCTCGGCTGTCGATCGTGCGGTGTTCCCCTTCATTCAAGGCGGCCCGATGATGCATGCGATCGCCGGGAAAGCGGTTGCGTTCAAAGAGGCGTCGACGCCGGAATATCGTTGGTATGCACAGGAAGTGGTTGCCAACGCATCGGCACTCGCGCAGTCGTTGGAAGCTCGCGGTCTGCGCACCGTGTCCGGGGGAACCGACACGCATCTGGCGCTTCTCGACCTGCGCGCAATCGGCGTCGCCGGAGTCGACGCCGAGCGTAGGTGCGGACTGGCTTCGATCACGCTCAACAAGAACGCGATTCCGTTCGATCCGCAGTCGCCCGCCGTCACGTCCGGAATCCGCGTCGGATCTGCGGCCGTCACGACCCAGGGTTTCAACCGCTCCGACATGAGCGTGGTGGGGGAGTTGATCGCGCGCGCAGTTGTCGCGGACCCCGCCACCACGTCTGGAGAGGCCGAGTTGGCAGCAGTTGCCGACGGCGTTCGCGAATTGGTCCGGGCAAAGCCTGCCTATGCCCGCCAGACGGGTGATCTCGCGCAGTGATCACTTCCTACGAGGCGACCACGTATCTGGCACAGGGTGGCGGGGGAGCGGGTGTTCCCATCCGTGAACTTTTGCTCGTGCTGTGTACGGCGGCGGTGGTGACCTACCTGGCGACTGGCGCTGTCCGGTTGTTGGCGCTGCGGTTCGGCGCTGTCGCGATTCCTCGTGATCGGGACGTTCACGTCGAGCCGATTCCGCGCCTCGGTGGCGTCGGAATGTACATCGGCATGGCTGTCGGTCTGCTGTTCGCGCAGCAATTACCGGCGCTCACAAGAGGTTTCGGCTTCGGTAGTCCAGATGTACACGCTGCGCTCGTCGCGGGCGCCGTCATCGTCCTCGTGGGCGTGATCGACGACAGGTGGGGCCTCGACGCTCTCACCAAGTTCGTGGGTCAGGTGACTGCTGCCGGAGTTCTTGTGGTGATGGGCGTCAGTTGGTTCATCATCTACAACCCTTTCGGTGGAGACGGTGGGTCCACGATCATCCTCGATCAGATTCAATCGGGACTGTTCACGGTGGCTATCGCCGTGGCGACCATCAACGCGATGAACTTCGTCGACGGTCTCGACGGATTGGCCGCCGGTTTGGGCCTCATCGCGGCCTTGGCGATCCTCATCTTCTCGATCGGTCTGCTCCACGATCAGGGCGGCGACGCGAGCGTCTATCCGCCGGCGATGATCGCGGCAGCCTTGGCAGGCGCTTGTCTCGGTTTTCTTCCGCACAACTTCAATCCAGCGCGCATTTTCATGGGCGATTCCGGGTCGATGTTGATCGGTCTGATGCTGGCTGCGATCTCGACCAGCGCGTCCGGTCGTATTCCGCTCGCTGCCTACGGAACCCGCGACCTCGTCGGCCTTCTCGCGCCGTTGTTGCTGGTCGGAGCTGTGATGTTCATCCCCATGCTGGACATGCTCCTGGCCGTGATCCGCCGGACGAAAGCGGGCGTCAGTCCGTTCAGTCCGGACAAGATGCACCTGCATCATCGCCTCCTGCAAATCGGACACACGCACCGACGGGTTGTGCTGGTCATCTACCTGTGGGTCAGCGTTCTGGCTTTCGGTGCCGTCGGATCCTCGCTGCTCAATCGTCAGCTGGTTGTCGTACTGGTTGCGGCCGGGTTGGTCATTGCCTTGTTCTTCACCGCGGTGCCGTCCCTGATCGATCGCAAGCAACAGCGTCGGTAGCCAAGTTTCCCGATCCATTACCCTTGGGCATCGTGACGAACACGCCGCAGCCTGTACCTGCCTCGCAACCCATCCCTGATTCGACCGCCGCCATGAAGTCGGCCGTGAAGTGGGGTGTGATGGGGCTGATCGCGCTGGCCGTGGTCGGCGCGCTCCTGGGCGGGCTCTTCGCCGGCAAGGAAGGCGTCTACGGCGCTTTGATCGGAGCAGCCGTCGGCGGCGGGTTCATTCTGTTCACGGCACTGGGCGTGCTGCTCACAGCGAAGTTGCCTGCGCTCACGGCTGGCGCCGTTCTTCTCGGCACGTGGCTGCTGAAGATGATTCTCGCGATGGTTGTTCTCTTTGTCCTCTCGGACATGGATTTCTACAACAAGACCGCTCTCGTCCTGGTCATCATCATGTCGCTGGTCGTCGTGCTCGGTGCGGAGACATACGGCGTTCTCGGAACCAAAACTCCGTACGTCGATCCCACTCCCAGCAGCAACGTCGACGACGACCAGTAGTACTACAAGAGGTAACTAATCGGACTTCCAGGTACCCCATCTACACAATGTCGTAGATGACTTGATAAGGTTCGGTTCAAGCGAGAGCAATGGTGGGCCGAGTAACACTCAGCCGACGATGCCATGTGCTCGCAGGTGGTCGAAATTCTGACCACTGAGTCGACGAGAGTCGCCGACACCGACAGACGCCAGGCCCCTCTAGGGTTCTCCAGCTGCTGACGAATGCGCGAGTCGAACTTGTCGACTTGTAGATCGTCAATGTCCGATCGAACCGCAGTCAATGATGGCTGCGGACCGACTACGGGAGAGAACGCTGAGCGTCACCACCCTGGCCGCGGATGAATTCCATGCGCCGTCACTAGACGATTTTTTCCCGCCCTCCGTGTTGATTCACGCGGGCCCCTTCGAGCTCGACCGTCTGATGCTGATTCGTCTGCTGATGTCGGTACTGGTCGCAGCCTTCTTCGTGATCGCGATGCGCAGTCCTCGATTGGTTCCCCGCGGACTTCAGAACGCAGCTGAGCTTGCGCTCGACTTCGTTCGCATCAACATCGCCGAGGAGATCCTGGGCAAGGAACAGGGCAAGCGCTTCCTGCCGGTCATCACGACGATCTTCTTCATCGTGGTCGCCAGCAACCTGGCCAGCATCATTCCTTTCCTGAACATCTCGCCGAACGCGCGAATCGGTATGCCGCTGGTACTCGCAGCGCTCGCCTACATCGTGTTCAACTACGTGGGAATCAAGAAGTACGGCTTCTTCAAGTACGTCAAGAGCAGCATCGTCGTTCCCGGCGTCCCGTTGCCCTTGCACTTCCTGTTGGTGCCCATCGAGTTCATCTCGACCTTCATCCTGCGTCCGTTCACGCTGATGGTTCGTCTCATGGCCAACATGTTGGCCGGCCACATCCTGCTGGTGCTGTTCTTCAGCGCGACGAACTACTTCTTCTTCGTGTCCGGCGGATTCCAGGCGATCTTCGGTGTTCCGTCGATCATTGCCGGTATCGCATTCACGTTCTTCGAGCTGCTGGTCATCTTCCTGCAGGCTTACGTGTTCGCGTTGCTGACCGCGGTGTACATCGATCTGGCGCTCCACGCCGACGAGCACTGACCTTTTACCTCCTCACCAGCTACACCAAGAACTGAGCCTCTTGCCGAATCCGGCGGAGGTCAACAGAAAGGGAATGGAACACCATGAGCATCGCTTACCTCGCTCAGGAAGTTGTCGAGACCAAGTCGCGCGGCTACGGAGCCATCGGCTACGGCCTCGCAGCAATCGGCCCCGGCATCGGCGTGGGCATCGTTGTGGGCAAGGCAATCGAAGGCATGGTCCGCCAGCCCGAGATGGCCGGCCAGGTTCGTACCACCATGTTCCTCGGTATTGCATTCACCGAGGCCCTCGCGCTGATCGGCCTCGTCGCCGGCTTCATCTTCTAAGACCGACATGGCAGCCACCATCGCAATTCTCGCGGCGGAGGGGACGACTGAACACAATCCCCTCATCCCCGAGACATACGACATCGTGTGGTCCGCGGTCGCGCTCGTAGTAGTTGGCTTCGTCTTCTGGAAGCTCGTTCTTCCGAAGTTCCAGAAGGTCTTGGCCGAACGCACCGAGCAGATCGAGGGCGGCATCAAGAAAGCCGAAGACGCACAGGCGGAGGCAGCAGCAGCGCTCGAGCAGTACCGCGCACAGCTCGCCGAAGCTCGTACCGAGGCAGCGCAGATCCGTGAGGAAGCGCGTACCCAGGGTCAGCAGATCATCGCTGACATGAAGGTTCAGGCGCAGGACGAGAGCGACCGCATCGTGGCCGCAGGTCACAGCCAGCTCGTCGCCCAGCGTCAGCAGATCGTCGCTGAGCTCCGCTCGGATCTCGGCAAGACCGCTGTAGACCTGGCCGAGAAGGTCATCGGGGAGTCCCTCGCCGACGACGTGAAGCGCGCCGGAACGGTTGATCGTTTCCTCAACGAGCTCGACACCGTCAGCGCTGATTCAGCCAGGAAGTGAGCAACATGTACGCAGCGAGCCGTGAAGCCTTGGCGCAGACTCGTTCTGCGCTGAGCAGTGCCCTGGGCGCCGTCTCTGCAGGAGCCGCAACTGCTGCTTCTGCTCAGGCTGGGTCCGAGCTCTTCTCGGTGGTCGAGGTACTCGACGGCCAGCGCGCTCTTCGCAGCGCGCTGGCTGACGCTTCGGCACCGGCCGCTGGTCGCCAGGCTTTGGCAGAGCAGTTGTTCTCCGGAAAGGTCGGCGCCGAGGCGCTCGCCACCGTGAAGGCAGCTGCAGGCCAGGACTGGTCTGCGGCCCGCGACTTGGTCAACTCGCTCGAACTGCTCGGACGCGAAGCTCTGCTCCGCGCCGCAGCCGATCAGAGCCAGTTGGACACCGTTGAGGACGAGCTCTTCCGTCTCGGTCGCATCGTGGCAGGGGATCCCAGCCTGGAGCAGACGCTCTCGGATCTGTCGGTTCCCGCAGCCCGCAAGCGTGAGTTCCTCTCCCGCTTGCTCTACGGCAAGGTCACCGCGGTCACCGAGGCACTCGCCGGACAGGCCGTCGGCCGGTTGAAGTCTGCACCCGCAGACACTTTCGATCAGCTGTCGAATCTTGCCGCAGCGCAGCGCGATACCACCGTTGCTCACGTTCGCAGCGCCTCGGCGTTGAGCTCGGAGCAGTCGGATCGCTTGGCCAGCACTCTTACCCGCACCTACGGGAAGCCGGTAGCAGTACACGTCGAGGTCGATCCAGAACTCCTCAGCGGCTTGGTCGTCCGGGTGGGCGACGAGGTTATCGACGGCAGCGCAGCGGGTCGACTCGCAGCACTGCGGAAGAACCTCAAGTAGTCCTTCAGCCGAACACATACTCCAGATCTTTTCGAAGACCAGACACCGAGAGCAGGAAAAACATGGCGGAGCTGACGATCTCCTCCGACGAGATCCGTAGCGCGATCGATAACTACACCGCGAGCTACTCCCCGGAGGCCTCCCGTGAGGAGGTCGGCACAGTGACCGACACCAGTGACGGCATTGCGCACGTCTCTGGCCTGCCTTCGGCTATGTCCAACGAGCTGTTGGAGTTCCCCGGTGGAATCGTCGGCGTCGCGCTCAACCTGGATGCCACCGAAATCGGTGCCGTCATCCTTGGCGATTACCAGAACATCCAAGAAGGCCAGGAAGTAAAGCGCACGGGCGACGTTCTGTCGGTTCCCGTCGGCGATGCTTTCCTCGGCCGCGTCATCGACCCGCTGGGTGCGCCCATCGACGGCCTCGGCGAGATCGAGAGCACCGAGAACCGTGCACTCGAATTGCAGGCTGCTTCGGTGCTCGAGCGCCAGCCGGTCGAAGAGCCGCTTCAGACCGGAATCAAGGCTATCGACGCCATGACCCCGATCGGCCGCGGCCAGCGCCAGCTCATCATCGGCGACCGCAAGACCGGCAAGACCGCGGTCTGCATCGACGCCATCCTGAACCAGAAGGCCAACTGGGATTCCGGCGATGTCAACAAGCAGGTTCGCTGCATCTACGTTGCCATCGGTCAGAAGGGTTCCACCATCGCGGGCGTCAAGGCTGCCCTCGAGGAGAAGGGCGCGATGGAGTACACCACCATCGTTGCTGCTCCGGCATCTGATTCCGCAGGCTTCAAGTGGCTCGCACCGTACACCGGCTCGGCCATCGGCCAGCACTGGATGTACCAGGGCAAGCACGTTCTGGTCGTGTTCGACGACCTGACCAAGCAGGCAGAGGCGTACCGCGCCATCTCGCTCCTGCTGCGTCGCCCGCCGGGACGCGAGGCTTACCCCGGTGACGTCTTCTACTTGCACTCCCGTCTGCTGGAGCGTTCGGCGAAGCTGTCCGACGCACTCGGCGGTGGCTCGCTGACGGCTCTGCCGATCATTGAGACCAAGGCGAACGACGTCTCGGCATACATCCCGACCAACGTCATCTCCATCACCGACGGTCAGGTGTTCCTCGAGTCCGACCTGTTCAACAAGGGCGTTCGCCCCGCGATCAACGTCGGTATCTCGGTCTCCCGCGTCGGTGGCGCTGCACAGACCAAGGGCATGAAGAAGGTTTCCGGTTCGCTGCGTCTGGAACTGGCTCAGTTCCGTGAGCTCGAAGCGTTCTCCGCCTTCGCATCCGACCTCGACGCTGCCTCCAAGGCTCAGCTCGAGCGCGGTGCCCGTCTGGTCGAGCTGCTCAAGCAGGATCAGTACAGCCCGATCCCCGTCGAGGACCAGATCGTCTCGATCTACCTCGCAGGCGAAGGCATCTTCGACAGCGTTCCGATCGGCGACGTCCGTCGCTTCGAGAAGGAACTGCTCGAAGACCTCAAGCACTCGGCTGCAAGCGTCTACTCCAGCATCAACGGCGGTAAGGCACTCGATGCCGACAACGCTGCTGAGCTGATCGCTGCAACGAACAAGTTCAAGGAAGGCTTCATCGCATCCGACGGAAGCCGGGTCGTGAACGAAGCCGAGGCTGACGCTTTGGGCGCCGACGAGGTCGCGAACGAGCAGATCAACGTCAAGCGCAAGACCGTCAGCAAGTGACGTACGCGCCCATGACACTGCGAATTCCGAAGGGAGAGTGATTGATCGATGGCGAGCATTCTCGAATTGCGGTCTCGTATCAAGTCGGTCAACTCGACCAAGAAGATCACCAAGGCACAGGAACTGATCGCGACTTCGCGTATCACCAAGGCTCAGATTCGCGTCGCCGCGTCCAAGCCGTATGCCGAGGAGATCACGAAGGTACTCACCGAATTGGCGAGTGCGTCTGCTTCGCTCGATCACCCGTTGCTCAACGAGCGTCCGGAGCCCAAGCGGGCTGCTGTGCTTGTTGTCACCAGTGACCGCGGCATGTGTGGTGGCTACAACTCCAACGTCCTCAAGCAGGCAGAAGAGCTCATGGCTCTCCTCCGCAGCGAGGGCAAGGAGCCGGTCGTCTACGTGCTCGGTTCCAAGGGACTCGGCTACTACACGTTCCGCGGCCGCGACATCGGTGCTGCGTGGACGGGCTTCTCGCAGGATCCGGGTTACTCGGATGCAGCGAAGGCCAGCCGCCACCTGGTGGAGCTGTTCATGGCTGGTTCGGGTAACCAGGTTGCCGCTCCGAACGGTGAAGGCACGATCGAGGGCGTCGACGAACTCCATATCGTCTACACCCGCTTCGTGTCGATGCTGACGCAGACTCCCGAGGTTCGCCGTATGGCTCCTCTCGAGGTCTTCGTGTCGGAAGAGCGCATCGAACTCGGTGACGACATGCTGACCAACGGCCACGACGACGACCATGACAATGGCCCCGTCGCGGACTTCAGCTTCGAGCCCGAGCCCGAGAAGCTTCTCGGTGCTCTTCTCCCGAAGTACGTCAGCACTCGTATCTTCTCGTCGCTTCTCGATGCTGCGGCATCGGAGTCGGCAGCCCGTCGTACAGCTATGAAGGCCGCGACGGACAACGCAAACGAACTGGTGAACACGTTGAGCCGTCAGGCCAACCAGGCTCGCCAGGCCCAGATCACCCAGGAAATCAGCGAGATCGTCGGCGGCGCCAACGCGCTCGCCTCGAGCGCAGGAAGTGACTAGCACATGACCGCAGCAGTAACCGAAAACAACGGGGCAGGTTCGGCTTCGGCCGTAGCCGGCCGCGTCGTGCGGGTCATCGGTCCCGTCGTGGACGTTGAATTCCCGCGTGGCGCTGTTCCTGAACTGTTCAACGCCCTGAACGCCGAGATCACGCTTCCCTCGGTCGCCAAGACGCTGACGCTCGAGGTTGCACAGCACCTCGGTGACAACCTGGTCCGCACCGTCTCCATGCAGCCCACCGACGGCCTCGTCCGCGGCACTGCAGTGACCGACTCGGGAAAGCCGATCTCGGTTCCCGTCGGTGACGTCGTCAAGGGCCACGTGTTCAACGCACTGGGCGATTGCCTCGACACCCCGGGCCTCGGCCGCGACGGCGAGCAGTGGGGCATCCACCGCAAGCCACCAGCCTTCGATCAGCTCGAAGGTAAGACCGAGATCCTCGAGACCGGCATCAAGGTCATCGACCTTCTCACCCCGTACGTCAAGGGCGGAAAGATCGGCCTGTTCGGTGGCGCCGGCGTCGGCAAGACCGTTCTGATCCAGGAAATGATCACGCGTATCGCTCGCGAGTTCTCGGGCACCTCGGTGTTCGCAGGCGTCGGTGAGCGTACCCGTGAGGGCACCGACCTCCACCTGGAAATGGAAGAGATGGGCGTCCTCCAGGACACCGCCCTTGTCTTCGGCCAGATGGACGAGCCGCCCGGAACGCGTATGCGCGTCGCCCTGTCCGCACTGACGATGGCGGAGTACTTCCGCGACGTTCAGGGCCAGGACGTCCTGTTGTTCATCGACAACATCTTCCGCTTCACGCAGGCAGGTTCCGAGGTTTCCACCCTCCTCGGCCGTATGCCTTCGGCAGTGGGCTACCAGCCCACGCTGGCGGACGAGATGGGTGAGCTGCAGGAGCGCATCACCTCGACCCGCGGTCGCTCGATCACCTCGCTGCAGGCTATTTACGTGCCCGCCGACGACTACACCGACCCCGCACCGGCTACGACGTTCGCGCACCTCGATGCCACCACCGAGCTCTCGCGCCCGATTTCGCAGATGGGTATCTACCCCGCTGTGGATCCGCTGAGCTCGACCTCCCGCATCCTGGAGCCCGGCATCGTCGGTGCAGAGCACTTCCGCGTTGCCAACGAGGTCAAGCGCATCCTGCAGAAGTACAAGGAACTGCAGGACATCATCGCCATCCTCGGTATGGACGAGCTTCAGGAAGAGGACAAGGTCCTCGTCGGCCGCGCCCGTCGTATCCAGAAGTTCCTCGGCCAGAACTTCATCGTTGCCGAGAAGTTCACCGGTGAGCCCGGCTCCGTCGTGCCGCTCCGCGACACGATCGAAGCCTTCGACCGCGTCTGCAAGGGCGAGTTCGATCACCTGCCCGAGCAGGCATTCAACAGCTGCGGTGGACTCGACGACGTCGAGGCTGCAGCCAAGAAGATGGCCGGGAAGTAGTCCACGATGGCTGAGATGACCGTAGAACTCGTTGCCGTCGAGCAGCGCTTGTGGTCTGGTTCGGCGACGCTGGTCAGCGCTCAGACCACCGAGGGTGAAATCGGAATCATGCCTGGGCATGAGCCGGTCCTCGGCCAGCTGATCGAGGGCGGAACCGTGTCGATCACCTCGGTCGACGGCGAGCGTATCGTTGCTGCAGTACACGGAGGGTTCCTCTCCGTCACTGCGACGACGGTGACGATCCTTGCCGAGTCCGCGGACATGGCACAGGACATCGACGTCGAGGCAGCCAAGGCTGTCTTGGCTGAGAACTCGGGCGACCTCGAAGCGATTGCGGTCGCCAAGGGTCAGCTCCGGGCCGTCGAGCGCGCGTAAGTTACTCGAGTAAAGCCGCGACGGGAGCCGACGAACAGTGACATTCGGAATGACTGTGTTGATCATTCTGGTTGTGCTGCTCGCGGTTCTCGTCGCGGCTTTTCTGTATCGTCTGCTGGTTCTACGTCGCGGCGGTACCGCTGCACTGCTTCGTGTTCTGCCATCCCCGGGGGACAGCGGGTGGCGTCACGGAATCATTCGCTACGGCGAAACCACCTTCGTCTTTTTCAAACTGTCGAGTCTGCGGCCAGGCCCGGACTCCAGGATTGATCGTCAAGGTATCGAGGTCGAGAGCCGTCGCTCTCCCTCGGGTACCGAATTCGACATCATGAGCGACGACATCGTCGTGGTCAAGGTCAACGACGGCTCGTCGGCCTACGAAATTGCCTTGGACAGTGGAGCATTGACAGCGTTCCTGTCCTGGGTCGAATCGCGGCCGGACGGGCGCGCCCGTAGGCGACGCACCGCCTGACCGGTGCCGCTCAAGCCCCGGCGCCGGGCTTCCAGAGCACATCGCCTTCAGGATTTGCCACTCTTCCCATGATGAAGAGCAGATCCGACAATCTGTTGAGGTATTTCGCGGGGAGGACGCTCGTGTCTTCCGGGTTCGCATGGATGGCGGACCAGGCTGCACGCTCCGCACGCCGCGAGACGGTTCTTGCTACGTGAAGCAGGGCTCCCAGGGCAGTTCCGCCCGGCAGAATGAACGAATTCAACGGTTCCAGTTGCTCATTGAGTTCATCGCACCAGCCTTCGAGTCGATCGATGTAGGCCTGAGTCACTCGTAGCGGCGGGTACTTCGGGTTCTCGACCACGGGGGTGGACAAGTCGGCCCCTGCGTCGAAGAGGTCGTTCTGGATCTGGCGCAGCATTGCGAGGAGATTCTCCGGGGGAGTGCCGAGGGCAACGGCCACACCAATCGCTGCATTGGTCTCGTCGCAATCCGCGTAGGCGATCAGACGCGGATCGTTCTTGGACACGCGGGAAAAATCGCTGAGGCCCGTGGTCCCGTCGTCGCCGGTGCGGGTGTAGATCTTCGTCAGGTGAACAGACATAGGGCTACGGTACCGGCGCGGTGCCGACGAAGTTGTGGCTCTAGGCTGTGAACCGTGAGTGAGCACTTTCTTGTGACCGGGGGTAACCGCCTCGAAGGTGAAGTACTGGTGGGAGGGGCCAAGAACAGTGTGTTGAAGCTGATGGCCGCTGCGCTGTTGGCCGAAGGCACAACTGTCGTGACCAACTGTCCGGACATTCTCGACGTACCCCTGATGGCGGACGTTCTGCGAGGTCTGGGCTGCGAAGTTGAACTCGAAGACTCCGAAGTGCGCATCACGACGCCGGCCGAGCCGAAGTATCACGCTGACTTCGACGCGGTGAAACAGTTTCGAGCGTCGGTGTGTGTGCTTGGTCCGCTGGTAGCGCGTTGTCGACGCGCTGTTGTCGCCTTGCCTGGCGGTGACGCCATCGGTTCGAGGCCCCTCGACATGCACCAATCCGGGCTCCGCCTGTTGGGTGCGCGCAGCGAGATCGAGCATGGATGTGTAGTTGCCGAGGCAGATGACCTGCACGGCGCGAATATTCGCCTGGTGTTCCCGTCGGTGGGTGCAACCGAGAACATCTTGATGGCAGCGGTCCTCGCCCGTGGTGAGACAGTGATCGACAACGCTGCACGCGAGCCCGAGATCGTGGATCTGTGCAACATGCTCAACGAGATGGGTGCCAAGGTGTCGGGCGGCGGAAGTTCGACGCTCACCATTCAAGGCGTCCGCAAGCTGGAACCGACTACGCATCGTGTCATCGGTGACCGGATCGTCGCGGCAACGTGGGGTGTCGCAGCATCGATGACCAGGGGCGACGTCCGCGTTCGCGGGGTCAACCACAAGCATCTCGGACTGGTCCTCGACAAGCTTCGGACAGCCGGCGCGGAGGTGACGCCCGAGGTCGACGGCTTCCGTGTCATCCAGCGCGAACGGCCTAAGGCGGTCAATTTCGCAACCTTGCCTTATCCCGGATTCCCCACCGACCTGCAGCCGATGGCAATCGGCTTGGCTGCGGTTGCCGAAGGCACGTCGATGATCACCGAGAACGTGTTCGAATCACGTTTCCGATTTGTCGAGGAAATGATCCGACTGGGCGCCGACGCTCGTACTGATGGTCACCATGCTGTGATCCGCGGCGTTCCGGTGTTGTCGAGTGCGCCGGTGTGGTCTTCGGACATTCGGGCTGGCGCCGGGCTCGTGCTTGCCGGGTTGGTCGCGGACGGGACTACCGAAGTTCACGACATCTTCCATATCGACCGTGGGTACCCGCGATTCGTCGAGAATCTCCGTGGACTCGGGGGAGTGATCGAGCGGGTGGGCACCGAATAGGTATCGGTGCTCGGCGTCACACTCGGGCCTATTCGCAGTTGGCGGAAAGGCTCAACTGTTTGACCTGGCCTTGGCTGGTGAACCGGTGTTGTGACCAGGCGATTTGTGAATTGATCGAAGGTTCGCGTAACTTATTCCAAGTCAGAGCGACACGGACACCGACTCCCACCTGCGAGGGTGAGTGACACGAGGTTGTACGAAGTGCCTGACCAAATTTCGAAGTAGTTTCAATCATGTATGGTTGTGCTTCACCTTCAGTTCTTACCCGGATGTTCAGCGGTTTGCGCCGATGATCATGATGGGATAGGCTGGAAAAGTTGCCCCGGAGCGGCGGCCATAGG